>NZ_NGNS01000001.1 GCF_002165625.1 Neiella marina
GCTTCAGTTAAAGTGCTGTGGCAAGGATGGCTCAAATTACAAGCCATCCTTGAAGGGTACGAGCTAGCCAAGTCTCTTGAACTCTAAGATGTGATCAAGAGACAGCCGCTATCTGGTGGCTTTTTTATCTATATTGTTGAAGCTACAAGTTGCTGGCGTGGCCCAGTTGATTCCATGCTTCTTGCAACTGCACGCTGGAATTGCGCAGCGCAGGGTCGCGATGTAAGCCCAGAATTTTTATTAACGAATGGTCAATGCCACCTTGCAGTTGCCCGCCAGTGAACCAAACTTCGGTTTGGCTACCAGTCAACACTCGCTGAGGCAGTCGCCGCATGTAGGTGTGCTTACCTTTTCGCAACCCAACAAATGGCGTGTAGGTATCGATACGACCGGTCGCAACTTCAACCCACTGCAACCGCCGCAACAGAGTTTCTTCGGCATTGATGTCTTTGGTGACATCATTTTGCAACAACGGCATATAACCTAAATTCTGTCGCATCGATTCCAACAGTGAGCAAACTTCCCGTTGCGGTAAAGCCGGAATACTCACCGGCGTCACCCCAAATCGCAGCTGCCAATCGGTTTTGGTGTGTAATTGGGCAATCCGCCCACAAAGCAAGAAAAAGGCGAGCACATCGCCATCGGTCACTGAAAAAGAAAAGCTTATTTGGGGAGAAGAAAGACCGTCCCACTCAACAACTCCGCCATTCCAACATTCAAACAATGTAATCATGGTGTCACCCATATTTCTTGTCAGCTCCATGACAAATTCTCCATCCATGCAAACCTGAAGTACGTCGGCCTTTTAAATGTAGTCAAGTTCTTGCCAAAGACTATAGCGCCCCTACATTTTGTAAGGCAAATGTTACGAAACATGGACAACTTCATATTCTGACAAAAGTCGTAGGAAAAATAGCCAATTTATGCTGTCGTAAAACCTTCACATCCATTTGTTAACGTTGGCCGAGAAAAGTCAGAGGGTAATTAGATGGATACAGCAACACAAGTGGATGTAGAGCGCCGGGGGAGTCATGCCGAGGTGCGCTTAACCAAAGCCCAAGAAGTTAGCTTTGAGGCCATGCATAAACTTGGTTGGGATATCTGGTTTGTCCGCATGACCCAGCGTGGCCCGCTAGCAGTACTGTGCCGCGGCGAAGCATTGTGCACGGTTGACCACTTAGGCAATGCCAGCTTCACACCAACCATCAATTTGCGCAGCAAAGGCTAGCCCGTCAGGCACGATCAACCGGGAAAGCGATGACCTCGGAAATATCGCTTACACCTAGTTTCAGCATTAGTAGTCGGTCAATACCCAAAGCAACACCGGCACATGCCGGCAGTCCAGCATCCAAAGCCGCCAGAAAGCGGTCATCTATTGGCGGTATTGGCAATCCCTGAGCTGCTCGCCAGGCACAGTCTTGCTCAAACCGACGTCGCTGCTCTGAGCCATCTTGCAGTTCTCGGAAACCATTGGCTAACTCAATACCTTTGAAATACAACTCAAAGCGATCTGCGATTCTCGGATCGTCATCATTTAATTGCGCCAAAGCTGCCTGAGAAGCCGGAAAACCAAACACAAAGATCGGTCGAAGCTGGCCAATTTGTGGCTCAATGACGATGCTGAATAGCAATTGCAACAGCGTGTCTTTGTTTGTTTCGCGAGCCGCTAACTCCTGACAACTGGCAGGTGCAACCTGCTGCAACTCAGCAACGCTGGCGGTCAGCGGGTCGATACCTAAGTAATCAATAAACGCCTGCTGATAGCTCATGCTGTCGCAACCATCACATGCCAAAACGAGTTGCATCAATTGACTAATTTCGGCCATCAAATCGCGATGATCAAAATCAGGGCGATACCACTCCAACATAGTAAATTCGGAGTTATGGAAGCGGCCTAGTTCCTCGTTGCGAAACGCTTTGCTGAGCTGATAGATAGCCCCCACGTCGGCACACAACAAACGTTTCATATGGAATTCGGGGGAAGTCGACAAAAACAGAGGCAACTCTGGCGTCTGTCCCGGTGCCACCAAATGAGTGACAAACGGTTGCAAATGAATATCGGTCACCGATGCCTGCGACATGGCCGGGGTATCGACTTCCAACACCTCTCGTTCAGCGAAGAACTGACGGATGGTGGTTAACATATTTGCCCGCGCGATCAGCGCCTCGCGACTGGCAGTCGGGCGCCAGTTTGGTGGTAATAGTGTGTTCATCGTTGATTACTAAGGTTTAGATTCCAGCTACCATGGCGACCGGAGCAGTCGAGCGACTCAGCACCGCATAACGCCGAGGTGGCAACATCACTTGTAAATACCGGCCATGGCTTTGCACTTGTCCTTTTCGCCCGAGAACCAAGTGCCAATTGAGATCGCCATCAATCTTCACAGCTTGCGGCACCTTGCCTCGGTTGATCAGTACTTGTACTTGCTGTTCGGGCAACTCTCGGCGAAAGCCGAGCACATCTTCGGGCAGATCACGATCGAAGCTTAAACGGCCCGTTCGAAGCGGTTGATATTTATGGCGCAGCTGTACCACTGAGCGGACAAAATCAAGCATTGCTTGATCGACGAGCTCAGGTTGGTGCCAAGGGTAAGCGCCGCGGCAGTATGGATCATCCTCGCCCGTCATCGCAATTTCATCACCATAGTAAATACAAGGTGCGCCAGGCATGGTCATCTGAAACAAGAAAGCTTGTTGCAGGGCGTAACGGTCTTCGCGCAATATCCACAGCGGCCGTGCCATGTCGTGACTACCCAGCAAATTGAATTGAACCTGAGTGACCTGCCAGTCTTGCGCCGCAACCATGTCTTCTATTGCTGCCATAAAGCTATTGGTATCAATTGATTGCAACGGCAAATTGTTCTTGTGGTAATCGTCTCGCAGGGCCTGATAGCCAAAATAACTCAGGGTTAAACTACAAAATTCATAGTTCATCGTGGCATCGAACATGTCACCTTGCAGCCAGTGGGTGGCACGTTGCCAAATTTCTCCGCAAATATAAGCGTTTGGGTTGATCGCTTTGACCCGTCGGCGAAACTCGCGCCAAAACTCATCATCGTCAATTTCGCCGGGCACATCCAGACGCCAGCCGTCGATACCAAACTTGAGCCAATATTCAGCAACATCATATATGTACTTGCGAACCCCAGGATTCTGAATATTGAACTTAGGCAATGCCGGAAGTCCCCACCATGATTGGTAGTTGGGTGGATTCGACTCATCCGCATGATAGGGCCGCAACGGCCAGTCATCGATCAAAAACCAATCTAAGTACGGCGAATCTTGGCCGTTTTCCAAGATGTGATGAAATGCCCAAAAGCCCCGACTGGCATGATTAAAGACACCATCGAGCACCACTTTTATGCCACGCACATGGGCTTGGTCGAGAAGTGCTCGCAATGCTTTATTGCCACCGAGCAAAGGGTCGACCTCAAAGTAGTCATAGGTATGGTAGCGATGATTGCTCGCTGAACTGAAAATGGGGTTCAGATAAATAGCATTAACGCCCAGTTCCACGAGGTAGTCTAGGCGGTCACAAATGCCATACAGATCGCCACCTTGATAACCCTGTTCGCCAGGACAAGAACCCCAAGGTTTTAGTTTGATTCCAGCGGGTAAGTGGTCGCCGCCAAAGCGAGCAAAGCGGTCGGGAAATATCTGATAAAAAACGGCGTGTTTAACCCACTCGGGCGTCTCGATCATGGCCTGCCTCGCAATCCGTTAACGGTTGGCACTAGCTTGGCTGGTATAACCAAAGGCAGATAGTTGATGGTGAGCTATCGACCCGCTAGTGCTGTGATTTGTTCAACATAGTCAGCGACGGCAAGTTTGTCAGCCTCGCTCACTGTTGCAAAACGTTCGGCCAGTTGTTGGGTGGTTTGTAAAAGTTGAAGCATGGCTTCTTTTTGTTCGGCGGTCATATTGGGATCGTTTTTTATGTCAGCAATCTCTTTGCTGAAATCCTCTTTGACCGATGCCTGTTGTATCGCCCCGTAAGCCAGCATAATTTGCTCGCCCACTTGCGACCATTGCGGCGCCGAATCAAAACCATACTTGGCTAGTACCGCCAACATGCTCTGATATAGCGCTGTATTGGTGACATCTTGATTGCTACCAGAAAAAAACGTTTGGGCATCCAGCGCAAGCAGTTCATCTTGGTGGTTTGCAGACCATTGTTGGATTGCTTGATAACTCGCCAGCCATTGGCCCACTTGATTTTTTGACAGATCAGCAGCAGACAGCTGAAAACTAACAATGAAAAACAAGGTAGCGACGAACTGAACAAATCTCGACATGCTGTTTCCTTCAATGGCCGGCACAGCGCTCTGGCTCAGAGCGCTGGTTCGATACGAGCTGGTAATTATTTAACCCGAGAAACGTACTCTGCGCTGCGGGTGTCAACTTTGATCACTTCACCAATTTGGATGAACAAAGGCACTCGAACAACAGCGCCAGTGCTCAATGTAGCAGGTTTACCACCTGTACCGGCGGTATCGCCTTTCAAGCCAGGATCGGTTTCAGTCACTTCTAGCTCGACAAAATTTGGTGGTGTCACCGAGATCGGCGAGCCGTTCCACAAGGTTAACGTGCAAACATCTTGCTCAACCAACCACTTTTCATTGTCGCCAATTGCTTTCTCATCGGCAGCCAATTGCTCGAAGGTGTCATTGTTCATAAAGTGCCAGAACTCACCGTCATTGTAGAGGTACGCTAGCTCCACATCCATCACATCGGCCGCTTCCACGGTTTCACCTGACTTAAAGGTTTTTTCCAGCACCTTGCCGGAAATAAGCTTACGAATCTTAACGCGGTTAAACGCCTGACCCTTTCCAGGTTTGACAAATTCATTCTCGATGATGGAGCAAGGTTCGCCATCTAACATTAACTTCATGCCAGAGCGAAACTCATTGGTGCTAAACGTAGCCATGGATACCTCAAATCAGGTTCAAAACGAAAACGCGCCAATCATACAAGAAATCTCGCCGCCTGGCAGCTATTGGCTTGCATTAGTCCCACATCAGTTTTAAGGTTCGCGTCATGAAATTGACCCAAGCCTCAGACATCGCCAATCAACCACCGTGGCAATGGCAATTAAAACACGCGATCAGCAGTCCTGAAGAATTGCTCCAACGGCTAAGTTTGACCGAATCTGAGGTCGGCAGCGGAGCCGCTAGACGACTGTTCCCACTGCGAGTACCGCAAGCATTTGTTGATAAAATGGCCATTGGCGATGGCAATGACCCTTTGTTCAAGCAGATCTGGCCTGCCGATGCCGAATTTCACCAGGTTGATGGCTACCTCACCGACCCGCTGCAAGAGCACGATGCCGCAGTTCCTGGCTTAATTCACAAATACCACAACCGTGTATTGCTGCTGGTCCGTGGCGGTTGTGCTGTTAACTGTCGCTATTGTTTCCGTCGTCACTTTCCTTACGGCGACAACAAACCAACCGAACACCACTGGCAAGACGCTTTGGACTACATCGCTCAGCGGCCAGAGATCAAAGAAGTGATTTTTAGCGGTGGCGATCCACTGATGGCCAATGATCAGCAGCTCAGTGAGTTGATTGGCAGAATTGAGCGCATACCTCACGTGACACGATTGCGCATTCACAGCCGGTTGCCGGTGATGATCCCAGAAAGACTGACAACGGAATTGCTCGCTCGACTCAGCAATTCACGGTTAAAGCCGGTGATCGTTCTGCACATCAATCATGCCAATGAAATCGACCAGCGTTTAACCGATGCCTTAGGGCCATACCAACAGGCAGGTATTTGGCTACTCAATCAGGCCGTGCTGCTGGCTGGGATCAATGACAATGTCGATACATTAACTGAATTGAGCGAAGCCTTGTTTCAGGCAGGTATTCAACCTTACTACCTGCATGCATTTGATCCTGTCGCCAATACCGCCCATTTTGATGTCGCCGATACCCAAGCCAAACAGTTAATGCAGCAACTATTAACACGATTACCCGGCTTCTTGGTCCCCACTCTTGTTCGTGAAATTGCCGGCCAACCGAGTAAAACCCCTCTCGATATTAGGAGCACCCAATGACCTCAACCAACCAACAACAAGTGATTGCTCGTTTGCAGGAGGAGTTAAAAGCTCTGTACCGGAAGTGTGTCGATGCCGACCAAAAGTTGAGCCAGTTTCGGACTCAGGGAATGGGTAAATTCAGCGCATTGTTTGGCACTGACTCACCGTTTGATGTGCAAGCAAAAACGTTCAGCGACTATTTGGCTGAAGCGGCTGCGGACTTAGATAAGTTAACTCAGTTACCTGAGCAACCGGCCCAGCAGTGGCAAGATCACCTCAACCAACTATTAATCAAGTTGCAAGCAATCCACCAACTGCTGGCGCGCTTTAAAGCCATCTAACTGAGTTAGGGGCTGTTAGTGCTGCCAGTTCGTCACATTAAAGGCGTCTGGTAGCCACTCGCGCAACTTACCGGACACATCACCAACAAAACAGACTCGGCTGCGATCTGCGACTTTCGCCAACGCTAACTTAATCTCATCGATCAAGGCTTCGCGGCTATTTGAACTCAACACAAACATCTCAATACCTTCTCGGGTATCGGCATCGATGCGGCTCAGAGCATCCAGCGCTCCAACTCCAACAGGAGTAAGTTCCACTTTATTGTCGACAACATTACCGCCAGACCAGCAGCAATAAAGTTGCTTGTTGTCGAATTTGGTTTCAAACACCATGTACGACACCTGACCTGATTCTGGGTTGTCCATGCCAAGTATGTCCAACACAGCTTCAGTACACTCGGTGCTGGCGGTGTTATCAATCAGCTCACTTGAAATCATAATTTTCTCCGATTGTTGAGGTGTCAAAAAATCACCACAAGCGGAGATAAACAAGATCCATACCAATCTAAATGGTCAATAGAACAGAGTAATAGGTTCTATGCGAATAGTCAGAATCTCGTAGAATAATCGGCTAAAGGCTTGTTAGCTGGCTCTCACTCTCGTTGAACAGCCATTGACAGCTCAAATGATAACGGTAACATTTCGCTGAAATTAGGTTACTTGGTGTCGAATAATGAAGTTTTTAAAAACCATTCTGCTAGCCACTACATCTGGCTTGCTATCGCTTTCAACAATGGCAACTCCTGTCATCGACGGCAAATATACGCCGAAAGATGGTAAAACCCTGATGATCATCGGTCAGGAGCTAAGTGCATTACGTGGCTACCAGCAGAGTAATTGCTGCCCCACCCCAGGCGGAGTCACCACCTATTTAGGAATCTACAAACTAAATGATGACAAGCAAACTTTTGGCGGCATTGGCTTTGACAACGACCTCAAAGAAGACAAGCGCGAAGCTGATTGGGGCGGCGGTCCTTCCAACGCGCTGACAACCATTAAAATGTTCCCTAATTCAGCGTTGGCAATTGGCCTTTCGATGACCGAAGCGGAGCAAGCCAATGGCTTATCCATGTTGGTCGAAGGTAAATTTGATGCCAGCATCAAGAAGCTGGCAACCCTGATCAAAATGCACCCACAACCTGTGTTCTTGCGCATCGGCTATGAGTTTGACGGCGCTTGGAATCAGGGGTACCACGACACCAAAAAGTACATCGCGGCATATCGCTACATTGCCGATATGGTAAGAGCAGAAGGCGCCGATAATGCAGTGATGACATGGCAAGCTTCATCATCGCCAGCAGACGACACGATTGACGGCGGCATCGAAGATATTCGCAACTGGTATCCAGGCGATGACTATGTTGACTGGATGGGCTTGTCTTGGTTCCTGCGCCCCGATCAGCAAGGCGGCAACAAAGACATCCCATCAACCCAAATTAGCTTAGCGGATGAGGTACTTGTGTTTGCCCGCGAGCGGAACAAACCGGTTTTGATTGCCGAAGCATCACCGCAGGGCTATCACATTGGCGATCTATACACAGCCAATATCGGTCCAGTTGTTGATGGTCCTGCAGGTGAGAATCGTCAGGCCATTACTGCGGCACAAATATGGCAACAGTGGTTCGAACCGTTTTTTGATTACGTCCGCAGCAATAATGATGTCATTCGTGGTGTTGCTTACATCAACACGCACTGGGATTCACAGCCAATGTGGGGCACGCCATATAATTCAGGTTTCTGGGGAGATTCTCGCATCGAAGCAAACCCTGAGATCATGAAAAACTGGCAACAAACGATGGCTGAGCCCATGTGGTTACATGGCGGAGAGGCGCTCAAACAACAACTACACTCTGCCAAATAGGTAATCGTCAAGGCGTCTATGGCAATGCAATCCGTGCTACTGGCCAACGAACATTTGCGCGTCATGGTATTGCCGTTAGGCGCCCGCATTCACGGCATCCAAGTCAATCGCGGCGAAGGTGACTGGCAACAAACGGTCGTCGGCTATGACAACCTTACTGATTATCAAGCCGATACCAGCTACCTCGGTTGCACTGCAGGGCGCTATGCCAATCGCATCGCTGGCGCTATGTTCGAGCTTGATGGCCAGAGTTACCAGCTCGAAGCCAATGAGGGTGCAAACCTACTTCATGGCGGTATCAATGGCTTTCACAATCAACAGTGGCGAATCATTCGGCAACATGACACCGAGCTAACGTTGGCGTATCACTCGGCCGATGGCGAAGCCGGATTTCCTGGCAATCTAGATGTCTTGCAAACCATTTCATTAGTCGATAGCGAAGTACATATTAAATACTGGGCTAGTGCTGATAAGCCCACTGTGGTGAACCTAACCAATCATTGCTACTTCAATCTTGCTAAGCACCAAGATACACGCCAACACTGGTTGCAACTGCGAGCCCAACGATTTGTTGAAGTAGCAGATACTGGCATCCCAACCGGCGCCCTGTTGAAGGTTGACGACACGCCATTCGATTTTTCGACATCGACAGAAATTGCTAAACAACTCAGCAGTCACCACCCACAGTTAGCTCAATTCGAAGGCTTCGATCATAATTTCGAAATACACAAAAACAAGCATTCAGCGTTGCAGGACGTTGCAGTGCTCTATGCGCCAGATACCGACTTGTCGCTCGTTGTCGCAACCACTCAACCCGGATTGCAGTTTTACAGCGGTCAGTATCTTAGTGCGCCATTCCAGGCTCACCAAGGGATCTGCTTGGAAGCACAGCAATTCCCCGACGCTCCCAATCAACCTAACTTCCCAATAACTCGAGTCGACCCGCACTCGCCATACCAACATAGCATCGTCTACCGCTTTGCGGTCGGACATGTCATGCTATAAATCGATTTCAACGCACAAGGAATTAATCGCATGACCACACCATTTCGCTGGGGCTTAATCGGCCCGGGCCGCATCGCCCATCGATTCGCCCAAGGATTGCAACATCAAGGCTGTGGTGTGTTGCAGGCTGTCGCTAGTCGCAATGTGCAGCGGGCAAGCGAATTTGCCGAGCAATATCAAGCGCCTCGCTACTATGACAACTACGCCGAATTACTGGCCGATGATGAAATCGATGGTATTTACATTGCTACGCCACATAACTTTCACTTCGATACTGCCAAGGCTTGTTTGGAGGCAGGTAAACCTGTGCTTTGTGAAAAGCCTCTCACGGTCTCTGCAGCCCAGACCGAAACACTGATTGAGCTGGCCCAACGTAACAATACTTTCTTGATGGAAGCATTGTGGACACGAATGCTACCTGTCTATCAGCAAGTGAGAAAATGGCTTAATGCCGAGCTAATCGGAGATGTCCGCTTGGTACAAAGCAATTTTGGCTTTTGCATCGATCGCGATCCAAATGACCGCCTGTTGAATCCAGATTTAGCCGGTGGCGTGCTCCTCGATATGGGCGTTTATAACTTGTCGATGAGCGACTGGGTGTTTGGTCGTGGGCCGGAAAATGCGCAGGCCACAGGTCTTGTAGGTAACACAGGTGTCGACGAGCTGATGGCAGTCAACCTCGACTTTGGCGATCAACAATACGGCCAGTTTGTGTGCAATTTCGTCAGCAAAACCGAAAACCACCTGACCATTTATGGTAGCAAGGGCCACATCAAAGTTGAGCAGATGTTTTGGGATACCACGCAGGCATCAGTAGTGGTGGGAGAACAACAAGTTGATCATTTCGACCAACCATTTGCCGCCAGTGGTTTTGAATATCAAACCATGGAAGCAGAGCGCTGTATTCGTCAGGGATTACTTGAGTCGCCGCAAATACCACATCAAACCACTTTGCGAACCATGAAAGTCATGGACCAACTCAGACAGCAACTCGGTTTGATCGACTAAGCTCAGCGACAGACACTTCTGCCGCGTCCTTGCCGCAGAAGTGTAAAACTCAGGCCTATTAACTAGCTTGCTCTGCCTCGTGCATTTGCTGATGCACTTCGGTCATGCGTTCATCGGTGAGCTGATAGAAACTCATGACTAAATACATCAACGCACCAACAATCACGCCTGAGCCAGCGAAAACAATCATGATGCCAAATAGTGCATCTTCGGTTTGTGCTTGATTAGCAACATAGCCATAGTATGACAGCAGCCAGCCTGTCAGTGCGCCACCTACCGCAAGACCAAGCTTAATCACCAACAGGTGAGCCGAGAACGACATCCCCATGATTTTCTTGCCAGTTTTCAGCGAACCGTAGTCGGCGGTGTCAGCCACCATAGAAAAGTTAACGGGCACCACAATCATCTGGCAGAAACTCGCGCCGACAAATGCGGCGTAAGCTACCCAAGCATATTTACCTGGAATCAAAAACAGTGCCGCATGAGTCAGTAAAATCAATACACAGCCAATGCGAAACAACTTGACCTTACACATCCGCTGGCTGACGAAGTTCGTTGCCAATGCGCCGACTAAGGCTGCGACCATTCCAGATGTCAGGAAGAAGCTGGTCAAATCCTCACGCTCAAGCACGTAGGTCAAGTAATAAGGTGCCGCAGCACTGCGCATCGCCGTCAGAATCAATAAGAAAAATGCCGCGCTAACAACCAACATGAATGGGCCATTGCCACGCAGAGACCAAAGATCTTGTAGCAGGTTGGTTTTACGCTCATTGACCGGTGGCGATACGCGTTCTTTGGTACTGAAGAAACACAACAAGAAGCAGGCCACAGCCAACACCGACAATGTGCCCATGGCATATTGATAACCAATTTCGCGGTTGCTTTCTGCGCCCCCAAAGAATTCAACCAACGGCATAAATGAAGCAGTGACAATCGCGCCACCAGCCATCGCCATGGCAAAGCGATAGGATTGGATCGAGGTACGCTCTTTGACGTTTTCAGTTAACACACCACCAAGTGCCGAGTACGGAATGTTGATGGCTGTGTAAATGGTCATCAACACGGCATAGGTCACATAGGCCCAAACCAGTTTGCCACTATCACCGAGGTCCGGCGTAGTAAATGCCAATACGGCTAACACTGCATAAGGAATACAGGTATATAGAAGGTATGGGCGATAGCGTCCCCAGCGGGTGTTGGTTCGGTCGGCGATACCACCCATGATTGGATCGGTCACCGCATCGAATAAACGAACCACCAACATCAAAGTACCGACCGCAGCAGCAGAAATACCGAACACGTCGGTATAGAAGATCATCATAAAATTGATGACGACCTGAAAAACAATGTTACTGGCGGTATCACCCAAGCCGTAACCGATTTTTTCCTTTAAGCGAATCATAATGAGCTCACCATCTCCTGCGACTAACACTGAAGCAGGAACAAGTATTACCAAATGTTAGCGGTAACACTAGCTGTAAAACGAAGAGCTGTCACCTGATTCCCAGTAAAACTGAGAGGCTTGTCAGAATTGACTAAGCCGATGACAGCTCAATGTTTAGCCAACCGAACGTTGACTGATGGCTTCATTTTTAGTTCGAAGTGACTCGCGGCGCACTAACTCAAAGTCAATTACGTGACGATAGTCCGAACGACGAAGCGTTCGCTCGTTGTTTAGCTTGCCAGAACGAATGAGTTCTATTGCCGCTTCAGCCATTTCAGCAATCGGCTGGCGAATCGTGGTTAGCGGCGGCCACAGGCTGGATGCCAATTCAACGTCATCAAAACCAACAACCGAGACATCCTCCGGAACACTCAAGCCATGGATGTGGGCGGCGGAAGTCACGGCAGCAGCCATATCATCATTACTAGCGAAAATCGCTGTTGGGCGGTTACCTAAGCCGAGCAATTTAGTGGCCGCTTGCAGCCCTGACTTATAGGTGAAGTAGCCCTGTTCGATATACTCAGGTGGACAATTAATGCGGTTGGAGCGCAATGCATCTAAGAAGCCTTGATAACGCAATCGGCTAGCACCCTGGTTGGGGTGACCAATGATAAAAGCAATATCCCGGTGGCCCGCTTGAATTAACTCATTGGTCATTTCGTAGGCCGCTTGATAGTCATCCATGCAAACGTATGGCGACGCTTCCAAATCAACGTCCGGCGCAATTCGAACAAACGGCGTACCGCTTTGCTTCAAGGTATCGAGCACTTCCGGAATGTCGCACAAAGGCGGTAACAGAATGACGCCATCAACGCGGGTAGTATTCACAAAATCACGGGTCATTCGGACCTTATCTTGCAAGCCGCCCTGACATTCATCAACCACCATGTGGTAGCCCGAAGCACGGCAACGCTTAAGTGCTCCCAATAAGAACTGGCTCACATAGCCTTGACTCGGATTGTCGTACAACAAGCCAATAAAGTAGCTTTTCGAGCCAGCCAATTGCCGAGCCGAAATGTTCGGTCGGTAGTTCAGCTCTTGGACGGCGTCCATTACCTTGGTCCGCGTCGAATCGCTCACCTTACTGTCGTGATTAAGAACTCGAGACACTGTCATCTTCGAGACCCCAGCACGCTCTGCAACATGCTGAATAGTAATGTTCTTCTGTTCTGACTTCATAACAACCGATGTCCTTTCGAAATTGCGATTCCGGATCACAGTAATGTTAAGGGTAACATTGGCAATCCTGTAAAATCGATTTCATAGCAAGTATGGGGGCTAGAATAACTCGAAACCCGACCGAATTAACACAACTTTTTAATGGTAAATCGCAATATTTTTACAAATAACCCCTATATTTCGTGCCATTCGAGAGTTTCATCATAATTTTGCATTGAAAAATCGAGCAATCGGTGGATCTGAGAAAGCTGTCGTCCTGAGTAATGTGACGGATTTGCTACACTGGCGCAGGATTGATGGCTTATCCATCAATAACCCGAGAAACCAACGGGCCGATGTTATTCGCTAACATCAATCAACAACATAAGTAACAGAATGAGGCGATGATCGAAGTATGAAGACGTTATCCGCATGGCTGTACAAAGGACTTGTTGTCACTTTAACCCTTGTTGTCGGTACTGCTTATGCCGCAGATACTATTCGCTATTTGCCGGTGAAGGAGCCAAAAGACAAATACCCGTTTGAATTGGTTCAATTTGTGCTCTCGAAACTCAACAAGACTTATGAGTACGAGCCTGTTGAATTCAAGCAAATGTCGGTTAACCGGCAAATCACTGAGCTTAATTCTGGTCAAATATCGTTCGTTAATTTCGCTACCAACGAAGAAATTGAGTCGCAGCTACGGCCGATTCGCATTCCCATACTGAAAGGGTTACTTGGTCACCGGGTGTTTATCATTCGTAACGGCGATCAGCACTTGTTTGCAGACATTGACTCCTTGGCAAAGTTAAAAGGTTTATCCGCCGGCCAAGGGCGATTTTGGTCTGACACCAATGTGCTTAAAAGTGCCGGGTTGCCGACCGTCGATCCGGTCAAGTATTTCAGTCTGTTTCATATGCTCGAAGGGGGCCGCTTTGATTATTTCCCAAGAGCAGTCCATGAGCCATTTTCTGAAATTGCATCGCGCCCCGAGCTCAATTTGGTGGTTGAACCTAAATTGATGCTGGTCTACCCATTGCCAATGTATATCTTTGTATCGAAAAACAATGAGCAACTTGCCCAGGATATAGAGAAAGGGTTTGAAATGGCTATTGCCGATGGTTCATTTGATCAGTGGTTTTTCAAGCACCCACTAATCCAAGACGTATTGGGCAAAGTCAATATTACCGAGCGCACCGTATTGCGCATCGACAATCCACATTTACCAGCCGCTACGCCCCTACATCGCAAAGAATTGTGGTTGGATACCGAGACTTTGTAGCGATAGAAAGAACAACTTCATGCTAGGTAAAGCCCTCTTATTAGAGGGCTTTTTCAGTGAAAGAACTATCAGTATCGTTGCAATGTCGACTATCAGGAGAGCCAAAATTCTGAAGTAACATAGCGCCCAGCGCTATTTTGATAGTTTCGGTCGTACACTCGGTTCGACGAACTTGATGTGAGGGTGAGTTCATTTTTGTAATCAAAGCTGAAGTCATCGGATAAGGAGTAGAGCTGAAACACTTTATCTTCGAAAGAGTCAAAATGGTTTGAATGAACTTGAATATTTCGATACCAAAGAGTCAAGCCAACAACTTTAGAAGCATCCGACAACCCTCTAAAAGTATTACCTTGCAGCAATAAACTGTCGTTGCTGAAGTTATTCGAATTCTGGGCCTCATAGTCATAGATGCTGATAGCGACGCCGCCGGTTATGACGTTGTCTATCAGTTGTGTTACCGCATGGCGCTCTTCTAAAGCATTGCTGGAGCGGATATACAAACTGTTGGCAGCGGATAACTGAATATGATTTCCTTCTAAGCGTAAAAGAGAAACATCTTGCCTTTGCATAACGCTAGAAGAGGAATCTCGCCCGCAGTAAAAGCGATTGTTTCGAACATGAACCTCTGAGGCCTTCAGGTAGTTCCAGTTAAATCCACCCCGAGAAAGCTCCCCATCGAACCCAAACTCATTGTCCTCAATGACGACAGTTTCAGTCATCGCGGGCGCCACTGGATCACCAACTACATATAAGCCGCCATGAAATTTGTTACCTGATATGGTTACACCACCACTTCGACTTCTTAAAGTATCGTCTGGATACCAAACGATCGAAGACCCCATAAGTGATGACGAAATAGGAGACGAGCTGCTACTTATTTCCATATTGTTCGCAACAACAGTGTTGAGAGATTTGTTTAACTTAATAGACGGATAAATGTCTGGTAAAACCGCGGCTTTGTTCGCATCAACTTCGTACTCGGAGATGTAGTAGCTTCTTGAAACCTCGAATACGTTGTTGCTAATTTGATTTCCGACCGGCAGTTCACTTGCTCTCTCGAATATATCAACTCCCTTGAAGTTTGGACTATCTGGTCGAGCGAAGCCTAAATCTTCGATTAGATCTTTCAGGTATACATCGGATTGGTGCAAGCCTTCCTGTTCTTGTATGGCAGCTTGAAAGATATACGGGTAGCTAGGTCCAAACGCTGTGGTCGGCTTCATTCCTGAGATAAAATTATAGCTTGCGGTATTACGGCTTGCTCCTTTGTCAAACTCCACCGCTGTTCCACTGCAGTTGTAAAAACCACAACTGGTAACGATGTTGTCGGTGTTGGATGGGCCAGCAAATTCTATGGCAGAGTAACCCGCATTGCGAAACTGACACCTAGAAATAAAGCAGCCTTTGTTAGCGACATCCTGCTCCCTGTTTTCGCCAAACAAAGAATTTACATAACGCTCGAGTGAGGCTGAATCCAACCAGCTACAGCGCTGACTACTCTCGTGATATGGGAATACAGGCTTACCCAACTGCTCACAACTATCTACATCTATATCATACTCAGTGTTGGTCCATAACACGCTAAACGGCGCTTCAAATCTTATGCAGAAAGGGTTTTGGCTACCATCTCTTCGAGCAGCATCAAAGTCACAGTTTTCAATAGTATGATTGACGTTACCAAAAACATCTCCAATCAACAGTTGTATTCCCAACAAACTACCTTCGAAACTACAGTTAGAAATTTTGCACCTTTGTGATTCTCTCAAAACAATCGCGTTATCAAAGTCGACGAATGAAATGCCTTCAATATGAATATCATAGCTTGCACCCAATACAGAACGATTGGATTCGACACATTGACTGGATAACGAGGGACATTGTTCAATCATATCTGCGCGTGTTTCAAAACGAGTCATCAACAGTCTGTACTGCGCACCTTTAGGCTGCTCGCAGACAAGGATCGACTTTCCTTTCCCTGCTCCACGAAGCTTAAAAGTAGGGGGTAACCTGAATGGGTATTGACCCCGAGAATTGTTTTCTATTTCTCCAATAGTGAGCGTTGCATCAGGCAGTTCAATAATTGGACGGCGTTGAGAAGGGTCAGCCTGCCAGAGTAAATAGGCTTCATCAAAAGCCCGTTGTAAATCCAAAGAATGGTTATTTGATGTAAGGGTCACTCTGATGATATCCGGATGGTCGGCCACTTCAGACGCCAAAGATGGCATGACACATAGCGTTGATGAAGCTGCAAGCAAGCCAGCATTCTTAATAAAATCTCGCCTTTTCATTTAGTTATAATTCCATTTAAGTATTTCAAAAGAACCTAACGGATGAGCAAAGATTATTCAATCCACGAACTTAGGTGTACATCTAAAATCTCTAATAAAGTCTGATTGGACGGGATATGAACTTTTATTCAAGACCTCCTGCTACATCCTTGTTTTGGTAACGTCATCGCAACATTTAACAGTCTCAAATAGGAAAAAAAAGGGGACATCAAAGATGTCCCCAAACTCATCGCGAAACCTAAGTTTCGTCACACAACACGGCTCAAAAAGGCCTCTAATGAAATGAGTCGCAGTGGCACAGCAATCATTTACTGAGGCAAATTTGAAACGCTATGCCGAAGCACAGCGTTGATTCTTCACCTTATTTGCAAAGAACTTTGTTCACTACGTTTTCTAGGTATTCTTGCTTACCAGAAACGTGTGCAGGATCGATTTCGTTGTCGATTGCATATTTAGCAATGCTTTCCAGTGATTGGTCACCAGCAAGGATGCTCTTGCCGAAATCTTGACTCCAACCAGCATAGCGATCCGCAACGTTTGCACCCAATACATCGTTGTCCAACAACTCAGCGGCTTTCTCTAACGAGTAAGCCAGAGTATCCATGGCACCAACGTGGCCGTGGAAGAAGTCTGCTTTATCAACAGATTGGCGACGCAGCTTAGTGTCGAACATACAGCCACCGGTGGTGAAACCACCTGCTTTCAAGATGTCGTACAGAACTGGTGTCCACTCTTCAACGCTGTTAGGGAACTGGTCAGTATCCCAACCCAACTGGTAGTCGCCGCGGTTGGCATCGATAGAGCCGAACAGACCCAAAGAAATTGCAGTGGCAATTTCATGCTGGAATGAATGTGTCGCCAGCGTCGCGTGGTTCACTTCGATGTTAACTTTGATTTCATTTTCCAAGCCAAACTGCTTCAAGAAACCATAGACAGTCGCAGTATCATAATCATACTGGTGCTTAGTTGGTTCAGCAGGCTTAGGCTCAATCAACAGTGTGCCGTCAAAGCCAATCTTGTGCTTGTGCTCAACAACCATCTGCATGAAGCGTCCCAGTTGCTCGCGCTCTTGACGCAAATCAGTATTCAGCAGCGTTTCGTAACCTTCACGACCGCCCCAAAGCACGTAGTTTTCACCGCCCAAATCTTTGGTGGCATTCATCGCAGTGAAGACTTGAGTCGCAGCATAGGCGAAGACTTCTGGATTCGGGTTAGACGCAGCACCGCTCATGTAACGTGGATGAGAGAAAGCATTAGCTGTACCCCACATCAACTTCATGCCAGTTTCTTCTTGTTTCTTGGCCAAGTAGTCCATCATCACGCCCATGTTGGCGATGTATTCTTTGATAGAGTTGCCAGCTGGCGTCACGTCGACATCGTGGAATGAGTAGTAAGGCACGCCCAGTTTAGTGAAGAATTCGAAAGCCACGTCTGCTTTTGCTTTGGCCATTTCCATTTCATCACCAGGTTGCAACCATGGGCGATCGAAAGTGCCAGCACCAAAAATATCGAAGCCGTTCCAGCAGAAGTTGTGCCAGTAACAAGCGGCAAAGCGCAGGTGCTCTTTCATTGTGCGGCCAGCAACGACTTTGTTCTCGTCGTAGAAGCGGAACGCTAGTGGGTTTTCAGTCTCAGGACCTTCGTATTGGATTTTGCCAATACCTTCAAAATATTCGCTCATGATTAACTCCAGGTGATTTGGGTCCAAAGTCTTTGGACGCGATTCGTGAGGCTATATTGGTTTGCCGGGCTGGTTCTCGCAATTACGTTATTTGAGCGTATTGTTGTGTAATTTTTTATTTCTGTGCTGAGTTCACAAAAATTCGCACAAAGCCACTTGTGGTGGGCGTTTCATGGCTGTTACCAATGATGAATATTCGTAAAAACCAGCCAAAAAAGTTGGTAAATAACATAAATCAACAAGCCGGAATAACGGATTTTGTTCGTCGCTTTGGCCACTCACCTGAAAAGCCCCGTGAACTGTTTGGAAGCTAGCTATCGGCGAGTATCGGTGCGTCAGCCAGCATGGAAGCTGGCTGCCGAGCGCCCCATGGATGGGCTTGCAGCGTCAGCGATAATTGCTGATGGCTGGCTTCTTCTAAAAGTAAGGCGAATTAGTTGGTTCTAGCTTAGATTCTTAACTCATTGTCGAGCGTTGGCTTCACTATCAAGATCAAAAAGCCCAGCGCAACGCTGGGCTTTGCAAGTGTTAGCAAACCGCAATTAGAACAAATCAGATGTGCGCTCGTAGAGCTTGCGGAATGTTTCACGACGTTCTTGATACACTGCCACTTGCTCCGCTTCTGGAGTATGGGTTTCCACCAACTCAGGCACCGGGCAAATCTCAGCCATATCCAACTCTGGGTTCATCGCCAAGCGAGCTAAGCGGGCTGCTCCCAGCGCGGGGCCCACATCACCACCTTGGCGATAGACCAGCGTTTGATTAAGAATATTGGCCAGCATTTGACGCCAGTTTTGGTTACGAGCACCACCACCAATCAAGCTGACTTCGTCAGGCTTCACACCAGAGGCATGCAAAGCATCAAAGCCATCAGCAAAGGCAAAACCTACGCCTTCCAACACGGCACGAGCCATCGCCGCGCGGTCAGTTTCATGGGTTAAACCGAAGAACATACCTTTGGCATTCGGATTGTTATGCGGAGTCCGTTCACCAGACAAATACGGTAAGAAGTACGGATCGTCTTTCTGTGGGGTGAAACGCGAAACTTCCTCAAACATTTCCGGCACACCAGTTTTACCAGTCACGCTGTCTAACCAAGCGTTACATGCGGCAGCACTCAAATGCACAGACATCAAGTGCCAGGTATCAGGCAATGCGTGACAGAAAGCATGCACCGCAGAGTCGGGGTTGGCGTTGAAGCCATCGCTAACGGCGAAGTACACACCGGAAGTACCTAACGACAACATGGCTTGACCTGGTTTGGTCAAACCGACGCCAACGGCACCAGCAGCATTATCACCACCACCAGCAATCACTGCGATCTTGCCCAAGCCCCAGCGTTCTGCAAGCTCTTCAGATAGGTAGCCGGTGACTTCACTGCCTTCGAACAACTGTGGCATTTGCTCGCGAGTCAAACCACAAGCGCTGAGCATTGGTTCACTCCAATCGCGCTTGCCAACATCCATCCAGCTAGTGCCAGCAGAGTCGGACATGTCAGAGGCGAAATCACCAGTCAGTTTGAAGCGCAGATAATCTTTCGGCAGCAAGACCTTGCTAATTTTTTCGAAAACATCAGCTTCGTGGCGCTTGACCCACAGTAGCTTCGGCGCAGTAAAGCCTGGCATGACAATGTTACCGGTGATATCGCGAGCTGCTGGAACTTGTTGTTCGATCAACTCACACTCTTCAGCACAACGGCCATCATTCCATAAAATCGCAGGGCGTAGCACTTCGCCATCTTTATCCAACAGCGTCGCACCATGCATTTGGCCACTCATGCCTATCGCGGTCACTTGGCTCAAATGGCCACCAGCTTTGAGCGAATCAACGGCTTGCACCGTGGCATCCCACCAATCTTTTGGATCTTGTTCGGACCACAATGGATAAGGGCGAGAGATCGGCAACGCCACGGTTTCGGACGCCACCACCTGATCTTGGTCGCTCAGAACGACCACTTTTACCCCGGACGTACCGAGGTCAATACCAATGTACATGCTGTTCTCCTTTGAGAAATCTGTTCGCTCAGTTAGTTCGCAGCGCATTAGTATTGGCAGACCACCAACCTAAGACCCAACTGCGGTTTTATGGTTGGCAATCGTGGTCGGCAATAGCTTTTTAATCAATGATGAAATTTATTAGTCCCTATTCTCGTTTTTGGTCATTGTGAATTGTCTCACATTGATTTCGAGGCTAGCGTAAAGGTATATGTGCCCGTTAACATCAGGGCTGTTACCTTGCCTGTAGTAACTCGAAGAGGTTTGAAGTGTTCTCCAAGCGATATGGCATTACGTTGCTTTTCAACGCCAACAAAGTCTATGACCGCCAAGTCATTGAAGGCATTGGTGAGTATTTGCAAGCATCACAAGTCGACTGGGACATCTTTTTTGAAGATGACTTTCGTTGTCGAATCGATCGTATTCGCGACTGGATGGGGGACGGCATCATTGCTGACTACGATGATCCAGAAATCGTTGCCGCCACCAAGGACTTGGATATTCCGGTTATTGGTGTTGGCGGTTCTTATCATGATCCCAACAAGTACCCTGATGTTCCCTATGTCGCCACTGACAATGCCGGTTTGGTGAAAGCAGCCTACGAGCACTTGCGTGAAAAAGGTATTGAGCAGTTTGCTTTTTATGGCTTGCCCGAATCACCTCAGATGCGCTGGGCTCACGAGCGTGAGCTAGCATTCAAAGACTTGGTAAAGGCAGATGGCTATAAAGGTGAAGTTTATCGCGGCACGTTGACCACGCCAGAAAACTGGCGTTATGCCATGAATCGCTTGGCCGATTGGCTGCAACGACTGCCTCATCCAATCGGCATTATCGGCGTCACCGATGCCCGCGCTCGTCATTTGCTGCAGGTATGTGAGCGCTTAGGCATCATCGTCCCCGACAAAGTCGCTGTCATCGGTATTGATAACGAAGACTTGGCGCGCTACCTCACTCGGGTGCCACTTAGCTCGGTCAACCAAGGTTGCAAAAACATGGGCTATGAGGCGGCCAAATTGCTACATCGGCAACTACGAGATAAACCTGTTAAGCAGCAGCGGATCTTGATCCCGCCACAAAGCGTGGTCGAACGCCAATCAACCGACTTCAAAGCACTGAAAGATGCCTATGTCATTCAGGCCATGCACTTCATTCGCCACAACGCTTGTAAAGGAATCAAAGTCGATCAGGTGCTCGATTTTGTTGGAGTTTCTCGTTCCAACTTAGAAAAGCGCTTTCGTGATGAACGAGGCCACTCGATTCACACCGAGATTCATGAATCGAAGCTGCAACGAGCGCAACAGCTATTGCGAAACTCTGAACTACCAACGATAGAAATTGCCAATCTATGTGGCTATCCGTCGCTACAGTACATGTATGCGGTGTTTAAGAAAGACTTGGGTCAAACACCGAAGGAATACCGCAACAATCGCGGTGATGGCAGCTTAGATCCCGATGATACCCAGGACGACGTGATACTCAACGATGATGACTAGATCAAGCTGAACCTGCGCTGAATCAAACGGTTAATCAGATTGAACAAAGATTAAACTAGGTCTAACCTCTAGCTATCAAACTGTAAGGTTAAGGGGTCCAGAATGTTAAAGCAGGTTCGTACGATTGTTGTTGCTGGTGTATTGTCGCTGACGTCATTTGCAGCCCTAAGCGCATCCATCACGCTTAAAGACGGCCGCGTGATTGAAGGTAATGTGGTGTCACAGCAGGGCGATGAGTTGGTGATCGACAGCAATGGCATTGAAATTAAACTACCTAAGTCACAAGTCCAAAGCATCGACATGACAGGCTCTGCCAGTACTCCTGCTGCCGCCCCTGCACAACCTGCTCAACAGCCAGCCGCTGCTCCTGCACCTCAAGCCCAGCAGCAGCCTGCTGTCGTTCCAGCGGGAACGTCGTTTACCATTCGCACCACGCAAACACTGTCAACCCGCCAGAATGGCAGTGGTCAGCGCTTCAGCGGAGTTTTGGAAGCAGACTTAGTCGCGAGCAACGGTACCGTGATGGCACCACGCGGTGCCCAAGTTTATGGTCGTGTTGTTGGCTCGCAAAACTCAGGACGGATGACAGGCACCGCAGCCATGTCGTTGGAAATCACTGAAATCATGGTAAATAACCAAATGAAAGCGGTAGTCACCCAAACTGTCAATGCGACTTCAGGACAAAGTGAAGGCCGCCGAACACTGGGCCGCACAGCTGGCGCAGCAGCAATTGGTGGCTTGATTGATGGCAGTGACGGAGCAAAAACCGGTGCTAAAGTCGGCTTAGGAGCCTCGATATTGACCCGAGGTAACGCCGTTGAGATCCCCAATGGCACCTTGATGGACTTCCAACTGCGGGCACCATTCCAAGGTCTGTAATACATTAACCCCTTGTTAGCAGCCGAACTAACTCTCGCGTTGGTTCGGCTGCTTCATTTGGCATCACCGCCCAATACCAGCAATAGCACATCACCCGATACAAACAACGCGCATCGCCCAGCTGGGCATCTGCCACTTTAACGCCATATAACTGCTCGATCGCTGCTTGCAGCTTGGGCCAGTCCGTCGTTGACACTAAACCACTCAGTTGCAAGCTCGCTAGCTCCAACGGCATTTCGCTCAGCGCTAGGTACTCAAAGTCCACCAAGTATGCTCGCTCAGATGTCATCAACACATTGCCTCGATGCCAATCGAGAAAAGATGGAATGACTGGCCAATAGTACTGATGTAGTTGCGCGAGCGCTTGCTTGCCGAGCTCAACCACTGATTCAAGCTCGATATTGAGCGGCGCAACTTGATCGGTGGACAGCGACGCCATGGCCTGCCGCGCCTGCTGGACATAAATATCGAAGCGCTGCTGTTGATTCATCATCCGAGTGACCGGCAATGCTGCAACGAGGTCAATCATCTCCATAATTTGTGGTAACGAAGGCTGCTCCATCGGTACATCTTCAACGTACCGAGAGATGAAATATCGCTGCTTCTCATCAATAAACAAAAGCTCTGGAGTAAGCCCTTGCTCACTTGCAACCATCAGGTTACTAAGTTCATGGCTGCGCTCAATCCACGGCTTACGCAACGGCCGATAGATTCTCAGAAACAAAGCTGAGCGATCTGCCAATTGCAGATGAAAACTATGATGACTTAAACCTTGTTGTAACTGCCGACAACTGCGCAGTGGGCCTAGATTAGCCTCCGCCGCGCAGTCTGCTGGCGTTAGTTGTTCAAGCAAACTGGGCACGCGCTGGTTGCCATAAACGAGTACGCCATAGCCAATAGCTGACCGCAGCTAGTACCACGTAGCCAACAAACAACATGCTAGTCAGTACCAAACCTTTATCCAGATAGAGATAGATAGAAGCAATATCAATCACCACCCAATACAACCAGTTTTCCAACACTTTGTAAGCCAGCATGAAAGTGGTCACCACAGCGAAGCAGGTGGTAGCTGAATCAAGATATGGCATCGCCGCGTGGGTATGAGTCGCCATCAGATAGCCGGCAATGACGGCAACGATGGCGGTGATGATAATCACCAGAGCATGACGTTTAAGGGGCCAACTGTGGACCTCAACTCCTTCATTCTCTTGTTTGCCACCCCAACGCCATTGCCAATAGCCATAAACCGCCATGACCATGTAAAACACATTGAGTACTGATTCCATCAACAACGCAACGTGCCAAAACAACAAGGTGTAAATCAAGGTGCTGGCAAAGGCTGCGGGCCAGCACCAAAGGCTGGCTCGCATGGCTAAGAGCAAATAAGCAATGGCCAGTACCACGGCAATAGCCTCCCAACCAGTCATCACTGACAGCTCGCCCCAAGCGGTACTCAGCGCATCATTCATCCGTGTGCTCCAGATGAGGCTTGGCCTTTGCCAAAGTTATCCTGATAGTCAAGATCACGCTCGCCCGGCAAGAACTTACAAACGAATACCGCTTGGCCAAATCGCTCATGCGCCGCCTTCATTTCCGTACTCAGCATGACCATCACTTCATCATGGGGGCCACAAATTTGAGTCGCCAAGGCGTTGGTTGTGCGTTTGATATTGGGATAGCTTGCCAAACGCTCAATAAACCAAGTGATGGGGGTAATGAAATCATCCTTCAGCGGATACATCGAAATATCAACGGTCAACATGAGCAAACTCCAGTTAGTCGAGGTCAACAGTCAAAGTCAAACCGACCTGACGCGGATCGCCGTAGCGTACGTATTGCTTCGCTACCCAATCGAGATCAGGCTCATTACCGAAGTAGAAACCGCGTACGCCGTATTCTTCGTCTGTTAGGTTACGGCCCCACAACGCGACACTCCAATGATCGGCTTCATAACCAACGCGGGCGTTGAAAAGGATGTAATCATCGCTTTTTGAGTCGTGCGAGTCGGAGTAGTAAAACTCCCCTTTGCCATTGGCATTGACGTTGGCGAACCAGCCGTGCTCAGTCAAGTATGTTGCGCCGAGGCTATAGGTGGTTTTCGGGGCATGAGCCAAATCACGGTTGCTTAAATCGATGGTTTCGTCGGCATCGACTTGGTATTCATAATCATCGTACTCAGCATCGAGTAATCCCAAGCTACCATAAAGCGTCAGGCCATCAGTGGCTTGCCAATTCACATCCCATTCCAAACCGTAGCTAGTGGAGCTGGTGGCATTGGTAGTAAACAACCAAAAATCACCCGAACCCGGCTCTTGCCGCGAGCCCTCAACCTGTTGGTCTTGGCGGTCCATGTAGAACACTGCCAAGTTACTGATCAGGCTGTTGTTCAATAGCAGGCTTTTGACACCAATTTCGTAGTTGTACAAGGTCTCTTTGTCGAACTCTTTCTCATCAGCTAAATCATCCGGCAGCGCCATGTTAAAACCACCAGCTTTATAGCCACGGGCAACTTTAGCGTAGCCCTGATGTTGTGGCGAAAAGTCTTTGTGCAAAGCAATATGACCACCCCACATGGTCTCAGACGGGTCAAAATCTTCGCCAGCAGAATCACTGTAATCAGCATCGCGATGTTCAATACGAGCACCAAGTGACAACTGATAGCCGTCACCCAAATCGCTGTCGAGCTGGGCAAAAGCAGCCAGATTAGTCGCTTCATATTCGGAATCAAACAACTCGCGCCATGCTGGGCCGCCGTTATATTGCTGATCAACCGTTAGGTCATTGGACTCGTCAAGGTTCATGGCATAAACACCCACCAGCCAATGACTGGTATCGGCAAAGATACGCCCTTGTTCAGTGGAAGTGAGGCGAATTTCTTGAGTCAAAGTTTCGCGATTACCGTCTTTGTCCCACCAGTAGTCATAAACACAGGGTTCAGTGCCGACGACATTCCAGTTTTCATCGTAAGCCGTGCACTTTTTGCTGGCCCAGTAATCAGGGTTCGCCCAGTCGCCATCATAGGCATGTCGGTGATCACTATCGGCATAACTCGTGATGCTAGTAACGTCAAACGCATCGGCATGACGGAAGGTCATTTTTAACGAAGCAGCTGTCGTGGTCTGGGAATCTTCACCAGGCTTGTCGGACAGGGTATCAAAGCCGTTATTGTCCAAGGTCCAAGCGTCATAACCATTGTCAAAGTCGGCATGGAGGACGGTTAGGTCAATGGTTGTATCCTGATCCGTCAACCAGCGCAGCTTCGCTCTAGCTGTGAGTTCGTCGCGCTCGTTGGTGTCGTCTTTTCCTAGATACTTGTTGTCGCGATAGCCATTTTGCTGCAGTTGCTGCAGTACGACACGATATTGCACTGAGCCGCTATCATTGATGGCGCCAGCACTATAGCCAGCAAACTCTTTCAAATCATCATCACCAACGGTGAGCTTACCACCGTGTTCGGCGACGTCAGTTGGATCTTTGGTTTTAACGTAAATCAAGCCAGCCAAAGCGTTGGCACCATATTTGGTACCCTGCGGTCCGCGCAGCACCTCAACCTGTTCGACATCGAACATGCTGGCGGTCATACCTAAGCCCGATAAATCAATGTCATCAACAATAAATCCAACAGATGAATTTGGCGCACCTTGATATTCGGCTTGCTCACCAACACCACGGATCTGGAAATAGCGCGGTCGCGATGTGCCGCCAGCCCAGTTGAGGTTGGCAATGCTATTGAGCACATCTTCAAAGTGATGGGAACCTTCATCTTCCAATTGAATGGAGTCAATCACGCTGATGCTACCGGGGAGTTGCTCGACAGCGCTGCCTCGAAAGTCAGAATGGACAACGATTCGCTCGGTGGGATCTTGAGAATCAGCGTGAGCAGCAGGCAACGAACAAGCTGCCGCAAGAGCTAGCACTAGGGTTTTCGTTTTGAATTGGTTATCGCAGTGTGTCATAGGATCTCATTATGGTTATCGAGATCCGGTAGGGAGCTGAGTTTTTACAGCCTGCAGTAAGAACGTGTGGCAACAAGTCGTTCGAGTCACAGCCATTCCTCCGCCGGTACCAACCGGATCAGGTTCAAAGGGTCCATCAGGTGATGTCTCAGTTGCGGTATTTCACCACAACGCCCCTTGGCTTTATTCAGTATACGCCCTTACGTAAGCGGAAGCGATTTTAGTCACTGATGTTAAAAAGAATTGGTCTTGCTTACCTAAATGGATAGCGAAGCCAGTCACCAGCAATTATCGCTGACGCTGCAAGCCCATCGGTGCCTAGCTTTTAGACTACCCGGTGGACTTGCAAAGAGAGCGGTTAAAGCAACGAATGCAAGCTTCTGCCGCAGGGAAGCGGCCGTAGAGCCTCCATGGAAGGATTTACGGCGTCTTGTTTTCGTTGCTTTGGCTGCTCCACAGCAAGCGAAGAATCTTAGTTGGAACTAACTAATTCACCCTGTTTGCCTTAATGGAGAGCCAAGCCAGTCATCAGCAATTATCGCTGACGCTGCAAGCCCTTCCATGGGGCGCTCGGCAGCCAGCATCCCTGCTGGCTGACGCACCGATACTCGCCGATGCCTAGCTGCCAAACAGTTCACAGGGCTTTTCAAGAGAGTTGCCAAGGCGGCGAACAAAACCCGGAAAGACCTAAGCAGGGTGGATTAGCTGATTCTGACGAAGACCTTCCGCAGCAAGGATGCTGCGGCAGAGTCTAC
This sequence comes from Neiella marina, assembly GCF_002165625.1. Taxonomy (GTDB): domain Bacteria; phylum Pseudomonadota; class Gammaproteobacteria; order Enterobacterales; family Neiellaceae; genus Neiella; species Neiella marina. The sequence goes on from NZ_NGNS01000001.1 coordinate 27,185, forward strand.
ATGGGACAACTTTCTAAAGTTGTCGCGTAGGCAGGAAGCCAGAGCAGGTCTTTGCAAAGGGCAGGAGCCCGTCAGCAAAGTATTCACGACGAGTCTGAGTTGGAATCGGCTAATTCGCCTTGTATGCCCAAATGGGTAGCGAAGCTTTGCAAAAACAAAATTTCAGCGTACACTTGTTCGCTCAATTAATGAGGAACTCCATCGTGTCCGATAACACTGCCTACTCAACTGCTGAAGAATGGCTTAATAGCCTGACTCACCTCATTGGCTTTGGGCTAAGCATTGCTGCGCTGGTGTTGATGGTCATGGTATCGGCCGAGCAACAAGATATCTGGCGTATTGTCGCCAGCAGCATCTATGGTGCCTCGTTAATCATCTTGTTTGCGGCATCCAGTTGCTACCATGCAGTCCCTTGGCCACGAATTAAAAAGCACCTCAAAGCATTCGATCATTGCGCCATTTATTTACTAATCGCCGGATCTTACACACCATTTATGCTCATTAGCATGCGAGGAGCGTTGGGTTGGTCCATTTTTGCTTCCGTGTGGGCCATGGCGATTATTGGCATCACCCTAAAACTCGGATGGCCAGATCGCTTCAAAGCGCTGCGGGTGATCAGTTACTTAGTCATGGGATGGCTTGTGGTGATAGCACTAAAGCCACTGTCCCAAGCTCTGGGCGAGCAAGGTATGTGGTGGTTAGCGGCGGGCGGCATTTGCTACAGCGTCGGCGTTGTATTCTATCTGCTGAAAAAGCTGCCGTTTACCCACGCTATCTGGCATGTCTTTGTTGTTGCCGGCGGATTATGTCACTTCTTTTCCGTCTGGTGGCATGTGCTGCCAATGCCCGAACTCAACGAACTAGCCGGGCTTTAGCGGCATTGACGATGGTTACTTCATCATCATGTAAATCAACTGGATGATGAGAGAAATGAACACCAGCGGCATAATCCACTTACTCATCGAACGGGCTTGTTCCATCGACTTTTCCTTGCTGGTGCGCTCAGTCAGCTTAATGACAATAAACAGACCAACAGCCAGTAACGCCAAAATAGTCAATAATGCCATCCTATTCCTCCAACCAAGGTACTTCAGGTAATTGCTTTAAGCTGTTGCTATAACGCGCTAAATCAAAACTGCCGTTATGCTCAACAATCGCGGTAAATTCCACGCTCAGTGCGCAGCAGATGAGCTCCAAGGCTTGCTCTCTGCTATGCCCTGTCATCATCAACCGCATCAGGGTTTCCTTGACGAGCAACGGCTCTCCATCTGCGATTTGATTCTCTGCGACTTCCAGTAAATCAGCGGCATTAAATTCAGTTGTCATGGTTTGCTAATTAGATTCGATTGGTACTGGCAGTTTGAGCAATTTAACTGCTGGATGCCAGTGTTATACCCAACCACCGATAGATTCATTGCACCATGAAAGATCAAAACAGTCGTCAATGCGATTCGGTGGTTTGCACCGAATGATCGCACCAAAGAAGTGCTTCGCCCTATTATTGCCTCACAAATACAACATTAAGCCGTACCAAAATGATCCTGCAACAACCTCGCAACATACTGATTCAGCTCGATTTAAACTAATATTTAACAAATGGGCATAGAGCCTGCATTGCTGGTTCCATAACAAAAAAGACCAGACCGAGAAGAAGTAATGACCGACGTTGCCAGCCCAAAAGCAGCGCATTTAGCGACTCCGGATCACCCTAAAGCTGGTTCGGTAGAGACCAAAGAAGCCATTGGCGTTTATGACCCAATGTCGGCTCAGATGGCTCGTCGTGTGTTGGTTATTGGTTCTGGGCCTGCCGGTGTTCGTTTCGCTCATGAAATGCTCAAACGCGAGCCCAATGCCGAATTGACACTGTTCGGTAACGAGCCTTATGCCCCTTACAACCGGGTGTTGCTATCAGCATTGCTGTCCGGCGATGCCAGTTATCACGACATTCAAACCAGCTTGCCCGATCAGGAAAAGCACGTTGGCTTTAGGCAACTGGTCGCAACCATCACTCACATCGATCCAGAGCAAAAAGTCGTTACCGACAACCAGGGCGTTCGCTACAACTATGATCAATTGGTCATCGCGACAGGCTCTCGCCCTCACATCCCCAACATTCCCGGTGTGCAGCAAGCTGGGGTGTACACCTTCCGCAATCTAAAAGATGCCGAAGCCTTGTCTGCGCGAGTTTCGCGCTGTCGCCACGTCGTCGTCGTTGGTGGCGGTTTGTTGGGGCTCGAAGCCGCTCGTGGCATGCTCAAGTTCAATACCAAGGTGACGCTGGTGCAGCAGGCTACGCGCCTGATGAACCGCCAGCTTGATGATACTGCCGCGCAGCAACTCAGACGAAAAGTTGAAGATCTCGGCATTAATGTGGTCACCGAGTCTGGTGTGCGAGTCATTCACGGCGAAGAAGGTCGCGTCGTCGGCGTCACCACTCGCACGGGCGAACAAATCGACTGTGACACCGTTCTACTCTGTACCGGCGTGTCACCAAACACTCGCCTAGCGATTCACGCTAATTTGAAGGTTGCCCGCGCCATTGTGGTGAATGACCAACTCCAAACCAGCAATCCCAATATCTACGCCATTGGCGAATGTAGCGAACATCAAGGCCAAGTTTATGGCCTCGTTAACCCAGGCTTTGAGCAAGCTGCAATTGCTGCTGATGTTATTAGCGGCGGCGCGTCAGCTTATCTTGGCTCACTAGAAGTCAGCCGTTTGAAGGTAGTCGGCGAACAAGTTTGCTCAATGGGCGAGGTGGCGGAATTGCCGTCTCGGCCGTTCTTGTCTGAGCTGGTATATCGCAACAAATCGCAAGGCATTTATCGCAAACTGGTGATCGACAAAGGCAAGCTCATTGGCGCCATTGGTATTGGAGAGTGGCCGGAATCACGCCGTATTCAAGAAGCATTTAAGCAACAACGCACAATTAGCAAGTGGCAACAGTTGTGGTTCCGACTTGGCGGCAAACTTTGGTCGGAGTCCGATACCGATGATGTCAAAGCTTGGCCAGCCGATGCCATGGTGTGCCAGTGCAACGGCATTACACAAGGCCAATTAGTCGAAGCGGTGGCCAATGGTGCCGATTCAATTGGTGCACTGCAGGCGACAACTTCTGCTGGCACCGTCTGTGGTTCATGTAAACCATTACTGAGTCAGCTGATCGGCAGCAATGAGCCTGCCGCCAAAGAAAAGGGCTGGCAAACCCTCATGGTGATGTCATTGATCGCCGTGTTGGTTGTATTCGCCATGTCATTGATGCCTGCTTTAACGGTTGCCGACTCGGTGCTTGAACGAGGCTGGTTTGAAGGGATCTGGAACGACAAATTCTGGAAGCAAGTGACCGGCTTTACCCTCCTTGGTTTGTCGGTTATTGGTCTGCTGATGTCACTGCGCAAGCGATTGGGCTGGACCAAAATGGGCGACTTTGCCTATTGGCGTTTACTGCATGGTGTGCTCGGTGCTGCCTGCGCCGGATTGCTGATAGCTCATACTGGCTTTCATCTCGGCGCCAACCTTAATCAGCTATTGATGCTCAATTTCCTAGCGGTGCTGGTATTTGGTGCCAGTGCCGGTGCAGTGGTGGCAATCAGTCATCAGTTCAATCCAATGAAAAGTGCAGCAATTCGTAAGTTCTGGACCTGGCTCCACACTCTAGTGACCTGGCCATTACCGATTCTGCTGAGCATTCACATTTTAACGGTGTATTACTTCTGATGAGCATGAAAAAGTTACTCTGGCCATTGTGGATTTTACTCACCCTGCTCATCGGTGGGTACTACAGCTATGTGCTGTTCGCCAGCGAGGACAAAGCGGCCTTGCTCATCGGAGAGGCGACCCATGGTCACTACCAGATCGAGTTGGAGTGCGACAGCTGCCATACCGATGCCTTTGGCGGCACCGAAGTATTACAAGACGCTTGTACCAGCTGTCACGCCGCGGAGCTGGAAGATGCTCATGACTCCCATCCGAAAAAGAAATTTACCGATCCGCGTGAAGCGTATCGTTTGGAAATCATTGACGCGCGCTATTGTGTCAGTTGCCACACCGAACACCAATCTGAGCAGACTCGCGCCATGGGGGTCACCTTGCCAGATGATTACTGTTGGCATTGCCACCAGGAAGTGGGTGAAGAACGAGAGAGTCACAAAGATCTAGCGTTCGATAGCTGTGCATCAGCCGGTTGTCATAACTTCCACGACAACCGCGCCCTGTTCGAAGACTTTTTGGTTAACAACGCCAATCAGCCGTGGCTATTAAAACAAGGTGAGCAATTGCCATCATTGGACATTCGCAATGCCGCCAAGCTCTACGCCAATAAAGAAGTGGCCATCGATCCGCAGCAAGATGCCAAACATATGGCCAATCACCCAACCGAAACAGAACACTGGCAAGACACCGCCCACGCTAATGCGGGTATTAGCTGCACCGGTTGTCATTCACCCAATGAGACGGCTCAGCAAGGCGATGATGATTGGATCAGCAAGCCCGGTATTGAAGTGTGCGCATCATGTCACCAAGCAGAATTTGATGGCTTTAGTGCCGGTAAACACGGCATGCGCTTGGCTGCTGGAGCGGCAACTGCAATCAGCCCAGCTGATGTCCAGTCTGACTTAGCCTTTGACCAAGACAATCTGCACTTGCAGCAAGGTTGTAACAGCTGTCACCAGCCACACCAATATGATACTGAATTCGCCGCCACCGACGCGTGTTTGACTTGTCACCAAGATGAGCACTCGCTGGCCTTTGAAGCCTCACCTCACGGTCAGCTTTGGCAGCAGGCTTCTGCCGGCGACATGCCGGTCGAGCAAGCGGTCAGCTGCGCCAGCTGTCACATGCCTCGCGTCGCCAAGAAAAAGCGCGGCGAGCAAGTGGTCAGCGTGCAGCACAACCAGAACTATTACCTACGACCTAACGAGAAAATGATTCGTCCGGTATGCATGCAATGTCACTCGCTTGAGTTTTCCATTGATGCCTTGGCGGACCCCGATTTAATCAGAACTAACTTCGCTGATAAACCTGGCATTCACATTAAATCCATCGACTGGGCGCTGAAACGAGCAGAAAGATAACAGCCATAAAACCAGTTAATTAAACGCTTATTCAACTTATTTGAACTACGTATATTAAAAGGGCAGAGAGATGATCAAAAAAGTAATCGCAACAGCAGCCGTTGCTGCAACCGCCGCTACCTTGATCGGCTGTGGCGAAGAGAAAGCCGCAGGTATTGATCCAAAGATCTACACCGATTCATTGTTTGCAGTGATGAAAGCTGACCGCACCAACTACACCAAGCTCATCATCAAGCGCTTGGGTCCAGCCGGTGCTGGCGCCATCAAACCAGACGAGCACTGGAAAGAATATGACAACGGTGCCTTGCTGCCAGCACAGATGTTCCGTGCCGGTGCCGAAGCAGTTGCGGAAATGACCGACGACTTCACTTATTCGTTGCAATCTATTTGGCCGATTAACGCCCAAAATGCTCCGAAATCACCAGTCGAAAAAGAAGGCCTAGAGTACATTGCCGCTAATCCTGGTGAGAACTTCTATGGCACCGAAACTCTGGGTGATGTCACCTACTTTACTGCGGTCTACCCAGACGTTGCAGTATCGGATGCTTGTACTTCATGTCACAACGATCACAAAGACTCGCCACGTACCGACTTTAAAGTTGGTGAAGTAATGGGCGGCGTTGTGATTCGTGTGCCGTTGTAAGCCACCAAACCCATCACGCAAACATGGAGGCAAGACTATGAATCATACCCATAGCCGCAGCCATCAGTTTGCTCTCAGTGCCACTGTGATCTCAGCAGTGGCGCTGATGGCAGCCTGCTCGGAACAACCTCCGGAGCCATCAGCCGGTGAATTGGTATACAAGGGAACCTGCAAGGTTTGTCATGCTCAAGGCATCAACGGCGCACCGATTGTAGGGAACAGCAAAATGTGGGGGCCGCGCATTGAGCAAGGCATTCCAACATTGGTAGAGCACGCCTCAAACGGCTACGGCTTAATGCCAGCCAAGGGCGGTAATACCGACTTAACCACCGAACAAATTACTGCAGCGGTGGAATACATGGTCTCTCAAGCCAAAAAGTAGAGCACCAAAGTAACAACAAGGAATTGATTATGTTTGGATTATTCAAGAAAAAAGAGAAAGCAGCACCTTCTCCTGAAGAAAAGGCAGCGTCGGTATTCGATAAATTGGGCGGTGCTCCAGCAATTGATGCGGCGGTCGATATTTTTTATCGTAAGGTATTAGCCGATGATCGAATCAGCCACTTTTTCGATACCATCGATATGGAAGCTCAGCACGTTAAACAAAAAGCCTTTCTGACCATGGCTTTTGGCGGCCCCAACAACTATAGCGGTAAAGACATGCGCGAAGCTCACAAGCACATGAACTTGACCGAAGAGCACTTCAATGCAGTTGCTGAAAACTTAGTTGGCACCTTGCAAGAGTTGGGCGTTAGTCAGGAAGACATTGATAGCGTGGTTACTATTGCCGTTAGTGTTAAAGATGATGTCCTCAACAAATAATTGGTTGGCAAAGCTCTTTGCTAAGAAGAGCGCCAACACCATTCGATTTGCCGATAGTGAAGTCGCATTGCAGGACGGCGAATCTGTGCTGGATGGCCTGCTCCGAGCCGGTCATTCAGTGCCTTACGGCTGCCGAGGTGGTAGCTGTCAAAGTTGTATGATGCAATGTACCGGCGGCACCGTTCCGTCCGCATCACAACAAGGTCTAACTGCCGCCCAGCAAGAGCTTGGATACTTTCTGGCATGTAGCTGTCACCCCAGTGAGTCGATGTCAGTGGCACTCAAGCCGGCAGCAGAAAAAATCATTGCGCCGGTGATCGACAAATCACAGCTAACAGCGAATGTCGTTCGATTGCGCATCAAAGCACAACTCGATTATCGCGCAGGCCAATTCATCAACCTCTTTCGCAATGGCGCAGTATCGCGCAGCTATTCCCTAGCCAGCGTTATTGGCGTTGACGATTACATTGAATTACACATCAAACGGGTCGAAGGCGGCAAGCTCAGCCCTTGGGCCTACGATGATCTGTGTGTTGGCGATGAAGTGGCCATTGAAGGGCCGAATGGCCAGTGTTTTTATACGCCAAGCGATGCTGACCAGCCGCTGCTACTAGCCGGTTTGGGCACAGGGCTAGCGCCCTTGTATGGCATCGTTCGTGATGCCCTAGTAAATCACCAGCACCAAGGGCAGATCCAGTTGGTCGTTGGCGGCAAGCACAGCGAGCAGCTGTATTTGTTCGACGAATTGAAAGCCCTGAGTGATAGCCACCCTAACCTAAACGTTTCTTTCGTCGCTCAGCAAAGTACCAATGCTGCAGTCACCGAAGCCGATATTTATCAGTACTGTAAAGAGTTGGTACCCGACGGCAAAGGCTACAAGGTGTTTCTCTGTGGCGCGGAGTCGTTCGTCAAAAAGATGAAAAAACAGTGCTTCTTGGCAGGAACTAACATGGCCGACATCGCCGCCGATGCCTTTGTTGCTAGCGGTAGCTAACTCCAAGCGCTAATCAGCGTTGCTATTATTCGATAGGGAGCTGCTCATCAGCTCCCCATTGTGCCCATGAACCATCATACAAAGACAAATTCTGATAGCCCACTTGCGCGGCTGCTAGCAGCACAATACAAGCGGTGATCCCAGAACCACAAGAAGCAATCATCGGCTGTTGTTTGCTGTTTAGTTGAGCATCGAAAGTCGCTTCCAATTCGGCCGCAGACTTCATCTGCCGCTCGCGTATTAGTTCGGCAAAATGAATATTCACTGAGCCGGGAATATGGCCGGAGCGTAATCCGGGCCGAGGTTCAGCCGCTGAGCCGTGATATCGCCCAGCAGAGCGGGCATCAACCACCATTGAATCACTGTCTGCCAGTTGCGCCAACACTGTTGCCGCATCGCAAACGAGCTGAGGCTGATACTTAGCTTGCAGCGTGCCTTGATTAGAGTCAGCCACATAATCGAGTACCGTCGCGCGGTTCTCTGCGAGCCACTTGGGTAAGCCTCCGTCAAGCACATAAACTCGCTCCACGCCCATTGCTCTGAGCAACCACCAGGCCCTAGGCGCACTGTAAATGCCTTGATTGTCATACACCACCACCGTTGAATCGGCGTGTAACCCGACTCGCTTGGCAAATGCATTGAACTGGGCTGGCGTAGGTAACGCATGAAGTTGAGAAGAGCTGAGATCGCACAACTCCTGTTCCACATCCAGCTTGAAACTATTTGGGATCAGCGGCTGCTGATCGTATGCAATGGCTTCAATGCCAATAACAGTGGCCATACTGGCATCGAACACCAGCAAATCGGTGTCGTCTAGATGTTCACTGAGCCATTCGGTAGTCACCAGTGATGACATGTTGGCCTCCTTGCTCACTTTGATGATTAGAGCCTGTTGATCTTTGCTGCAAAAACACACAGCAAAGATCAACAGGCTCTAGTTATTTGTTGCTTGGTGCACCACCCGCTGCGGGAATGGGATTTCAATTTTCGCCTGATTGATGGCGTCGAGTACCGCTTTGTTGATGGCGTATTTGCGCTCAAAAAAGTTCAGACTTGGTACCCAAACCCGATAGCCAATGACGATGGCACTATCATCGAAGCGGTCGATCCCTGCTGCTACTTTGACGTCTGGCAAATCATCGCAGGCGCTTTGAATGGCTCCGGTAACGGTGGCAATCGCCAGATCCATATCACTTTGATACGCGACACCGACTTCCGCTTCAATAACCCGACTCGCATCTGAGTTATGGACAATCTCACCGACGATATGTTTGTTGGGGATCATGATCGCTTCGCCATCTTCGTTTTCCAGCAAGGTATGAGCGAGCTTAATGTCTTTTACTACACCATAGACACCCTGAACTCGAATCGTATTACCAATGGCGAACAAGCGCGTGAGGATAATAGTGAGGCCGGCAGCATAGTTTGACAGTAAGCCTTGAAAGGCCAAGCCAGCGCCCAGCGAAGCCGCGCCAATTGCAGCGACAAACGGCGTAATAGCAATGCCGAGCTGATTGAGCACCATCACCAACACCATCACCACGACAATAATCTTCACCAGATTACTGAGGAAATTGGCGAGGGTGACATCAACATGATGACGCAGGCAGAGGTTGTTGACCCACTTGGCAATGGCTCCTGCGATCCACATACCAATGAGCAGTAAAACGATAGCGCCGAGTAGTTGGAAGCTGTAATTCACCAGAAAATCGACGATCAGATCGTAATATTTTTGTACTTCAGCAATATTCTCGTCCACGACATATCTCCATGATGCACAATTCGCTTGTTAAGTTAATCCAGACGTTGTTTGTATGACAGTACGTCAGGTCGAATTTACCGAAGTTTGGCCAACTCTCTAAACGCTTCTGTTTTAGCGTATCCCTATATTCCCGCTATCGATCTCAAGTTAAGTTAAGCCACACATAGAAAACATAAGCTCCAGCAAAGAGATAGACGATAGAAAAAAGGCCATTAATTCCCCACATAGCGAACCAAAATTTACCTTTAAAGTATGTTCTTTGACGCACCGCGGGCCAAAGTAAAGCGATAGAAGAAGGTATCAATACGATTGCTGCACATTTGAACATCCCCACCGCAAGCAGTATGACCAACCCTGCGGCAGCGCCTGCTGCATCTGATGTTTCTGGGCCAACATCAGACAAAACAAACCAGCAAATCGCTATTCCGCCCAGCGTAGAAAGAAAACCGAGCATCTGAATAGAGCGCATAGATGTCACCCATCAGCTTGCTTGCTATTAGCTAAGTCTTTTTGTAGTTCCTGAGCTAATTGTTTCAGCTTTGGCATGAAACTCATCATCAGCTGCTGCGAAATAGCGGCCGAATCTTGCATGATCAACGGCATCTTTTTCACCATACTTTGGCCAATTTCAGATTCATAGAATGTAATCAATCCTTGAATCTCATCTTCAGTAAAGCGATTCGCGTAGATCTCAATCATGGGCGCTTTTAACTTGTCCCAGTTCATCTCTTGTTTTAACAGCACAGCTAATTTACGCATGTATTCATCGAAAGCCGGTTGTTGTTCCGCAGTCAAGTTCAGTTGCTTCGACATGCCACTAAATATATTGGTCATTTGCGCATGCATGGCGTCCATCATTTTGGGCACTTCCGTCAGAGCCATCAGTCGCTCAACCGATTCGGCAGAGGCTTTCTCGCTTGCCTGTACCCCGAAAGAGAACAACATGGTGAATAACAAAATTATCGATTTTTTCATTTCCATTCCTTGAGAAGATAGATGCCACGGCAATCAATGAGGCAGTGGTAAACATGCTGAACTAACCAATATAGACGTATTACGCCTACGGGTTTGCGTGTCATATCATAAACATAAACACCAAAGAAGACCTGCATGTTTTGCCCAAAGCGACACCTAAAAGCGAAACACAACGCTGGCGTCAGACGCACTCTCGACAACAGGGTTTGGCGGTTCAATTGGGAATTTATGCCGACTACAATGGTCTATGGCTTAGGCTCAGTCGATTTTTAGTTTTGTGATAGGGATAAAACATTGGATTCAGTCACTCAAATTGCCCTTGGCGCCGCGGTAGGCGGACTGGTTGCTCACAAACAATTAGGCTGGCGGGCATACCTGATTGGCGCAGGACTCGGCACCCTGCCCGATTTAGACGTGCTGATCCAATATGACAATGCCGTTGATAATGTCACCCGCCATCGTGGTTTTAGCCACTCATTGTTTGTGCTGACCGCTATCACACCGATACTCGCCTGGCTTTGTCAGCGCTGGGCGACATGGCGCCAACATTCGCTCAGTTGGCCTCGGATTATGCTGCTTATCTGGCTAGGGCTTGTCACCCATCCATTGCTCGATTCGTTTACCAGTTATGGCACCCAGCTGTGGTGGCCGCTAGCGCCGCCGCCGACTTCTTGGTCCAGTATATTTATCATTGATCCGCTCTATACCTTGCCGCTGTTAATCGGTGCAATCGTCGCTATGTCGCAACACCAGCGACAAGCGCCTGAGCGCGGTTATCGTAGCAATGTTGTCGGCTTAGCCGTTGCCACAAGTTACTTAGCGCTCGGGCTTGGCTTGTCAACATACGTCGAGCGGCAAGCCGAGTTAGCGCTGCAAGAGCAGCAAATAGCAGGCGATGTTTTTGTCAGCCCCACGCCTTTTAATATCGCTTTGTGGCGCATCGTTGCGGTCGATAATGACTATTGGTATAGCGCCTATGTCAGCGTGTTTGATGCTGATAAATCCCTCGACTTGCAACGCCAGCAGGCTTTGAATCACAGCAAAGGCTCCGATATGGCAGACGTTCAGCGCCTGGCTTGGTTTACCGGCGGTTTTTATCAGATTTCGGCGATCAACAATCAAATGGTGGTAACCGACCTGCGTTTGGGAGTTGAGCCTGTGATGCCGTTTCAATTTGTTGTTGCCGAGCGCCAATCAGAGCAGCAAGAGTGGCAGCCGGTGCGTTCTGAACAACTGCCACAGAATCGCCCGCGTAAAGACCAGTTGCACTGGCTGTGGTTACGCTTAAACAGTAAAACGCATCTGTCACCGAGTGACTTTAACGAACTGCAGACGGCCGCTCAGTAAATCAGGGGCTGAGGCCCCCGAGATATGATTTCAAATCACCTAGATCAATGGAGCATCCAGTAGTGGTTGGGTTGTGCCTTGTTCTGTCATGATCACCGCCTGCTGAGCCAGACCGTAATCAAGCAAGTATTGACCAATGGTTGAAAAAGTAGCGGTAGCGACTTGATCACCGTGGTCACTGGTTTCGACATCTGCCATCAACCAAGAGCCCAGCATTAACTTAAACCGGCTAGCAGCAACAGCCTGAGGTTGAAAGTGAGCCTTTGCGTTGGCTTTTAGTTGTCCACGGTCCTCAGTTTGGTAAATCGCTGCATTCAACAGATCGAGTGTATGCTCAGTGCAGTTTTGGTATGTCAGGTCGAATGGATTGGCAATCACCGAATAACTTGGATTGTGCAGTTGTTGGTTAGCACCGCTAGCAATCAAATTCACCAATCGTTTTTGTAACGCAGGCTTGGGAATAATGATACCGGCTTCTAATGATTGCACGCCCCAAAAGAAATCAACCGGGTAGTCGATCACCAGCTTGCTGCGCTCGGGGCTATCAGCATACTGATAGAGATTGTGAATGGCATAGCCCGGTAGTTTTTCGCCACTGGCAGTTTCAATCATCGAGTACACGGCAATCGCCGTATGGGTAAACCGAATACCTTCCGGCAAATCCTCTGCGGGACGCCCAACCCGAGCAATGATAAATGCGTGAGCACCTTGGCCGGCAGCATATTGCTCCACCTGCTTAGCAAACGTGGCAATTTGCTGTGGCTCAAATTGCGCTTGGCGATTTTGTTCACTGCCAGCCCAAGCGGGTAGCCGGGCTGCAACAATCAAGGTACAAAAAACAGCAAGTAACCGTTTCATACCGTTACTCCTCTAACATCGTCATATTAGGTGCGGCATCGGCAGTGATGGTTTTATCGCTCACGGGTAATGGTTGTGGCTGCCCAGAGGCAAACCCTACCATTTCATTGCCTACGGTCTTGGATAGCTGGCCAACACCACCGACCATCAACATCGGCACCGCAACTGCGCCGCTGGCAACTTGACTACCGCCGACCGCACTGTGGCCAGCCGCGAGTACCGAGTGTTTACTTCCCTCACTCAAGTTTTGCCCTGAATCGTTCGCCGTTGCAGAGAAAGCAGCGATCATTAATGTTGTTGCGATGAGGGTATTTAGTGACTTCATGTCCAAGTTCCTTTGTTATCGTTTGGTCGAGAACTAATCTAGCCAAGGGGATTCACTAAATAAACCCACATGTGATATGTATAGAAATACACACCCAAAAGTATACAAATAATAAACTATGACACCTTCAAGTCAGATTGGTGAGATGACAACTGTGCTCAAGCAGCTGTTCAAGGAAAAAGGATTAACCTACCGCCAAATCGCAGCACGGCTCGATATGAGCGAGGCTAACGTTAAGCGAATTTTCGCTACCCAAAGCTTTACCCTCGAGCGTTTGGAATCTATGTGTCACTTGCTGAATTTATCGCTAGCCGATCTATTCGCACTCACCGATAAGAATCGCCAGCGAATCTCACAATTAACCGAACAACAAGAGTTAGAGTTGGTATCGGATACCAAGCTTTTTCTGGTGGCAGTCTGTGTTCGCGATCATTGGCGATTCGAGGAGATCACCGCGACCTATCAAATAGAAACGCTGGAGTGTGTTCGCTTGATGGCGAGGCTGGATCGGCTGAAAATGATTCAGCTATTACCCAACAATGATTACAAGTTGTTGGTGGCGCAAGATTTTAGATGGCGGGCAAATGGCCCCCTAGAGCAATTCATTAGCCGTGAAGTGATACATCAGTTTCTAGCCAGCAGGTTCAGCGAGCCCGAATGCTTTCGATTTTACTTTCGCGGCAGCTTTTCGTCTTCTTCGATTAACCTGCTGCAGCGCAAACTGCAGCAGTTAACGAAAGAAGCCGCCTGGCTCAAAGAAGAAGATGCCAAACTGCCATTGACGGAACGCCAGCCGATGGGGCTATTAATGGCAATGCGGCCTTGGGAGTTATCAAGCTTTAAACAGCTCCGGCGTCATTCCAAGCCTTCCGACTTATAAACGACACCGTCTTTCATCACAAAAGAGATGTTTTCGAGTATTTTGATTTGTTCCAGCGGATTGCCATCGACTGCCACCAGATCGGCCAGCTTACCTGCTTCCACCGAGCCTAATTGATCATCGATTCGAAGTAGCTTGGCAGCATTGAGTGTTGCGCTCTCAATCGCCGCCATGGCTGGCATGCCTGCTTCCACCATGTAGCTAAACTCGCGCGCATTTAGGCCATGGGGGAATACCCCGGCATCGGTGCCATAGGCAATCTTAATCTTGTTGCGATAGGCTTTGGCAAAAGTTTGTTGTATTTGCGGGCCGACGGCCGCCGCTTTCGGTTGCACAATTGCCGGATAGTAACCGTCAATCGCGGCTTTATCTGCCACCCATTTACCAGCTGTGATAGTAGGCACATACCAAGTACCATGCTTGCGCATTAGCTTCATGGCTTCTTTGTCCATATAAGTACCGTGCTCAACGGAATCGACCCCAGCCCGAATCGCTCGCTTCATGCCTTCGGCACCGTGAGCATGCACCGCAACAACAAAGTTATAGTCTTTCGCTGCCGCCATAATGGCTTCCAACTCAGCATCGGTAAACTGTGGATTTTCACCACTTTTTGCCAAACTCAGCACGCCGCCGGTGACGGTCAACTTAATCACATCCACGCCGTTTTTATAATGCTGACGAATGGCTTTGTAGGCGTCATCAGGCCCGTTGATCACCCCCTGCTTGGGTCCGGGATCACCCTGCAACGCGAAGTTGCGACCATTAGTTGGATCGGCATGACCACCGGTGGTCGCAATACTTTTCCCCGCGGTGTAAACCCGAGGCCCAACAACCCAACCTTTATTGATGGCATCGCGCAGGCTGGTAGTGAGGCCCGGCGAAAAATCGCCTAAATCACGCACCGTGGTAAAGCCTGCCATCAAGGTATCTTTGGCATAGCCGACTGAGCGATAGGCGTAGTCAGGCGGATTCATGACAAATTGTTCACGGTAGAAGGAAGGACTGATAATGCCCGACAAGTGGGTATGCATGTCCATCAGGCCTGGCAATACCGTTTTGTTTTTTAAATCGAGTAGTTGTTCATCGTCGGTCGGGCTCAGATAACCGCGCTCAACAGCGCTGATGCGATTGCCCTCAATACGAATCGACACCTCTTGCTGAGGTCGGTCACCGGTGCCATCAATGAGCGTTCCAGCATGAATCAGATAGTTGTCTGCCAACGCTACGTTCGTCAGTAGTGCCAACACCATTGCAAGCCTATGCATAACTGCGTTCCGTCTGTCAGAAAGTCCTCTGTCAGACTAGCGTTAAACATCGATGATGGACAAGCTTAGTGATGATGACGGCTACTGTTCTGCGCAGTAACTCGCTAAATCATTGTTTCGTAGAGTTGTTGGCGGCTATCACCAAGACAGCGATTGACTTCAATAGAAACGTGAACCAAAGCCGGATGTTTCGGCAAGCGGTCTTTGTAAACCTGCGGCGGGAGAGGATCATGAACGACAATGGCGAGTACCAGTGCATAGCGATTGGGGCCAATCAACCACAAGTGGAGATCTGCCACTCGAGCATCATCCACTTCTTCGATGCCTTGGCGAATTTGCTCTCGCAACAATTTATCGCCTTGGCAATCGAGTAATACCGAGCTAGTGGCGCGAATCAAACCAATCGACCACCAAGCTACTAACAGGGCACCGATAATGCCCATCACTGGATCCATCCAAATCAAGCCGAACCATTTGGCGGCAAACAGCGCGACGATTGCCAAAATAGAGGTCAGCGCATCGGCCATCACGTGGAGATATGCTGATTTTAGATTGTGGTCGTGCTTGTGGCTGTGATCGTCATGATGGTGATCGTGATGATCATGGCCGTGATGGTGGTGGTCATGACCATCTTTACCCAAGATCCACACACACAACCCGTTGACCAGTAAGCCCACCACCGCCACAACGATCGCCTCGTTAAAGTGGATCTCAGTCGGGTTAATAATCCGGTCGACACTTTCCCAAGCCATCATGAGGGCAAAAATAGCCAGTAAAATAGCGCTAGCAAAACCACCCAGAGCATTGACTTTGCCGGTGCCAAAAGAGAAGCGGGTATCGGAGGCGTGACGCCGAGCATAAATATAGGCAAATGCGGTAATAGAAAGCGCAGCAGCATGGGAGCCCATGTGCAGACCATCAGCAAGCAAGGCCATGGAGCCGAACAAAATGCCAGTGGAAATTTCGACCACCATCATCACGGCAGTAATGGCAATGACGATCAAAGTCCTTGTTTCACCCGTCCGCTTCTTCTGTTGGTCGAAGCTATGGTCATGAAGCCAAGGGCTCAGATCTTCTGTATGCATGGGCTGACTATCCACTCGGTGACACAAAAACCGAAAACGTGCCACAAAAATATAACTATTGATAAGGGGATATTAATCCAGGATCAGTATGTGACCAAGATCTAATTTACTTGGAAATGAAACGATTTGATTTTTCTTCTGCCGCCAACACCGCTTTTGCGGCGGAATAACTGGAGACACAATAAGGGACCAAGTAAGTCAGCAGCACCTGCCATAACTGGCCTAAGTAGACATGACCACTCAAAATTGACGGCCCATGATTAATCACAACCAGCAACGAACCAACAACTAACGACACTTTCACCGCTGTAGACACAATCGAGGGCCGCATGGCCGTCACCACAAGTTTGACCATTTTCATGCTCCACGAACCCAATCAGACTCGGGCTATTAAAGCACGAAATAGCGGCACGAAGTGAATAACACCGCCAACCTCAAAGTTGGCGATGTTGGTTGCGACTACTTTAACTCACCGAAACGTTGTTGATACAAGGTTTCATTGACAGCGCGAGCAGCATCAACCAGAGGCTTGTAAGGCGTATCGGTGACACTGACAAATCCAACGTTGTAGTTTTCGCCATCATAAGCTCTGCCACTAACTGGTGAGTCGGTGTACTGGAACCAATGGGCGCCAACGAAGTAAGGATTGTCAATTACGGTGTTCATGTAATCGGCGAACATTTGGCCGCGATCATGTTGTGACCAGGCGTGAACCAGCCCAGGATTAAACACCCCTGCATCCATTCCACCCATATGAAACTCACCAATAATGCTCGGCATATCGAGCTCATCAAGGAAGGTCCAGTGATCCGGGTGGAGCACTTCTTTGTAGTAGTTGTAGCTCATCACATCAACGTGCTTAGCGGCTGCACGACGGATTTCAGGTGTCATTCCCCAATCAGCAAACCGAACACCCATGTACATGTGATTCGGCATATAATCGGCCAATGTATCAGCCACCACAGCGAAGTAAGCACTTGCATAGTGTTCAAGCATCAGGCTGAAGTCCTGTTCCTGAGCAGCATTAAACTCGGTCAATTCAACACCATTCGCAAAATCATCCCAAGATGCTAGGTTGATTTGCCAGCTGCCATTGAGCTGTGAAATGGCGCCATATTTATTCTTCATCAATTTGACGAATTCGGCTTTGGTCGGACTCTCATCAGCGGCACGCGACAGGGTGTTAATCACGATGCCGAACTGGCTGTCGACCGATCCCATCGCGCCCCAACTCTTTTCATTGTCGATAAAAACACCTACACACCAAGGATTGTTTTGCACTTCAGCCGCAACGACTTCGATGGTCGCCTTCGCTCGCTCAGCAAACAATGGGTCAAACGGGTCAGGCAGCGGGCTCCAATAGTCATTGCCACTGCTCACTGTTTTGAAATCACCAATAATCCAACCATTGGCAAAGTAAGGGATCTTGTTGAGTTGATAGAAACTTGGATCTATCCAGTTACCAAATGAGGTAAAACCCCAATCGAGCATGCGATTGACGGTGACTTCGCGCCAATCATCCATAAATGACTCAGGACTGGTTTCACCGTATTTACGTTCCAAGTTCGCCCGATAGAAGCTATAGGTTTCGCCTTTTTCCACCGCCCCAGAGTGCACCGAGCGACGATAGCCAAAATGATCGCCAAGCGGGTCATCGTAGCTTGGCAGCGATTCAAACATTTGGCTTCTGATGGCCGAACTCTCATAACGCGTATGACGAATGGCTGGCGGCACCGGGTTAAGGCCGAGTGAATCCTCCGGTGTAACCCCTTGAGCGTCTTCGATGCTGCTTCGATCAAAGTCATAACCGGTAATGGTGGAGGTATTGGCCAGTCGCACATTGGCAATGCCTGTGGAGAAGAATAAATGGCCGTCTGGATCAACCAGCGCCCACTTATCGCCGACCTTTTCGGTACGGAAGTAGCCTGTCGCTTTTAGCTTAGGGCCCGCAGCCCAGCCGCCAAAACGAGAACGACCTTCAAGCGGCGTGGTCCGTAAAGCAGCACGCTCCGCTTGGGCTAACTCGACTAACTGGGCATCGCTATGGATCTTGCCATCAAATTCGCGCTTAGCGTTCTGGCCATAACGGTCGATGATGCCAACCAGATAGTCAGGATCTGCTTGTGGAGTCAGAAGCACTTCAATATCGTCAATCAACAACTGGCGATCACCCGGAATCCCTTGCACCCAAAATCGAACTTCAGTGATTTGTGACAAATCGAGTTGCTTCTGGCCCCAACGCCAGATAAACGCGACGTCGTCACTGGGCCAACTTGGCGGATTAGAGCGAATGCCCGATTCAGTAGCCAAGTCTTGACCTTGCAACTCGATGTAATAGCGACCATCTGATTGCGCTGGAATAGCAATGCTGCGGGTATGAACGCCACCATTGGCATCGCGCACTTGGCCAAAGATATGAACACTACGCGATTGCGGATTGGCAATATGCATGTACAGTGCGCGATTAGCTTCGCCAGACCAGTCTTGTGGTTGTTTCGGTAACCAGCTAAACCCAGCTTCTTTATGCATGGCCGATTGCAGGGTGATCGCTAGCTGGCGATTGTTTGTTTGCTGTTGATCGGTTGTCAGCTCGGCATCAGCATAATTCAATTGCCAGTTTGAACTCAGATCAGAAGCATTAAAATCATCAACAGTAACCACCAAATTGCTCACTTCAACGTCGGCATTGTTGGTCGGTTGGAAGGACTTAGGTTCCGGCGCACAGCCACTTAGTAGCAGTGCTGCAATGACACTTGATGATACTGCCGTTCGGCAGTACAGGTTGCTCAGTCGGCCTATCTGGGGTAAATCCATATGTCAGTACTCTCCACACAAATTGATTACTGTTAACAATCAAACAAAAACAACATAGTGTCGAAATAACTGAACCAATCAAGTCAATCGAGCCATTTGGGCCGATTGGTCATGCCATTTTTTGATATAGCCAACACTTTTTAACCGAGCAAGAATTAATCAGGCGAGGAATTATCATGGCTTGAAGTTATGCCGCCAATCGATTGCGACTTGATCCACAACAAGCACACTTTGGTCACTCTCCATACAATGCCGCCCCATGCAAGCAGACCAGTACTACTTCACCTTTGGCCGTTACCTGAAACAAACTTGGGGCCGCAAGATCCGTAAGCTTTCGCTTCACGGCAGTTTTACTTGCCCCAATCGCGATGGCACTTTGGGCCGTGGCGGCTGTACGTTTTGCAACGTCTCATCATTTGTTGATGAGCAAGCTAATGGCCAAAAAATATCGGTGCAATTGGATCAACGTCGCCGCGAACTAACCCGCAAAGCCGATGCCTATTTAGCCTATTTTCAGGCCTACACCAGCACCTATGGTGAAGTTGAGCAACTGCGTCGCCTCTACAACGCCGCGCTGCAAGAGCAGGATGTTATTGGCCTGAGCGTAGGTACTCGCCCTGATTGCGTACCCGACGAAGTGTTACAACTATTGGCCAGCTATCAACAACAGGGTCAAGAAGTGTGGTTGGAATTGGGCTTGCAAACTGCCCATGCCAAGACGTTAAAACGAATTAATCGCGGTCATGATTTCAGCGCCTACGCCGATGCCGTGAAACGAGCCAGAAGTGTCGGGTTAAAAGTGTGCTGTCATTTGATTATGGGGCTTCCCGGGGAAACTCAAAGTCATGCCGAACAAAGCCTTGAGCAGGTACTGGAAGCTGGCGTTGATGGTTTGAAACTGCACCCGCTGCATATTGTCACCGGCAGCACCATGGCGAAAGCTTGGCAAGCTGGTCGACAACCGGTGATTGATCTCGAAGAATATGCCAATACCGCCGCGCAACTCATCCGTATGACACCAGCTGAGGTGGTGTTTCATCGTATCAGCGCTCACGCCCGACCACCGACATTGCTGGCGCCGGATTGGTGTCAGGACAAATGGCTGGCACCACGCCATATTCTCCAGCACCTCAGTGAGCAAGGTGCTCAGGGCAGCCTGACCAGCAGACCTTATCAACCTTAATACGGGTCTAGGTTAGCTAAATTAGCACTTAGCAAGCACTTACTGTATCCTTCCCGGCCCCATATTGGGCACTACACTAATCCCTGTAGACATTCCGTGCAGACACAAAGCTGCCAACCACAAGTGAGCCGTTATCATGCATTTTAGCGAACTGGAACTTCATCAAGCGCTGTTGGACGCGGTGGCCGAAGCTGGCTACGAAACGCCGTCGCCGATTCAGGCGCAAGCAATTCCAGCGGTATTAGCAGGCCACGATGTGATGGCGGCAGCCCAAACCGGTACCGGCAAAACCGCCGGCTTTACCTTGCCGATTTTGCACAACCTGGCCAAAGGTCAGCGTGCCAAACCCAATCATATTCGCGCCTTGGTCTTGACGCCAACCCGCGAACTGGCTGCGCAAGTAAGCGACAGCGTCACTACCTATGGTAAAAAGCTGCCACTATCGAACACTGAAGTGTTTGGCGGCGTGGGCATTAATCCGCAGATGATGCGACTGCGCAAAGGCATTGATGTACTGGTTGCTACACCGGGGCGGCTGCTCGATTTGTATCAGCAAAATGCGCTGAAGTTCAGCCAATTGGAAGTGCTAGTGCTTGATGAGGCCGACCGCATGCTCGATATGGGCTTCATTCATGACATCAAAAAGATCCTCGCGCTGCTACCGGCGAAACGACAAAACTTACTGTTTTCGGCCACCTTCTCTGACGACATCCGCCAGCTAGCCAAAGGCTTGGTGAGAAATCCAGTGGAAATTTCAGTCACGCCAAGGAACAGCACAGCAACAACGGTTGAGCAATGGCTACACCCGGTCGATAAAAGCAAGAAGTCAGCGGTTCTTTCAAAGCTCATCAAGTCCAACAACTGGCAGCAAGTACTGATCTTCACTCGCACCAAACATGGAGCCAATCGCCTGACTCGCCATTTGGAAGGTCGTGGTATTGAAGCTGCAGCGATTCATGGCAATAAAAGCCAAGGGGCCCGGACCAAAGCCTTGGCCGATTTTAAATCCGGCGCTATCCGTGCCCTGGTGGCCACCGACATTGCCGCTCGCGGATTAGATATCGATCAGCTACCACAAGTGGTGAACTTCGACTTACCCAACGTCGCCGAAGATTATGTTCACCGTATTGGTCGAACGGGCCGTGCCGGCGCCAACGGCCAAGCGGTATCATTAGTGTGTGCCGACGAGTTTAAACAATTAAGTGACATTGAACAGCTCACCCAAAAGCTGATTGAACGCAAGCCACTAGCAGAATTCGAGCCAGTGCACCCGCTACCAGAATCGAAACTAAAGCCACCGAAGAAGCCGAAAAAACCGAAGAAACCGAAAGCCAATAAAACTGGCGACAGCCATCAGCCGAGCCAAGGTGAACGCCACACACCATCTCGCTCCGGCAACGGCCCCAGCGGCAACAGTAGCAAAGGTAAAAGCGGTAGAGGTCAAGGCGGCAAAGCTGGCAATGATAAGGGCAACAGCAAGAACCGGCCGAATGGCAATCGTCGGCGCGCAGGCACCAGCGATGGCAATCAACCGCGTCGGCCCCGTCGCCGCCCTAACAAAGCTGCTGCCCAGTAGTTTTCGCTTCGCCTTACTCAGTAATTTCGCCATTGTCTAACGCGCGCAGACACAACTGGTTAATCTCATCGGCAATGGCATTGTTAATCACATGATTGGTTTGCAAATAACTCAACACGGCCAACGCTGATTGGGCATTCGACTGATAACCTTGAATCATACTGGGCAACCAATGCGCCGATTGCCGGTGGCGCATCTCAAATCTGCGTTCGATGCTAAAGGCATCTCGCTCACTCAAAGCGCCGGATTGAGGTTCCGAATCATGGCGCTCGACTAAATCAAGAACCCGATCGACGGCATAATGCTGAATGAATCGCATCGCCGACAAAGTCTCCCCCCGGAGGTCCCGCTGCATACCAACCAGCAAGTTAGTCAGAGCTTCACCAATCAGCCACTCATCAGAGGCATTGCTCGGCAAAGCCCCCGACTTATCGGGCTTTGGACTGAGTTGTTCAGTATCAACTTCTGGTCGCGCCCAAATCACTTGGCCTGCGGCAAAGGTAATGTCTGCCAACTCTGCCATCTCGAACACGGCAAATTCGCAAAACACGCCATCATCATAAAGCGCCTTGCAACCGTCGGCAGTATTGAAAAAGCTGTAGGCCAATGGCGCAGGCCCAGATAGCCAACTCATGTCATCTAACAAGGTGCGTTTGCCGCCCGGCGCCGCGATGACAAAAAAGTCCAAGTCAGAAAATTGATCGAGCCGCTGCCGCTCGATGCCCACCGAGCCGAGCCCCAACAATGCGATGGCGTCAGATCGTTGTTGTAACGAGTCAGCGAGCTGCTGTAAACGCTGCAGTAATGCGGTCACGCTTGTCATGGCGACATTCCCAAAGGTAATGATTGAGCGAGTTATCGAATAAAGATAAAGGAAGGAAACAGAATTGCGATTACATGAGTCGCAAAATATCGGTTTTTTTGTGCTCTTCGATTTGTCCTAGGCCCATATCTTCAAGCGGGGCAAAAATATCCTTCACCACAGATGCCATTGGCAAACCAGCAAAAATCACGGCGTAGACTTCACCATTTTTCATCAGCGGAAAGTAACAGGCAATATAGCTGTGACCAAACAAGGTTACCCGGTTAGAGAACTCGTTACCGGCTATCAAGTTACGATAGCCGGCATGTTGATGGCCCAAAAAAGAGCCAACGGCTCTGGAACCATCATCTCGACTAAGAGTGGTCGCAACACGGACAAAGTCACGACCTTCCCGCACAAACACGGTAGCGTGGCTACCAGTTTTCTCTAAGAAACGGTCGACCATTTCCAAGTTGGCACTGACTGGGACACCGTTGACTAGGAGCTGATTCACCTCGACGCCATCAACCAGTTCTCGGCGTTGAGTCGCAGACAAATTCACCAACTCGTGCTCTCGCCACCCTTGCAGCTGCTGGCGGACCATATCGAGTGTGGCATCATACTCTACCGCCTGATTCAGCTGTTGCTGTGGCTCCACGGGACAAGCGGCACCGGCTTCAGTGCGACTATTTGGTTGATAGAGTTGGCTGAACACCATGGCGGTAGTGGCTGCAGTAAACAGCATAATTAGCGACAAAATCGCTAACTTTAATTGCTGAACACTGGATAGCTGCAGTATTTGCTGAACCATGACTCGCCACTAGCTCCATTAAACCTTTCGGCACCAATGGCGACTATGCTAGCGAGTCACAGCCACAGTTTTTTTGCTTTAAAACAACAAAAATGCAACAAGCCTGCAGCGACATTAACATTTAACCTATGAGAAAAACGCCACTTGTTGATTGAGCGAGCGCGCTTCAGCGGACACCGACTGGGCATGACCAACTGTTTGCTCAGAACCGGCAAGGTTTTTAGCACTAAGTTCACGTACCTGAGTGACCCCTGCGGCTAACTCATGACTCACCTGGGCTTGTTGCTCGGCCGTAGCGGCAATGCTTTGGGTCATTTCAGAAATGCGACAAATCTGTTGACTCAGTTGTGCTATTGCCTTGCCAGTGCCGCTGGCGGTAGCAGTTACTTTCTCGCCCTTCAATCGACTCGCCTCCATCATGGTGACGGCATTGTCACTGGTCATTTGCAATTGCTCGACGCTCGAGATCACTTCTTGGACTGAGTTTTGGGTTCGATGAGCCAGTTGCCTGACTTCATCGGCCACCACGGCGAAACCGCGGCCATGTTCGCCAGCTCGGGCAGCCTCAATGGCCGCATTGAGCGCCAACAGGTTGGTTTGCTCTGCGATGTCATCAATCAGCTTGGTGACATCTTGAATGCGAGCGCTAAAACCGGCGACAGCCTGAATGGCCTTGGACGAGCTGGTCAGGTCGTCGCCCAACTCGGTCATTTCATTGACCATGTGACCGATGGCATCGGCGCTTTCGGTGGTTTCCAATTCAGCGCCTTGAACTTGAGAGGCAATGGATTCGGCCTGCTCAGCGACAGAGCTAGCTGATGCTGAGACTTCCTCAATCGCAGTGGCAAGCTGGTTGGTTTGCAAATCTAACTCGGCCAATTGCGAACGGCTGTCGCCGGCGACATTCTCCAAATGCTGAGCGGTATCTTCGAGTTGACCTCCTGAGTTACGCAACTGTTTCACCATATCTAGCAAGTTGCTGCCCATACTCGCTAAACCACCAGCCAAATGATGAATTTCATTTCGCGAGTTGTGTTCAACATCAGCAATCTTTTGGCTGATATTACCGCGACCAAAATCTCCCACTTTAGCGGTCAACACTTCAAGCGGTGATAAGGTACGATTGAGAATCAAGGTCAACAATCCCACGGTTCCGAGTACGGCAAACAATGCAATGAGTGCAATATTGACCAACAATACTTTACTCTGAGCGGTGATCTCATCAACAAACGTGCCCCCCAGTAGCACCCAATTCCAGCGTTCAATGTGGGCAAAGGTTACGGCTTTTTGAGCTTCAACACCTTGATAGCGCCAAGGGTACTGAATCACTCCCTCGCTCTGACCAAGCAAATTGGCAAAAGGAAGCGAGTTATCGCTCGCCTTGAGCGCCAGCATACTGGTTCCTACCAACTGACTTTGTGGGTGGAACAATATGTCGCCGTCAGCATTGTCGGCTACCATGCTATAACCCGTTTTCCCCCAAACGACTTGCTCCAACGAGGCAAAAATATCATCCATGATTGCTTTCAATGGCATCCCTGCAAAAGCAATCGCGTACACTCGACCGTTGTCGAGCAGCGGCAAGTAGTAAGCTAAATAACGCTCGCCAAACAGATTGACGCTATTACTAAAAGCTTTTCCTGCAACTAGTTGATGATAGCCAGGATGACTGGTGCCCAATAGCGTGCCCGTCGCTCGGTTGCCATCACTCTTCTTCAGCGATGTAGCCACCCGCAGAAAATCATTGCCCTGCCGAACAAAGATGGTAGCGTGACTACCAGTGCGTCGATGAAATTGATCAACTAGCACAGGCATAGCGCTGACCGGCTGTTCATCGAGCATCAACTGTGGCACCGAAAAGCCATTGAGTTGCTCAGTTTGAGACGACAGCTGCAAACTCTTGAGGCGATAGTCACGCCATAGATGAACTTGGTTTTTGACCACCTCGAGCGTTGATTGGTAACGACCCTCGATCGATTGCGCCAACGCATTCACCTGGCTTTGCTGAGCGGCCAACAGGTTATCAAGCAAAAGTTTGGCGGCTTGCTGGTAAACCAGCCATGCAGTCAGAACGAACGCTGACAGAATTAACAAGATAGTCGCCAGTTGGATCTGCCGACCAATTCGCATCCTACGAAACAAAGAAATCATCCTAAGTACTACTCCACTCTATCAATCTGATGCTCACCTCAATCAGCGAGCTTGAGCGGATGCTACAACAGAAAACTCTTCAAATATTGCGCCAGAACAAAATCGGAAACAAAACGGTTACATTTATGACAAAAATATTTCAACGCTCCCAGATTAAAACTATTTTCCTTAAAATTCATTAAGTTAACCAAGTATTGCAAAATCCATTATGAATCAAACACTTATTTCACGGAGCAAAATAACGCCACGGCCAGCTCTGGCAGACAATAAAAAAGCGTATCGCCAACCATGTCAGCGATACGCTTCAATTCGGCAACCGAGGGGCCTTAAACGACCAAATAGGAGGCTAGCACTTGTTTACCCGAGTCGGCATTCAGCGGCTTAAAAACAAACCCATGAGCACCTAATGTTTTGCAGCGCTCAATGGTATTGCTATCGGTAACCGACGATAACATCACGATCGGGGTAGCGGCATCGAGTTCACGCATCTGAGCGAGAGCATCATCACCATTGAGCCGTTTCATCACCACATCCATGAACACAAAGTCGGGTTTATGCGTCTTCATGGTTTCAATCGCACTATCACCGTCATCAGCAGTAATAATATTGGTGTAGCCCATTTCAGTGAGCAATCGATGCATCGCCCGACGGATAAGTGAACTGTCATCGACACTCATGATCAAGGCATCTTTGGGTACCGGCGTACCTTCAGTTGGGGGCGGGATCAGGTAGGCATCACTGATGTTGTCAACCGGAGCAAGTTCAGCATCTTGGTTGGCGTCGCGCACCAACAAATTGAAGTAGTAGCGCCCGGCATCTTCAATGTGCACAGGCACGGTGACAATTTCTTTCACCCCAAGTAAGTAAGGACCCATATCCTGTAGATCCAATGCAACATGCGGGCTGGCAAATTCAAAACCGAGGTTATGCTTCTGCAGCATGTGCGTGGCACGGCCAACAATGGTATTGCCCCACTCCGCTAAAGCGGCAATTAAATCTTCATCGAGTTCACCATTGATATTGCACTCACCAACTAGCGCTTGCTGCACCGCTTGGCCGACTGCGACTGCCGTTTCTTCGTAGTGATGCATCAATACAACGCCATCAAGCTGCCCCGTCATATCTGAACAAACGGCATAGCCTTTGAAGCGAAAATCCTCAACCTGATCAATAAAAGGGTCACCGGCATACCCATCCAAACCGGTCATCGCTTTTAAACTGGCAAGGGATTCTTGAATAAACGGATGCAAAATGACTTTGTGGAGCGTTTCAACGGACATAGCAACTCACCAAGTGTTGGTACAACGGCTTGCACAATTTAGGCAAACAACTTCGGAGAAGCCTAACTTATTGAATAGATTAGCAAGGGGCAATTTGAGTATTGTAACAGTGAGAGATGTTCTACAATTTTTCCATTGGCTGACGTCAAACGGCACAACCTATGCCAAGGTCAAAGCCTCTGCTATCCAACCGCTCTGACCTTGTTATTCAGCAGCAACTCAGGCGCTAGATCGATGCATTAACCATCTTGTTGCTTGTTGAGCACTTCAATTTGGTCGGCCAACTCAATCGATTCATCTAATAACTGAGGTTTGGCACCTTCAATCCAGTCTCCCTTGCTGGCTTTGATTTTCTGCAAGTTAATAGCCAATTGCTCGATGATCTGCTCCATTTGCTGTTGCTGCTCAAGCTGTTGCACTTGCTGTTGGTCCACGTGCTGACCCCAAAACCAATGGGTAATCGCCCATCCTAAAATCAGACCAAACAGAACCATGACAGTTGCAGATGCGTAATTCGGTTTACGACGTTCCATACTGTACTCCTCGATTCATTGGTGATCCTCACTATTAACTTTGGCTGCTAGTCGCCAAATCTGCAAAGTAATTGCGCCGCATCTGCGGACTTTCTCAAGCTTTTCAGTATGAAAACGTTGCTCATTTTTATTCGAGCATTTGTCATTATTAGCTTATAGTTGAGTTGGTTTTGAGAACAAATAGCGAGACGAATGCGATCGATCAGATACTGGCCGTTGTGGCTGTTGTTGTGTTGTTTTGTCTGTGTCGGCGAACCGATCCAATTGTCACAGTCCGTCATCAAGCAGGGCTTAACTGAACATGCCGAAATGCTCGAGGATCCGACGGGCACCTTAACCTTCCACGATATTCTACTCCCCCGCCATCAGCAAAAATTCAGTTCATTCAGGCCTGCAGACATCAATCGCGGTATCACCAGTAATCATTACTGGCTCAAGTTTAATATTCGCAACGATAGCAACTCACCAATGGTCTGGCTGCTGACGCCAGAGACCAGCTACGTGGATGATCTGGATTTATACGTCGAACAAAGGGGTAGTTGGACACACCAATTTCGTTCCGATCAGCAACCTTTTTCAATGCGAGACTTGAGCTATCGATTGTTGAATTTTCGGGTCAGCATTGGCGCCCAAGAGCAGCAGCAGGTGTATTTAAAAATTAGCAATCGCACCTTAGAAACCGTCAGTATTCAGGCCTATGTGTCTGAACACGGCGCCTTCGCTGATTATCTCATCAAAGAGAACCTGCTGTTTGGCGTCTACTATGGTTTGTTTTTCGGCATGGCGATTTTCGCCTTTTCGCTATGGCTCTACTCTGGGATCAGGACTAGCCCTTACTACGGCTACTTCTTTATTTACTTGAGCTGGACCATGTTAATGTGGGGCTCACTGAACGGCTTTAACTTCCAGTTTTTGTGGCCGAATCACCCTTGGTTATTCAATCAAAGTTTTCATCTAATTTACTTGTTGGTGGCTATTTTTGCCTTCCAGTTCAGTCGCCATCTTCTCGGTACCAAAACTCTTATTCCGAAGATTGACAAGTTATTGCTGGCGTTGATTACGGTTTATTCCATCGCTTTCGTGCTGCGCTTATTCGGTGAGTATGATTTGGTCCTGTACGTATCATTTTTCAGCCTCCTGAGCATGGCAATCAATCCCATTATTGGTTGGCTTTGCTACCGCAAAGGCAACCGCTACGTCATCTTTTACATTGCAGCTTGGGTGCCATACTCACTCAGCCTGATTATTAGCTTAGTGTCGGCATCCAGCGGAGGCTGGTCGCAATTTGGCATGAGCACCCTGCACCTCACTCAAGTAGCGGTATTATTCGAGTGCATCATGCTGATTTTGGCAATGCTAACCAAGATGCGCCATTCGTCGCACCAACTTCAGGCCGAAGCCGAATTGTCGATGGTCGATCCGCTCACTCGCCTGAAGAACCGCCGCTTCATCGAACAATGCACCGAAGAACTCAAACACGCCAAAGAGCAAGAAGTGGAGCTTTGGGTATTACTCATTGATCTCGATTTTTTCAAACGAGTCAATGATGAGTATGGTCATGCAGTAGGTGATCAAATACTGGTGGAATTGGCACAGATTCTAAAAAATGAATGCCGTTCGGTCGATGTTGCTGCTCGTTGGGGCGGTGAAGAATTCATCATCATCTCGACCGTCGTTAATCATCAGATGGCGCGCATAGTGGCAGAAAGGATTAGACGAGTATTCGCCAGTAGTGGCACTCAACTGGGCGGTAAAGTTATCCCACACACCCTGAGTATTGGCCTAGCGCAATGGCATATCGATCAGAATCAAAAGTTTGAAGAGTGCCTGAAGCAGGCTGATCAAGCCTTATATCAAGCGAAACAAAATGGCCGCGATCAAGTGGTGAGTTACCGCGAATCTGACTTGTACACAGAACGACTCCGCCAACAAAGAGCTCCCAAACAGTGACAAAAAAGCCCCGCGTGTGCGGGGCTTCTTATTAGCTTGGTGAGCTAGGCGATGATTACATCATGCCGCCCATGCCACCCATACCGCCCATGCCGCCCATGTCAGGTGCAGCTGGTGCAGCGTCTTGCGGGATTTCAGCAACCATTGCTTCGGTAGTGATCATCAGGCCACCGATAGAAGCAGCGAACTGCAGTGCCGAACGAGTGACCTTGGTTGGATCCAGAATACCCATTTCCAACATGTCGCCGTAAACTTCAGCGCCAGCGTTGAAGCCGTAATTGCCTTCACCGTTCTTCACTTCGTTGGCAACAACAGAGGCTTCGAGGCCAGAGTTGGTAACGATTTGACGCAACGGCGCTTCCATCGCGCGCAAGGCGATTTGGATGCCGTGGTTTTGGTCTTCGTTGTCGCCTTTGAGCTCAGCAATCTTGCTAGCAACGCGAACCAGAGCTGTACCACCACCAGGAACCACGCCTTCTTCTACCGCTGCGCGAGTAGCGTGCAGGGCGTCTTCAACACGTGCTTTCTTCTCTTTCATTTCGATTTCAGTGGCAGCGCCAACCTTAATCACAGCAACACCGCCTGCTAGTTTAGCAACGCGCTCTTGCAGTTTTTCACGGTCGTAGTCAGAAGATGCATCTTCGATTTGCTGACGAATTTGCGCTACGCGACCTTCAATCGCTTCAACTTCACCTTCACCGTCGATGATGGTGGTGTTGTCTTTGTCGATAACAACGCGCTTCGCAGTACCCAAATCTTCCAGAGTCGCCTTTTCCAGCTCCAGACCGATTTCTTCAGAAATCACAGTACCGCCAGTTAGAATCGCGATGTCTTGCAGCATGGCTTTACGGCGATCACC
Organism: Neiella marina; assembly: GCF_002165625.1. Classification (GTDB taxonomy): domain Bacteria; phylum Pseudomonadota; class Gammaproteobacteria; order Enterobacterales; family Neiellaceae; genus Neiella; species Neiella marina. Next base: position 57,172 of record NZ_NGNS01000001.1, read on the forward strand.
GAAACCAGGCGCTTTAACACCAGCAACTTTAACGATGCCGCGCATGTTGTTGACAACCAAAGTTGCCAGCGCTTCGCCTTCTAGGTCTTCAGCAATGATCAGCAGTGGCTTACCAGTTTTTGCTAGGCCTTCAAGCAATGGCAGCAATTCGCGGATGTTAGAGATCTTCTTATCAACCAACAGGATGAATGGGCTTTCTAGCTCAACCGTGCCGTTTTCTTGGTTGTTGATGAAGTATGGCGACAGGTAACCGCGGTCAAACTGCATACCTTCAACCACGTCCAGTTCGTTTTCCAGACCTTGGCCTTCTTCAACGGTGATCACGCCTTCTTTGCCAACTTTATCCATCGCAGTGGCGATGATCTCGCCAACGATGGCGTCAGAGTTAGCAGAGATGGTGCCCACTTGAGCAATTGATTTGTTGTCGGCACATGGCACAGAGATCGCAGCCAATTCTTCAACCGCAACAGTCACTGCTTTGTCGATACCGCGCTTCAGGTCCATTGGGTTCATGCCTGCAGCAACACCCTTCATGCCTTCGTTGATCACAGCTTGCGCCAACACAGTTGCCGTGGTGGTACCGTCACCGGCATTGTCAGAAGTTTTAGAAGAAACTTCTTTGACCATTTGTGCGCCCATGTTTTCGAACTTGTCTTCCAGCTCGATTTCTTTCGCAACAGAAACACCATCTTTAGTGATGGTTGGGGCACCGAAGCTCTTGTCCAGAACCACGTTACGGCCTTTCGGACCGAGAGTAACTTTTACCGCGTCAGCCAGGATGTTTACACCAGCCAGCATCTTGGTGCGGGCGTCATTACCGAATTTCACTTCTTTTGCTGCCATTTTCTTAAATTCCTATCTATTCGTTACCAGAAGTAGCGCTAGTGATGATCAAACCAGCGCCTTTGCTTCAGCAATTAACCTTCAACAACCGCCAGAACGTTGTCTTCTTTCATGATCAGGTGCTCTTCACCAGCGATTTTTTCTGACTTCTCTACGCCGTGACCAAATAGCACTACGTCGCCAACCTTAACGGCAACGGCTTTTACTTCGCCGTTATCCAGTACGCGGCCTGCGCCAACAGCAACAACTTCACCTTTAGAAGATTTTTCTGCTGCACTGCCAGTCAGAACGATACCGCCTGCAGATTTAGTTTCGACTTCCAAGCGCTTAACCAGCACGCGATCGTGTAATGGACGAATGTTCATGAGTTAGATCTCCGATTCACGTTCCAAAATTATTTGTGAGTAGACGACCAAGGTCTGTGCCTCGGCCGGGATGAAAGAAAAATGGGGATGGTTTTTATCAATACAAGCGGTGAGCGAAAAATTTTTTGAAAAAAGTCGACCAAATGAGAATTCAACGACGTTCTGCTGTTTTTAGCGAAGATCAAACTAACTTTTCTTTCTCTGTCTCGTGCCGCAACACAACATTCTTGCACCCGCCAAAAGCATTGACTCTAAACAGCACTTCAGGCCAACAAAACCACGGCAATCCGAGCAATAAGCGCTAAAATATAAACGCTTCAGGCAAGGGTTTGCTTGAAGATCTTCGGGAGTAGTCTGGAATTCATTTCCAGTCCTTTTCTCAATCTTTCGGAGGTTCTTATGTCAAGTACGACTTTCTCTTCAAATCCAACGACAGTCAGCCAAACACTTTCAGAGTATGAGATCTTTGAGTTCTGCTCTCCGGGCTTAGTCATCGAGCAAGACCATTGGTACGCCGTCATTCACACCGCCCCTCATGCCGTTGCAGTTCAGCTAGTTGGTGACTTTACTGACTGGGAAGCTACGCCAATAGCATTAACGGCAATTCCAAGCGGCAAGTTCTGGTATTGCAAATACCCATTAACCGACACCGACCAACGACCTCGGGACGGTCAGTCATATCAATTCCGAGTAAAATACAGCGACAACGGCAGCTGGTTCTACTATCAAGATCCAGCTGCACGGCGACTAGAGCACACCGGCTTAAGCGGCAAATCTCAAGTGTCCGACTCAACCTACGTGTGGCAAGACCAAGATTGGCAAAGACCTGGCTGGGAATACTATGCCATCTATCAACTTCACCCACTTCGCTTCAGTGGTCGTCACCCTACTCTTAAGCCATTGCAAACGGTCAGAGCCGAGTTGCCAGATTACATTGTCAAAACCAAGGCGACAGCAATTCAATTACTGCCGGTCAATGCATTTGCAGGCAATGTGAGTTGGGGATACAACGGCACCTTCTTTTTTGCCATCGAAGAATCGTATGGCAGCCCGGATGACCTCAAGGCATTGGTTGATAGTGCGCACCAACATGGTATGGCGGTGATTCTCGACATCGTCCTCAATCACATAGGCAATCGGGACAACGTGCTGTGGCAACTGGACAAAGATGAGTATGTATCGGGCGACACTGCCTGGGGGCCGATGCTCAATTTTGGCAGTGATGTCACGCGCCATTTTCTAATTAACAGCATTGTCTACCTAGCCCGCGAGTATCACATTGATGGCTTCCGGTTCGACATGACCCATATCCTCCATCAAGGCCACACTTGGGCAAACCATGTTCGCTACCCCGGCAAAACTAGTGGTTGGAATTTCATCAAAGAACTGCGCCATCGAGTCAAGCAAATCGATCCTAATATCCTCCTAATTGCAGAGGAACTCCCCGATAACTGGTATGTCACCAAAGAGCAATGTCATTCAAATTGGGCTGGCGACTGGCACGGCCCTTACGACTCTCAATGGTGCGACAGTTTCCATGACCACGCCAAAGCGGTGTTGGCTGGCGGCCACTTAGACCAACTAAAGCGAGTGCTGACCAACTTTGGTGATAATTGGCAAGATGCAGTGAACTATACCGAGTCTCACGATGAAGTCGGCAATGAAGATAAGCGCGTTGCCAAAATCGGCCGCAATGGTATGGGCTGGAATATGTCGCAAATTGCCGCATCGCTAACCATCTTTTCTCGTGGTATTCCAATGATATTCATGGGCCAAGAAGGCGGCGAATGGATGCAGTTCGGCCAGAATGGCCAACCAGAAGGTGGCGGCAGCTGGTGGGATCACAGGCTGAGCTTAACCACCTACGAAACCATGCCTTACCAGCAAAAAATACTGCATTGGTATCGTCGAATGTTTGAGATCCGCAGCAACAACATGGCTGCATTCGCTTGGGGCAATATCGCCATTTGCCATATTCATAATGACAATGGTATTGCAGCGTTTACTCGAGCCGATGGTCGCTATCTGATCGTGCTAAATTTTGGCCCGACAACCTGGTGGCATTACAACGTTGGCGTCGCAGGTTTTTATAAGGAACTTGCCAACACCAGCTGGCCAGCATTCAACATTTGGGATTTTACCGAGGCCTCCCGCCACGGTGACGAGCACCACCAAATTTCAGATGTTCACATCCCAGCTTACGGCGCTGTTATCCTCGAGCGCTATTGACAACGATGCCAAGCAACGATCTCCAAAACAAAAAAAACCAGTGACCTAGTCACTGGTTTTCTTACTTGATGCTTGTGCGGTATTAGATACTGCCACCAATGTGTTGGTGGACGCGAATTGACAAATTCTCGCGTTTTTCGTCGTGGTCAATCTTGTCAGCAAAGTCACGCATCGCCTGATGCACTTCGCTAATGAATTTACCGTAACCGTAGCTGGTTTTGTCTGCCTTAGAAGCAATCATGATGAATTGGATCGAGTCCACCAAATTGCCCTTAGCGAAGTAACAATCAAAGCCATTAATTGGATCTTTTTCATTAAAGTCGATGGTTTGTAATTCACCATTCTCAGCAATATGGCTATCGGCTTTGCTACGGACCACAGGGGTGCGATCGTTGGCAGTCATAATGCCACGATCTAAACCCGCCGACTTAGCACTCTCAACAAACCGCTCATACAACGACTTGTATAAGTCCAGATAGGGCCAATCAGATGTTTTGTCGGCCGCAACCAGTTTCTGAACGCGCTTGTTAACGTGCAAATTGATCACTGCATAGGTTTGCGAGTCCAATTCGTTTTCGTCAATGACAACATCATGGGCACGGAAACGATTGGCGATTGAGCGCAACTTGTGCGCCTGTACGCCTTCAACACCTTTTTCTTTGGCGAACAAATCGTAAGTCAGGTGCTGATGGTCACATAGACGAATGGCGCCTGGAGCTAACTCCAGCAGCTGTGAGTATTCTTTCACGGCTTCAGTCACCTTGGTGTGGAACTGAGCTGAGTAATGACGCAGTTCTGGACCCGTCGCCAAAAACAGTAATTTAATTTTGCGAACCCGCTTTTGCTCATTGACAAACTGACGGCTACCGGTGTGGTATTTGGGGCTGTACAAAAAAGTCAGTTGTTGCTCAGATTCAACGGTAAATTTTTCTGGGCAGTAGCGCACCCGAATAAACTTGTCGTTGGCAATGAACTGGCCAGCGTCGAGACCATGTTTATCGCAGACATCGAAGAACAAATTGGCCAATTGTTGATAGCAGTAACCATATGGTGAGTCAGCGTCACTACTGCCTTGTTGTGAAAATGCCGCCAGCAACTCATCCGTTAGTTCAAATTTAGCCAGCAAATACTGGTTTTCTCGTGCATTCGAAGGAATATATACCTTGTGCTGCAAGCCTCGATCTCTGGAAAGCATGTTTTCTCCGATTAATTAATTCGACTTTTCATAACGTTAATCGGATTCTACAGATCTTTTATTTCAGCTAAAGAAATAAAAATCACAAGGGTGATCTAAGGCGGGTGACAAGGGGGCAAACAGGGCTTTGGCAAAGTGCCGGGAAACGCTTTGGCTTCCCGACATTAGACGCGCCGATTAGTTCAATCGATCGCGATCGTCCTTGCGCTCGAATTCGCCGTCGAAAGTATTGCCTTGGCTATCGCCCTGTGATGATCGACCCTGCTGAAATTGGCCATGGCCGAAATGTTGGGCATGACCAAAACGAATAAAACGAGATGTCAGCACCGACTTGGCAAATTGTTGGCGCAGCGGCGGCAATAATAATAGTGCCCCCAAAGCATCCGTGATGAACCCAGGGATTAGCAAACATAAGCCCGCAAACGCCAGCATACCGCCCTCAATGACTTCTGGAGCCGTGGTTTGACCTTGCGCCATGTTTTGCTGAGCGCGCTGCATCACACCCAAGCCCTGACTACGAACTAGCGATAAACCAACAATTGCAGTCAACACCGTCAGGCCAATAGCCCCCAAGGCACCAATTTGACTACCGACTTGAATCAACACCGTCAATTCAACAATAGGGACTAACAATATCAATATCAGAAAAGGCAAACTCTTGCTCCAACGTCGTCTTGAACCATAAAGATGGGGGCACTTCTCCGTTTTGCAAGCAAAGTGCTCAATGTTTGAGCATATGACCACGCCATCAACAAAAGGTTGCAGTGCCAACTAAATCTGCACCGAGGGGCTGATCGCACGGTTTGTTCGCTGTGAATTTCTGTACTTGTTGCCGAGCATGTTATAAACGACGACTTAAACTCTATTTGATCAGCTGACCACTCATTGACGTTTCAAGATGACAAACAAAGCGGATACACCAAACCACCGGGACGATATCCGTATCGTTCTAACCACCTGCGGAACAACTGAGCAAGCTCAGGCAATAGCAACTGATTTGCTGTCGGCCGAGCTGGTGGCATGCGTTAACCTGTTACCGCCAATGCAAAGTATCTATCGCTGGCAGGGGGAGATTTGTAATGAAACCGAAGTTCAACTGGTCATAAAAACCAGAGAACAACACGTAGAGGCAATTAAACGCTGGCTCAATGAACACCACCCCTACGAAACGCCAGAAGTCTTGGTGCTTTCTGTCGCCGATGCCAGCCTAGCCTATCATCAATGGATAAAAGAAGTATGCTGACCCACACGACCCGTTTATTAGCTATGACACGCCGTAGCGCCGTTGCGACAATGGCTGTGTTGAGCCTGCTGATGAGTTCAATCAGCACTGCTAACCCGTTGTCGTTCTTAAATGACACACCAGAATTTCTGCCAGAGCACGAAGCCTTTGAGTTTTCGGCAGATGTCATTGAACCGGGTAGAGTGGAAGTGTTTTGGCAAATAGCAGATGGCTATTATTTATATCGAGACAAACTTAAGTTTGAGCTCAATGGTCAAGTGATCACACCGACGAACTTACCGAAGGCAGAGCCCCACGAAGATGAGTTTTTCGGTTTAACCCAGGTTTATTACTACAACCTAGTGGTGCCATTGAATTATGAGAGTTCGGCCGACAGCAGCATCACCGTGACTTACATGGGGTGTGCCGAAGCAGGCCTTTGCTACCCTCCTACCAAACAGAAAATTTCGGTGCCATCGACCCTTGCGAGCAGCAGCGCACCAACAACGCCGGCAACTCAAGCAGATTTAGCCAGCTCATTGGCATCAGACAGCAAGTCCACAACCTTGGCTTTGTTCTTTTTACTCGGCCTAGGTTTGGCATTCACGCCTTGCGTATTTCCCATGTACCCGATTCTTTCAAGCGTTATCGCCGGCAACCGAAATGCTTCTAAGAGCCGCGCCTTTGCGCTGAGCTTTACCTACGTGCAGGGCATGGCGCTAACTTATACTTTGCTTGGCTTGCTGGTCGCTTCTTTTGGCATGCAACTGCAAGCCGCATTCCAGCACCCTGTGGTGCTGATCAGCCTCAGTGTCCTATTTGCTGGCTTGGCGTTATCTATGTTTGGTGTTTTCAATCTGCAATTGCCCGCAAGTTTGCGCGATCGCTTGCAGCAAACGAGTCAAAACATGGAAGGCGGCCGCTATGGTTCTGTATTCGGTTTAGGCATTATTGCCGGTTTGGTTGCCTCTCCTTGTACCACTGCGCCACTTTCTGCTGCGTTGCTTTATGTTGGTCAAAGCGGAGACTTGGTATTTGGTGGTAGTGCTTTATATCTGTTGTCGCTGGGAATGGGGTTACCGCTATTAGTAGTCGGGACTTTGGGCGCCAAGTTGCTACCGAAAAGTGGCCCTTGGATGAATGCGGTAAAACACTTGCTTGGTTTTATGACTCTTGCGGTGCCGGTGTTTTTACTCGAGCGCATCGTACCGGCCAGTGTCAGCTCAGCATTGTGGGCGTTGTTGCTACTTATCACCGCAAGTTATTTGCTGTTCGCGCTGCGACAAGTCGCTAAACCGGTAGTCGGAACTTTAGGCTACGCGTTCGCGGTGTTGTTATTGGCAGGTGCAGGATATTTTGGCTTACAGCTTGTCCCTTCGACAATCGGACCAATCGACCAAAGCCAGCAGCCGTCGAAAGATGAATTGGGGTTTATCACCGTCACCAATCAGCAAGAACTGCAACAACAGTTAGCCGACGCTGCAGCCCAGGGGCAACCGGCGTTAGTCGACTTCTACGCCGACTGGTGTGTCGCATGCAAGGAATTCGACAAATACACCTTTCCCGATCCTGCAGTTCGGCAGACGTTATCTGAATGGCGCTTGATCCGCATCGATGTTACCGCCTCGACGTTGCAGGATATCGAGCTACTCGAGGCCTACGATATCCTCGGATTGCCAAGCCTGCTGTTGTTTTCGCCGCAAGGGGAAGAACTACTCACCTACCGAATTGCCGGATTCCTCAAGCCACAACCCTTCATTGCTCATATTCGCTCGGCAACCGAGTCATACCAGTAACTACTAAAATCGTCGATTTGGCCTACACTAGAGGGTCAAATCGACCTGCTCAACGATGTCTTTGCATTTGTCGCCAGCACGAAATTGATGTTTTTTTGGTAAGGCAATCACACATTTTCTGAGATTAGACCAGAAAAAAGCTGCGAACAGACACGATTTTCCATTATCATCGCAAAAAATTACAAAGCCCCGTTATTTTCGGGAACTTTTCGGACTAAAAACACTCTAACGAAAAGTTAACAACAGATAACAACATTTTTGCCGAGGATGCCCACAGGATGCCAAATAAATATCGTATTTTGGTACTAAATGGCCCAAACCTAAATTTGTTAGGTACGCGTGAACCAGACAAGTATGGTCACCAAACATTGTCGTCCATTATCGAGCAACTACGCGATCTGGCTTCCAACTATGATGTTGACATTGACCACCTGCAAAGCAACTCAGAAGTCGAATTGATTGACGCAATTCACCAAGCGAAAAATCAAGTCGATTTTATTCTGATTAATCCTGCTGCTTTTACCCATACCAGTGTCGCACTGCGCGACGCTCTGCTTGCTGTGGCCATACCATTTATCGAAATCCACTTGTCTAATGTTCACTCACGTGAACCATTTAGGCAGCACTCCTATTTCTCAGATGTGGCTCAAGGCGTTATTTGCGGTTTAGGCCCCATCGGTTATGAACTTGCGATGTTAGCTGCGTTTCAACAGCTGTCATCTGCCAACCCAACAAACTAATTCGAATAAGAGATCCCTACACTATGGATATTCGCAAAGTAAAAAAACTGATTGAACTGGTTGAAGAATCTGGTATTTCCGAGTTGGAAATCACCGAAGGTGAAGAGTCAGTTCGAATCAGTCGTGGTGGTACTGTCGTTGCCGCAGCTCCAATTGCAGCGGCACCAGTCGCTGCAGCTCCGGTTGCAGCAGCACCAGCCGCCGCGCCGGCCGTTGCCGAACCAGCAGCCGAAGTTGCGGGTCACGCGGTGAAATCACCAATGGTAGGTTCGTTCTATCGCTCGCCAGCGCCCGGTGCAGCACCATTTGTTGAAGTGGGTCAAACCGTTAATGTCGGCGACACTCTATGCATCATCGAAGCAATGAAGATGATGAACCAAATCGAGTCAGACAAAGCCGGCGTCGTCAAAGCAATTCTGGCTGAAGATGGACAAGCGATTGAGTTTGACGAACCTCTGATCATCATCGAATAAGCGAGCCCGTCATGCTAGATAAAGTAGTGATTGCAAACCGAGGCGAAATTGCCCTGCGCGTACTACGTGCATGCAAAGAGCTCGGTATCAAGACGGTTGCAGTGCACTCGACTGCCGATCGCGATTTAAAACATGTTCTGCTGGCTGACGAGTCGGTGTGCATCGGCAAGCCTCCTGCCACAGAAAGTTACCTCAATGTGCCTCGCATTATTGCCGCAGCGGAAGTGACCGGTGCCGTAGCCATTCACCCTGGCTATGGTTTCTTATCAGAGAATGCTGATTTTGCTGAACAAGTAGAGCAAAGTGGCTTCATCTTCATTGGTCCCAAAGCTGACACCATTCGCGTCATGGGTGACAAGGTAGAAGCCATTAAGGCAATGAAAAAAGCCGGCGTTCCTTGTGTACCTGGCTCCGATGGCCCATTGGGTGACGATGAAGCGAAGAATATCGCCATCGCCAAGCGTATTGGTTACCCAGTGATTATCAAAGCATCCGGTGGTGGTGGTGGTCGTGGTATGCGGGTGGTTCGTTCCGAAGACGATCTGCTGCAATCCATCCAGATGACTCGCGCTGAGGCCGGAGCCGCTTTTAACAATGATCAGGTTTATATGGAAAAATACCTAGAGAATCCTCGTCATATTGAGGTTCAGGTATTAGCCGATGGTCAAGGTGGCGCCATTCATTTAGGTGAGCGTGATTGTTCCATGCAACGTCGTCACCAAAAAGTGATCGAAGAAGCACCTGCCCCTGGTATCACTGAAGAGATGCGTAAGTTTATTGGTGAACGTTGTTGCCGCGCCTGTCTTGAGATTGAATATCGCGGAGCTGGCACGTTTGAATTCTTGTATGAAAACGGTGAGTTCTACTTCATCGAAATGAATACCCGGATTCAGGTCGAACATCCGGTCACTGAAATGGTCACTGGCGTTGACTTGATTAAAGAACAGCTACGAATTGCTGCCGGACAACCGCTGTCTTTCAGCCAAGACGACATTAAGTTGCGTGGCCACGCGATGGAATGCCGAATCAATGCTGAAGATCCAGAAACATTTATCCCATCTCCGGGTAACATCGAGCGCTTCCATCCGCCAGGTGGTTTGGGGATCCGCTGGGATTCTCACATCTACTCCGGCTATAAAGTGCCACCAAACTACGATTCGATGATCGGTAAGTTGATCACTTATGGCGAAAATCGCGACGTTGCCATCGCCCGCATGCGCAATGCACTGGGCGAGCTGGTAGTGGATGGCATCAAGACCAACCCGCCGCTGCATCAAAAAATTCTTGCTGATGAAAACTTCCAGCACGGCGGAACTAACATCCACTATTTGGAAAAGAAATTAGGCATGCAGTAAGCCGCCGCAAAAACCAAAAACGCAGCCCCTGAGGCTGCGTTTTTTTTGTCCAGCTTTCCGAGTCTGTCACAAGAGCAAAGGTTGAAGTGAGTTACCATGCAGTCCAGCAATGCAGTGGAGGTGGGCATGGTTTGCTAGTGCGCAACAGAACAAAAACCATAATAAGCAATAACAATCAATATGTTATAAAGGTTGCTTCGCTATTACTGACTCTTTATCTGTTGGCATTTTGCAATGTCGTTAGAGCTGATGATACGCCCTCTCCAATGCACGCTGTATTAATCAATCCAGCGAAACCCGGCAATGTTTTCTGGGATAATGTCAGCCTTATCGCCACCACCGCAGCCGAAAGCTTAGGAATCGAACTAACCATCAAATATGCCCAGCACCGATTCGGTGTCATCGATCATATCCGCGCCATAGCCAATCAACCTTCAAAGCCTGATTACGTCATATTCATGTATCAAAAAGCCCATGGACTTGAGGCGCTGAAGATTTTGGAACAGGCCAAGATCAATAGTTTTCTGATCAACACCGATATTCCCGAACAAGAACAACCACACGTTGGCAAACCAAGGCAATACTTTAAGCACTGGCTGGGACATTCATTTCCAAACAATCAACAAGCCGGCTATCAATTGTCACAATGGTTGTTGGCACGGGCGCAACAACTCGAGCTCGCCCCACAGTTAGTTGCGATTAGCGGCTCGCGCGAATCATCAGCGTCAGCGTATTGCAATCAAGGCCTTAGGGAGTCGCTGCAATCAGAACCAATGGCAACATTGCACCAGCTGGTATTTGCTCACTGGTCATATGATAAAGCCAAGAAACAGGCCAAAGGGTTGCTGGCTCGATACCCCGAAACCAATATCGTCTGGGCGATGGGCGAAGATGTAGCGTTTGGAATCATTGATGCCGCAAGAGAAACTGGCAGAAATGTTGGTAATGATCTGCTGATCGGCAGCACGGTTTCCACAGCCGCCGGATTAAACGCCATTCAGAATGGCCTCATGGTAGGTAACATTGGCCCCGATATCTGGGAAGCTGGATGGGCCTTATCATTGCTAGCGGATCATTTTCATGGCTACGACTTCGGTCAGCAACAAACAGTATTCGAATACCAGTTGCAGTTAGTGACCGCCGATAACTTGCAAGACTTTGCTCATTTCATCGATCAACAATTTTGGCAACGCTTTGATTTTAAATCGCTCACCAAACGCCACAATACCTCGCATCAGCAGTATCAGCTGTCTGCTATCGAGCTGCTGCGTAGCGAACGCCCATTGAGTTATCGCTAACTGCTCTGACCTTAAATTATTTCTTCTGTAAAATTAAATTATGCTAAGCGAATCACAAAGTGAGCGTGGAACCGGTCCCACAGATGAGGTATTCTTCTTTCACGGTTATAGCTCCAATTGCCCGTAGTTGAGGATTGTTCCAACGCATGTTTATGGTCCTAGCCTACCTAAACAGCAACGCCAATAGTCAACCTGCGATAAACCGCAATGGTGAGCCATACCGCCTTCTTATAAGTGTGGCGCGAGTACGTTTTAGCCTTTCGTTTCTCGCACCAGCATTCATGCTGACACTACTTATCAGATGTTACCTAGCCTTTTTTGTTACCCAGACCCATGGTCTGGGTTTTTTTTGCCCAATTGGTCACAAAACTCTATTTGCAGTCAGTGCCTATTCAAGTTACAACAAAGTTAGGACTGCGAATTAATACTCAAAATAAATCAGTTGCTGATGACGAACTCATGATGAATTAACGGGTTGAAGTCAAAAATCACCCGACAATGGTCATCCAACAAGCAGCCATTTCCAAACACGACTTTAGGCCATAACAAGAACTACCATGAAAAAAATCACAGACACCGAACAAATCCGAGCAGCCAATCGCAAGCAAATTATTGCTGCACTTCGCGCTCACGGTCCGTTGGCGCGGGTAGAACTTTGCGAGATCACAGGCTTGAGCCCTGCAACTGTCACGGCAATCACCTCTGATCTATTTAGTATTGGCTTCCTTAAAGAGAGCAGTACAACTCCAGAGGGACATCAAGGCCGTGGACGGCCGAAAGTCAACATCGACCTCAACTCTGAAGCGGCGTTTGTTATTGGTATTCTGCCGTCAGTGAATCAATTAGAATTCGTGCTTGGCGATTTAAAAGGTAACTTACGTGAAACCCACAAAGTTGCCATTCAACTTGATCGACTCGACGAACAACAATTTATTACTCTCGTTATAGACGGCATCAATGATTTTCTAGCGTTCACCGGGATCGATAGAAATCGCTTGAGCGCCATTGGTATCGCGATGCAGGGGCCGGTCGACAGTGATGCAGGGGTGATCACCTGGAGCCCTGCGTTGTCGATTACCAATGTACAAATCTGCCAGCCGCTTGAAGACCGCTTTAACGTCCCAGTCGGCATTGCCAACGATTCAGATATTGTTGCTTTGGCACTGCGCCATCTCAACAACTACTCCCATGACATCAACCTTGTCAGCATTGTGCTTGGTCAAGGCGTTGGCATGGGGGCACTGATCAATGGTCAGCTTTACTCGGGCTCACGAGGAGCCGCCGGCGAATTTGGTCACGTGAAATTCAATCTCGAGGGGCCGCAATGCCGTTGTGGTGCGCGCGGATGTATTGAAGCTTATTGCAGCGACTACGCGCTTTATCGAGACGCCTCAACCATCATGCATTTACCAAGTTCAGATAACCACCGGCCCACCGCCGCCCAAATGCAAGCCATCATTGATGAGCTCGACAGTGGCAATGAAGCATTGCAGCGCATCTTTGAACAAGCCGGACGAGTGTTAGGCTTGGGCATTGCCAACTTAGTAACCGTACTCGATCCAGAGCGAGTGATTATTACCGGTGCTGGAGTCCATGGTTTTCCTTACATGGAACAAAGCCTGAAGCGAGCAATGAGTGAGTCACTACTACCCAATCACTCAACCGATATGGTTGAGAGCTACAGCTGGCAAGAGGATTTGAAAGCCACTGGGGTCATTCAACTCAGCTTGGAACGTGGCGATTGATCGAGTGTTCAGTTTTGTTTCCACTAAAGGGTGAGTAAATTTTAAACAGAAAAAATGTGATCTACATCACCTTTCCACTATAATCAGCTCGAGCAATAGGCTCGAACTGATTTTTTGGAGGACAGAAAGGTGAACAGTCGACTCAAGAAGACCCTTGAGGACACCCCGTACAGCTTGTGGCTAACGCCGCTGCGGTATGTACCAGAACCGCGGGGTTAATCATGACAATCAAGAAATGACAAGGCCAGCTTTACTCACCAGCTGGCCTTTTTCTTGGCCTTATTAGCCCGCTAACTCGTCAGTTTTTGCAGCCATCACAAAGTCATTGTTGTGCAACCCTTTAATCTTGTGAGTCCACCAAGTTACCGTCACCTTGCCCCACTCGGTTAAAATCGCTGGATGATGGCCATGTTGCTCAGCCAAATCGCCAACTTGATTGGAAAATGTCATTGCTTGGACAAAATTGTTAAAGCTAAATTGGCGCTGTAACTTCAGTACCGCGTGATCATCAATTACCTGCCACTGCGGCACCGCAGCAGATAGTGCCGGCATTTGTTCCTTGGTTACCCGGGGAGCATCAGCACGGCATGCTTCGCAACTTTGTTGAGCCAGCTCAGTCATGGTTATTTCCCTTATTTGTCATTGTCGTTGTCAATGTTGCTAACGTCGTACTAAGACTAGTCGATCAGGCAAATAAAAAGGGCTGCCATCAGGCAGCCCCTTCACAACATATGTTCGCCGATTACAGACTGGTTGCGGCTTCCACAACTGCTTCTGCAGTGATGTTGAAGTGCTTGAACAGATCACCGGCAGGGGCTGACTCACCATAAGTGGTCATGCCAACAACTTTGCCACCTAGGCCAACGTACTTCCACCAGAAGTCAACGTGTAACGCTTCAACTGCTACACGCTTGGTGACAGCAGCTGGCAACACAGACTCTTTGTATGCTGCATCTTGGGCATCAAATACCGAGGTACATGGCATCGACACAACGCGAACCGCTTTGCCCTGCTCCTTCAATGTTGCCGCAGCATTAACAGCCAACTCAACTTCAGAGCCAGTGGCGATCAGAATGATTTCTGGCGCGCTGTCAGAGTCAACCAAGACATAACCACCTTTGGCGGCAGCTGCTTGCTGTTCTGCAGAGCGAGCCATTGGTGCCAAACCTTGACGAGATAAAACCAAAGCGGTTGGACCATCAGTTTTCTCAACACCTGATTTCCAAGCCACACCGGTTTCAAACTCATCACATGGGCGCCAAGTGTCCAAGTTAGGCGTGTTACGCATATTGGCTACTTGCTCAACTGGCTGATGCGTTGGGCCATCTTCACCCAGACCAATAGAGTCGTGAGTATAAACGTGAACCAAGCGCTTCTTCATCAACGCCGCCATACGCAGTGCATTGCGAGCATATTCCATGAAGACCAGGAAGGTTGCACCGTAAGGGATAAAGCCACCGTGTAGAGCCAAACCATTCATGATGGCGCTCATACCAAATTCGCGAACCCCATAGTGCAGGTAGTTACCTGCAGCATCTTCGCCAGTGATAGACTTTGATGACTTGTGGAAGGTCAGGTTAGATGGTGCCAAATCAGCCGAGCCACCGAGCAATTCCGGCAATTCTGCACCAATCACGTCAAGTACGTTTTGTGACGCTTTGCGCGAAGCAACTTTATTTGCCTCAGCGTTAAACTTGGCCAGCATCTCAGTGGAAACTTGTTCCCAGTTAGCAGGCAAATCGCCAGCTGCACGACGCTTCAGTTCAGCTGCTTCTGCAGGGTACTGAGCGGCATACGCTTCAAACAAAGCGTTCCAAGCAGTTTCTTTTTCAGCACCGGCATCGAGGGCATTCCAGCCTGAGTAAATATCAGCAGGAACTTCGAAGTCACCGTACTTCCAACCCAAAGCTTCTTTCGATGCTTTGATTTCATCTGCACCCAATGGCGCACCGTGACAGTCGTGGCTGCCAGCTTTGTTTGGTGAGCCAAAACCAATCACGGTTTTGCAGCAAATCAGAGTTGGTTTTTCACTATCACGCTGAGCCAGCTTAATGGCTGCCGCGACCGCTTCTGGATCGTGACCATCAACATTCTCGATCACTTGCCAACCGTAAGCACGGAAACGAGCAGGAGTGTCATCGGTAAACCAGCCTTCTACTTCACCATCAATGGAGATGCCATTGTCATCGTAGAACGCAACCAATTTGCCGAGTTTCAAGGTGCCAGCCAGAGAACATACTTCGTGAGAAATACCTTCCATCATGCAGCCATCACCCAAGAAGCAATAGGTGTAGTGGTCAACAACATCAAAGTCAGGCTTATTGAAGTTTGCCGCCAGAATCTTTTCTGCTGCGGCAAAACCAACTGCATTGGCAATACCCTGGCCCAGAGGACCTGTGGTTGTCTCAATGCCTGGCGCATAGCCGTACTCTGGGTGACCAGCAGTGCGAGAATGCAACTGACGGAATTGCTTGAGATCATCGAGGCTCAAGTCATAGCCGCTTAAGTGCAGCAAGCTATAAATCAGCATGGAGCCGTGGCCGTTTGAGAGCACAAAACGGTCGCGGTTGAACCAGTCTGGATTGCTTGGGTTGTGGTTGAGGAAGTCGTTCCACAACACTTCAGCAATGTCAGCCATACCCATTGGTGCACCAGGGTGACCTGAGTTGGCTTTTTGCACTCCATCCATACTCAGGGCGCGGATGGCGTTCGCTAAATCTTTACGGGATTGCATGAGAACCTCTTATCTTACTGCTTGAATTCCGGCCAGCAGTTTGTCTTCCATTATGCCTTGATCCACGGTGAAGCCTCGGATACCTTCAGCCAACTTCTCAGTTGCCATGGCATCTTCGTTATGACCCCAGCGGAACTCAGCTTCTGTCATTAATGAAGGCTTCTCTTGACTGGCCGCAACCGGAGTGAGCGCAGTTTCGAGGGTGCCTTCCATGCCTTCCAGCTCTTCCAACAGCGCAGGGCTGATGGTTAAGCGGTCACAGCCAGCCAACGCAACGATTTCGCCAGCATTACGGAAGCTAGCGCCCATTACGATGGTGTTATAACCATGTTCTTTATAATATTGGTAAATCTTCGACACACCGATCACGCCAGGCTCTTCAGCCGCCGCATATTCAGTGCCCGGATTTGCTTTTTTGTACCAGTCTAAGATTCGGCCAACAAACGGCGAAATCAGGTACGCGCCAGCTTCCGCACAAGCACGCGCTTGAGCAAAGCTAAATAGCAGCGTCAGGTTACACTTGATGCCTTCTTTTTCAAGTTGTTCTGCTGCACGAATGCCTTCCCATGTTGAAGCCAACTTAATCAACACTCGCTCACGGCCAGTGCCAGCTGCTTCATACATGGCAATCAGCTTGCGAGCTTTGGCGACGCTCGCTTCGGTATCGAATGATAACCGCGCATCGACTTCAGTTGAAACCTTGCCAGGTACTTGTTTGAGGATTTCTTGTCCCATGGCAACAATTAGCTTGTCTGCAGCCAGTGCAACAGCTTCTTGATCGTCTTCAGTTTGTTCAGCGGCCCACTTAAGAATGTCATTCAATAGCGGCTGATAAGTATCCAAAGCCATTGCTTTAAGGATCAAAGACGGGTTAGTCGTCGCATCTTCCGGTTTGAAGCGAGCAATTGCATCAACATCACCGGTGTCTGCAACCACAGTCGTCACCTGCTTAAGTTGCTCAAGGATATTTGCCATGTGGTCGTCCTACTAAATTTGTTTACTGTTTCTTTTATGAGAGTTTTTGCGCAGTGACAACACTGCTCCAGCGACTCCCGCCAATCTGAGAAGCCGGTAGTCAAAACCAATGACTACCAAAATGCCGACTCGGTTTCATTGCAAACCGAATCGCACATCAATCCATTCACCGTTGAACGAGAGTATTACGATGTCGGCGATTTGCGACATCAAAGGGCGCCTGATCCAAATTCTAACGAGGATCGAAACGGACGCTCATTGTACAGCCTTAAAGCCGGATTTCGACTATATATGCGAATAATTGCAATAATTATTTAGCCAAAGAGCCTCTAAACTCGTTCATGGCTAAGGTATGAGATTGAAGAAAGGAATTGAATTACTAATTTTGGTTTTGTAGTAACCAATTTCGGCTGTTGTCGATGCAGTTCACAACAACACTCGACACGACAGCAAAAACCCTAATGCGGCAGGCTCAGTGGGATATCAGTTGATGCTCGGAGTGAACTTACTCAAAATCGATATCGGTTAGAATCTCTGCTGACGACAGGGGTAAAACGCGATCACCAATGCGGTTGAGTAAATGGCATTCACCCGCCAACACCGCAATGATTTGCTTACCTTCTTTGTACTCTGCTGGGATGATGGCGCGGCCGCCATCACCAACTTGCAACTCCAGAGTTTCATCTCGGAGACGCAGGTCGGCCTCACTAAAAAACAACACGGTTACTTTCAGATTCATCATTCGTCCCACCTGCAACACGGCCCACTCAACTGACCTAAGCGACTGCCCATGATAATAAATTTGAACTGGTCGATAAATAGACTACCACGCTTTGCAGTGAGATAAACAATGCTCATCTGCGCTGCAGCGTGGCGATGAGGGTTTAACAAGCGATACTTGTGCTTAAAAAAGCCGGGTGAAACCCGGCTTATGTATTAACGCGAAATTCACTAAAGATCGTAACCGCGCTCATCATGAAGCACTAAATCCAATCCTTGAGTTTCCTCGTCGGCAGTGACACGAAGATCAACAAATACACTAACCAGCTTGAGCAAAATCCAAGTCACCACAGCGGTGTAAACAAACGTCGCCACGACACCTGTGGCTTGAACCACAAACTGCGATCCAATGGTCATACCTTCAGCCAAGCCCTGACCACTGAAAATACCCAATTCGGCAGAAGCAAAGACTGCTGCTAGCAGTGTGCCCAAAATACCGCCAACACCGTGCACCGGGAAGACGTCGAGGGAATCATCAATTTTCAGTTTGCGTTTAATCAGCTGAGTGGCGTAATAACAAACGACACCAGCGCTCAGACCAATGACCAAGGCACCCATCGGGCCAACGAAACCTGAAGCAGGAGTAATGGTACCTAAACCTGCAACCATACCAGTCACGATCCCCAACACAGACGGCTTACCATACTTAATCCATTCCATCGCCATCCAAGCCAATGAGCCCGCAGCGGCTGAAATATGAGTGACTGTCATGGCCATCGCAGCATCACCGTTGGCGGCTAGCGCCGAACCACCGTTGAAGCCAAACCAACCAACCCAAAGCATACCCGCACCACACACTGTCATCGTGAGATTGTGCGGCGGCATAGGTTGAGTTGGAAACCCTTTACGTGGCCCCAGAACCAGAGCGGCAACTAATGCTGCAACACCTGCGGTAATGTGGACCACAGTACCACCGGCGAAATCGAGTAACCCCATCTCACCTAACCAACCGCCACCCCAGACCCAATGGGTAACAGGCGCATAAACAGCCAACAGCCACAAAGATGAGAAAATCACCACGGCCGAAAAGCGCATGCGCTCAGCAAATCCACCAATGATCAGCGCAGGCGTAATGATCGCAAAGGTCATTTGGAATAGCGCAAACAGAGATGCGGGAATGTCGCCATTTAAAGCCTGTTCGGTCAAACCGGCAAAGAATACATGGTCGAAAGCACCAACCAGACCGTTGCTCGCTTCACCGAAGGCCATGGTGTAACCCACCAGCAACCACAAAATCGAGGCAATACAAGCAATTGCAAAGCATTGCATCAAGACTGAAAGAATATTCTTCGAACGCACCAAGCCGCCGTAAAACAGCGCCAATCCTGGCAGCGTCATGAACAGCACGAGTGCTGTAGAGGTTAGAATCCAAGCTGTGTTGCCGCCGTTAAGAGCGTCTTCCGCTCGCGCAACACCAGAGATACTCATGAGCGCACAGGCCCACAAAGCAAATTTCAACATGATTAGGTTCCTATAATTATTTGCAGCGCGATTACAGAGCGTCGTGATCGGTTTCGCCTGTGCGGATCCGCACGACATGCTCAATTGGGGTAACGAAAATCTTGCCGTCACCAATGTTGTGAGTGTTTGCCGCTCCAGAAATGGCTTCCACAACTTGATCCACACGATCCGATGCAACCGCGACTTCAAGGCGCAGTTTAGGAACAAAATCGACTTGATATTCGGCGCCACGATACAGCTCGTTGTGACCTTTTTGGCGACCGAATCCTTTGACTTGCGTGACAGTCATGCCAAGCACTCCGACGCTGGCCAGCGCGTCTCGCACGTCATCTAGCTTAAATGGCTTGATAATGGCGGTAATCAGCTTCATCTGATTGCTTTCCTTTTTAAATGACATAAATGCAGCAATGCTGCGATTAACCGCAGGTTTAACTACCCTGCTTAGTTGTACTCAAGCTGTGCGGAGTAAAACAGATCCAGTCTTGCTGGATCTGACTTCCGACATATTTTTTTTAATTATCAAACGCAGTGCGCGTCAGATCACTTGAGCCAAGCGGGTTAAGCTAATTTGTTAGCAAAATTTATTCTTTAATCTAAGTCACATCGCGACTTAACAATTTACTAACAGCGCCGATTTATCCGCCAAATCGAGTGGAGCTTGCCCCAATCCTCTTCTAAGCTTGATCGATTGAGTAATTTTTAACTTGGCGCAAACGAGCAACGAAGCTATTGCCTCAAGGTCTGTTTGAATGTCGATTCGCTACAAACCACCCTTTGTCAGTTTACGTTGGCAGGTTGCCACCGTACTCATCGTATCCAGTGCCATTGCGGTACTGGCGTTAATGCTGTGGTCGGCGTCAGAAAGCAAACAAGAACTCAATCGACGGATATTGCTCGAACAGCAACACCTCATTGCTGAACTGAGAAACACATCCAAACAGGGCTTTCATATTCTCGAGGAGCGAGCCCGGCAGCTAGAGGCTGTCCTACCTTTAGTACCCAGCGAGCAATCATTGGAGCACTTAGCAGATAGCTTCAATGCCACCATTATCGATTCATCAGGCAGTTTGTTAGCAGGCCCCGCCCCACCCGCCGACAGCAAAGCTCAGCAATGGCAACAAGCATTGCTAGCTAACGGTGGTGAATATCGCCGTTGGCATTGTCAGCAACAATGTGAATTACAGTACTTTTCTGTCCATGACTCGGAAGCGGCAAAACTAACCATTCAACGGATTGGCATTAATGATTTGATGGAGAAACTAGACATCGCTCATTCAGCGAATTTGTGGCTGGTAGCTCCCGAGGGTGAGTCACTGCAACTTTTTTACCAAACAGCAGCAATTCCTCCCCAATTCACCGCCAGTAAAGGCAACCCACCCTTACCACCGGAGTTTGTTCTAGTGGGAAAACACCGACCACAAGCTATGTGGCGTTGGCCGTTACAAAATGACGGTACGCCAGCCGAGTTGTGGGTCGCAATGCCAACGCAACAATCCATTACTGACGTTGAGCAAGTGTGGCTGAAGACTACAACGTACATCGTTGTAACGCTGACGATCTGCTGTGCGATGGCAATTGGGTTGATTTGGCGACCATTACTACGATTGAGTCGACAAGCGCGGCAACTGCCTCTGCTAGCCACCGCTAACCAATCCATTCGTTCCCCGCGTCACCGATTTTTGCGCGACGAATCGCACCTTTTTGCGACCGCTAGCCAGGAGTTGGCAGAGAAACTAAAAGCCCAACGCCAGCGGTTATTGCAGCAAACCCATGAGCTCAAACGCTTGGTCCAACACGATCAATTGACGGGGTTGAATAATCGCTCCATGTTCGAGCAATCATTGCAACAAACCCTTGGCCAGCTTGGACGCCACATCCAGTCACTTGCCATTATGTTCATGGACTTGAACAAGTTTAAGGTCATCAATGACACTATGGGTCATGATCACGGTGATCGTTTGTTACAACAAGTTGCGATGCGACTGGCCGGAGCAATTCGAAAAAGTGACGTGCTAGCGCGCTTCGGTGGTGATGAGTTTGTAATTCTACTACCCGAACCAGGAGGCCAGCATCAATTGCAGTTACTCGCCGATAAATTGATTGATAGCGTGGTCGAACCTATTCAACTCAGCAGCACGACAGTGCAAGTCGGGCTGTCCATCGGTATCACCACTTGCCATGACCCACAGTGCAGTATCAGTCAATTGCTCCGCGAGGCCGATACTGCTATGTATGCAGCCAAGCACTCGGGCTCCAGCTGCGCGCGCTTTTTCCACTCGTCACTAGACAGCGAAGAACGGCAATTGCAGCAGCTCGACAATGCCATCGCAGAAGCCATAAAAGACAACCAATTGCAGCTCCATTATCAACCCATTGTCGAATTAGCCGATGATAATATTGGCCATTATCAAGCGCTTGTAACTTGGCCAGCGGCGCCCGAAGCAATTCGCAAAGGGCACGATCTGATTCAGCAAATCTCCGATCCGAAGTTACAGCAACAGGCTTCAGAATGGTTGTTGCGGCAGGTGCTCGACACCTTAGATCGAGTCACCATCAATCAAATGCCAGTGCGCGTTTTTATTCGCGCAGCAGACTGCAATCCAGAGTTGCTGCGGCAACTAGTGCTGTGCTGTCGCCGTGATGCCAGTGTCGCTAACCGGCTCGGTTTACTGATCGACGAACAAGACTACATTGACCAGTTCATTCACACTCAGATGGAGCTCAGTGTGCTATATCAAGCCGGCGTCGCCATCGGCCTAGACGGTTTTGGCAATAGTCTTGGTGCTCTCAATCAATTATCCCAAATGCCGCCCAAGTTGGTTCGTCTGGACGGCAAGTTTTGCAATGGCGTATCACTACAAAATGGCTTCACTCAGTCTTTGATATTGATGCTCCACAAACTCAATATTCAAGTGGTCGCATCAGATGTAGAAACGCTAGAGCAGCGTCGCCAGTTACAGCAACTGCATTGCGATTTTGGTCAGGGCCCCCTGTTGGCTCAGTTGTTGTCCGAGCACAAATTGGTGTCAAACCACACGACAAGCTCTCACCATTAATTTGCTTTACCGCTGAGCACGGCTAAAATGCCGACCGCGATTCCATCCAGATCTAAATAGAGGCAATTCATGGCCTGGCTTCAACTTCGAGTCAATGCGACGGCAGCATCAGCTGAATCAATCGGTGATGCAATGAGCGAGTGTGGCGCACTATCGGTGACATTCCTCGATTCTAAAGACACTCCAATCTTTGAACCTCTTCCCGGTGAAACCAGACTCTGGGGCGAAACCGATGTGATGGGCTTATGGCAAGCCAACGCTGATATGGATGTAGCACTTCATCTACTACAGCAGCAATTTGGCCAACTCACCTACAAAATGGAAGCGCTCGAGGATAAAGATTGGGAACGGGCTTGGATGGACAACTTTAAACCCATGAAATTTGGCAACCGCCTTTGGGTTTGTCCGAGCTGGTGTGACGTTCCTGAACCCGATGCTGTCAATGTCATGCTCGACCCCGGCTTAGCATTTGGTACCGGAACTCATCCCACAACAGCATTGTGTCTGGCGTGGCTTGATGGCCTCGACCTGCACGGAAAAACTGTTATTGATTACGGCTGTGGCTCCGGCATTCTTGCCGTTGCAGCGCTGAAACTGGGTGCCACTCGAGTCATCGGAATCGATATTGACCCGCAAGCAATTCAGGCATCGCAAGCCAATGCTGAACGCAACGAGGTGGCCGACAAGCTGGAATTGCATCTTGCTGGCGAAGCTGAGCTGCCGGCAGCAGATGTGCTGGTTGCCAACATTCTTGCTGGGCCTTTGCAGCAATTGGCATCGACCATCGCAGATCTCGTCAAACCAAGCGGACTTTTGGCGCTATCCGGACTATTGCTTGAGCAAGAAACGAGTGTCAAACAAGCTTACCAAGATCAGTTCAATTCGCTGCAAGTTGTCGAACAGGAACAGTGGATGCGCATTAGCGGCATAAAAAGAAATCGCTAGAACCGCCATTATCGCGACAAGTTCACCTCATTTTGCGTCAGCGCAAAGCACATTCTTTGAACTAGCAATTGGTACACTATTTAACCTTTTCAGCCGCTCAAAAAGGGCGTAATATAGCCGCCCCTTGGCAGTGATTGGTGATTTTTCGTGCAGATCGGTGATTTCAAATTAGCGCATCCAGTGATCTGCGCGCCGATGGCTGGTGTCACCGACAGGCCTTTCCGGCAAATGGCGAGAAAGTGGGGAGCAAGTTTAGCAGTATCGGAAATGCTCTCCGCCAACCCCAAAGTTTGGGACACCGACAAATCGCAGCAACGCATGGACCACAGTGGCGAAAGTGGCATCAGAGCGGTACAAATTGCTGGCTCTGAGCCTGAGTTGATGGCTAGCGCGGCTCGTCACAATGTCAATAACGGCGCTCAGCTAGTCGACATCAATCTCGGCTGCCCAGCCAAGAAAGTGAATAAGAAACTCGCTGGCTCTGCCTTGATGAAAGAGCCAGAACTAGTAGAGCAAATCGCCGCTGCTGTTGTCGCAGCTGTAGATGTCCCGGTGACACTGAAGATGCGTACCGGTTGGGATCACGACAACAAAAATGCGGTCGACATTGCAAAGCGTGTCGCTCGTGTAGGTATTCAGGCCCTTACCGTTCATGGTCGAACTCGCGCTTGTGGCTATCGTGGCCAAGCGGAATACGACACCATTAGAGCAGTTAAGCAAGCCGTTGATGTTCCGGTGATCGCCAATGGCGACATCGATTCACCGCAAAAAGCCAAGCAGGTGATGGCTTACACTGCAGCTGACGGTGTAATGATTGGCAGAGGCGCTCAAGGGCGCCCCTGGTTGTTTCAGCAGGTTGCTCATTACTTGGCAACCGGTGAAGAGCTTGCAGCGCCTCCGTTAATGGAGCAGCTGCAAGTTTTGCAAGACCACGTGCATGCACTGCATGAATTTTACGGCCCGATTAAGGGTATGCGAATCGCGCGAAAGCACGTGGGATGGTTCGTTGAACCATATGATCAGCAACGACAGTTTCGGGCCGCCTTCAATCAGGTCGAAGGCGAAACGGAGCAATTGGATATGCTGATTAAGTTTTATCAATCGATTTATCAATAAAGCCGCTGTAACAAAGAGCTTATAACTTATGTTCGAAAACAACTTTAAAACTGAGACAGTCTCTACTGAAACTCCTTCTACACCAGTATCTCAACCAACTCTGCGCGAGTCGGTCAAGCAATCGGTTAGCAACTACCTTGCAACCCTCAACGGTCAGGATATCAATGACTTGTATGAGTTAGTTCTGTCAGAAGTTGAAGCTCCATTGCTTGAAGAGATCATGACTCACACTCGTGGTAATCAAACTCGTGCGTCCATCATGTTGGGACTGAACCGCGGCACCTTGCGCAAAAAATTGAAAAAATATGGCATGAACTAATCATTGCCTTCGGCAATAATTATCATGACTTTTTGGCTGGCTCTAGAGCCAGCCTCCTCCCCGCTAAACTAGCATTCAAGTTCACAGTAGATAGGTACAACTCATGGAAGCTCCACGACCGATTAGGCGTGCTCTGCTCAGTGTTTCTGACAAAACTGGTATTGTTGAATTTGCCCGAGCACTCGCTGCTCGCGGTGTCGAATTACTCTCAACCGGCGGCACTGCTCGTCTGTTGGCTGATGAAGGTCTGACTGTTACTGAAGTATCAGATTACACAGGTCATCCAGAAATCATGGACGGCCGGGTAAAGACTCTTCATCCGAAAGTTCATGGCGGCATTCTTGGCCGTCGCGGTACTGACGAAAATGTCATGGCCGAAAACAATATCCAACCGATTGATATGGTCGTGGTCAACCTGTACCCATTTGCTCAAACGGTGGCAAAGCCAGATTGTTCGTTGGAAGATGCGGTCGAAAACATCGACATCGGTGGTCCAACAATGGTTCGCGCAGCAGCAAAAAACCATAAAGATGTCGCTATCGTCGTCAACGCGACGGACTACGAACGAATTATTACCGAACTGGATGCCAACGATGGCTCTTTGGTTCATGCTACCCGTTTTGATTTGGCCATTGCCGCGTTTGAGCACACAGCAGCCTATGACGGCATGATCGCCAACTATTTTGGCACCATGGTGCCAAGCCATGCTGACAACAAAGAAGGTGACGAAGAATCTAAATTCCCTCGCACTTTCAATAGCCAGTTCATCAAAAAACAAGACATGCGCTACGGCGAAAACAGCCATCAAGCGGCTGCGTTTTATGTTGAAGCAGATATTGATGAAGCGTCTGTTGCCACGGCAACTCAGTTGCAAGGCAAGGCGTTGTCATACAACAATATCGCTGATACCGATGCAGCCCTCGAGTGCGTTAAAGAATTTACTCAACCTGCTTGTGTCATCGTCAAACACGCCAACCCATGTGGTGTTGCCACCGACGACAGCATTTTGGCAGCGTATGACAGTGCTTTTAAAACTGATCCAACATCAGCTTTTGGCGGTATTATCGCCTTTAACCGCGAGCTGGACGCCGAAACTGCTGAGGCCATTGTCTCTCGTCAGTTTGTTGAGGTGATCATCGCTCCTGTGGTGAGTGAAGCGGCAGCCCAAATCGTAGCAGCTAAACCAAACGTACGTTTGCTTGAGTGTGGTCAATGGAATAGCCAAACCAAGGGCTACGATTTGAAGCGAGTCAATGGTGGCCTACTGGTCCAAGACCGCGACCAAGGCATGGTTAGCCAAGAGCAACTAACAGTTGTTAGTAAGCGCCAACCAACTGAACAAGAAATGAAAGATCTTATGTTCTGTTGGAAAGTAGCCAAATTCGTTAAATCGAACGCCATTGTTTATGCCAAAAGCGAAACCACCATCGGCGTAGGTGCAGGCCAAATGAGCCGCGTTTATAGTGCGAAGATTGCTGGCATTAAAGCGGCTGATGAGAGCCTTGAAGTTGCAGGCTCAGTGATGGCATCTGATGCTTTCTTCCCATTCCGCGATGGCATTGATGCGGCGGCTGCCGCAGGCATTACCGCAGTCATTCAGCCTGGCGGTTCGATTCGCGATGATGAAGTCATTGCCGCAGCAGATGAAGCGGGCATGGCCATGGTCTTCACCGGCATGCGTCACTTCCGTCACTAAGTACCCTCAAGGGCAGCCTTTGGCTGCCCTTGCTCGTTGCAGAGCAACCCAACTGAATATTCTGCTCAGTATCAAGCTGAGCAAAAATTAAAGCGAAAAAGGATTCAAACATGAATGTTCTGGTAATTGGCGGCGGCGGCCGCGAACATGCCCTGGCTTGGAAAGCTGCTCACTCTTCACAAGTCGACACCGTTTATGTTGCTCCCGGAAATGCCGGTACAGAGCTGGAAGCCAAGCTGGAAAATATTGCTATTGACGGCTGTGATATCCCTGCTTTGGTCGAGTTTGCTAAAGCCAACCAAGTAGGGCTAACGATTGTTGGTCCTGAGGCTCCTCTGGTCATTGGTGTCGTTGATGCATTTCAAGCCGCTGGGCTTGCCATCTTCGGGCCAACCGAAGCGGCTGCGCAGCTCGAAGGCTCAAAAGCCTTTACCAAAGACTTTTTAGCCCGCCACGACATCCCAACGGCAGACTACGGCAACTTCACCGATACCGATGAAGCGCTGGCTTATGTGCGCAAAGTAGGTGCACCGATTGTCATCAAGGCCGATGGCCTAGCGGCAGGCAAAGGCGTGATTGTTGCGATGGACTTGGCTACTGCCGAGGAAGCCATTAAAGATATGCTGTCTGGCAATGCCTTTGGTGAAGCCGGTAGCCGCGTGGTAATCGAAGAGTTTCTTGACGGCGAAGAAGCGTCTTTCATTGTCATGGTCGACGGCAAAAATGTTCTACCGATGGCGACGTCTCAGGACCATAAACGCGCAGGTGATGGCGATACAGGTCTTAACACCGGTGGCATGGGCGCTTACTCGCCAGCACCAGTCGTAACGCAAGAAATCCATGACCGCATCATGGCTGAAGTCATTATGCCGACGGTTGAAGGAATGGCATCGGAAGGACACCCATACACAGGTTTCCTATACGCCGGCTTAATGATCATGGCTGACGGCACACCTAAGGTCATTGAATACAACTGCCGCTTTGGCGATCCAGAAACTCAACCAATCATGATGCGGATGCAATCCGATTTAGTTGAGCTTTGCTTGGCCGCCATTGACGGTCAACTTGATAGCAAAACCGCCGAATACGATCCTCGCGCAGCAGTAGGTTTAGTGTTAGCGGCCGACGGTTATCCGGGCAGCTACCCCAAAGGTGATGTCATTGCCGCATTGCCCGAGCCAGCGCAAGATGATGCCAAGGTGTTTCACGCCGGTACCGCTATGAGTGAAGGCCAAGTGGTCACCTCCGGTGGCCGCGTGCTTTGCGCAACAGCTCTCGGTGCCAATGTTACCGAAGCTCAAGCCAAGGCTTACGAATTGCTGCACCAAGTGAAGTGGCCAACAGCTTACTTCCGCAACGACATTGGCTATCGCGCGATTGCCCGCGAACAAGCCGATAACTAGCGATTAAAAGTAGCCAAAATAAAAGCCCGTCCTAGCAGACGGGCTTTTTTATGATATGTTGAAACTAGTCGGTCAATCGCTTGTTCAGTGTTGAGTACCGCTGTTTTATCAACATCAACTAGGGAATGGTTGCGCGTGATCCCACTTAATTCGCTGATTACTAGTCACTTTAGGAAGCTGTTTTTAATTCCAGTGCTCACTCTGGAGCTTGCACTGCTGGCGATGTACTTCATCGTTAATCAGCTCATCACGGACGAATCCCGCCAAGATCTGCTGTTTGAGCGCTCGCAAAATGTCTACGAACACCTCGCCATGCGGGCTCAAGATCTCAACCACCGCTTCAATGAAGTCAGGCTGATGTTGGAGCTGATTCAAGCGGAGCAACAGCGAAGCTTTGCTAGCCCTGCCAGTCAAAATTACTTTCCCAATGGTGCCGCTGAATTTGTCTTGGAAGATAATGGCGTGTGGCGCAAGCGTGTCGACAATGGCGGCGCCAGTGTCTTTGTATCGAGACAATTTGCCAGCAACTCAGAAACTCAGCGCAAAGCAATGTCGACGGAAAATTTTGACCCGTTATTTATTGCTGCCGTAGACCAAATTGAGTTAGTCGACGCGGCGTACTTTAACAGTTTCGACAACATTAACCGCTATTATCCGTTTATTGAGGATGTCCATCTGCAGTTCCCTGCGGACATGCATATCCCTAATTACAATTTTTATTATTTGGCCGATTATCAACACAACCCTGAGCGTCAAATGGTCTGGACACCGGCTTATCTAGATCCCGCGGGGCAGGGCTGGATGGTATCGGCAATTGCACCTATCTATCATCAAGACCGCCTTGAAGGTGTCAGTGGCCTCGACATTACGCTTGACTCCATGATCAGTGAAATTGAGCAATTGGTACTGCCCTTTGCTGGCGAATCATTTTTGGTGGACGAAGGCGGCCGCATTATTGCCATGTCATCCGGCATTCAACAATTGCTCAACTTGCGTGAGCTGACTCACCATGACTACGATAAAGTGGTGACTCAAACCCACGAAAAGCCAGATGAGTACTTAATTCAGCAGCTGCCCTATTCGGCATTTCGGCAAAGTATCAGCGGTATGTTCGAGCACAATGAACACACCCGTTATGTTGAACACAACGACGAAATATTTCTCATCGCAAGCCAACAGATCACCGAAACCAACTGGCGCTTATATAGCATTACCAACGCCGACCAAGTGGTGTTGCGCATCAACGAGCTGGATCAACTTGCAATTGAATTGGGAATCATAGCCATTGGCTTGATGATCCTTTTCTACCTGCTGTTTTATATCTTGGTGAAATATCAGTCTGGCAAGTTATCTCAGCGTATCTCGGCGCCAATTCAAGAGCTGCAACAAAGCAGTCGTCAAGCCAGTAAAGGCAACCCATTCATCGCTCCCAATGAATCTGGTATCGACGAACTAGACGAACTTGGAAATAGTATTGGTTCAATGGTCGAGATTCTAAACGAGCAGGCCCGTAACCTGATCCGCGGCCAGCAAAAGTTATCGTCGGAACAAAGCCACCGGGCTCGCCTTGAGCAACAGGTAAGCACCGATGAACTGACCCATTTACTCAATCGACGCGGCCTCCTAAGCCAAGGCGAAAAAGCGCTGCAATATGCCAAAGAGCAGCAGCAACCGCTTTCCGTTATTCAATTTGAAATAGGCCAGTACCCGCAGCTGATCGAGCGCCATGGCATCAGCAAAGCCGAACAATTGATTCTGCAGTGCGCCAATTGTTGTCAGGCGTTAATGCCTGAGAATGCAATTCTCGCTTACCCAGCAACGGCACAGTTCATATTACTGATGCCAAATGCCGATATCGAACATGCAATCAACCATGCTCGCCGGCTCCGCAGCGAGCTATATTTGAGTATTGAGATTGATGGCAGCAGTGCATCGGTGCTCACTCATTTCGCGGTCACCGCCGCCAGTTTGGAAAGCCACGAAAGCCTGCTATCGATTCTGGCCAAAGCGCAACAATTGCTTGAGCAAAGCCGCCACCGGCCACAAACATCAATACAGACCGAACGCCATTAATCCTGTTTCTGGATAGCGGCGGGGTCATCATCCCAGTGCAGCACGTCTCGCCAAATCGACCAGCGAGGCGTGTCCGGCTCGGCACCTTCTCCAAGGATCCAAAAACGATATTCTTGGTCAAAGTAACCATTCACTTTTTGGATTTGCACCCAACTAGTTAAGTATTGATGGAGATCTTCGTTTTGTCTGGCGACGGCAAAACCAACAGGGTACTGGCGCGGGTCGGTTTTCGACACCACCACGTTGTAGCTAGGGAAAAACAGGGTCCACGCGTAACCCTCTTCAGCACTAATGACCAAC
The DNA here is from genome assembly GCF_002165625.1 of Neiella marina. Lineage (GTDB taxonomy): Bacteria > Pseudomonadota > Gammaproteobacteria > Enterobacterales > Neiellaceae > Neiella > Neiella marina. Next base: position 87,291 of record NZ_NGNS01000001.1, read on the forward strand.
CCGTCGGCTTCGCTCTTGCCAGTGAAGAAGTCGCGTTCGTGTTCAATTTCAACGAAATTGACATGGGGAAACTCATCCCGCAGACGCCGAACCAAACGCTTATGCTGAGCGACAGCCAGTGTCACTTGCCGAACTCTGGCTTCTTTTGCCAGCCGATCATAGGCATGACGATCATGATCCTTGACCACCAGAGCTAAATTCAACGTTAAGATCGGCGGACTAAAACGCATCTGCTCAATTGTTTCAGCATCCATTTCAATCCCCGATACGGCGATATCAAAGAACCCTTGCGCCAGAGGTACTTTCAGGCGATCGCCGTGATAAGGAATAAACTCTACTTCGACGCCCAGATCGTAGGCTAATTGACGGGCAATATTGATATCAATGCCAACCAATTCACCACTGCGATTAAAGTAAGAAAACGGTACTTTGCCCGGCAAATAACCAATACGAAGAACGCCACGGCGCTTGATCTGCTCGACGTTAGTCAGCGAGTACTGACCGCCTTCATAGCTCTTCGGCAAATCGGCATAAACTTGCTCAGGAACACGCCCAACACGCTTCATCTCAATCAACGGATTGGTGACCTGATCAACATTCAACAACCAGGTAGAGACGCCTCTCATCGATAAAATAAACACCCCGGCACCTATCACTGCAATGATGGCAAAGCGCAAGGCTCCTCCCCCCAAAGGCTTCCATTGCCGCTGAATCAGGCACAGCGACAACAGCACGAATGCGACTAAATGCATCACCGCAACAATCGACATCATTCGCGACGTCACCACAGTACCAACCAAAAACAACTGATACATGTCAGCCGGGAGCAACATCAAATCCAATAAGAATGGCACTGCCACATTGACCGCACCAAACAAACTCAGCAATCCAGTAACGCCCAATTGCGGCATATCCAAGGCATTAATCGGTGAGCCAACAAACCAACCGGAGAACACCACAAACAAAATCACCATCAACTTTCCGGCATTCGGGAAGCTGAAGGCAATCGGAATCAGTACATCGACCATTTGATCGGTCTGCTGATTCTCCAGCTGATGCTTCTTGTAGAGCTCTTTACAGCCTTGCTCAATCACCGGCAAAACAATCAATACATTGGCCGTAACAAACGCGGTGACCAGCGCATCGCGACTGACTTGCTCAACTTCACGCCAGGTAAATGGGGTCAAGCAGGCAATGAGTGCGGGTAAGATGATGTACGCCAACAACAAGCCAACGGCAATGAAGCTAAGGAGAAACACTTGAAGGTTGTTGAGCTCGGTCACCGTCATGGTGCCAGCAGCCGATGCGGTGATAGCAAAAATGCCGACCGGCATCGTCTTTAATGCGTAGCTAGTGACGATATTCAGGCCCTTACCAGTCACTTTAAACAGGTTCAATACGTCTGCTTTATCTTCGGTACGGATAAAGGCCACTCCGAGCGCAATGGCGAACACTACCACTGCCGGAATCGAACCGTCAGCAAGTGACTTGAAAGGGTTGGCAGGAATATAAATATTGAGTAAGTCAGGCGGCGGAGAAGAGGTAATGACTGAGGTCGAGAAAAATGATGCTTTGGCGATTGCCGGAAATGCCATTGACATCGCAAATATGGTTAACAACGCCATGGCCCACAACAGCAGCAACACGATGCCCGCTTTATTGGCCAGCAGTTTGGCATGTTCTTTGGTCAACGAACCAAAGCCGCCGATCAACGAGACCAGAATGTAGGGGATAATAGTCATCTGCATCAGCATGATGACGGCTTCCCCGATGACGTTCATCCAACCAACTTTTTCGCCAAAAAATAGGCCAACGATAAGACCGGTCACCAGACCAATGAGGATCCACTGAGACGACGATAGATTAAATATTCGAGAACGCATGCCAAACTAAACGATAAAAACAAACTGCCACTAATAATACAGCAATCAGGCACGCTATTTCCGTTGTCCGACGGTTTATTCACTGAATCGCGCGATAACTGGATTGATACATGTCAAACCAGCTTGGCTCTGCTAAGCTTTTGGGTTGCTCCGGGGCGGCACCACGTCTATCCTTTGTGCCACTTAAATTCAAACCCCAAAAAAGAACCCACAAGAATCCAATTCAGGAGATTTGCTTATGCCACGCCCTTTAGTGATGGGTAACTGGAAACTCAACGGTACCAAAGAATCAGTAGAAGCATTGCTGAGCGGTATTCTTCCAGCCGCAGAGTCCGTCAAAGACAGTGCTGATGTTGCTGTTTGTGCACCAGACATTTTCATTGACCAAGTAGCCCGCAAGCTGACCGATACAGCGATCGCTTGGGGAGCGGAAAACAATGACGTTCACACCAGTGGTGCGTTTACCGGTGAAACTTCACCAACGATGTTGAAAGAGTTTGGCTGCACATACGTGTTGGTTGGCCACAGCGAGCGTCGCCAATACCACGGTGAAACTGACGCCAGCTGCGCGCAAAAGTATGCCTTGCTGCAAGAGCATGATCTAATCCCTGTATTGTGTATTGGTGAGACTTTGGAAGAGCGCGAGAGCGGTCGTACCAACGACGTCATCCGCACACAACTGACTCCTGTATTGGAAGATCTGGGTGTTGATACGCTGAAAAAAGCAGTGATCGCATACGAGCCAGTTTGGGCCATCGGTACCGGTAAGGCTGCAACTAAAGAAATGGCGCAGGAAGTTCACGCTTTCATTCGTCAGTTGATCGCTGAAAAATCTGCTGAAGTGGCAGCTGGCGTTCAAATCCTATACGGCGGTAGTGTTAAAGCAGCCAATGCTGAAGAGTTGTTTGCACAAGCCGACATTGACGGTGCATTGGTTGGTGGTGCAGCGCTAATCGTTGAAGAATTCAGCGCAATTATCAAAGCTGCAGGCTAATCACAGCACTGCCGCTAATAAAAAAGCAGGCCACTGGCCTGCTTTTTTTATCGCATTGTTTATCTTTATAACGAACTTGCTGCATCCAATTCGAGTTCCAAGTTATCGCCAGATAACGCCCTCTCAATCGTACCGAGATTAATTAAGCTCAGGTGCTCCTTGCTAGTTCCTGTCGCATAAGATTCAATGGCCGAACTCAGGCACTGATCACTCATGTCACTAAACTGAGGACGTGCTCTTAAGTAATACAAAGCCTCTGCTGCGGTAAAACGAGTACGAATACTCCGCGTCATAAGATCCTCTCCTTTCATCCATCCCACTAAACATTGAGTTTAGTTGACTCACCAGCAGTTGTTGGTCGGTAATCAGCAGATAATTGGTAATTGCCTGATATCCGATACGATCTTTTTTTACTAACAATGGGCAATCAAATGCGGGTTGTCGCTAAGCTATTGATTTGCGGTTTCAGCCAATTGCAGTTTCTAGTAGGACCGTTTCAATCGACAAATAATTGCTCTAATCGACAGTTAAACAGGCCCTAGCAGTTGGTTAATAGTTGATCCCAACTTTCGTGTGGTTAATACTGTGCGCCCTATTCAACACTGAGATTTAAGTCACATGGCAGTACAAGGAGAAGCGCCGGTATCAGCAATACTGCTGATTTCTTGCCCCGATCAGAAAGGATTGGTTAACACAGTCACTCAGTTTATCTACACCAATGGTGGCAATGTTGTTGACTTGGAACAGCACGTTGATCGAGCTGAAGGGCGCTTTTTCATGCGAGTGGCATGGGATCTCACTGATTTTGTCATTCCCCGGGAGTCATTAGCTGATGCGTTTAACAAAGCGCTAGCAATACCACATCAGATGGATTGGCAGCTTTACTTCTCCGATTGTAAGCCGCGCATGGCAGTATTCGTGTCTAAGCACGAACATTGCCTGTTCGATATTCTTGCGCGCTACCAATCTCATGAATGGGACATCGAGATACCATTGGTGATCAGTAATCACCCCGACTTGGAACAAGCGGTGACCAGCCTAGGTATTGATTACGTCCATATTCCGGTTAATAAAGACAACAAAGCAGACGCAGAGCAACAACAACAACAATTGCTCGAACAATATCAAATAGATTTTGTTGTGCTTGCTCGCTACATGCAGATCCTGTCGGATGACTTCATCAAGTCATACCCGAATCGAATTATTAATATTCACCACAGCTTCCTACCTGCATTTCCTGGTGCTCGCCCATATCACTCAGCCTATGAGCGCGGCGTTAAGATCATTGGCGCGACCAGTCACTATGTCACCGCCGAACTCGATGCAGGTCCAATCATTGAACAAGATGTCGAGCATGTTCGCCATACTGATGAAGTCGAAGATCTGGTGCGAAAAGGTCGCGATGTAGAAAAAGTAGTGTTGTCTCGAGCGATTTGGCGTCACTTTAATCATCAAGTGTTAGTTTACGGTAATCGTACTGTCGTATTCGGCAGCTAGACTGCCAACTGGCGACAACTTAGCTGAGATAAAAAGGGCACAAAATCCGTGCCCAACTTTTAAGCAAAGTGGACATTTGTTAGCCAATTTGGAGCGAGCGCACGTTTTTGATCTTCCCTTGAAATAGCCCATGTAAAATATTTGTTGCTCTGTTATATTTCCCAACCAGCATTTTGAGACTAAGCAAGAGCAGCACGGAAGCAGTCGTTCGTTCCCCGCATCTCTCTACAAAGTTGTACACAGCCTCGTCGCTTATTTGAGTATCATTTTCAACACTCATATAGGCCATAAAAATGCAATTATTCAAACACTTAAAATCTCTTCGGTTTATTGCCTTGGGGTTCTAAAGGCATGTCTAAAATTTCTCAACAGAGTTATCCACAGTCGACCCCAGATACCCACAAGCAAAAAAGCATCGTTTTGCAAGTCTTTTTTGCGTTTAAAATAATTACTCTAATCAAACCAAAACCCTAGTGAAATAGCGGCCAATTATTGCTCTCAGCACAGTGATGCTGATTGAATATTATTGCACCAAGGACGAGCGTTACTAACGACTTGCCCATACCTGCTCAAATCTCGATTGAGCAGTTGCAATGTTGGCGTTCGTAAATCAATTTGTGGCATCCTTAGGCCCCCTATTCTGACGAACAAAAAGACTATGACTAATGTCCCGCAGCAACCGCTGATCTTGGTTGATGGTTCCTCATACCTTTATCGCGCCTATCATGCGCCACCACACCTCACTAATTCCAAGGGCGAGGCGACCGGGGCGGTCTATGGAGTCGTCAATATGCTGCGCAGCCTGATCAATCAGTATCAGCCATCGCACATGGCAGTGATATTTGATGCCAAGGGGCCAACCTTCCGCGATGAAATGTACTCCGAGTACAAAGCTCAGCGACCACCGATGCCAGATGATTTAAGAAGCCAAGTTGAGCCCTTATACGAGGTCATCCGAGCCATGGGATTGCCACTCATAGCGATACCTGGAGTTGAGGCTGACGATGTTATTGGCACACTGGCGGTTCAGGCCAAAGCAGCAGGCTTACATACCCTGATCAGTACCGGCGATAAGGATTTAGCGCAATTAGTCAACGACGACGTCACACTGATTAACACCATGAACAACGCCATCACAGGGCCTGACGAAGTAGTCGAAAAATTTGGTGTTGGCGCTGAACTGATCATTGACTATCTGGCCTTAATGGGCGACCAAGTTGACAACATTCCTGGCGTTCCCGGCTGTGGACCGAAGACGGCGGTCAAATGGCTTAATCTCTACGGCTCGATGCAAGGTGTCATCGATAATGCTGATGCAGTGAAAGGAAAAATCGGCGAGAAGTTGCGAGCGGCAATTGAACACTTACCACTGTCCTATCAGCTCGCCACTATCAAATTAGACGTTGAGTTAGAGCCACAGCATGCTCCGGCAAAGCTGCAAGTGCAAACTGCTGATAAGGACAAGCTGGCTGATTTGTATGGTCAACTAGAATTTCGTCGTTGGCTAAAAGAAGTATTATCAGGCGCAGACTCCACTCAATCGAAGTCCAACGCCAGCACAGAGCAACCCGAAGATGCCCCGAAAGGCATTGATACCAGCCAGTATCAAACGATTCTGACCGATGCAGATTGGCAACAATACCGAGCTAAATTGCATGCGTCATCGGGCTTTGCCATTGATACCGAAACAACCTCTGTTGACTACATGGACGCCGAGTTAGTTGGTATTTCGTTGGCTATCGAGCCCGGGCAAGCGGTTTATGTCCCCCTCGCCCATGACTACATGGATGCACCAGAGCAACTCAATCGTGATCAGGTTCTTGCTGATTTGCAGCCACTTTTGGTGAGTGAACAACATCGTAAAATAGGGCAAAACCTAAAGTATGACATGAGTGTGTTGGCCAAGTATGGCATCGCCTTTGCTGGTCCTTTGCACGACACCATGTTGCAATCTTACGCCTATAGTTCGGTCGGCTCACGCCACGATATGGATAGCCTGGCGTTAAAGTATCTAGGTCACAATGCCATTAGCTTTGAAGACGTTGCCGGTAAAGGTGCCAAACAACTGACCTTCAACCAGATCCATCTCGATCAGGCAAGCCCTTATGCCGCCGAAGACGCCGATATTACCTTGCAACTCAATCAGGTACTGGGTGACAAATTAGATGCAGAACAATCCTTGCAGTCGGTTTACCAGGACATCGAGTTGCCATTGGTGCCGGTGCTGTCGGCAATAGAGCGCCACGGCGTGCTAATCGATGACATGTTGCTGAGCCAGCAAAGCACCGAGTTGGCCATGCGCCTTGAGCAACTGCAAACCGAAGCCTATGAGTTAGCCGGAACAGAATTCAACTTATCATCACCCAAGCAGCTGCAAGCCATTCTGTTTGAGCAGATGAAGTTGCCGATCCTGAAGAAAACGCCCAAAGGAGCACCATCGACCGCCGAGGAGGTGCTGCAAGAATTAGCCTTGGATTATCCATTGCCTAAGCTGATCTTAGAGCATCGGGGGCTGAGCAAACTCAAGAGCACTTACACCGATAAGCTGCCACGCATGATTAACCCGACGACAGGCAGGGTGCATACCTCTTATCATCAGGCTGTGACGGCTACTGGTCGTTTGTCATCGTCAGATCCAAATCTTCAGAACATTCCCATTCGAACCGCCGAGGGGCAGCGGGTGCGGCAAGCTTTTATTGCACCGCAAGGTACCAAGATGGTGGCTGCTGACTATTCGCAGATTGAATTGCGAATCATGGCTCACTTATCTGGTGATAAAGGCTTACTTAATGCCTTTGCCAATGGCCAAGATGTTCACCGAGCAACAGCAGCCGAAGTTTTCGGCGTCGATGTCGATGCTGTCAGCGCGGATCAGCGGCGCAGCGCCAAAGCCATTAATTTCGGTTTGATTTATGGTATGTCAGCGTTTGGTTTGTCCCGCCAACTAAACATTGGTCGCCAACAAGCGCAGCAATACATGGATACCTACTTCGAGCGTTATCCCGGCGTACTTGACTACATGGAGCGCACCCGCGCACAAGCCACCGAAGATGGCTATGTTGAGACCTTGTTTGGCCGTCGCTTGCATCTCCCAGACATCAAAGCCCGCAATGCAGCTCGTAAAAAAGCGGCCGAGCGCGCTGCAATCAACGCACCGATGCAAGGCACAGCGGCAGATATCATCAAACTGGCCATGCTCAAAGTTTACCAATGGTTGCAACAGCCAGAGAATAGCGACATCAAAATGATTATGCAGGTTCACGATGAATTGGTGTTTGAGGTACCTGAGAGCAAATTGGAGGCAACCAAAACTCAATTGTGCCAACTGATGGAGTCTGCTGCGTCCCTAGATGTGCCGTTGTTGGTTGAGGCTGGCTCCGGGGACAACTGGCAGCAAGCTCATTAAAACCAATAAAAACAATCGATTAAAAATTTTATTTAGGGAAATGAATTTTTCTCGGAACTTTTGCTGAAACACCTGTCTAAGCTTGTGTGAACGCTGCATACAACAGTTAGTGGTTGTGTTTCGCAAAGTGTGTTTTTCTAGCCGATCATGAAGATCGGCTTTTTTTTGTCCGACATTCTTGTTCAAGGTCAAATCAAATTCAGTTTTGGTAACTTTATTACGAAACCTGCTTTCACTGGCCAGAGTGAGTCTGTATAGTCAATCGCGTAGGGTACAGAGGTAAGATGTTCTATCTTTCAGACCTTTTAGTTCACGTAATTGAATAGGCTTATATATGCCGCCTCAGCTGTTCGCAGCTGAGGCGTTTTTTTTTGCGCGTCCCTTAGTAAATATCAACGTCAGCTTTGATCTCCCAACTCCTTTCAAGAAAACGGTTACTTTTCGACGTTACCGTAACTTTACTACGCAGAATCGGTAAGTTAGCGCAAGCTGGCATACGGCCGAAACGATCAACAAAAAATATTTCTGAACTTTATTTGAACTTTTTATTGGCAGGTGGGTCTGAACCTATGCAAGCAAAAAGTGCTTTGTCCAATCCCCCCTTATTGGAGCCCTGCGTCTAGCCAACGCGGGGTTTTTTTATGGCTGAATTTCATAGAGTTCTAGCGGCAAGCCGTCTGGGTCGGCAAAAAACGTGAATCGTTTGTCGGTAAAGGGATCAACTCGGACCGGCTCGACAGCAATATCAGCTTGCTGCAAATGAGCGATGACAGCGTCTAGATCATCCACCCTAAATGCCAAATGCCGCAGACCTTGAGCCTCCGGCTGGCTTGGCCTCGGCGGAGGCTGGGGAAACGAAAACAACTCGATTTGGCAATCATTATTGAGTGCTAAATCGAGTTTCCAACTATCACGCTCAGCACGATAATTTTCCGCCACTACCTTGAGCCCTAGCAACTCAACATAAAATGCTCGGGATCGTTGATAATCACTACATATGATGGCGACGTGATGGATGCCCTGTAGCAAAGCTACTCTCCCAACTCGGCATCAGCAGACTCATCGGCCTGTTCTACGCACCAACGATTTACCGTTGACTCAAGTTGCTCGAGACCGAATTTGCGCAATGCAGAAAAAGCAATGACTTCAACTTGATCGCCATAGAACAAACAAGCTTCTCGCACTTTTTTAAGCATTTTACTGCGCTCTGATTGGCTCAGCTTATCGGCCTTCGTCAAGGTCACTAGCACTTGCAAGCCACTATCGACCGCCCACCCGACCATTTGCTGGTCAAGGTCTTTGAGTGGATGACGAATATCCATCAACACCACGAGCCCCTTAAGACACTGTCGTTTTTGCAGATATTCACCCAACGCACGCTGCCATTTGTTACGAACGGCAATCGGGACTTTGGCAAAGCCGTAACCGGGCAAATCAATTAATCGCACTTCATCAGTCACATTAAAGACATTGATCAATTGCGTTCTGCCGGGCGTTGAACTTGTTTTCGCCAATCGCTTTTGTCGGGTCAACGCATTCAAGGCGCTGGATTTGCCCGCATTGGAACGACCAGCAAAGGCAATTTCAATTCCTTCATCGGCTGGCATGTGGCGAATATCGGGCGCACTGGTCGTAAAGCGAGTATTTTGGAACAAAAGCTGTTGATCTGACACGATCATCCTCCGGCCATTGGGTTACTTTTTGATAATTTGGTGTACAATATCGCGCGAGTCAGCGCTGTGTGGTAGCAATTGTATCACGTCCCTTTAACGGGCGGCGTTTGCGTCAGACGAAACAAACTATAACAACAGGTAATAAATGAAAAATGTCATCTTAGCTTGCGTTATGGGTTTACTGGCCTCAACCTCTGTACAGGCAGTAGATCAAGCAGCGCTGGAGCAAACAGCCCTCACATGTAGCGCCTGCCATGGCCAAAATGGCCATGCCATCATGGATATTTATCCCAATATTGCGGGACAGAACAGCAAGTATCTTGCTAAACAGTTGCGTGAATTTAAAGCGGCCATGACTGGCGGTACAGGCCGTGTCGACCCAGTCATGGGTGGTATGGCGATGGGCCTCAGTGAAGAAATGATTGTCGCCCTTTCTGACTATTATGAAGCGATGCCAGCGAAAACCGGCACCACGCCAGAAAATGTCATCGAAATCGCCAAACCGCTGTACATTGGTGGCGACATTGAGCGCAAAATTGCCGCTTGTGTTGCGTGCCACGGCCCACGCGGTAATGGTCAAGAGCTTTCAGGCTTTCCAAAAATTTCCGGTCAGAATGCCGATTACTTGAAGAAGCAATTGGAAATGTTCCGTGATGGTTCTCGCGATAATGATTTGAACGGCATGATGCGTGATGTAGCCGCTAAATTGACGGACGCTGAAATCGATGCGCTGTCAAAATACCTCGGTGGCTTGCATTAATCGCTCAGTCCCAAAAGGCGGCCTCTGGTCGCCTTTAGTCCTCCTGCTGGTTTCGCTGTTTACCGCGTCAACATCGGCGATCGAACCCTACCAAGCAGGTACTCACTATCGCCAGATCGGTGACGGTCAGGTCAGTACCGAGCAAGCCATTGCAGTTGATTACTGGTTTTGGCTTGGCTGCGCCAGTTGCCAAGTTTTCGAACAACGATTGGCAGAACTCGAAGCTGCCGATCTTCAATGGCGCCAAATACCAGCACAGTTACGGCCCCACTGGTATTTCCACGCCAAAGCATTTTTGGTCGCCCAGCAACAACCGCAAGCAGAACGATTGTTAGCTGGATTAAGCCAACAACTGGTTAACGAGCCAGAAAGCTTAACCGATATCGACAGTGTCGTGACATGGTTTGTTGAGCAAGGCGTCGATGTGACTAGCGCGGAGCAACAGCTATTGTCGCCGTTGCTGAACGAACAAATCGATAGCAATTTATTATTGCAACAACAGCTAGCCATCCGCGGTGTGCCAACCTTAGTGATTGGCAATCAGTATTTAGTTGATGCCGGTATGGTGCAATCGGTAGAAGAGTTTATCGGTGTCGCCAAGTACCTGTTAGATGTACTGCGCCAACATCGCGAAGAAGCAGGCTTCGAATGGAGCGATGACGAGTTACTGGAACAACCTTTACCTGTGACGGTCCAATAGTCGCCCTCCCTGCAGCCACTTACGCCACTATAGTAATCGCATCATTCTATGACGTCCGCAGAAAACAGCACGTGTCCATTGTGCCTTGAGCAACGCATTGAGCACTATCATCGCGACAAAACACGCGACTATTACCAATGCCAACACTGCCAATTAGTGTTCGTTGCCAGAGCAAGCTTGCCTGCTTTGAGCAAAGAACGAGCCGTCTATGATTGCCATCAAAATGACGTCCATGACAGTGGTTATCGGCGTTTTTTGGGCCGCACTGCGGACCCTATATTGGCGCGCATCGCCAACAAAGCCGAAGGGTTAGATTTTGGCTGTGGGCCAGGACCAGCATTGGCGGCGATGTTCACCGAGCAAGGTCACCCCATGGCGGTGTACGATCCGATTTTTGCAGCTGATCGCACGCCACTTGCCAAGCAGTATGACTTTGTCACTTGCACCGAGGCCATTGAGCACTTCCATTACCCGCATAAAGAATGGCAAACACTGCTGCAACTCGTGCGACCGGGCGGCTGGTTGGCGATCATGACCAAACTCGTTGCCAACAAAGAGCGATTTAGTACTTGGCACTACAAGCTAGATCCGACTCATGTCAGCTTTTTTAGCCGGTCAACATTTGAGTACCTTGCTCAACGCGATCAATTGACACTGGAATTTATTGATTCAGATGTCATGCTTTTTCAAACACCAAACGACTAATTATCGAACGATTACCAGAATCGTCAGGATTTGTAATGACCCGTAAAAAGAAAACCCGTACCGGAGGCCCACTGGCCGCGGCGAAAAAACAGCGCCAAGGCGAGTCGGTCAACCCAAGTGCCAGTAAGAAGGTTGGTAAAGGCAAAGCCTCTGGCTCGCGCCACTCTGGTCCAGCGCAACAAAGTGCTGCATCACCAACAGCAGCACGAGACAAACGAACCGGCAGTAAAAAGCCGATTTCTTTAACGCCTGCTGCCAAGCCTGCTGCGCCGGTGAAAAAATCATCAGCGGCGACTGAGTGGCCGCCACAATCGGAAAAGGCCATGCTGGCGGCGTTGCAAACCTTCGAGCAGGATGCGCAGTTCATGGCTCAACTCGACACCTTAGAGCAAGGTGGCGTGCTCGCCCAAGACCAACAGCAAGCATTTAGCCAAAAACTCGAACGCTATGACTGGCTGTTAGAGCAACTCGATCCAAGCGACGATGACGAAGATTGGGATGATCTGTCCGAGCAAGGCAAGTCGTTAAAAGACGAGTGGTTGTAAGGTAAAGGAAAGTAGTAAATGTCGTTGAATATGTTCTTGCTAATGGGCGCAGCGTTAATTATCGCTGGCCTGGCATTCTACGCTGGTCGTCTGCTTTGGATGTTGAAGGCCCAAGGAGAGGCCCAGCAACGCATCAAAGAACAAAAACATCAGCGAGCCATCGAAAAGAACGAAAAAATTTGGCTTAGCATCGATACCATATGCCGCGCGACTCAGCAGGGCCAATGTTGCAGCTCTGAAGCAGCTATCCGTTTGTGTGTGCTACTTGATCATTTAGACTTCAGCGAGCGTCCAGACTTGGCCAGCCAGTTTCCTGGCATCCACGGTCTTTATCAAGCGATCAAGCACCATCCAACCCATAGCGCTCGCAAGAGTTATTCGAAAAAAGAGATTCGTCAGCTCGATCAGGAGCGAGAACAATTCGAGCAACAGTTCGAATCACAGATACAACTAGATCTGAGTCAACTCCTTAAGAAACAATTACCCTTGATCGCTTGATTCAACACGGCAGGGCTAGGATCATAACGCCTTTGACTTAGTCAGCCAGCAGTGGAGCTCTCATGCAAACAGGCCAACAGCAGCAATCGGAAACCGATGTAATTTGGGATTCGGCATTGCTCGAAAAGTACAATACCAGTGGCCCGCGTTACACGTCCTACCCCACTGCGCTGTCGTTTCATGAACAGGTCAGTCGTAACGATATCATTAGCGCCTGGCAACAGAGCGACCGCAATGAGCTGTCCTTGTATGTGCACTTACCGTTTTGCCACACGCTTTGCTATTACTGTGGCTGTAACAAAGTCATCACTCGCCACCCGGAAAAGGTAGACCGTTATCTTGATGCTCTGGCGGCAGAGATTGCTGGTTTGCCAGCAGCATTTAAAGCCAAGCCTGTGAGTCAAATTCATTGGGGCGGTGGCACTCCGACATTCCTGGATTGTCGTCAGAGTGAGCGCTTGATGGCGATGCTGAGCGCGGCATTTGCAATACAACCAACGGCCCAAATTAGTATTGAAGTCGATCCCAGAGAGTTGCCACTTGAACGACTCGATACCCTCAAACGCATCGGCTTTAATCGTTTAAGCATTGGCGTACAAGATTTTTCCGAAACAGTTCAATTGGCCGTCAATCGAATCCAATCAGAGCAGTTAGTCGCCAATTTGATGAAACATGCGCGCGATTTGGGCTTTGACTCGATCAATTTAGATTTGATTTATGGCTTGCCCCATCAAACCGTCAAGAGTTTTGCCGCCACCTTAGAGCAAGTATTAGCTCTCGATCCTGAGCGCCTCTCTGTGTTCAACTACGCACACTTGCCTGATCGGTTTGCCGCACAACGCAAAATCAAAGATGAGCATCTACCAGCGGCCGATCAAAAGCTAGCGGTTCTGCGTCACACCATCGATACCTTGACCGCTGCGGGCTATCAGTTTATTGGTATGGACCATTTTGCCAAGCCAGATGATGAGCTGGCAGTGGCTCAGCGCCAAGGTGTGCTGCATCGCAACTTCCAAGGCTACACCACGCACCCAAACTGCGATCTGCTCGGGCTTGGTGTGTCATCGATTAGTCAAATAGGACGCTCATTTAGTCAAAACCATCGCGAGCTCAAAAGTTATTATCAGGCCGTCGAGCAGCATCAACACGCTCACACCAAAGGCTATGTACTCAGTGACGATGATGTAATTCGCCAGCGTGTCATCCGCGACTTGATATGCAATATGCAGCTCTCCATCGCCGATATTGAACAACAATTTGATATCGACTTCTGCGACTATTTTAGCGATGCCATTGCTCGCTTACCTGAGTTGGCAGAGGATGGTTTGATTACTTGGGACGGCGCGGTCATTACGGTGCAGCCAGCAGGTAAGTTGTTAATCCGCAATATTTGCATGCTATTTGACGCCTACCTCAAGCAAACTCAGCAACGTTTTTCAAAAGTCATTTGAGAATTATTCTCAATTAAATCCTTGCTCGTGACAGTCGCCCTCGCTATAGTGCGGCTGTCATCCAAATCACCAACTTAAGTGCTCATCTGACGACTCATGATGCATCTAACTATTTCTATTGCTGCTCTTTTTATCGGTCCGCTTCTGTATCGATGGATTGCTCGCAAACCCACTTTGATGGGGGCATTAGATGCATTTATTTTCGTTGTCATCGGCGGCGTCGTGTTGTTTCATATGCTGCCAGACATCTTTCAGGTGGGCGGTATTTGGTCACTCGCATTTCTAGCGTTTGGACTGGCGGTCCCGACCCTGCTTGAACACACATTCCATGCCATTGCTCGCCACGCCCATGCCGGGGCTCTGCTATTTGCCGCACTGGGGCTTGGCTTTCATGGTATGACCGATGGTGCTGCGTTAGCTGAAGCGAGCTCTAGTGAACACCAGTCATTGCTCGCCGCTGGGGTTATTCTCCACCGACTGCCTGTCGGCTTGACGATTTGGTGGCTGTTACGCCCCCACTTTGGCGCAACATTAGCGCTGATTGTATTGGCGGGTATATCAATAGCTACCGTCGCAGGCCATCAACTCGCAGAGCCGTTACTTCACGACCTCCATGGACCGGGCCTAGCCTGGTTTGAAGCGCTAGTCGTCGGCACTATTTTGCACGTGGTTTTTCATCGCCCTTACCATGAAGATCACAACCACGACGCCCACGACCATCACAATCATAGCAACAGTCCAACCAACGAGCCGTCGACCGACTGGCTTCAGGGAGTTGGCAGTTTGGTTGGCGTAGTGACCTTGCTGGCGATCATGATGCCTTACTGGCTTGGTACCATCGAGCATCAGCACGGCCACCATAATGAACATGAGCATCACCACGTCGAAACCGTGATTCAGCCGTTGGCCGAACACTCCAACACCGAAGTACTGCATCGCTTGCTCGACTTAAGCTTGGCGGTTGCGCCTTGGTTGCTGTTGGCCTATTTGCTCGCCGCTGCCATCAACTTCGTATTGCCGCGACCGTTTGCCGTGCCACATAAGCAAGAAGCAAAC
This sequence comes from Neiella marina, assembly GCF_002165625.1. Classification (GTDB taxonomy): domain Bacteria; phylum Pseudomonadota; class Gammaproteobacteria; order Enterobacterales; family Neiellaceae; genus Neiella; species Neiella marina. The sequence continues at coordinate 102,459 of NZ_NGNS01000001.1, forward strand.
GAACACCCAATCAAGCAATCGATTCAAGGAGCGATCGCAGGTTTGCCGTTGCCCATCTGCGTCCCCAATGCCAGTCGTCTTTACAATTTACTGTTGCAAAGCGGTGCCGGACAAACCTATGCGCTGGCATTCCTGATCGCTTCACCACTGATGGGCATCGATGCCTTGTTGCTAACATGGGGACTGTTAGGCTCAGAATGGGCATTATGGCGCCTTGCGGTCACTTTTGTATTCAGCATTATGATGGCGTTGGCGATTGGTTACTGGCTCCGCCAGCCGCAGCATTCAGCAACTAGCGGCCATAATCATCAACAGTCACAGACCGATAGCGAACAACCATCTGGTCACTGGCGTTCTCGGTTACAGCAGGCCGTGCGTCACGGCTACGCTCACTTGATTGATCACACCGCGCCATGGGTTATCACCGGATTGATTGTTGCCGCGCTGCTGCCGTCAGTCACCGGTCTCAATGAGTTACCTGTGCTGATGACATTATTGGTACTGGCGCTGCTGTCGTTACCGTTGCACATTTGTGCCACCGGCATGACGCCCCTGCTGGCAGTACTATTAATGGCTGGATTAGCTCCTGAAGTTGCCCTGATTATATTGTTGCTAGGGCCGGTCACCAACCTCACCCAAATGAAGCTACTATCAAGGCTTCACGGCAAAAACCGAGCACGAGTAGTCACCTTAGGCATGGCCGTATTTGCGCTAGCCATGACGCTGTTGATGCCATATTGGCCAAGTAGCACATTACCCTTTGACAGCAACCCCCATGCCGATCATTGGTGGCAGTACGCATCTTTAGCCGCCATCATTGTGCTTTATACCTTGTCGCTGCTGCGCCGCGGGGCTCGCGCATTTGTTGCTGAGTTGCTCCCAACCAATGGTGTTCAGCCCCACAAACATCACTAAATTATCAGGCCATCATTGGCCGGTTGAGCCCTCCGCTCTATAGTGACGTAAACACTCTAGAAGCAACTATCGCGAGTTAGTCAACATGCAGCCAGCCGAACTCAATTTGCATCTCAGCGAACTGCAGCAGCAGTATCGCCAGCAACCGTACCCATCACTGAAGGAACGCCAGCAATGGCTGCAACGGTTGCAGCAAAAGCTGCAAGCTGACTACAGTACACTCGCCGAAGCACTTAGTGATGACTATGGGCAGCGCCCAATACAAGAGACCCAGTTAGCTGATGTGGTGCCCGTGTTGCAACAGTTGCGATACACTCGCCGCCGCCTCAAGCGTTGGATGAAAGCAAGTAAGCGCCATCTCGACATGGCGTTATGGCCAGCCAAAGCCGAAGTGCAATATCAACCCAAAGGTGTGGTCGGCATTATAGTGCCGTGGAACTTTCCACTGATGTTATCTGTTGGACCACTGATCAACGCGCTGGCAGCTGGCAATCGGGTCATGTTGAAACTATCCGAGTACACACCAGCATTCAATCAGCAACTAGCTCAGTTGTTACAGCGCACCTTGGGTGATGATGTAATTCGCATCATTCAGGGGGATGCCCCGGTTGCACAAGCCTTCTCTCGGCTGCCATTCGATCATTTACTGTTTACCGGCTCCACCGCAATTGGCCGTCATGTTATGGCCGCAGCTGCTGACAACTTAACACCTGTCACCCTAGAGTTAGGAGGAAAGTCGCCGGTGTTGATCGCCGATGACTGCCCGGTTGAACTCGCCGTCGCTCGCATTGCGGCCGGTAAATGCCTTAACAGTGGTCAAATCTGTGTCGCTCCGGATTACGTCCTTTGTCCGGAGGGAAAGATTGCAGAATTCGTCAGCGCTTTTCAGCAACATTACGCCAAGCAGTATCCACTGGGCATCAATAGCCCAGATGTTGCTAGTGTCATTAATGAAGGGCAGTTTCAACGGCTACAACAGTTACTAGCTGATGCAGAGCAGCAAGGAGCCCGTGTTGTGCCTGTCGCTGAACCGGCATCAGACCCTGTTCAAAGACTGCTAGTACCGCATCTGGTGACGGGTGTGAACGACAATATGCGGCTGATGGCAGAAGAGATTTTTGGCCCGATATTACCCATTGTCGGCTATCAAAAGGTTGAACAAGCCATTGACTTCATCAACGCTGGAGCTCGGCCATTGGCACTGTATGTAATGAGTTTTGATCGGCAACTGCAGCAACAAATCAGTCAAAAAACCATATCAGGCGGCATGGCAATCAATGATACCTTGTATCAGGTTGCCATTGACGATGCGCCTTTTGGTGGTGTTGGCCCGTCCGGCATGGGTCACTACCATGGTCACGAAGGATTTTTAACCTTTAGTCACGCCAGAACAGTCTTTCGTCGCGGCAAAGTAAGCCCTGGCGCGCTATTGCAGGCGCCCTATGGACGATGGTGGCAACGCCTGATTTTACGCTTTTTGCTGCGTTAAACGACCGACATCAGCGCCACTCGGGGCTTGAAATGCGCGCAAGTCAAAGTTGCTCAAAATAGCGAATACGTGATCAAAGATATCCGCTTGAATGGCTTCGTAATCGGCCCATTGCAGCTCGGCGCTGAAACAATAGATCTCAATCGGTAAGCCCTTATCGGTTGGTGCTAGCTGGCGTACCAACAAGGTCATGCCTTCATGAACATTATGATTGGCTCTCAAATAAGCCTGTAAATAAGTCCGAAAGACGCCGATATTGGTCAACCTGCGGCCATTGACCGGGCTGGAACTTAACGAAGATTCTGATTGTTGCGCCAATTCAGTCGACATGCTCTCTAAGTAGCTCTGTAGCAATTCGACGCTACGTAGTTGCGCCATCAAGGCATCATCAATGAATCGAATGCTACTGACATCAATGTGCAATGAGCGCTTGATCCGGCGACCGCCCGACTCTTGCATACCACGCCAGTTCTTGAACGAATCGGTAATCAAAGCATAAGTTGGAATGGTGGTGATAGTCTTGTCCCAGTTACGGACTTTTACCGTGGTTAGCCCGACATCGGTAACATCACCATCGGCACCATATTTCGACATTTCTATCCAGTCGCCCCGCCGCACCATGTCGTTAACCGACAATTGCACGCCTGCCACCAGCCCCAACAAGGTATCGCGAAACACCAACAACAAGATAGCGGTGAACGCACCTAAACCACTGAGCAAATACGCTGGGTTTTGATCAATCACAACACTGAGAATGGTGACAGCGACGGCAATAACAATCAGCAACTTAAGCAGCTGCTGTAAACTCCGCAGTGGTAACTTGTTGGCACTGTCGCGCAAATCAGCCAGTGCAGTCGCAGCATTGATCAGCGACATGACACTGAGCGAACCCATGATCACCAAATACAAGATTGCTGCTTTCGCAAGGATTGCCTGCAGGTTGGGAAAATCCGCAAAAATGACTTCCGCGCCCCAGTAAAACACCACGCCGGGCAACAGGTGAGCCGCGCGCTGAAACACCTTGTGGCGCCACAACACATCATCCCACTGCATGCGACTATCAATCACTTTTTGCTGCACCCACAACAACACCACACGTCGTGTCAGCCAATCGACTACGATACCAAAGACAATGACCAATCCTAACAACACGAACATGGCAAGAACTGATGGCACACCTTGGTTGATAAGAGCGGCCTGCAAATCGCGAAATAACTGTTCAATCATAAGGATAGAGAAAAGACATAGTTGGCTATGAGGTCAGTGTGACTGCCAAGGCTGTTGGTTTCAAGCGTCGAGGGCATATCTCACTCGAAGTCATTGGCAGCGTTAAAACTAGCAATGACTTGCTGCAAACGCTGACAATAGCCTTGTTGTGATGGCGGCGCAAAATCCCACGCCTTTGGTGGCGCCTTGTCATAACCCTGAATGACCGCAATGAGATTATCGAGAGTCGTGTTCAGCACCATGGCTTGCGCCGGATTGACGATAAAATTAGGAACACTGCCAGGGTCGTCAATGTAACCCAAATAACTTAACCGGCTGCGCTGCGCACCCAAACGCTGGGCAAACCAACATGTTTGCATTTGCCGAACTCGAAGATAACCTTGGCTCTGACCGCGCAATTGCGGCCTTGCCTCAGCTTGCAGCCAAATTCCGTCATGGTGATGCCAATGACGAGAATGGGTAACGAGATCGCGATTGCTCACCGGCCAAGGCGGCGAGTACTTGCTATAAACTAAAAACTGATTGCCACTGAACTGCTGCAGCACTTGTGCTTCAGTAGCATGATGGACCCACGACGGCACAGCCTCAGTGTCCAATAGCAATGCCAGCATTGCTTCTGCCGGCACGGCCAGTTCGAGTTGTGCGAAGTACTCTCGCTGCTCACTGGTGGCTAGCGGGCGGCTAGCAAATAATGCGTCTGACCGCTGCCAGTGAACGCGCCAAGGCTGATCAATTAATTCAGCTTGATTGGCCGCAATCGCTGCCGGTTTCAATGCCATCATCAGCAGCACCAAAACCAGCGCCACCGGGAGTTTCCAATTCAATGCAATCTCCTTGCTGAAGTAACACTTGGGCAGCATATGGCAGTAGCTCAATATCGCCATTCGCTCGTATCACGCGATTGATACCGGCCAACGCATCGCCGCCTCCCGCGACTCCTGGCGGTCCTGCGGTGCGGTGGTTGCTCAAGATCGATACGTCCATTGGTTGCATGAAACGCAATCGCCTAACAACCCCATTGCCGCCCCGAAAGCGCCCCACACCACCACTGCCTTGGCGAACTTGAAATTTTTCCAGCACCACAGGAAAGCGATGCTCAAGCACTTCTACGTCGGTAAGCCGCGAGTTAGTCATGTGGCAATGAATGGCATCAGTACCGGCGCCATGAAGGCCCGCCCCGGTGCCACCACAAATTGTCTCGTAATATTGATGATCGGCATCGCCGAAAATCAAATTATTCATCGTTCCTTGGCCTGCCGCCATCACCCCCATGGCGGCGAATAATGCGTTGACCACACACTGCGACGTTTCAACATTGCCAGCAACCACTGCCGCTGGCGCCTGAGGTGACAAAATCGAACACTCCGGAATGATGATTTCGAGTGGCTTCAGGCAGCCTGCATTCAATGGAATATCATCATCCACTAAGCACCGGAATACATAAAGAATAGCAGCCATGGTGACGGCTTTGGGCGCATTGAAGTTGTCATTGGACTGGCCCGAGGTGCCGGTAAAATCGATGGTTGCTGTTTGACCATCGCTAGCCACTCGAATCGCCACCTGAATCTGGCAGCCATTGTCCATAGGGTAACAGTAGTCACCGTCTGTCAGTTTGCTGATCGCGCGACGCACGCAACTCTCAGCATAATCCTGAACATGCTGCATATAGGCTTCAACCGTCGCTTGGCCGAAATAACCCAGCACCTTGCCCAATTCACTCACCCCTTTCTGATTGGCCGCCAGCTGAGCTTTTAAGTCAGCTATATTTTGCCCCACGTTGCGCGCAGGATAACGACCAGAATTGAGCAGCGAGACGAGCTCTTGATGCTGGAACTGACCCTGTTTAACGAGCTCAAAGCATTCAAAGCAAATGCCTTCATGCTCCAGATTAGCTGAGTGAGCAGGCATAGAGCCCGGAGTAATGCCACCGATATCAGCATGATGGCCGCGACTGGCAACGACAAACAACAGTTGACCATCATCATCAAAGACGGGTGTGACAACCGTTAAATCAGGTAGGTGGGTGCCACCATGATAGGGGCTGTTGACTAGGTAGCTTGACCCTTGTTGCAGTTCTAAACGCTTTAGTACGGCTTGCACCGTTTCTCCCATCGAACCAAGGTGAACCGGCATATGCGGCGCATTCGCCACCAGCTGCCCCTGATGATCAAACACTGCACAACTAAAATCGAGGCGCTCTTTAATGTTTACCGACGAGGCCGTCTGTTGCAACACATGTCCCATATGGGTAGCGATATGCATGAACAAATTATTGAACACCTCGAGCATGACAGGATCAACTTGTTCACCGACTTGTTGTTGGCTAGTCCTAGGCAGGTATCGAGTTAATATGACATTGTTAAGCGCATCAATGGTCGCCCGCCAGCCTGGTTCAACGACTATAGTTGTGGTGGTGTCGAGAATAATCGCCGGACCATCGAGTTGATGGCCAACATTCAGTTGTTGGCGCCGCCAAAATGGAGTGCGATGCCAGTCATTCTCAAAGAACACTGGCCGCTCAGCGATAGCCTCAGGCAACACCGATTGCGTCGTTGTGGCATCAACTGTGGCCATGCTAGCTTGGTTAGCGATCACCTCAACCGTGACACTGGCAATGACCAACGGCGTATCTGCCAAACAAAAACCAAACAATTGTTGATGGGCTTCGGTAAATGCCTGCTGCATCTTATCGGCTGTTCCCCAAACCACATTCAAAGTGGTATCTGCGCCCTGATAGCGCAATTCAAGCTGGCGCTTCACTTGCAATTCCGTCGGCTCGATTAATTGTTCAGTAACCGTTATCGATGCACGCTGCGCCAGCTGCTCCAAGCATTGTTGGGCAGCGGCTAGACCACTGTGATTAAAATCTTGTTCGAGTGACTGACTGAGTAGCTCTCGAATGCTCGCCAATCCCATACCGTAAGCCGAAAGCACGCCCGACAGTGGATGGATCAATATCGTGTCAATACCAAGCTCATCCGCCACTAGGCAGGCATGCTGTGGACCGGCACCACCAAAGCAAGACATGACAAAATCACTCACCGGATAACCGCGCTGAACCGAAATGGTCTTGATCGCATTCGCCATATGGTTGACAGCAATTTGTAGAAAACCACTGGCAATCTCAGCACTGCTCTTGGCAACTCCGGCTTGCGATAGCTGTTGCTGCAGCGCTGCGAAGGCTGAGGTGACTGCCTGCCCATCCAGCGACTCATTGCCCTCATCACCAAACACGGAAGGGAAAAAATCAGGCTGCAATTTACCAAGCAAAATGTTGATATCGGTGACTGCCAGCGGGCCATTCTTGCGATAACCAACAGGGCCAGGATCGGCGCCTGCGGAATCAGGGCCAACGCGCATTCGCTGACCATCAAAAAGCAATGTTGAGCCGCCTCCGGCTGCAACTGTATGGATATTCATCATCGGCGCACGGATTCGAACTCCTGCCACTTCAGTTTCAAAGCGACGTTCATACTCACCATGAAACAACGACACATCGGTGCTGGTGCCGCCCATGTCAAAGCCGATAATACGCTCGAATCCGGCTTGACGTGCCGTTTCAACCATACTGACCACACCACCTGCGGGACCAGACAAAATGGCGTCTTTTCCGGCAAACTGTTCTGCGTCAGTGAGGCCACCATGGCTTTGCATAAACTGCAAACGAGCTCCCTGCAAGCCTTGTCGCACCCGCTCAACATAACGACTTAATACTGGTGATAAATAGGCATCAACGACACAGGTATCGGCGCGGCCAACCAACTTAATCAAGGCACTGGCTTGATGACTCAGAGAAATCTGTTCAAAACCGATTTGTTTGGCGATTTGCCCAGCTAACAATTCATGCTGCGGGTATTTATAACTATGAATAAATGCAATGGCACAAGCCCGAATACCTTGGTCATACACCTGCTGCAACTGAGTTCTCAAAGAGTCAACACAAAGCGGTGTGAGCACATCGCCGTTATCAGCTAGACGCTCATCGGCTTCAACGACCAGTTGATAAAGGCCATCCGGTTTCTTGACCGCCCGTTCGAACAGGTTGGCTCGGTGTTGATAACCAATCGCCAGCGCATCGGCGAAACCTTTAGTAATAACCAACGCCAACGCATCGCCCTTTCGTTCCAATAGTGCGTTGGTGGCAACAGTGGTGCCCATCTTAACGACATCGACATGGTCATCGAGTTGGCCATGCTGCTTGAGAATATGCTGAACACCATGGGTCACAGCGTCTTGATAGCGCTCAGGATGTTCGGATAACAGTTTATGAACATGCAGTTGCCCATCTGGGGATTGGCCCACTAGGTCGGTAAATGTGCCACCGCGATCAATCCAAAACTGCCAATTTGCCATCTGTTCGTCCCTATTTCCCTGTCTCAAGTGCAGGTTGACAATGGTGGCAGGAACAGGACGGAGAAAAAAGAGCCAATAGCGATGTCCGAGCAGCTAATTAGCTGCTCGGTTCATGAATACGCAATGATTTGTCTAGAGCGGACGAAAAGCGTTGAGGAATTTTTTCAGATCGCCAAACGGCATAGGCTTAGCAAACAAGTAGCCCTGACCACAGTGGCATCCCATATCCGTCAGTTTTTGCTGTTGATCCTGAGTTTCAATCCCCTCAGCAACGACGGTGAGATTTAGGCGTTCAGCCAAACCGATGACCATATCAATAATCGACGCCACTTCTTCCTTATCAATATCCATCACAAAGGCGCGATCGATCTTGATCGTATTCAAAGGTAATTGTTTGATGTAGCTCAGACTGGAGTACCCGGTACCAAAGTCATCGATGGCAACTTTCACGCCCAGCGTGCGAACTTGTTCCAACAATCCGATCACAACAGTTGGATCTTCCATCACCACACTTTCAGTGATCTCCAACTCGAGGTTTTCAGGACTGATCTGATGCTGAGCCAATGTACCTGTGACTTGCTCGAGGAAATTGTCTTGACGGAACTGTTGCATTGAAATGTTGACCGCGACTCGGACGGCAATATCGAGCTGAGTCAATTCACTCAAATCAGAACAAGCTTGCTGCATCACCCACTGACCAATTTCGGTGATCATGCCGGAATATTCTGCCAATGGGATAAACACCGCTGGCGAGATAAAGCTATCGCCATCGCGCCAGCGTAACAGCGCCTCAACGCCAAGCGTACGACCGGAGCTTAGATCAATTTGAGGTTGATACCAGACCTCTAACTGCTGCTGAGTCACAGCCTGGCGGAGTTTACGAATGATGTCCAAGCGCTCTTGGGTACGAACTTCGTAATCTGATTCAAAGTAATTATAGCGAGCAGCAGAGCTACGCTTAGCCTGACTCAAAGCGATGCTACATTGATGCAACACGGTCAAGCCATCATTATGCATTTCAGACAGGCGGCATAGCCCGACTCGAGTCCGCAGCGGTAACTGATGAGCTCGGACCGCCAATGGCTGCTCGAACACAGCCATCAAGTTATCTGGCGTAACCAATTGGCTAGGGCCAACGATGCCGAATACATCGGCATTCAAGCGGGCACACTTGACGCTTTGATTATCAAAATGGCCAATCAACGCCTGAGCAATAGCCTTAAGGGTATCGTCACCAAAGTCCTGACCGAGACTGTCATTGATATCAGCAAAGTGGCTGATATCCAGCAATGCTGCGGTAGTGTTGAAATCTCGCGCCGCAACAATACTGTCAAGCGAACCGATAAAGCTGGCGCGATTGGGTAGCTGGGTGACGTCATCAACAAACGCAGTCACTTGCAATTTACGCATCAGCGCCAAATTAACAAACGCGACCCGCACGTGAGCAAGATACGACTCAATTACTTGTTGATCGATTCGTCGTAATCGCGTTGGGGTTCGAATCACCACAACCGCTGGTAAGTCACTGCAGTTGACGTTCATCACCAAGGCATTGCGTTTGGCAACCGTTCGTTCAGCCAGCATGACCTCATTCACCAGCGGCTCTAACTCATCAGCTAGGGGCAACTGTTGAAACTCGCCGACACCAGCGACGAGCTGCGGCGCACTGCCTTGACAAAAAAAGGCACCATCGATATCGGCTCCAACCAAGTCGTGCAGTTGGCCTAACACACAATGGGCAAATTCAGTCAGAACGTCGGAATCAGCATCAGTTCGCGCCCGTCGGACGGTTAACTCCAAACCGCTCAAACTGGTGTTGAGCATGTTGATTTGGCGGTACGAGCGAATGGCTGTGGTCACCAACGTCAATAACCGACGTTGAGTCAACTCTGTTTTAGTGGCGTAGTCATTAATGTCGTAGTCTTGAATGACCTGATGCTCTGGCGCATAGCCTGGTTGGCCTGTGCGCAAAATGATCCGCGGCGCGTTCATTGAAAGGTGTTCGCGAATGTAAGCGACTAGCTCAAGGCCGGCGTTGTCGGTTTCCATCACTACATCGAGTAAGATAACCGCAAAGTCATTGTGTTCGCGTAGCAGCTGTCGTGCTTCCTTAGCACTGTAGGCGTGTTCAAATTCCAGCGTGCGCTCAAGCACCAGCTCGCTGCCTAAGGCTAGGCGAGTGACTTTATGAACTTCTTCATCGTCGTCAATGACCAGTACTCGCCAGCTGGCTCGGTCAACGGTCGAGGAAGCTTGCTGTTCCGGTTCATCTGCAAAGACAAATGGAGCATCATCAGAGCTTACTGCCATTCCCTACTCTTTCCTTTCTTGCGCTAAATACGAGCGAATGAAACTAACTATACGTCAGATTATTCTAGTTGCATCTTATACAACACAATTTTGCGAGTTAGCTCGTTGGATTCACCACAAATAAAAAAGCCGCTTACTCCTGTCCCTGGCCCTGATGCGATGGAGTAAGCGGCAACAAAAACGAAACCCAGCGAGTACCAGAGTTTCTGATTGTCTATGAGCAAAACAGATGCCAACCCGCCACCCCGAGCCATATTTTGTCGTTCAAAGTCGCTAGGAAACACATGAAATAAAAATTTAACAAGCTAAAACAGCAAGTTAATAAAACCCAACAAAAAAAGGGGTTGAGTAATTCAATCAACCAAGAGCAATCGAGAAGGTTACTGCCAGAAGGTATACAGAGCTGTAGTTTGGTGCGGTTTACGGTGATTTTTGGTGCGCAACCAAACAGTTGCACACCAAATTGGGGAGTGTTTGCAATATTTGTTAGCGCTAGGACTATTCAATATCGAGTGGTTCGGACGATAAAATAACGCCAGTGTTGTCAGCATAGACATGATCTTCTGGCAAGAAGGTGACACCGCCAAAATTAACCGCTAAATCCTGCTCACCAGCGCCTTCGCTATCCGCTCCTACCGGAATGGAAGTCAGTGCTTGAATGCCTAGCTCCAACTCTGCCAGTGCATCGACATCGCGCACACAGCCATAGCAAATAATGCCTTCCCAATCATTTTCCAACGCTGTTTCTGCAATATTGACATCGATCAGTGCCCGACGTAGCGAACCACCGCCATCAACCAGCAACACCTTGCCGAGACCAGATTGCTGCACTAGCTCCTGAATCAGGCCGTTGTCTTCAAAACATTTGACGGTAATGATTTGTCCTCCAAAAGAAGACAAGCCGCCAAAGTTGGTAAACATGGGTTCAACCACATCAACCAAATCACCATAGGTATCGCACAGTTCAGAAGTATTGTATTCCATCGCATTATTCACTCGGCAGAGGCCAGTTGCGGTTCAGTATAAACCAGCATTTCAAGGAAACCCATTGATTCGATCAAACTCAGTTCTGTTCAGCTAAGTGATTGGCGTGGCAGAGAGAAATCCCTGCGAAGCTAGTTCTGGGGTAAGGGCCTCGTCAACCAATTCACTGGAGCCGACGCAGCAAGCTGCGACTTTGCTTGCGATCTGCAAGCAAACCAATGGCTCGAAGCCTTGATGATAGGCAAACAAGTAGCCTGAAAAAAAAGCATCGCCGGCACCATTGCAATCGGTCACGTCGACGTTAGCTTGCGCCGCCACTTGATACCACTGACCATCACCTGTTAGGGCGACCGCGCCATCTTTCCCCTGCGTGCACACCACGAGTTGTTTACCCTTAGCGATTAGCGCTTCCATTAATGGTTTTGGGTCAGGTAGTTTGTCATTGCTGAGAAAAACAAAATCAGCGGCATCGACAAAATCTTGGTGATATGGGTTGCAGCCATCATAGTCGTGCAAATCACACCAAATCGGTTTATCCAGTTGTTTGGCAAAAGGAATCAATCGCCGACAATAGTTGATGATATTGATGACGACGTAATCGGCATGCAACATAGCCTTCGCTAAATGATCCGGATCGATACCCGGCCGCTCGCTGGCGGCATGAGTATAGATACTCATACGGCGGCCATCTCGGTCCATGATATTGGTATGCCGCTCAGTACCTTTAGGGTCGATATCGGTAAGCAATTGCACCGATGTTCGACGAAACCGCTGCTGAATTTTGTCGCCCCAATCATCCTGTCCCAGCACGACATGGAGCAACACGTTAAAACCTAAGCGTTCAAGGTTTAGTGCTTTGCCGGCACCAGTACCACCCACTACTTCATGATAATGACGGGCAAAAAGCGACCCTGGCTCTGGCACCGGTAGTTCATCTAAATCAATAATGGCGTCCCAAGATGCGCCACCAGCTACGAATACGCTACATTTCTTATCCATAACAACTTGCTCAAGTACTACATGTATTTCTAATCACCTAGATTAGCTGGCAAAACTGCTTCGCGGTATTGATCCTGAGTACGACCCTCCCCCAAAAGCCCATTTATTGGGTTCTACGAGCAGCAGCATTGCTCATCACAGCCCATAAAAAACCATGACAAATGAATATATATCAATCACTTAAAAACCAACACCGAATCATCAAATAGCCCCCCAGCAAAATTGATTAAAATGTCTACAATGTGTCACCGAACTGTCACATTAGCTGTCTAGGCTTTACTGCGAGATAGAACAGACAGGTTTAGACGCCATGTTGCTGAACACCATTCAGCGTGCCGATCACGCTTTGTATGCGTCAATTACTGACCGTAAAAACGCCCGTCATATAGCGGCTGTCGCTCGCTGGGTTTCGAAGACTGGTGATGGCCATTTGTATGTCGCATTGGGAGTGATTGCGTTGATTTTCGACAGCAGTCATGGTGCCAACTTTTTTACCGCCGTGCTGACAGCCTTCGCTTTCGAATTGCCACTTTATTTCCTCATTAAAAACGTATTTAAGCGCAACCGCCCTTGCGAAGTGATGCGCTCATTACCGGCATTTGTTAAGCCATCAGATAAGTTTAGTTTGCCGTCCGGTCACACTGCTGCTGCATTTGTGATGGCAGCAATCGGCAGCCATTATTATCCTGACTTTACTGTCTGGATGTTTGCTTGGGCAGGTTTGGTCGGCGCCTCTCGGGTTTTGCTCCGAGTTCACTTCCCTACCGATATTATTTGTGGTTTGGCCCTTGGCGCTTGCGCGGCCTCCTGCAGCCTAGTGATTTGGGCCTAACCCCTCTCTCGAAGTAGTCAATGGAAATCATCAATTAATGCGTATTTTGTATGGCGTTCAAGCCACTGGTAATGGCCATATCACGCGTGCTCGAGCGATGGCGCAGGCACTCAACGACACAGATATCGAAGTCGATTTTTTGTTCACTGGTAGACCCGCCGATCAGTTATTCAACATGGAGCTATTCGGACAGTACAAGGCGTTGCCAGGCCTCAGTTTCGCCACTTCCGGTGGCCGTGTGGATCTGATAAAAACCCTGCAGCAAGCCCGAATCAGACAATTGTTCAGTGACATTAACAAGCTCGATGTTAGCCAGTATGATTTGGTGCTGAATGACTTTGAACCCGTCTCAGCATGGGCTGCAAAACGAGCCAACAAACGCTGCATTGGCCTATCACACCAGTCTGCATTTAGCTTCGACATACCGAAAACAGGGCAGGATCTGGGGTCAAAACTAGTGATGCGTTACTTTGCCCCATCATCCGAGCAACTGGGTGTACATTGGCATCATTTCGGCCAGCCAATCTTGCCACCGATCATTGATGTCGGCATGACCCAAACCAACGCCACTGATAACAAAGTCGTTGTCTACTTGCCCTTTGAAGAACTCAGCATCATCAAACAAATGCTGCAACCATTCAGCAATTACCGCTTCTATATCTATCATCCACAAGCAACAAATGCTGAAGAAGGCCACCTGTCGCTGCGCGCCCTTAGTCGCGTAACCTTTGAGCACGATTTGCTCGAAGCGGAGGGTGTGATTGCCAACGGAGGATTTGAACTACCAAGTGAAGCACTATTCCTTGGTAAAAAAATTTTGGTTAAGCCCTTGGTTCGGCAGTTTGAACAAGAGAGCAATGTATTAACGCTGGAGCAACTCGGGCTAGCGAGCAGCATGGCGGATCTAGATAGCAGCAAAGTGAGTCAATGGTTAGATGCACCTTCAGCGCAACCAATCAATTACCCAGATGTTGCTGGCCGATTAAGCCAATGGCTTGCCGAAGGTGCGCAGCAGTCGCTGATCGAACTGAGTCATGAGTTGTGGCAACAAGTGCGATTTCCCAGCTACGCAACTCTTCCTGCGCCCTCAGTCTGAGTGGGCGCTTACCATTATTTGTCACCACATCACGGTTTTACTGTTCCGTCGCAGTAACTGCCCAGTCAAGCTTTCAGCTTTATCGCTGATTGGACTACTTTTAGTTCAAGGACCGACAACTGCTTGAGTTCACTAATACTTCTCTGAAGCATTAGCACTATAGATTTGTTGCTTAAAGCCGATAAGCAATAAAGAGCCGCTGTGCCACCGGTAGTTGCTCGATTATTTGATCTGGCCATTTGCCAGTATCAGTTTTTGACGGAGTAATTTTAGTTATGACCATTCGAAACCGCCTGTTGATCCAGCTCGTGGTTGGTGCGGCATTAATGACCATGTTGTTAGTCGTCGCGATTGTCGTCGACCGCTCATCGCAACAATACAGCCGCCTGTCAGCCTCAGTGTTGAAAGATATGTTTGAGATTGAATCAATGGCTTACAACGTCAGTCAGTTCGAGCGAGTCAAAGATTTGCAATACATTGAATCATTCAACAGTAATCGCGATCGAGTCGAAAAAACGCTAACAAAACTGAGTGACGACGTCACGTCAGATGCAATCAGGCAGCAACTGCAAGTGACACAACAAGCGGTGTCTGACTACGTCAACATAGTCAATCAGCTCGTTGAACTGCGACAACAAATTGGCTTGACGCCAAAAACCGGCCTTTACGGCGCATTGCGATCAGCGGTCCATGAAGTTGAAACCTTGCTCTATGCACAGAATAGTTATCAACTTATCGCCCAAATGCTGCAGCTTCGTCGTGCCGAAAAAGACTTCATGCTGCGCTACGACATTAAGTACTTGGGCAAGTTTAATAAAGGCGTAGAGACACTCAATGCATCGATTGGCGACAGTGGTTTACCGAGTTCGACACAGGATCAACTGCGCAATTTACTGACCACCTACAGCCAGCGCTTTACCACCTTAGTTGAAGCCGAAGAGCGTATTGGCTTGACGCCAAATGCCGCACTAAGAGGACAACTACAACAAACGCAGTCAGAGGCGCTGACAAAAATCGCTGAACTGAACGAGCTTATTGCTGACACCAGTGCTGAAGTTCGTAGCCAATACCTAACCTTTGCCGCTGTTGTCGTCATTCTGTTAACAATCGCATTGACCGCACTAGCGCTATGGACGTCACGTTCGATTACCTCAAAAGTGAATGCTTTGCAGCGCTACATGCAGGAAGTCATTAGTAGCAAAGATTTGACCTTGCGGGCTGATGCAAATGGCAAAGATGAACTCGCAATGATCAGCGCAGGAATCAACCAGTTACTCGCAATGTTCCAAGAGCTTGCCGAACAAGTGTCAAAATCCAGCGCAATTTTGGACGATGCCGTTGGTCGTTTATCGACTCAGGCATCGAGTACTCATGATGGCGCTATCCGGCAACTGGAAGAAACCGAGCATGTCGCTACAGCAACGACTCAAATGGGCCAAACCCAAGGCGAGATTGCTCGCAATACCGAATCGGCAGTGACCCATGTCGATTCGACCTATGCAGAGGCCGAGCGCGGTACCACTGAAGTGGATAACAGCATCAGCCACATCAGTGCGTTGTCTGAAAAGCTCAATCAAACAACCGCCCAAGTACAAGAACTGGCGGAGCAAGGCAACACCATTGGCTCCATGCTTGACGTCATTCGAGGCATTGCCGAACAAACCAATTTACTGGCATTAAATGCTGCAATTGAAGCCGCTCGTGCTGGTGAGTTGGGTCGCGGCTTCTCTGTTGTTGCCGATGAGGTTCGCAGCCTCGCCAATCGCACTCAGGAGTCTACCGAGGAGATCGCTGCAATCATTAAAAATCTCCAGGATAGCACCGGCACCATTGCGGAAATGATGGGAGAGTGCAAGCAATCGGGCGAGGTCAGTGCCGAGCTGGCCAGTGGAGTTGGTGATGCACTGCATTCAATTTTGCAATCAATGTCAGGCATCGTCGATATGAACACTCAGATAGCCACAGCGACAGAGCAACAAAGCTTGGTATCAGCAGAAGTAACAAGAAATATTCAGCGTATTCGTGATATTGCCGAAAGCACCAGTACCGAATCAGAACAAAGTGTCGCAGTCGCCCAAGAAGTCAACGAACAGTCAGAAAACCTGCGTCAACAAGTCAGTCAATTTAAGGTCAACTAGCTGTTGTCACCGTCAAAGCTAACTTGAATGGGGATCTGCAGCGCTTGCTTGGTTGCGCAGCGCTGCCGATACTCAGCCCACAAGGCGTCCTTGTCGCGACAGAGTCGATGCAGCCAGTCCCATGAGTAAATTCCAGAGTCATGGCCGTCATCGAAGATCAGTCGGACCGCATAATGACCAACGGCTTGAGCATCAAGGATTTGCACCGCTGATTTGCCCTCGACCAAAATCGGATTACCGTGCTGTTGCACCTCTGCAGACGGCGAGTGGACTCGAAGAAATTCCGCTTCCAGAGATGCCGTCAAACCATCGCTAAAGGTCAGAGCCAGTATCTGGCTCTGACGGTGCAGTTTGATGACGGTAGCGCGGATTTGACTCATTGTCTGACCAGCAGATTACAGAATGAAGCGGCTTAGATCTTCGTCTTCGATTAGCTCGTCGAGATAGCGATTGACGTATTCAGCATCAATCACAATCGTTTCGCCATTGTGATCAGAAGCCTTATAGGAAATCTCTTCCATCAGTCGCTCCATCACCGTATGCAGTCGACGAGCACCGATGTTTTCTGTGCGCTCATTGACTTGCCACGCAGCCTCGGCAATTCGTTGAATACCAGATTGCTCAAACTGGATGGTCACACCTTCGGTCGCCATCAGAGCCTGATACTGCTCTGTTAGTGAGGCATTTGGTTCCGTCAAGATTCGAACAAAATCGTCAGTACTCAAAGCCGACAGTTCGACTCGAATAGGCAAACGACCTTGTAGCTCGGGAATCAAGTCTGATGGTTTAGCCATTTGGAATGCGCCCGAGGCAACAAATAGGATATGGTCAGTCTTCACCATGCCATGTTTGGTACTAATGGTGCTGCCCTCAACCAGAGGTAACAAGTCACGTTGCACGCCTTCACGGCTGACATCGGGGCCAGAAGCACTGTCGCTGCGTTTACAGATCTTGTCCACTTCATCGATAAATACGATGCCGTGCTGCTCAACAGCAGTGAGCGCTTTTTGCTTTAAATCTTCTTGATTAACCAGCTTTGCAGCTTCTTCTTCGGTCAGAGCTTTAAAAGCGTCTTTGACTTTCAGCTTCTTCATCTGGCTGTGGGTGCCAGACATATTCTGGAACAAGCCTTGCAGCTGGTTCGTCATCTCTTCCATGCCCGGTGGCGCCATGATTTCAACGCCCGCTTGCGGCTGCGCCACTTCGATTTCAATTTCTTTATCGTCTAAATCGCCTTCACGCAGTTTCTTGCGGAAGATTTGTCTCGTTGAAGAGGTATCTGGTTTGGCATCTTCGCCCCAGCCTTCTTTAGGCGGTGGCAGCAAAGCATCAAGAATTCGATCTTCCGCCGCTTCTTCGGCGCGGAATTTATTCTTGTCCATCTCCTGCTCTTTGACCATTTTGACAGCCATATCGGTCAAATCACGAATGATCGAATCCACTTCCTTGCCAACGTAGCCCACTTCAGTGAATTTGGTTGCTTCAACTTTGATGAAGGGAGCGTTGGCCAATTTCGCTAAACGGCGGGCAATTTCGGTTTTACCGACGCCCGTTGGTCCGATCATCAGAATGTTTTTTGGGGTCACTTCTTGACGCAGCGCCTCAGGCAACTGCATGCGGCGCCAACGGTTACGCAGTGCAATGGCAACGGCTCGTTTGGCGTCTTGCTGACCAATAATATGAGCGTCCAATTCATGGACGATTTCGCGGGGAGTCATCTCAGACATAACAGCATCCTAGTTAAACCAGCGCGCTGGAATTAGTAATCCAATTGCTCGATGGTTTGGAATTGGTTGGTGTAAACACAGATATCGCCAGCTATTTTCAGGCTTTTTTGGACAATCTCATCCGCCGCCAACTCAGTGTTTTCTAGTAACGCAGTCGCAGCGGCTTGGGCAAACGAGCCTCCAGAGCCGATGGCGATCAAATCATGCTCCGGTTGCACCACATCGCCATTGCCGGTAATGATTAATGACGCGGTATGGTCAGCAACTGCCAACAATGCCTCAAGCTTGCGCAGCATGCGGTCGGTACGCCAATCTTTGGCCAGCTCAACAGCGGCACGGGTTAGATGACCCTGGTGCATCTCAAGCTTGCTTTCAAAGCGCTCAAATAAAGTAAAAGCGTCGGCGGTACCGCCGGCAAAACCGGCCAGAACTTTGTCGTTGTAGAGGCGGCGCACCTTCTTGGCATTGCCTTTCATTACGGTATTGCCAAGTGACACTTGGCCATCACCACCAATAACAACTTTGCCATTGCGACGAACAGAAACAATCGTGGTCACAGGCGTTCTCCTAAATTATACGGTTAACTGCAAGATAGGGGCGCCTGAGGGATTTTCAAGGGATGATGGCCAGATCGACCATCACCAATACCAGATCTTACAACCTCGCACTGAAGCACGCTGCAACGCGTGGCGGTCTTTTTCTGCCAAACGTTTGGTCTTGTAGGGTCCCAATACTACCTTGTACCAGACGCCATTTGATCCTTCAGCGCGACGCACTTCTGAGCTCAAACCTTGGAACGCAATTTTGGCTTTTAGTTCTTCCGCCTGGTTTTGTAGACGGAACGAACCACATTGCATCAAGTAAGGTCGTGTTTGCTCCGGCGCTTCTGGCACATCCACTTCGACTTCTTTGGTTTCCAGCTCTTCGATGAAACTCCAGCGTTCTTCTGGTTTCTCAGGCAAAGCGTCGGCGGGCTTAGCGTTCTGCTGTTGCACTTCGGGCTCTTGCCCTTCCACCCGCTCGGCACTGCCCTTGATATGGCTTAAGCCATAACCGAAGGCAGCAATCAAACCAACAATGATGATGATTCGAACCCAGGGTAACTGAACATGGGAGCCATTGGCACGAGCTTGGGTAGCGCGTCCCTTGTTCTTACTATTGCTGCGAACCGGCTTCTTTGGAGCAGGCTTGCGCTTGGCATAATCTCTAGGCATAGAACAGCGACCAGTTAATCAGTAACAAACGTTGAGCAGGCGGTTACATCCGCTCCAACGTCGCAATACCGAGCAATCCCAAACCAAGCTTCAATACCTTTGCGGTAGCCCCGCAAAGCAACAATCGGCTGGCGCGGACATCATCCGCAACACCATCTTTGTTGACCGGGCAGGCTTCGTAGAAACTCATGAATTGTCCGGCTAGTTCGTACAAGTAAGTGCACATGAGGTGAGGCGAGGTTTTCGCTGCGACATTGTTCACCACATCACTAAACTGGGTCAGTTTCTGCGCCAATGCCTGTTCCGCTGCTTCTTGCAGTTGTGGCGAGCCGCTGAGCGTCGCGCCATCAACGCCAGCTTTGCGGAAAATAGATTGAATGCGAGTATATGCATACTGAAGATAAGGCGCAGTGTTGCCCTCAAACGACAGCATATTGTCCCAGTCGAAAATGTAATCTGTGGTGCGATTTTTCGATAAATCGGCATATTTCACTGCCGCCATGGCGACAGCGGTAGCGATTTCCCGACGCTCATCATCGGCCAAATCTTGATTCTTCTCAGCAATCAAGGCATTGGCTCGCTCTTCAGCCTCGTCCAGCAAATCGACCAACTTCACTGTGCCGCCTGAACGGGTCTTAAATGGCTTACCATCTTTGCCTAGCATCATGCCGAAGGCACAGTGCTCCAGTGATACTTGCTCTGGTACATAACCCGCTTTACGCGCAATAGTCCAGGCTTGCTGCAAGTGCATGGCTTGGCGCGAATCAATGAAGTACAGCACTCGATCGGCACCCAGTTGCGCGACGCGGTATTTGGCACAAGCGATATCCGTGGTGGTATATAGATAACCGCCATCTTTCTTGCGAATAATGACGCCCATAGCATCGCCATCTTTACCTTTGTATTCCTCTAGGAACACCACCATGGCGCCGGCATCTTCAACGGCTAGGCCCTGCGCGGCCAAATCCTCGACAATGGCAGGCAACATGTCGTTGTATAGGCTCTCACCCATGACGTCTTTATCGCTCAGCGAAACATTAAGACGATCGTAGTTGCGCTGGTTTTGCTCCATGGTGATATCCACCAGCTTGCGCCACATGCTTTGGCAATACTCATCACCGCCTTGCAATTTCACCACATAGTTGCGCGAACGCTCGGCAAAATCCTCGTCTTCATCGTAGTGCTTTTTAGCTTCGCGATAGAAAGCTTCCAAATCAGATAACTCCATATCTGAAGCTTGTTCATTTTGAACCTTTTCGAGGTAGGCGATGAGCATACCGAACTGAGTACCCCAGTCACCAATATGATTGGCTCGAACAACCTGATGACCCAGAAACTCTAAAGTCCGAGTCACTGCATCACCAATGACCGTGGAGCGAATATGGTGAACAGCCATTTCTTTGGCAACATTGGGTGCGGAATAATCAACCACAACGGTTTGTGGGCTAGCGGCTAATTGCACGCTGGCGTGGTCATCGGACAGTAATTGGCCGATTTGATCCGCCAGATGATCTGGATTGACAAAAAAGTTAATAAAGCCCGGACCAGCAATCTCGATGTTGCTAATGGCCGCGTGCTTGGGCATCAACTCAATTATTTGCTGCGCCAATTGGCGGGGATTTGACTTGGCAGGTTTCGCCAGCATCATCGCCAAGTTAGTGGCAAAATCACCATGACTCTTGTCTTTAGTGCGATCAATCTGCAGTCGAGGCTGCAAATCAGCAGGCAAGGTTCCTGCTTGTTTCATTTGCGAGACAGTTTCGAGCAACAGGGTTTCAATAATCGCTTTCATAATAACAATAAGTCCGGAGTGGTTAGTGATGCATCAGGGTGCAGGCGGCAAATTGTAAACTGCCGAGAGGGTACATTTCTACCTGCACAAGGATATTCCTCAACCGAGTTGATCTCAGACCTTGGCAGTTCGTAATAAAAGCCAGAGATATCGCAATCCCGATGGTGTTTACAAGGTCGAACCGAGCATGAAGCAAGAACAAGAATTCGCACTCTTTCCACTCACTGCCCACGTGTTACCGGGTGGCAAGCTGCCATTGCGAATTTTCGAGCCCAGATATGTCCGCATGGTACGGGATGCGGCAGCAGGCGGTCGTCCATTTTGCATGTGTATGCTCGACGTCAAGGCCAAACCACAAACGATGATGAATATGTACCCACTAGCCACCGAAGTGGCCATCATCGACTTTGATCAATTGCCTGATGGCATGCTTGGCATCACCGTCCAAGGGTTGCGCAAGCGCAGGTTAAGTCGCGTTTGGGTCGAACAAGACGGGCTAAAAGTTGGCGAAACTAGCGTAGTTCCCGAATGGCCAAAACAGGGGTTATCATTAACACAGCACAAAATTGTCGACCAGCTGCAGCGGCTTTATCAGGACAACGAAAGCTTGCAGGATTTGCAGTTGGATTTTCACGACAACGATGCCAGCTGGTTGTGTCAGCGCTGGCTCGAATTGCTGCCCATGGACCCAAATGACAAACAATTATTAATAGAACAACCCGATTGCACCGCCGCCCTTGCGTTTTTGGAGCAAGCAATCAGGACCACAGGAGAGTCATAGTGATCACCACCCCCGGAAAACTAGTTAAGTCAATTGCCCTACTCGCTGCAATCGCCAGCTTTGGCGTTACGGCGGCGTCATGCCCAGACACCTTAAAGTTTGTTAAACGCAAGTTAAACAGCTCTGAGACCGTCAATTTGTGTACCGAGTACAGCGGCAAACCATTGCTGATCGTCAACACAGCCAGTTACTGCGGCTTCACCCCCCAGTTTAAAGGGTTGGAAAAGCTGTACGCCGATTACAAAGACAAAGGGCTTGTGGTTTTAGGCTTCCCAAGCCATGACTTCAACCAAGAAGACAAAGACGAGGGTAAAACGGCCGAGCTTTGTGAGTTGACCTACGGGGTGAAATTCCCAATGTTTGAACCAATGCCAGTACGGGGTGACGATGCCGACCCGTTTTACCGCAAGCTGGCAGCCCAAGCAGGCGAAGCGCCGAAGTGGAACTTTCATAAATATGTTGTCAATCGTGAAGGCAAAGTCATTGCTTCATTTAGTGCGATGACCAAACCTGACAGCGACGACATGATTAAAGCCATTGAATCAGCCATGTAAGCTTGCAACACTCCGAAACCAAAAACTGCCGCTTTTATAGCGGCAGTTTTATTAGTGACAAAGAAATGACAGCGATGTCGTGGCACAACGGTTATTGCGCAATTTGACTTAGCTTTTTTGCCAACATCAAGCCAACTACGGTGATTTCGGAGTCATTCTTTGTTTAGATCACTTTATTCGCCATTTTTATTCAATTTGCGACAAGTTACATACTTTTAGCGACACATTTCGTAATTTTCCGTTTATTTTTTGATCGCCAATCCGAACCGGTGCGTAACCCCAGATGCGCCTAAATGAAAACAAGGATTAGCAACCATGAAAGCCACCAAATCACTCCTAGCAGTCGCCGTAACTTCCACCCTACTCGCCGCTTCCCTTACTGGTTGCGGGGGGAGCAGCAACAACTCAAGCAGCGTTAACACCGTTGACACTCCCGAGTATGCATATCTGCGCGTATTTCACGCAGCCCCAGATGCACCGGCAGTGAACGTATGGTTAAACGGCTCCCCAGCACTTGAGGGTGTTGACTATCAAGTCAGTTCTGGCGCCATTCAGGTCCCCGCTGGCAGCCACACTGTGCAAGTAGACGCCATTTTGGCCGACGGTTCACCACTGACTGTCATACCAGAAACACAATTAATGTTGGACGCAGACACTGAATACAATGTTGTTGCAACTGGTAAAGCAGGCTTAATCGGCACAGGCGATCCAATGGAGTTTGGGCCGCAAATTATTGCCCGCCCAGCGCTGATGCCCGATGGCGCTCGAATTCAAGTCATGCACGCGTCTCCTGATGCACCGATGGTTGACGTATTTATTACCGCGCCAGGAGACGATTTGAGCACTGCGATGCCGTTCGCAGATAATGTTAGCTTCCCTATGGCAACCGACGCAGTCGAAGTGCCAGCAGGCAGCTATCAAGTCCGTATCACGCTGCCAGACGACCCAACTGTAGTGGTGTTTGATTCCGGCACGGTTGACGTACCCGCTGGGTCTGACTGGTTTGTTGCAGCTGTGACCAACACCGACGCGGGTAGCTCACCGGTCAACTTGCTAGTAGATGCAGCCAGTGCTTCCTTGGTTGTGCGCGATGCAGCGATGGAAGCTGACATTCGTGTCGCTCACACTATCAGCGACGCACCAGCAGTCGATGTGTGGATAAACGGTTCGGCGCCAGCAATGGACAGCCCACTTTATAACGTGTCATTTAAGGACTTTACCGGCTACCTCATGGTACCTGCCGGTGACTATCGCTTTGATGTTGGAGTCAACGGCACTGACCCGGTGGTGGTTGTCGATGCTCTCGGTCTCGATGCCTCGCTGATGCCTGCGTATAAATACACAGCGCTGGCAATCGGTAACCTCGGCGATGGCATGGCCAACGATGAACTGTTCGTGGTCATGGACGAAAACACTCGTCGCGTTGCGACCGAAGCAAAACTGCGCGCCATCCACGCGTCTACGTTGGCGGGCGATGTCGACATTTATGTTAGTGCTGATGCAACGCCGTCAAGCGATGATGTGATTCTGGCAGGGGTACCCTTTAAGGGCGACAGTACCGTGTTGTCGGTGTCGCCGGGCACTGCTTACGTCATGGTAACACCAGCAGGCGACCCCGGCACCATTGCCATTGGCCCTGCTGAGTTACCACTGGAGGGTGGTACCTTGACAACTTTAGTCGCCATTGATGATCCAATGTCAGCGACAGGCGTATCAGTCATAAGTTTGGATGATTAATAGTTAGTAGCCGGGCCTCATAAAGGCCCGGCAATAACGACAGGAGTGACGATGTCGACAGCACAGAGCAGCGTTTGTGGTTATACTGCCAGCACTTCTCCTTTAGTGTCGGGCCAGATGAAACCCCAGCCAGAAGCAAAAGTAAAACCAGCCGAAAATGACGGCGAGCGTTGGAAAGCAGCGCTTTGTCAAATCGCTGAAAACAAATGCCGTAAGCACTACGCCGCATTGTTCAACCATTTCGCGCCAAGGTTGAAAATGTTTGCTATCCGCTTGTGCGACGGTAATGAGGCTCTAGCGCTGGAATTGGTTCAAGACACCATGATGACGGTTTGGCAGAAAGCGCATTTATACAATGCCGGTAAAGGCGCCGCTTCGACGTGGATCTACACCATCGCCCGTAACCTCCGATACGATCAATTACGAAAAGCCAGCAGCAAAGCCGATGTCATCAGTGCTGAAGATTTATGGCCGGTACTGGAGGCGGAAGCGGACGAAGGCAGAAGTCAACCTGACCACTTGGTGCTGCAACTGCAATTGGAAAAGTACTACGACGCTTTGTCCCCCGCTCAGATGGAAGTGATCCGCAAAGTGTATTTAGAAGACAAACCTCAGCAACAAGTCGCTGATGAATTGAACATCCCGTTAGGCACAGTGAAATCTCGTATTCGGTTAGCAGTGCAGAAGTTACAAGAAAAAATTGAGGCTAACGATCATGATTAAAAGCCACCCAAGTGAAGAATTATTGCGCGCTTTTGTAAGCGGAGAGCTGCCACCTGCATTAGCCTTGTGTGTCTCAGCACACGTCGATATGTGCCGCTTATGTCAGCGTGAAGTGAAGCAAATTGAGCAAGAGTTAGCAGCAAGCATAGAGCATCAAAACAATGATAGCGCTGACATTCAGGTATCAGACGATCTGACGGCAATGATGGCTGCCATTATAGACAGTGAGCCAGCGCCGGTTGAACAACCGAGTCTGGTCGCCGAGCGTCACAAGGCCAAACATATTCGCTGGCAGGACAACAAATTCTTACTGCCACGAGCGCTGCAACGTCAAATAGCAGAACAGCCAGAGTTGGTGACCGGTGATAGTTGGTTTCAGCTCGGCAAG
Source organism: Neiella marina (assembly GCF_002165625.1). Classification (GTDB taxonomy): domain Bacteria; phylum Pseudomonadota; class Gammaproteobacteria; order Enterobacterales; family Neiellaceae; genus Neiella; species Neiella marina. The sequence goes on from NZ_NGNS01000001.1 coordinate 127,718, forward strand.
TTGTGGCGAGGGCGCCTAGCAGAGCACCAACAGTGGCGCACCAGCTTTTATTACATTGAGCAGGGCGGCGAGATACCAGAACACACTCACAAAGGGCGCGAGATTACGCTGGTATTGTCCGGCAGCTTCGTCGATGGTGATGAGGTGTACCAAGAAGGTGATTTTATATACCGCGACGGCGCTCACACCCACAAGCCTGGTGCAAGCGTCAGTGAAGATTGCTTGTGTTTCACCGCGGTCGAAGCACCATTGCACTTCACATCGGGCGCGACCCGATTGCTCAACCCGATTGGCAAATTGCTGTACTAAGCCATTCAAACGGTGTCATGGGGATCAACATCCACATGCCACCGCACTACTTGGGCGAGTTTAGAGCTTTCTATCTCGCCCAAGCTTTCGGTTAATAATTTCTGAATTGGTGCTTTTTGTGGCGCAATCAGGACCAATTGCCATCGATATCGTCCTGCTTTGCGCACCATTGCACATGGCCCAGGAGGCATCACGATAACTTCATGTCGCTGGGCTGCTGTGTTTAACACCAGCTCGGCTGCAGCCAAAAACTCAGCGACCTTCGTCTCATCATTCGCCTCAGCACGAATAATTGCAATTGCCGCATAAGGTGGTAACTGCGCTTGCTTACGCTCCGCCAGCAACGCACTGGCCACCTGCTGATAACCCTCAGTCTGAAGTTGTTGCACCCAAGGGTGATCAGGGTAGTGGGTTTGCAGCAAGACCTGAGCTTGCTGACCTGCTCGTCCTGCTCTACCAGAAACCTGAGTTAACAACTGGCACATCCGCTCTCCAGCGCGAAAATCACTGCTAAACAACGCACCATCAACGTCGGCGATAACCACCAAAGTGACATCCACAAAATCATGCCCCTTGGCCAACATTTGGGTCCCAACCAAAATTCGATAGTGTCCGCGCTGGATGTCAGCAACCAAGTTTTCGAATGCATCTTTGCGTCGAGTTGAGTCACGGTCGATGCGAACCACGGGGTAATCAGGAAACTGCTCTTGCAATGCTTCTTCGAGCTGCTCAGTGCCTTGGCCGACCGGTACCAGTTGAGTGCTGCCACATGAATCACATTGATGCGGCACCGGTCGCTCAACTTGGCAATGATGACAAACCAAGCGACGAAACCCCTTATGCCAGGTAAACGGTCGGTTACAACGATGGCACTCAGCGAACCAACCACATTCATGGCACAACAATACCGGCGCAAAACCACGACGATTCAAAAATACCAGCACTTGGTTGTTAGCTTGTAAGTGCTGCTCCATGGCTTTGACAATGGGAGCAGACAACGGCCCTGTCATCACTTGCTGACGCATGTCGATGGCCGCTATCTTCGGCAATTGACCACCGGCAGCACGTTCACTCAGAGTCAGATGCTGATAGCGACCGGCCTCGACATTGGCCAATGATTCAAAACTCGGCGTAGCAGAGCCCAACAACAGCAGCACTTGCTCGTTTCTGGCGCGCATGACGGCTAGGTCGCGAGCCTGGTAACGGAAGCCATCTTGTTGCTTGTAACTGCCATCATGCTCTTCATCGACCACAATCAAGCCGAGGTTGGCCATAGGAGTGAAAATGGCTGAGCGAGTACCGAGCAACACTGGTAACTCGCCAGTGCGTGCCGCCTGCCAAGCGGCAAGTCGCTCGCTATCGTTCAAACCCGAATGTACCAGACCAATCCGAACGCCTAAATGATGGCGAAACCGGCTCAAGGTTTGAGGTGTTAAACCGATTTCAGGCACCAGTACCAAGACTTGTTTACCTTGTTCAATAACTTGCGACATGACATCGAGGTAAACCCTAGTTTTGCCGGAACCGGTAATGCCTTCAAGTAAGCTGACCGAAAACCCTTGCAAGCGCGAACACAACGCCGTAATTGCAATGCTTTGTTCACGGGTTGCAGGCGGCTGGTTTGATGGCTGTGACAAAGATTCATTCAAAGCACTCAGCGGAGCAGATTCAATCCATTGCTTTTTCGCCACTGCTTGAATGGTAGCGCCAGTGACGCCTTGAGCACTCAGCGTTGCTCTTTCCTGAGCTCCTGCCTTTAGCAACTCCAGCAACTGCCACTGTTTCGGTGCCCGCTTAGTCGATTGCGCATCTTGCGCCACCCCTGCATCCGTTAGCTGCCACACTTCAATATCGGCACTATTGGGCTGTTCGCCTTGACGCATTTTCTTCGGCAGGGCATGAGTGAGTACTTCGCCAATGGGATGCTGATAGTAGCGTCCAGCCCACTTCAACAAGTCCAGTAGAGATTGCGGCCAAATAGGCTGCTGATCGAGCACCTCATCAACCGCCTTGAGCTGCTCGACCGGCCAATCACTGTGATCACTTTCGCCAACGACCACGCCAACCATCATGCGACGGCCAAAGGGCACTCTGACCCGGCCACCAACAACCACTTGGCGCTGCGGATGAGGCAAATAGTCGAAGATCCGCCGCATCGGTACCGGTAAAGCGACATGAATAAAGCGAAGGTCTGACACGAACAAAATCACACAGTCAATAAGTAGCGCAAGCTTACCATGGTTAACACCAAGCAGTGGATACCGAGCAACTGCGACTATAATTGGTTAAAAAGTTAGCAATTGGGCTTGATCCGGCGCTATAACTGCTTTACCATTCGCGCCCCAAACAGAAGTAACTAAACCACGTGTGGTGTCTGACTCCGGGTTGGATAGCGACACGGCCTAATAATTGAGGTTTTCCATGCAACAAGGTATTCACCCTGAATACGCTGAAGTAACAGCAACTTGCTCTTGTGGTAACACAATCAAGACTCGCTCTACTTTGGGTAAAGATTTCCACATCGACGTATGTAGCTCTTGCCACCCGTTCTACACTGGTAAGCAGAAAGTTCTGGATTCTGGCGGACGCGTTGATCGCTTCAAGAAGCGTTTCGGCGCTTTGGGCAAGAAGTAAAACTCTTGCACCAGCAGAAAAAGGCGCCGGATGGCGCCTTTTTTGTTTGTCCGCCCCGTACTGAAATCCTCACCCACTGAACGTCGTCGGAACAAAACATCATGAGTCTATCGCGTGTTATTCTTTTTGCTGGTTTGGTGCTTTCCTGTCATGCCGTTGGTCAAATGCTCGACTGCCTACCGCAAGGCGCTGCTGAGCGAGTCATCATGGCGCAACTCCATGATGGCGACACCATCACCCTGAGCGATGGCCGCCGCATTCGCTTTACTGGTATCGACACCCCTGAGCTTGACCACAAGCAGCCATCACGCAACGAACCCTATGCCTTGCAAGCACGCAATCGTCTCGATCAGTTAATTGATAACAAACCTGTCAGCATGGTCGTCGATCGGCGTCCTCGGGATCGTCACGGCCGCACACTTGCTCACTTAGTCAATCATCAGGGCAAAAACATCAACCAGCAGCTGTTACTCGACGGCTACGCCAAGTTGATGGTCATTGGCGATAACGATCTTTGGCGCTGCTACAACATGGCCGAATGGATTGCTCGTCGCGATAAGCGAGGATTATGGCAACTTGCAGAAAATCAGCCATTAGCTGTTAGTCAAATCACCCGCCCTTCAAAGCGCTGGCGCGAATATCGTGGCACGGTGACAAGATTTCAGCGCAACCAAAATCACAGTTGGTGGCTACTTGATAACAAACTCTGGGTCGGCGGTGAAAATCAAGTCATCGAACAACTACTGATCCCAGCAAATCCCTCGGTAGAGGGCGAAGATTGGATCGTGAGAGGTGTGCTGTATGAGTCCTATGGCAAGTGGCGAATCAGAGTCAACCATAGTTCGCAAGTGATCCGCACCAGTGAAATGGAGCGCTGGGTTGATAAGGTCAAACCAACCTAATTAGCAGCGCCAGCGCTTTGCTCACAAGCCAAGCTCGCTAAGCGATGAATAGTTGTCAGGCCTTACCTCAGTGTCCCAAGTGAGCAATCGCTCGCTTTGGTCAATCGGTAAGTCATTAATGCTCGCGATGCGTCGTTGCATCAAGCCTTGTGAATTAAATTCCCAATTCTCGTTGCCGTAAGAGCGATACCAATTGCCTGAATCATCGTGCCATTCGTAAGCAAAACGAACTGCAATGCGATTGGCGGTGTATGCCCATAACTCCTTACACAAACGATAATTCAACTCTCGCTGCCATTTACGACTGAGAAATTGCTCTATCTGTGCTCGGCCTTTAATAAACTCCGAACGATTGCGCCACACCGAGTCAGGGCTATAGGCCATAGCCACGGCAGCAGGATTTTTGCGATTCCAAGCATCTTCTGCTTTGCGCACTTTAATGGCTGCAGATGCCGCATCGAAAGGCGGAAACGGCGGCCGAGATTCATCTGTCATTCAATCCTCCAGTTGGTTTGGCTGCCATCAGCAGCCAATACCATCACTTGTTCAGCTATCCTTGCGTCGAGCGCATTACCAGGATTTATACGGCAGGAACTTACCATTTAAAGTCAGCAGTACCCGATCGCCCTTAGGATCTTCAATCTTGTCCACTTCCATAGAAAAATCGATGGCACTCATGATGCCGTCACCAAACTTTTCCTGAATCACTTCCTTGAGTGTTTCGCCATATACGCCAACCACCTCATAAAGACGGTAAATCAACGGATCCGTTGGTACAGCTTGATCCCAAATTTTGGTTGGAAAAGCGATCAATGCGCTAGTGACCTCTTCTCCCAATCCTAGGTAACTGCTGATTGCTGCGGCTTTCTCAGCAGGAGCGCTATTCATGCCAAGGCACGCCGATGCCAGCCATACCGGCGACATATTCAAATCAACGCCCATCTTTTCCCAGCTTAGGTTCAATTGGGTTTTGGCGGCAACAATAGCATCTGTCATTTGCTCTTTATTCATCAGTAACTCCTTGTTGTTCAACAACATCAGGTAATAACAAAATTATGCAGCGGGTTGCTCCGACTCACTTGCAACAAGCTTGATGTCGGTAAGTTCAATTTGTTCAGGCTCGGGGTCGTCGCCCATATCATCGGTTGGATCAACAATCACAGGGCTGTTGTCCGACGATTCTCGCAATGCCAGCTCACCCGATCGATTCACCAAGAAATCGACCAAATGGTTGCGGATCTTGTAGTATCCAGGGTGTTCGATAATGTCTGAGCGCTGACGCGGACGTGGCAAATTGATCGTCACGGATTCGGCAATTTTGGCTTCTGGACCATTGGTCATCAGCAACACCCGATCGGCCAGCAAAATCGCCTCATCGACATCATGGGTAATCATAAAAACGGTCTGCTGCGACTCCGACCAGATTTTGATCAGCTCATCTTGAATAATCCCGCGGGTGAGCGCATCGAGCGCACCGAACGGTTCATCCAGCAATAGCAATTTAGGTTGGGTAGCAAAGGCCCGGGCAATGCTGACGCGCTGACGCATGCCGCCTGACAATTGCGATGGCTTGCGATCCATCGTTGTCGACAGGCCGACCATCTGCAGATATTTTTTGCTATGGGTTTCAACTTGTTCGGCAGACCACTTGGGAAAACGAGCTCGGACTCCAAAGTTGACGTTCTGCAACGCACTGAGCCACGGCATCAGGCTGTAGTTTTGAAACACTACTCCGCGATCTAAGCTTGGCCCCGACACTTCCTTACCTTCCATGATGACGCCGCCAGATGACGCTTCATCTAAGCCCGCCAAGACATTGAGAATGGTCGACTTGCCACAACCGGAATGGCCAATGATGCAAACAAACTCGCCTTTCTCTAGGGCAATATTAACGTCTTTGAAGACCACCAAGTCGGGCCCCTTGTTAGGGCTTGGGTAGGCTTTGCTTAAGCCTTCGACCGATACCAAAGGTTTTTTATCTGTCACAGGCTACTCCTCATAAGCGACCAAGCGGGAAACTGCCGACAACGCCATGTCTAACAACATCCCCACCACACCAATCATCAAGATGGAGAAAATCACGCTGTTCAAATCCAGGTTGTTCCACTCGTTCCATACGTAGTAACCAATGCCGGTACCGCCAACTAACATCTCCGCAGCGACAATCACCAGCCAAGCGATACCGATGGAGATCCGCATCCCCGTCAGAATGGTCGGTGCGGCAGCCGGTAAAATCACACTCCACGCCGTTCGCCATGGGCTAAGCTCATGGGTTTGCGCCACTCGGATCCAGTCGCTGCGAACATTGGCAACGCCAAAGGCCGTGTTGATTAACATCGGCCAAATCGAACAAATGAAGATGACAAAAATCGCCGACTGCTCAGAGTCCTTAATGATGAACAGTGCCAACGGCATCCACGCCAGCGGCGAAATGGGTCTTAACACCTGAATGAATGGGTTCAGGGCTCGATACATCAACGGCGACATACCAATGACAAAACCGAGCGGAATGGCGATAAGAGCAGCAGCAAAGTAGCCCGTCAGCACCCGATAAAGCGAGTAAGCGAGCTGAATGCCGATGCCTTTGTCGTTAGGGCCCGCATCGTAGAAAGGGTTACTGAGTTCCTGCCACGCCAATGCCAGTACTTGCGATGGCGGCGGCACCCGAGCTTGGTCGTCAGCCCCGCCCATCAGCAATTCAAACTCGGTTAGCGCTTCCGATGCCGCGGGAGGCTGATTCATTGCCTCCCACAACCCCAGCAAAAGCGCGAGAAACACCAGTGCAACAATCGTCGCTCGCACATTCAATGACATCATCAGCTCCTTTTGATGGCAAAGCTGTTCACATAGCCTTCTGGATCCGTGTAATCAAAGGTCTTACCCATGATGGTGTAATTCTCATAGGTCTTGCTCGGCGCTTCATAACCAAGATCTTTCATCACTTTGGCGGTATCCGAGGCAACATATACCTGCTCAGCAATGCCTTTGTAGTCGATGTCACCATCAACATAACCCCAGCGTTTCATTTGGGTCAGAATCCACACGGCCATTGAATGCCACGGGAATGGATCGAAATCGATGCGGTCAGGGACGTCGTAGACTTTCTTCTCCAAGCCATCCACGTAGCGGCCAGTTAACACTTGGCGAATCACGATTTCCGGCTGGTTGAGATAATTCTTCGGCGCAATTGCGGCAGAAATTTCACTGCGATTTGCCGGATCGGCAGAATAGTGGGTGGCGTCCACAATGGCGCGGAACAATGCGGTATAGGTGTTCGGCATCTCGGTGGCAAACTTCTGGCTACAAGCAAATGCACAGCATGGATGCCCTTCCCAAATATCTTTGGTCAAGGTATGGATGAAACCGACTTTCTCGTACACCGCACGCTGGTTAAATGGATCCGGTGATAAGTAACCATCGAGGTTACCGGCTCGCAGGTTGGCGACCATTTCTGGCGGCGGTACGACACGGATTTGAATATCCTTGTCCGGGTCGAGGCCAAATTCAGCGACGTAATAACGCAGCAAGAAGTTATGCATCGAATAATCAAACGGCACACCAAACTTAAAGCCCTTCCATTGCTTCGGATCGCGCTTATCTTTGTGTTTGTTGTGCAGCACAATGGCTTGGCCATTGATGTTTTCCACCGCCGGCATAATGTACGGGGTAGCAGTAGAGCCGGCGCCCATGGTCATTGCCAATGGCATTGGAGTCAGCATATGCGATGCGTCGTATTCGCCATTTAACGACTTATCCCGAGCAACTGCCCAGCCGGCGGTTTTGATCACATCAACATCCAATCCGTACTTGGAATAGAACCCCATCGGGTGCGCCATGATGATAGGCGTGGCACAAGTAATGGGTACAAAACCAATATTAAGCTTGGTTTTTTCTAGTTGGCCAATGCCATCTTTTACCGCAGCCTTTACTTTATCGAGCGGCAAAATAGAGCCCAGCGCTGCAGCCAAGGTACCGCCGCCAACCATGCGAATAAACTGTCGACGGCTCTGATCGTGATGACCAAACATGCCTCGTACAATGGCACTTTCCACTGCCCGATCCATGATGTCTTCTTGCGTCATTGCCGCTTGCTGACTGGCTTTTTGTTCGGGCTCAACTGACTGCCGAGCTTGCTGATCATATTGATCACCATAGGCTTCAAGCGCCTCAGTCCGCTGTTGGTCACTCAATTGCGGTTGGCGTTGTAGTTGGCAATCCATACAGTCGCAATCGATGGTGTGCGTCAATCCGACTTTGTGATCAAAAGGGTTTCCTAAGCTTTTGATGGCCATGCCGTATTTCTCCCTTTGAAAGTACTGTGATTAATTGGCTTGAAACAAAGCACCAGAGTTGTGCTTGACCTATCGCTGTGCGCGTATCAACAGCAAATGTCGACGATTTCTGCGTTCGACTCTGGGTTAGCGCGGTTTTCATAGAGTCGGACGGGTTTGCTCCGTTTCGTTCGTAGAAGCTATTTGCAAAGACAGAACCAACTTTCAAAAACAACCATAAGAAACTGTTTTTAATGAATTTATTATCACCAAACGGAAATCAAACATAACTACGAATTTTCGTAGAACACGAAATCTCGTAGTTACCATCACGAAATTTCGTAGTAATTGGCGTAAAAATTGAACAGTTTTTGGCAATGACAGGTGTTCGGCTCAAAAAACGGGGAAGTTTATGGCTACGATTGAACAAATCGCCTTTTGGAACTCACCGGTCCCACAACTGATGGTGTGCCCGATATCAAACCTAATTGAGGCAGCCAATAAATCGGCTTGTCAGCTGCTGCAAGTACCGCTGGGAGACCTGAAACAAACCCATGCCAGCAGTTGGTTCAACCACTGTTTCACTCAATTGGTGGTTTTCACTCAGGAAACCATGATGAACGGCCATGCTTGGTCGGACACCCTAAGCGTCAAAGTTGCTGACCAAGAACAACCTATCGTACTGGAAACCCTAGCCAGTCAGGTCGAGCTAGAAGGCCGGCAGATGATTCAATTTGTGTTTCAGGATGTCGAGAAAATTGATCGCAACCGCGTGCAGTCTGATGCCCAACGTCATTACCGCTCTGGCATTGGTCAGTGGCAACGAATGGCGCGTATTTTTCAAGATTTTGAGCGCGAGAACCAGCTCATTCTCGACGCCGCAGGGGAAGGTATTTATGGCGTTGATGCCAATGGCCAAGCGACCTTTATAAATCCAGCCGCTGAGCGCATATTGGGCTTTCGCAGTGAGGAGTTGATTGGCCGCAACATCCATACTGCAATTCACTACAAACACTGTAATGGCGACCACTATCACGTTGAAGATTGCCCTATTTATGCCGCCTTTCAAGAAGGCGAAGTGCGCCAAGTGGACGACGAGGTATTTTGGTCAAAATCAGGTGTACCGGTTGATGTCGAATACACCAGCACACCGATCAACGATGGCGATCAAGTCGTGGGAGCGGTGGTGATCTTCCGCGATATTACCGAAAAGAAGCGAGCTCAACGTGAGCTTGTTCAAGCGTTGAAGGAAGTCGATCAACTCCGCCAGCAGCTGGAAATGGAAAATGCCTATCTGCAAGAAGAAATTAGCTCCGAGTTTAACAACCACCAAATTGTTGGCCGCTCTCAAGCGGTACGAGAGTTGGTTAAACAAATTGATTTAGTTGCACCAACGGACGTCACTGTTCTTATTTGCGGCGAATCAGGCACAGGTAAAGAACTGATAGCCCGCGCCATTCATGAATCCAGCAAACGCAGCAAGCGGTCACTGATTCGGGTGAACTGCGCGGCAATTCCTGCTGAGTTGTTCGAAAGTGAGTTTTTTGGCCATGCCAAAGGTTCCTTTACCGGCGCCACCAGCGATCGGCCGGGTCGTTTTGAATTGGCCCATGGCGGTACTTTGTTTCTTGATGAAGTCGGTGAGATACCGCTGGCTTTGCAGGGCAAATTGCTTCGGGTATTGCAAGAACAACAGCTGGAGCGGATCGGTGAATCATCGACTCGCAATGTCGATGTGCGGATCATTGCCGCAACCAATCGAAATCTGGCGGATATGGTGGCAGCAGGTACCTTTCGAGAAGATCTCTATTTTCGCTTGAACGTGTTTCCCATTGAGTCGGTGCCGTTACGGCAGCGAGCAGATGACATTCCGCTATTGGCTCATCACTTTTTGGACAAAGCCGGCAAGCGGCTCAATAAGCCCGACATGCGGATATCATTAGCACAATTAGAAACCCTCAAACGCTATGACTGGCCGGGCAATATTCGTGAACTGGAGAATGTCATCGAACGCCAGGTGATTTTGGCCCACGGCCAATGGTTGAAGTTTGATGATCTGCAGGCAGAAAAACAGCAAAGGCTTGAGTCCAACATCGCCGAAACAGCCATCGTCACGGCCGGAGACCTTAAGCAACAAGAGCGACAAAGCATTATCAACGCTCTCAAACAAGCCAAAGGCAAGGTGTTTGGTCGTGATGGCGCCGCAGAAATCATGGCGGTCAAACCGACCACTCTGGCATCACGCATCAAGCGGTTAGGTATCGATGTGCAGCTTTTTAAAGGTGAGCAGGCTTAAAACATAACGCCAATTGTTGGCTTACTTCATTGCCGACTTACCATCAACAACAAAAAGGCCGCCCATTTCAGAGGCGGCCTTTGTCAATCAACTTAATAGTGATTAACCACTATTGCGCATACCTGCAGCAATACCTGTGATAGTGATCATCAACGCTAGCTCTAAGTGCTTCTGCGCAGCTTCACATTCTTCATCACCTTCACATGCACGATTGCGTTTGAGCAATTCAGCTTGCAAGCGGTGCAGCGGCTCCATGTAAGTTGCACGCAGTTTAATCGACTCACGACTCCACTGTTCGCGCTCCATCAAACCTTCATCGTGAGTAATCGACAACACGGTATCGATGTCAGACGCCAACTGACTGCGCAGTTTCACGCCCAATGGTTGCAACTCTTCTGGTACCAGCACTTTGTCATAGTAGGCCGACAGGCTGGAATCAGATTTCATGAATACCATTTCCAGCATCAGCATCCGAGTGCGGAAGAATGGCCAAGTAGAGAACATTTCTTCAATCAGTTCGGCCTTGCCAGAGGTCAACGCACTGGCCAATGCCTGCCCCGCGCCGAGCCACGCTGGCAGTACCAGACGGTTCTGCGACCAAGCAAAAATCCAAGGAATAGCGCGCAATGATTCCACACCACCACCTGGTTTACGCTTAGCCGGACGTGAGCCCAACGGCAACTTGCCGAGCTCTTGCTCTGGTGTCGCTGCGCGGAAATAAGGCACAAAGTCTTTCTCGCCACGAATAATCGAACGATATGCTTGGCATGACTCTTCGGCTAAGCCGTTCATCACCTCGCGCCAGCTGTCTTGCGGCACTGGCGGCGGCGTCAAGATGCCTTCCAACACGGCGCTGGTGTATATCGCCAAACTGCGGACTGCCAAATCGCTCAAACCGAACTTGAAGCGAATCATTTCGCCCTGCTCAGTCACTCGCAGACCACCTCTCAGTGACCCCGGAGGCTGAGACAAAATCGCTTGGTGAGCTGGCCCGCCACCGCGACCGATGGTGCCGCCTCGACCATGGAATAGGGTAATAGCAATATCTTTTTGTTCAGCCAAGGCAACCAAGGCTTCCTGCGCCGAATACTGGGCCCAAGCAGCTGCAAGTACACCGGCATCCTTGGCAGAGTCCGAGTAGCCGATCATCACTTCTTGCTTGCCATTGATGTAACCACGGTACCAGTCAACAGAGAACAGGCGCTCCATACAATCAACAGCACCATCCAAGTCATCAAGTGTCTCGAACAATGGCGCAACAGGCATGGCATAGCTAATACCTGCTTCTTTCAACAACAGGTGAACCGACAACACATCAGATGGATTGCTTGCCATCGAGATAATGTAGGTGCCTAAGGTATCTGGATCGGTATCAGCAATAACGGCACAGGTGTCCAATACTTCCTGAACATCATCACTTGGCTGCCAATTACTTGGGATTAGAGGGCGCTTGCTGTTGAGCTCTTGCAGCAAGAATGACTGTTTGTCTTCCTCACTCCACTGCATGTAATCGCCCAAACCGAGGTAACGAGTCAGTTCACTGAATACTTCTGCGTGGCGCTCGCCATCTTGGCGAATATCCAAGCGGGTTAGATGAATACCAAAGCAGTGAACGCGGCGGATAGTCCGCAATAAGCGATCGTTAGCGATGGTGTCCATGCCGCATTCGACCAACGAGTCGTAGCACAACTGCAGCGGAGTCAGCAGATCAGTCTTGGTATGGATCAAACCAGGCTGCTTGAGCTTAGAGAAGCTACCGTTGAGCGCACGGAATAATGCTGCCCGAGTCGCCTTCATCCGATCGCGCAGGTCTTTGACGATTTCACGATATGGTTCGTTGCTATCAACGACCAACTCGCGCACTTTGTCATTACAAGCACGCATCGATAATTCGCTAGCCAGCACATCCAAATCAGCAATGTACAAATCAGCCGCTTTCCAGCGTGCCAAATAAAGTACTTCGCGTGTCACCGCAGCGGTAACAAATGGGTTACCGTCACGGTCGCCCCCCATCCAGGAGGCAAACTTGACCGGACGAGCATCAATTGGCAATGACATGTCGAGCTTAGACTGCAACAAATCATCAAGTTGTTCTAAATAGTCAGGCACCGCATCCCACAGTGAAGATTCAACTACGGCGAAACCTGATTTCGCTTCATCGACCGGTGTAGGTCGCTGTGTACGAATTTCTCGTGAGCTCCAAGCCTGATGAATCAGCGACGCCAATCGATTTTCAGTTTTCTGGCGCTGGCGGCGAGGCAGATCAGCTTGCTCCAACAACTCCAAACAATCTGCCACTTCAACATACTTGTTGATCATGGTGCGGCGGCTGGTCTCAGTTGGATGAGCGGTCAAGACCAGTTCAACCGACAACTGGCTGATGGCATCTGCAATTTTATCTTTGCTGATTTCCTGTTGCTCGAAGCGCTCGAGCATGTCTTCAAACGGATCAGGTTTATCAATAGCCTGATTCGCGGCTCTGGAAATATTGTGGTATTGCTCGGCAGTGTTCGCCAAAGTCAAGAAGTGGTTGAAGCTCCGAGCAACGCCCATTAACTCGTCGTCGCTGAGGTCATTTAAGGTAGCTTCTAGCTGCTGATTGGCGTCCTTGTCACCGGCACGCGCAGCCTTTGATAAGGTGCGGATATGCTCCACTTGGTGAAATAGTTCTTCGCCTAAATCTTGGCGAATGACGTCGCCTAACAGGTTTCCCAGTTTACGCACATTGGCGCGCAAGGCTTCATAGTGTTCCATGAACATGTACCTTCGTTAACGCTGCAAACAAAATAAAACCAGCAAGGTGCCGGTTTCAAAATTAGTGCTAGTTCTAATCAAGGCAAATTGGCCTTAAATAGTTTACCGATTCTATCAGGTATATAAAAAGCCTCAACTTGCCGGCTTTCTAACCACTTTTTGAACACGATCTATTCAACTGTGGTAACTAAAGTTTACAACAGAGCGAATTGAATAATCCATATATTCATGCATTTTTGTTGCATAACCATGCAATCAAAGTTAATGTGTCACTCTCATTTTAAAGGGTTATCTTTACCCTTGTTTTTTGCCCTGATAATTCTGGAAAAAGTATGTCTCAGTTGATTCGTTGTGCCGTGATTGGAGCCAGCGGTTATACCGGCGTGGAGCTAGCAGCATTGATTGCTCGCCACCCGCAATTAGAGCTTGGAAAAGTATATGTTTCCGCAGCCTCCGTCGATGGCGGCAAACAGCTTAGTCAACTGCATGGCCGCTTCCTGGGATTGCTTGATTTGCCGGTAACGCCACTTACCGATGACGAATTGGCGCAAGTTGGCAAGCAGCATGACTTGGTGTTCTTAGCCACTGAACATCAAGTTTCAACTCAACTTGCTCCGACCTTTTTGGCTCAAGGCGCCGTAGTGATGGACTTATCCGGCGGCTTCCGCTTTGCTGATGCAGAGGTTTATCCGAAGTTCTATGGTTTTGAGCACGAGCAACCTGAATTGCTCAAAAAGGCTGTTTATGGTCTTGCTGAATGGAACGCCGAAGCGGTGAAAACTGCTGATTTGGTTGCCGTTCCCGGCTGTTACCCAACGGCATCATTAACCGCATTAAAACCCCTGCGAGAAGCTGGCTTATTGGATGATGTTCAATATCCGGTGATCAATGCCGTTTCTGGTGTCTCAGGTGCTGGCCGCAAAGCCAGCATGACCAACAGCTTTTGCGAAGTTAGCTTGCACCCGTATGGTGTATTAGGTCATCGTCATCAACCAGAAATCAGCGACCAACTCGGCCGCGACGTTATCTTTACCCCACATTTAGGCAATTTCCCACGCGGTATTGTTGCCACGGTGACAGTTAAATTGGCTCCAGGAGTCACTGCTGAACAAGTCAGTCAGGCCTATCACAACGCTTATGACAGCAGCACTTGCGTTCGCTTGTACGACGCAATGAATCAAACCCCAAGCATCAAGAATGTAGTCAACACCTGCCATGTCGATATCGGCTGGAAGGTCGATGAAGCAAATGGTCACGCCGTGTTGATTGCTGCCGAAGATAACTTGCTCAAAGGCGCTGCTGGCCAAGCCATCCAATGTGCCAATCTGCGCTTTGGTTTAATTGATTTCCCATTTGAAGCAGGAGCCGCACTGTGAGTTTAGTGGTCATCAAACTTGGTGGCGCAGTGATGGAGCAAGCCGAGCCTGCGCTAAAGCTCTTCCGTACGGTTGCCGATCTGCAAGCCAAAGGCCATCAGGTGGTATTGGTGCACGGTGGCGGTATTTTTGTTGAGCAACAAATGCAGGCTCAGCAATTAGTGAGCGACAAGCTCGACGGCCTGCGCGTGACGCCTGATGAACACATGCCGGTTGTGGTCGGCGCGCTTGCCGGTTACGCCAACAAATTATTAGTCTCTTATGCCAAGCAAAGTGGCGTTGATGCTTGTGGCATTAGTCTCGCCGATGGCGGCATTACCACAGCAACCGTGCTCAATCCTAAGTTAGGTGCCGTAGGCACATGTCAAGCAGCTGATCCGGCCTTGGTTCAAGCGCTGCTCTCTGCTGGCAAAGTGCCAGTCATTTCATCCATTGCGATGTCAGCCGAAGGCCGTTTGCTGAACGTCAACGGTGACGACGCGGCAACCGTGATTGCCCAGTTACTAAGCGCCGATTTAGTGCTACTTTCTGATGTGGATGGTGTGCTAGATGGCAACAAACAACTGATTCCACAACTGGATGAAGCAGGCATTGAACAATTAATTGCCGATGGTGTGATAACCGATGGCATGATCCCAAAAACCAAAGCAGCATTGGCAACAGCGCGATCTCTATCGCGCCCGATTGCCGTTGCCAACTGGCGTTATCCGGAGCGACTGGCAGGCCTATTACAAGGCGAACCGGTCGGCACCCGTATTCTGCCCTGATTAACCGACAAACCGTCAGACAGCGACACATCGAGATAAATTATGACGTTTGAACATTTACTAACGGTCAAGGATCTGGATAAAGCGACCATCGAACAGCTGATCGCCCAAGCCATCGACCTTAAGCAAAATCCGCAAAAATATCAGCAGGCGTTGGCCGGCAAAAGCATTGCAACCATCTTCGAAAAACCGTCGCTGCGAACTCGCGTGAGCTTTGATGTTGGCATCCAAAAACTGGGTGGCCACGCGGTTTACCTCGATCAGCAAAATGGCGCATTGGGCAAACGCGAAAGCGTCAAAGACTTCGCCATGAATCTGTCATGCTGGGTCGATGGCATTGTCGCGCGGGTATTCAGTCAAAAAACGCTGGAAGAGCTAGCCGAATACGGCTCAGTGCCAGTGATTAACTCATTGTCAGATTTGTATCACCCCTGTCAGGCATTAGCCGATTTCCAAGCACTTACTGAGCAGTTTGGCAGTGTTGAAGGTAAAACGCTGGCCTATGTTGGCGATGGTAACAACGTCACTCACTCTCTGATGCTGACCGCAGCCATTCTGGGCTGCAACATGGTCGTGGTGACACCGCCGGGCCATAGCGTGGATGGCCAGGTTGTGGTTGATACTCAAGAACTTTGTGCTAAATCAGGTGCCAAACTGGTGATTAGCAATGACATCAACGATCTGAAAGGCGTTGATGCAATTTATGCCGATACTTGGATTTCAATGGGCGACGAAACTCCATTTGAAGTCATTGCCGAGAAATTCATGCCGTATCAGGTCAATAAGCAACTGATGGCAATGAGCGGCGCACAGTACTTTATGCACTGTCAACCAGCGCATCGGGAACAAGAAGTGACTTCCGATGTATTGGATGGCAAACAATCAATCATCATGCAACAGGCCGAAAACCGCATGCACGCGCAGAACGCCGTGATGCTGGCACTGTTACAGAAATAAGTGAACTAAATAAGAATTTTGGAGCGCGAGATAATGAGCGAAACAATTAAAAAAGTCGTGTTGGCCTACTCTGGTGGTTTGGATACTTCTGCCATCATTCCTTGGCTCAAAGAAACCTACCCAGGTTGTGAAGTTGTGGCTTTCTGTGCCGATGTTGGCCAAGGCGATGAAGAGCTAGAGGGCTTGGAAGAAAAGGCTTTGGCCTCCGGTGCAACCGAGTGCCACATTGTCGATCTGAAAGAAGAATTCGCGGCAGACTATATCTACCCAACGCTGAAGACAGGCGCTATCTACGAAGGTACTTATCTGCTGGGTACTTCGATGGCACGCCCAGTGATTGCCAAAGCCCACGTTGAAGTGGCGCGTAAAGTTGGCGCTGATGCGGTTTGTCACGGTTGTACCGGTAAAGGTAATGACCAAATCCGTTTCGAAGGTTGCTTCGCTGCTCTCGCCCCAGATCTGAAAGTGATTGCGCCGTGGCGTGAGTGGACCATGGAATCTCGTGAAGACTTGCTGGCTTACCTCGCAGAGCGCAACATTCCTTGTTCTGCCAGCCTGACCAAGATCTACAGCCGTGATGCCAACGCGTGGCATATCTCAACCGAAGGTGGCGAGCTGGAAGAAACTTGGAATGAGCCTTCTGAGCAAGCTTGGGTGTGGACTAAGTCGCCAGAGCAAGCGCCAAATGAAGCTGAATACCTGACCCTGAAAGTTGAAAACGGTGAAGTAGTTGCCCTTAATGGCGAAGCACTCAGCCCGTATCAAATGGTTGTGAAACTGAACGCGATTGCTGCCGAGCATGGCGTTGGTCGCGTTGATATCGTTGAGAACCGTTTGGTGGGCATGAAGTCTCGTGGTTGCTACGAAACGCCGGGCGGAACCGTCATCATCGCAGCTCTGGAAGCAATTCGTGAGTTGGTCATGGACAAGCGCTCACGCGAATGGCTGCACACCGTTGGTGAGCAGTTCGCCCACTTGGTGTATGACGGTCGTTGGTTCACGCCGCTGAAAGATTCTCTGTTGGGTGCTGCTGATGCTTACAGTGCTGATATGAACGGTGAAGTGGTCCTGAAGCTTTACAAAGGTTCAGTAACAGCAACTCAGAAACGTTCGCCAAACAGCCTGTACTCTGAAGAGTTCGCTACTTTTGGTGCTGACGATGTTTACGACCAAAAACATGCTGAAGGTTTCATCCGCTTGTATACACTATCAAGCCGGATTAAAGCGCTGAAAGATCAGGAGAAGTAATCATGGCGTTATGGGGTGGACGTTTTTCACAAGGCAGTGACGTACGATTCAAAGCATTTAATGATTCGTTGCCGTTCGATTACCGTCTGGCGGAACAGGATATTGTTGGCTCTGTGGCTTGGTCGCAGGCGTTGCAAAAGGCAGGCGTGCTGACTGTTGAAGAGCAGCAGAACTTACAACAAGCACTTGAGCAGTTGTTGCTGGAAGTGCAGCAAGATCCGAATCAAATCCTCCAGTCGGATGCGGAAGACATTCATTCCTGGGTCGAAGGCAAGTTGATCGACAAGGTCGGTGATTTGGGCAAAAAGCTCCACACTGGCCGTAGCCGTAATGATCAGGTTGCCACCGATCTCAAGCTGTGGTGCAAAGAGCAAGGCGAAGAAATCTACGCCGCATTGGTCAAGCTGCAAGAAGCGCTGGTTAACTTAGCTGCTCGTGAGCAATCCACGGTATTGCCAGGTTACACCCACTTACAGCGCGCTCAGCCACTGACCTTTGGTCACTGGTGTTTGGCTTATGTCGAGATGTTCGATCGTGACTTGAGCCGAGTGAAAGACGCGCTGCATCGAATGGACCGCTGCCCGCTGGGCTCTGGCGCTCTGGCCGGTACTGCCTACCCGATTGACCGTGACGAACTGGCGCAATCTTTGGGCTTCCGTTCAGCGACTTTAAACAGCCTGGATGCTGTGTCCGATCGTGACCACGTGCTGGAGCTGCTGTTCTCTGCTAGCACTTCGATGCTGCACTTATCACGCATGGCCGAGGATCTAATTTTCTACAACTCAGGTGAAGCTGGCTTCATTGAGTTGGACGATGCAGTGACTTCGGGCTCATCGCTGATGCCACAAAAGAAGAATCCCGATGCGCTGGAATTGATCCGCGGTAAAACCGGTCGGGTTATTGGCTCTTTGAGTGCCTTGATGGTCACCATCAAAGCCCTGCCAATGGCCTACAACAAAGACATGCAGGAAGACAAAGAAGGCCTGTTTGACGCTGTTGATACTTGGCTGGCTTGTTTGGATATGGCGTCGCTGTGTTTGCAAGATCTCAAGGTTAATCAAGACGCGACACTAAAAGCAGCACAGCAAGGTCACTCTAACGCGACTGAACTGGCTGACTATCTGGTTGCTAAAGGCTTACCGTTCCGTGAAGCGCACCATGTGGTGGGTGAGGCGGTTGTTGCTGCCATCGAAAAGAACAAAGCATTGGAAGAATTCGAATTGGCTGATCTCAAGCAGTTCAGCGATTTGATTGATGAAGATGTGTTTGAGCATCTAACCATCGAAGCCTGCCTTGCTAAGCGTGAAGTGCTGGGTGGTACTAGCCGCGCGAGTGTTGAATCAGCCCTCAACGGTAAGAGCCAGTTTGAAACCCAGCAAGGTCAAACCAAAGGTGGAACTTCAGTCGGCCAAGTTGGTTATGCGTTGAGTCAAGTGCAGCAACGTTTGAACGCCCAGAAAGCTGAGGTGCTGAGTGTTCGAAGTGCTCGCTTGTCCGATATGGATGAAATTGATCGCATTGTTTCTCACTGGGCCAAAGAAGGCGAAACGCTGCCGCGCAGTCGTGATGACTTGCTCCGCTCGATCCTCGACTTTGCGGTCGCAGAGATTGAACATGAGGTGGTAGGTTGTTCATCACTTTATATCTACGGTACTGGTCTCGCCGAAATCCGCAGCCTAGGTGTCGACTACGACAAACACGGGCAAGGTCAAGGTAAAGCACTGGTCCAGTACATGATGCAACGCGCCAAAGACCTTGAGCTCAAACGTTTGATCGTACTGACGCGTGTGCCTACTTTCTTTGAAAAACTGGGCTTTAGCTATACCAGCAAAGATCAGCTACCAGAGAAAGTGATGAAGGACTGCGATATTTGTCCGAAGAAACACGCCTGTGATGAAGTAGCGATGGAATACTTCTTGTAGCGCGATACTTATTGTAAAAATAGCTCATACGTTCACCAGGCTACTTTATGTAGTTTGGTGAACCTTGTTTTCATGACGCTAGTTAAAACGACTACGATAACTCCCCGGCGGCATACCTTTCCACGAGCTATACGCTCGAATAAATGAATTGGCTTCATTAAACCCGAGTAAAAAAGCTATTTCAGTCAATGGCATGGTGGACTTCTCAAGGTAGTGATCGGCAAGCTCGGCTCGAACTATCTGCAAGACCGATTGAAACGTTTCTGCTTCGGCCGTCAATTTGCGCTGTAGCGTTCGTTTGCTCATCGCCAGGCGGCCCGCCACTTGTTCCATCGCTCCCTGACCACTTGGCAATGCTTCCAGCAATACCGCCCGGACCCGTTCGACAGTCGTGGCGTTAGCAGTCATATCAACCAGTTTTTGATTGAGTTTAGCTTCAAAAAACTCCCACATCGCAGCATTTTGAGTAAGAAATGGTTTGCGGGCATCTTCGTGTCGGAACGACATATGAACGCGTGCGCCTTGTTTTAAGCGACAGCCAAAATAGGCCTCGAAGGCTGCGATATTTTCCGGCAATTGCGGTAGCTCAATATTGATGGGCTCAATACGCTCTCGAGTCGCCAAACGCGAAAGCTCAGTAAAAAACACCAGTTCAGTTAAGCCTAGTGTTGTTGGTAAGTTATTTGACTGACCATAACAGGAAACCCAAAGGTTGGTTTGCTTGGGGTTTGTTTTGATATCGAGAATCATCGGGCCGATAAGTGGCTTGTAGTGGCTCAGCCGCCGCAACGCGGTATTCAAATCAGAACTACAAATAGCGGCAAAAATCGGTGCATCAAATGACTCGACAGTCATATGCTCAGCTAACAGAAGAGGGAAATCTCGCGGTTCACAGGCTCGTTCGATGCCTGACCAAAATCGAAAATACTCATCTGCACTCAATATGATCTTGCCGCGGTTAAACAAATCTGCCGCTAATCCAGCATTGGCCAACACCGCATTCAAATCGACCTTCATGTCATTGAGCATTAATCGCCAGGTTGGCGAAATGACAAACTTACTAGCTCTTTTCATCACCAATAATTCAGTTAGATTGTTTTTCCATGCTGTCGCGAGACATTTTGAGTACCATTTTTCTCGGCAAAAATGGGATCAACCAGTTCAGCATGAAACTTAGTTTGCTTTCGTTGAAAGCAACTAACTTACCCTGCTCCATGGCACGATAACCACAATCGGCCACTGAGCTTGGGCTTCTAGCATTGTTGAATACTTCGACGCCTTCTAATCCACCAGCGGCAACAAATCCAGTGTCAACTGGGCCAGGACACAACGCGGTTACTGTCACCTGATGCTGCCGCAGTTCTTCTGCCAATGCTTGCGAGAACGAAGTCACATAGGCCTTGGTGGCATAGTAGACGGCTTGCAGCGGCCCCGGCAAAAACGACGCAGAGGAAGATACATTGAGCACTTTGCCATGCTTTCGAGACACCATGCCCTTGACGTAATAGTGAGTCAAATTGGTTAGGGTCACCATATTTACCTGCATCATTGCCTGCTCATCGGCCAAATCACGGCTGTGGAATAGGCCATGGCCGCCAAAACCGGCATTATTGATCAAGACATCAATTGATAAACCAAGCGACTCCGTTTTAGTAAAGATACGTTCTGCAGCATCTGCATCACTCAAATCTTCGATCAATACCACGACGCGAACCTGATATTGTTTTTCGAGCTCGGTTTTCAGTGCCTTAAGCCTGTCTTTCGAACGAGCAACTAGCACCAGATCTCCGCCTTTCTGCGCATGAATGCGAGCTAGTTCAAGCCCAATACCGCCAGAGGCTCCTGTAATTAGCGCCGTGTTGTTTGTTCTGTTGCTGACCATCATCATTCCTCTTAGCTTGATTTGATGGCCTCACTTTACGCAATCCAATCACGCCACACACTGGCAGAAGATGCCATGTGACTAGCAAATGATGACAATCATTGTGCGAACGACTCAGCCCAACCCAATCGAGCATCGCGCTGGCCGCATGTGTATTCGGAAAAATTTGATGTGATATTGAAGATGAATTAGCTACAACCAAATCAAAGAAATGAAAAGCCCCGTTTGTTGAGGTTTTTTGCATTCATCGAGTGAAATTATCTGACCGTTCGTCGTTTTTTTCTGGGGAACAACTTCATCCAAAAAGCCCCCTCAAACAGCAGCCCGAAAAGGATAAAGACAAACAATCCAGCCATACTGCCGTAGCTGTAAAAGCAAAGCGCCAAGAACAACAACACAAAGGCGACCAAATATCGGTATAGGTGTTTCATTTGATTTCCCAGAGCTTGATGAAGAAATGTCTACCATTGAGCTTAATGACGACGGCAGATTTTGCAATTAACTGGTAAACAAAGACTCTAGCGAAGAATCATCGCCATTAGAGAAATGATCGGAATCGCTACAATCGCAGCGAGTATTGCTGTGACAATCAAACATCCACGTTTTTCACTTTGAGACAAGGAGTGAGTTTCTGGTGGGAGGACATAGCTCAACGACTGACGATAGTTGCGCCAAGCACAGTAAAAGAAGATAAACGCGCAACACCATAGGCCAAAGGTTCCACCACCGGCTACACCGGTTAGGGATTCCCAGAACAAACCCAGCAACAGAATCGGAATGGCAAGGACTACGCCTTTGCCTGTACCCCAGTTAATATGAACTTGCTCAATGGAATAACCCCATAACGAAATGCCAACTCCAACAGATAGAATTGTTAGCCCGCCATATAAGTAAAGCTTTACTTTGTGCGGATTCTTGTACCACTTCAACTGGTTGGTCACCGCTTTGACACTCCTTGTTGCTAATATGTGGCTTCCAAGCGATTTATTGCCTTTATTGAATCAACAGCTGATTGCGACCACCTTGAATCGCATCAACATCTAGTTGCATGTTGATAAACATCGGACAAACACTGTAACAGTAAGCAGGGTTCAATGCCTTCTTCGCCTCCCCATGTTAATCCGGTGATTAGTCATGGTCCCCGTGTTAGGCTAAGTGTCAACACATCAAAGCAAGGGACTGATGCGATGACTCAAACCCCTTTTCGAAATCCGCGTAGTTGGCTGCTGATTGGCTTGCTGCTTGCCGCTGTTTATGTCTGCTATCAACTCATTTTGCCTTACATCGAGCCCATTATTCTGGCGCTTATTTTCGGTATTTTGATGGCACCAATTAACCAATGGCTACAGAAGAAGCTGGGCAATCGAGCTAATTTGACCGCGGTGCTCAGTTGCATCTTGCTCACCTTGGTCATTCTGTTGCCTGCGTTCACCGTTATCGTCGCTATTGTTAGGCAGGGCATCACCTATACCGTCGATTTGCGAAGTTGGATTGACCAAGGCGGTTTGGAGACCATGTTGGCGCATCCTTGGGTGCAAATCGTCAAAGCCAAGCTTGAGATTATTTTGCCCGATGATTTCCTGACTCCTGAAAACCTTCGGACTCAGGTAGTTGGTGTGGCCAGTGGTGCCGGTAAGGGCCTTGTCGGTATATCTACCGGCGTACTAGGCAGCTTAAGTCACTTCCTAATGCAACTCACGCTCATGCTGTTTGCGCTGTTCTTTGTCCTTCGCGACTATGACCGTATGGTCGATTTCTTTCGTCATGCCTTGCCGCTCTCTCGCACTCAGGAAGATGCTCTACTAGAGGAAATCGAAGCCGTCTCCAAGTCGGCTCTCCTTGGCACCATCTTAACGGCCATGACACAAGGCATCGTCGGCGGCTTTGCCATGTGGCTGGCCGGCTTCCCCGGTCTGTTCTGGGGCACTATCATGGCATTTGCGTCATTGATTCCGGTGGTCGGAACGGCATTAATCTGGTTGCCTGCGGCACTATTCCTGATTATCTCCGGTGATAGTGGTTGGGGTATATTTCTGATTGTCTGGGGCGTGGCAGTGGTCGGCAGCATTGATAACTTTGTTAGACCCTTGTTTATGCAAGGCGCGGGATCATTAAATACCGTGGTGATTTTCTTCTCGCTACTCGGTGGTTTGCATATGTTTGGTTTGATGGGGTTACTTTACGGGCCATTGATTGTCGCCCTGACATTGGTGTTGTTCCACCTCTACGAAACCGAGTTTCGTGACTTCTTAGATCAGCAAGACCAAACTTAGCGTCGCTTTTCACTGGTAAGTGATCAAGCAGCAACAAAAAAGGCACCGACAGGTGCCTTTTTCAATGCTAACCGGATAGCTTACTTGAGGACGTCTGCCACACCGGTGCAAAGCGCATCCATGTTGGCCTTGGTCATGCCTGCAACGCTGATACGGCCCGAGCCTACAATGTAGATGCCATGGTCTTCACGCAACTGGCCGACTTGTTCTGGATTCAATCCAGAGAATGAGAACATGCCATTTTGACGTTGGATAAAGCTAAAGTCGCCATCGACGCCTTTGTCAGCCAAAGTCTCAACGAACAAGTCGCGCATCTGGTGA
Organism: Neiella marina; assembly: GCF_002165625.1. Classification (GTDB taxonomy): domain Bacteria; phylum Pseudomonadota; class Gammaproteobacteria; order Enterobacterales; family Neiellaceae; genus Neiella; species Neiella marina. Next base: position 151,630 of record NZ_NGNS01000001.1, read on the forward strand.
ATGCGAACACGCATTTCAGCCACTTCTGCAACCCACTGAGCATACAAATCATCGTTGCCCAAAATAGTGCTCACCACTTTCGCGCCATGTGCTGGCGGGTTGGAGTACATCGCCCGAATGTTCACTTTGACCTGACTGAAAGCAGTGTCAGCAACGTCGGCATTCTGCGCAACCAGCGTGAAAGCACCGGTACGTTCATTGTACAAACCAAAGTTCTTCGAGAACGACGAAGCAATCAGCAGTTCATCGTGGTTGTTCAAGAAAGTACGCAAACCTTGGGCATCTTCTTCAATGCCAGTGGCAAAACCTTGGTAAGCGAAGTCAAACAACGGCAACCAACCCGCTTGTGCAGACATATCTGCCAGCACTTGCCATTGCTCAGCAGTAGGATCGATACCCGTTGGGTTATGACAGCAGCCGTGGAACAGCACTAAATCACCGGCCTTAGCCCCCTTAAGGCTTTCAACCATGGCGTCAAAGTCGAGATCGCTGGTTTCGGCGTTGTAGTAAGCGTACTTCTCAACAGTCAAACCTGCCGCACCAAATACCGCCGCGTGGTTTGCCCACGTTGGGTTACTGACCCAAATGGTTTTGCGCTCTAAATTGCGCACGGCGAAATCGGCAGCAATACGCAATGCGCCGGTACCACCTGGCGCCTGAGCTGTACGCGCACGATTGTCGGCAATCACTGCACTATCAGCACCAAACAAGAGCTTCTGAACATGTTTGCCATACTCAGGCACACCTTGAATACCTAAGTAAGACTTGGTTTTCTCGGTATCTAATAGCAGAGCTTCAGCTTTTTTAACCGAAGCAAGAATAGGGGTGGTGCCCGCTTCGTCTTTATATACACCAACGCCTAAATTGATTTTATTGTCACGTGGATCTGCATTGTAAGCTTCAGTTAAACCCAGAATTGGGTCCGCCGGCGCTAAAGGTACCGATTCGAACATGATGGTTTGCTACTCCTGTAGTAGTGAGGGCCTCAGATTTTAAATAAACCTTTGCCGTTATACCACTAGCTGTGCAGCGCCGAAAGACTGACCAGTACAAATAATTGACTGCTCTTTGATTCGCCGCAAACCCACGACTTTTGATAGCCAATATGTTACAAATCACACAAAATAATTGGCAAATGTAATCAGTATGAACTTACGTGATTTCGAATACCTACTGGCGCTCTATGAAGTACGCCATTTTCGCAAAGCGGCAGAGCGATGCTATGTCAGTCAACCAACGCTAAGTGGTCAAATTCGTAAGCTCGAAGATGAGCTTGAGTTAACCCTAATTGAGCGTGATACCCGCAATGTCATGTTCACCCCCGCTGGCGAATCCGTGGTCGAGCATGCTCGCCGCGTGCTCAGCGAAGTGAAGCAGCTGAAAGACACAGCGCAGTCGTTTCGTGATCCCATGTCTGGTGAACTCAAGCTAGGCCTGATCCCCACCGTAGCGCCCTACCTGCTGCCAAAAATCATGCCGCACCTGTTTCAGAATTTCCCAGATATGGGCTGGCAACTAGAAGAGCAGCAAACCCACGTGCTACTTAACCTGTTGCGCGAAGGCCAGCTTGATGCGCTGCTACTCGCTTGGTTGCCAAATGAAATGCAGGGACTGGCACACATCACCTTGTTCGATGAACCACTGTGGTTGGCGGCATCAAAAGATAATCATCTGATTAAGCAACCGGATGTAGAACTCAGCCAGCTCGACGGCGAAACTGTACTGATGCTCGAAGATGGCCATTGCCTTAGAGACCAAGCACTGGGTTACTGTTTTAGTGCTGGAGCCAATGAAGATGGCACGTTCAGAGCCACCAGCTTAGAGACCCTACGACACATGGTCGCCACCGGTCGCGGTGTAACGCTGATGCCTTATTTAGCCATTCAAGAGCACCATCAGGCAGACCCCTTGCTGAGTTATCAACCGTTCAGTTCGCCACAGCCAACACGAGAAATTGCGCTGGTCTATCGACGGGGCTCAAGCCGCGTTCGAACCTTGCAAGCCCTAGCCGATGCAATCAAGGAAAGTGTGACCATTCCGACAGCTTAACTCGCATCCGCTTGCATTGTGGCTAAACTCGGGAGATACAAGGAATGATTTTTTATTGAGGGTGAAGTAATGATTACTCAAGGTGAACGACGCAATTTTATTCGTATGTCAGTCGATACCCCAATTCGAGTGAAGCGGCTTGATTCTGGTGACACGATCAGCGGCACCTGTCAGAACTTGAGCGCTACCGGCTTGGCAGTGATTCTTTCAGAGCCACTAAAAATGGGTGAAGAAGTAGAAGTGTTCATCGATTCCACTGGCGACAATATCCGCCCCCTAGAAGCGACAGCTACTGTATTGAGAATGGATCCTATCGAGCAAGATCAATACGACGTCGGCTTTGAGATCACCGGCTACAAATAAACAAAAACACCGCTAGAATGGCGGTGTTTTTGGTCTGCGACCAAACTGCATTTTGCACTAAATGTAGTTTTTCAGTTCCAAGCCATAAGCTTCGGGCTTTTCGGCACTGACAATTTTGTCGCTTTCATATTGCGCTAAGTTGTACATCTCGACATTGATATGGCGATTGAATTTAGCGCTGTACACCAGCTTCAGCATCGGTCTGGTTGGCGCCTTTTCGTTAATTTCAACCACAATTCCCAAGCGACCGCTTTGCAGTTTAACCAAAGTACCAACCGGATAGACGTTAATGCAGCGAATAAAGGCGTTTACTAGTTCTTGATCGAGCTTATCCGGCGCCATGCTCCGAATAATGCTAAGAGCGGCTGTCGGCAACATCGCTTTCTTGTAGACTCGCTCGCCAGTCAAGGCATCGAAAATGTCGACAATCGACGCCATTCTCCCATACTGACTGATTTCATCACCAACCAGTCGTTTGGGATACCCCGCACCACTTAATTGCTCGTGATGTTGAACAATAACTTCCATCGTTGTTTTCGGCAGTACCACTTGGTTTTCGTCAATGATATCGCGCCCATGTAAAACATGGCGTTTCATCTGCTCAAACTCTTCGGGCATTAATTTGCCGGGCTTGTGAAGGATTTCTTCTGGCACTCGGAGCTTACCGATATCGTGCAATAAGCCGCCTGTGACCATATCAGCAATCACTTTTTCATCCAGCTTTAGGTAACGACCAAAGACGCCGAGTAAAATGCCAACATTGATGCTGTGTTCAAGCAAGTACTCATCTTTTTGCCGAATGCGGGTCATCATGGTCAGCGCTTGAGGGTTGCGAAACATTGAGTCCATCAACCCTTCGCCAAGCTCCTTAAAAGCTTCAACGTCAAGATTGTGGCCCTTCTCTAAATCCCTAAATGCTTTCTTCTGCAGCTGTCGAGCTTGATTATGCAGCGCCTTTGCTTGCTCCATTTCCCGCTCAACGCTAACCAAAGGCGCGTCATAACGAGTTCTGGGCTGACTTTGAGTGGCTTCTAACCCCTGCGCTTTATTTTCGTCAGGAAGTTTTTTATTTGGGTCTATATGAAGTTGTTCAACGCCCTTGCTGATCAGCGCATCGATACTTGCCTGAGAAGTAACAAACCCAGGTTTTTTGAGCGCAAAGTTACCCCGGCACTTAGCAATACCGGCGATAAACATGCCTACTTTGAGTTCGTTGATAGAAATAGTTTTGGTCATACCCAACTACACATTAATCCCATGACACGCAGCATTGAGTTAGAACAATTCGTCATCGACAGTTGAAGGTTGCTGAACTTCATTATCAATAAATGGATCAACCGGTTGAGTTAGTGCTTCGGCGTATTGAGTAGGCTCAGAACCCGCGACGAAGTACTCAAAACGTGTCGAACTATCAGTTCGATGGGTCAACAGCCCAGACGACCGGTCAATTCTTACACTGACAATATTATCGGGTGCAGTAAATGACTGAACCGGCATATTTTGCAATGCAACTTGCATAAATTTGATCCAAGCAGGCAAAGCGGTCTTGGCACCAAATTCTTTGCCAACAATTTGGTCTCTACCAAGGTTAGCGTTGTAGGCGGTCGAACCAAGCTTACGTCGGTGATCGTCAAAGCCAATCCAAGATGTTGCCACTAAATTTGGCTGAAAACCGGAAAACCAAGCGTCTTTTGCATCGTTGGTGGTACCAGTTTTGCCAGCGATATCGCGGCGTTTTAGCGCCCGCGCCGCGCGCCAACCGGTACCATTCCAGCCCGTGCCAGCAGACCAATTGCCGCCGCCCCAAATTGCGCTGTTCATCGCTTGCGTCACCAAAAACGTGTTGGTATCCGAAACCACACGGGGAGCTTGTTGGGCAGGGTCAACCGGCAGCGCAGGACACATGGCGAACTGGTCCGCAGCGATATCAGCAAACTCGGTCAGATCACTAAACTCGCTTATCGACTCTTCAATCGCCTCACACTCAGAACAAGCAACTTTAGGTTGCTGCTGGAACAAGCGGTTACCATGTTGATCTTCTATTCGTTCAATCAAATAAGATTTGACCTGAAATCCACCATTGGCAAGCACAGCAAAGCCAGTGGCGACATCCAGAGGAGTAAAACTAGCAGAGCCCAATGCCAACGATTCATTCGGCGGAATTTCATCAAGCGGGAAACCAAACTTACTCAAATGTTGCCTGATTTTATCGATGCCAACGGCGCGTAATAGCCTCACAGACATGACGTTCTTGGATTGCGCCAAGCCCAGTCGCAAGCGGGTATCGCCATCATAAGTTTCTGGCGAGTTCTTCGGTCGCCAAGCAACGCCAGCTGATGCATCCCAGTGGCTAATCGGCGCATCAGCAACCAGCGATGCTAGGCCATAGCCATTGTCGAATGCAGCCGAATAGATGAAGGGTTTGATATTTGAGCCGAGTTGACGTTTTGCTTGAAATGCACGGTTGAACTGACTTTGCGCAAAGCTAAAACCACCAACCAAGGCACGGATCGCAGCATCTTCAGGATTAAGAGCAATCAGCGCCCCGGATGCTTCTGGCAACTGTGATAAGGCAAAGACACCATCTTGAACGACCTCGGTCATAATGACATCACCGGGTTGGACGATTTCGGCTGCCGTCTTCGGTGCCGCCCCCTGGCGCTCATCAGTGATAAACGCGCGAGCCCATTTCATGCCATCCCAATCGATCGTGCCAGCAGCACCATCTCTGCGAATCACTTCCGCCGACTGTTCCGATACGCTGGTGACCATTGCAGGCACCAAATGCTGATAACCTCGGTACTGCTGCAGGTGTTCAACTATTTCAGCTTGTTCCCACATTGGCTCAGGTAGCACCACCATCGGTTCGAGAGGCTGCTCCTGTGCGCTTTGCTCATCCAACTCTGGTACGGTCAACCAGGGGTTAGCAATAGGGCCACGATAACCATGGCGATGATCATAATCGAGTAGGTTTTGCACCACCGCATCAATCGCCGCCTGTTGCTGCTTTGAGTCGATGGTGGTGTAGACCTTGAATCCGGTTGTATAAGCTTGCTCTTCGCCATATCGCTCAACCATATACTGGCGAGCCATTTCTGCGACATATGGCGCATGCATCTCGATCGCTGGGCCGTGATATTTGCCTTCTAGAGGCGCTCGGCTGGCTTGGTCAAATTCTTCACGGCTAATCGCATCGACAGCGAGCATTCGAGCCAATACAACATTACGACGCTCGACCGCATTCTCTACCGAATAGATAGGGTTCAGTCGCGACGGTGCTTTTGGTAAGCCCGCGATCATGGCAATTTCGGGCAACGTCAATTGATCAACAGTTTTGCCAAAATACACTTCTGCAGCAGCGCCAACACCATGAGCACGCTGCCCTAAAGGGATTTTGTTGAGATAAAGTTCCAGAATTTGGTCTTTCGGCAACAGCTGTTCAATCCGCCACGCCAATAGAATCTCGCGAATTTTACGACGATAGGTTTTATCACGGGTGAGGTAAAAGTTTCTGGCCACCTGCATCGTGATGGTACTGGCGCCCTGACGTTTTTCACCAGTCATCACCAGCGACACAAACGCCCGCGTTACACCAATCAGGTCGATACCGGGGTGGTCGTAAAAACGGGAATCTTCCACCGCCAGAAAGGCATCTTTCATCTGCTGTGGGATTTGTTCAATGGCGAGCGGAATCCGACGTTTTTCACCAAATTGCGAGATCAGCACACCATCATGGGTGTAGACCAGCATTGGTGTCTGCAGTTGAACGTCTTTGAGCTCAGTAACATCCGGAAGGTCACGACTAAAGTAAACCGCAACAGCAATAGCGACAATCAGCCCGAGCACGCCGCAGCTGAAGAAAAAAATCAATAAAGAACGCAATAATTTCACGGTTAGTAATCACTTAGATCATGAAGCCGCACCCAAAAGGCAGGCCCTTCGCCTAGGGCCCAGAGTATAAAGAAGTCGCTCCGCAAAAGACACAAAATAGCGAACTGTGTTGAAAGTCCAAGCAAAAGCGCTTGTTTTTTTGGGTGAGACTAACAGTATAATCAAGCTTAACAATAGCATTACAATGGATTTGCATTCGTGAAACTTGAGCGCTTTTGGAAACGTAGCCAACCTCCCCTTATTGGCTTAGATATCGGTTCCCATTCCGCCAAAGCTGTACTGTTGAGCAAAAACACAGACGGCTGGGTGCTCGAAAATGCATCCCAAGTTGCCATTCCCCCAGGTGCTGTAGAAGAACACGAGATTAAAGATTTTGAAGCTGTTGGTACCGCCCTCAGGCCACTACTAACTCGACTCGGTAAGAAGAACAACCTCGTCGCAGCAGCAGTTGCCGGCTCATCGGTGATTACTAAGATTATTTATGTCGATAGTGGCGGCACCGAAGCCGACCTCGAAGCGCAAGTTCAAATTGAAGCCGATCATCTCATTCCCTTCCCTCTCGATGAAGTCAGCCTCGACTTTGAGGTCATAGGTATCAACAGTACCGACAGTAGCCGCAAGGATATCTTACTCAGCGCTTGTCGAACCGAGCATGTTGAATCTCGGGTTGCGGCATTAGAAACAGCAGGTTATACCCCTAAAGTGATGGACATTGAGGCCTTTGCTCTGGGGCGAACCTTGTCGGTAATGCAAAGCCAGCTTGCCGAGGACATGGTCAATAACACAGTAGCAATGGTCGATATTGGCGCCAACATGATGTTGTTTAGCATCGTTAGCAATGGCGAAACCATTTATAGTCGCGAGCAACCTTTTGGCGGCGAGCAATTTAATCAAGCTGTGACAGGCTATTACGGCATGGAACCCAATACCGTTGAGGAAGCCAAGTTGGCTGGGACCTTACCCGCTAACTACGATTTTGAGGTGCTGGCACCATTTCAAAGCCAGATGGCACAACAGATTCGCCGCAATATTCAGATCTTCTCAACGTCCAGCGGTATCAGTGAAATCGACGCGCTGATTGTCAGTGGCGGCAGCGCCACGCTGCCTGGCACAGTCGAATTGCTCCGCCAGGAACTACAGATCGACGCAATCCTCGCAAACCCATTCGTTGATATGACGATTGCCGATTCGCTCGACCGACAAAAACTGCTTGAGACAGCTCATCAATATGCCATCGCATGTGGTTTAGCCATGAGGGAGCATAGCGAATGAGTCGCATTAACCTGCTGCCTTGGCGTGAAGAAGCCAAGCAAAAACAACAACAAGAATACCTAACCATGTTGCTTGCTGCCGCCATTGCCGCAGCGTTGATTATGTTTGCGGTATCGTCTTTTTACGGCAGTAAAATCGCCACGCAACAAGCTCGCAATAACTACTTGAAACAAGAAACAGCGATTCTGGATAAGAAGATTCAAGAGCTCAATGATCTTAAGCAACGGAAAAAAGACTTAGAGCAGCGCTTGAAGCTAGTTCAAGAACTGCAACTCAGCCGCAATTTACTCACTCAATTGTTTAACGCCATGGCCGACATTATTCCGGCGGGTGTTTACTTAACTCGCGTTGAAAAGACCGGCCGGTTGCTGAAAATCGAAGGCATTAGCGAGTCCAACAACCGACTAGCCAACCTGGTTCGCAATATCGATGGTCTGGCCTGGTTGCAAAGCCCGAGCATACAAACCATCGAAGTTGACGAAATCAGGCCGAAGTTGCTGAGCAAATTTGTCATGACGGTGCAAATTGTCGAGCAAGAGCTGGTTTCTTCTGAGCAGGGAGGCAAAGCTGATGGCAATTGATTGGCGTGCAGAGCTTGAGCAACTAAAACAAGTCGATCTCGATTTAGAGAACATGGGCAGCTGGCCGTTGTTGGTGAAGCTGGTATTTGCCGTCATGTGCTCTGTATTCGCAGCATTTTTGGTGTATTACTTTGTCATTAGCGATCAACTCGACACCTTGGAACATGAACGCAACGTCGAAGTAGAGCTGCGGCAAAAATATCAGTTGAAATACGGTATCGCAGTCAATGTTGAAATCTATCGCTCGCAATTGGCAGAAATTGAAGAACAATTTCAGTCAATGCTCAAGCAGCTGCCGACTCGCCATGAAACAGCGGCATTGCTTGACGACATGACATACGTTGGCACTGCAAATGGCTTGCGCTTCGATAAATTAGAGTGGCAACCCGAGCAACAGCAAGAGTTTTATATTGAATTACCCATGCAACTAGAGGCGGCCGGTCAGTATCATCAGCTCGGCCAATTTGTCAGTGATGTTGCCAGTTTACCTCGAATCATTAGCCTGCATGACTTCGAGCTGCAAGCTGATCCAGATTCTGACAAAGAACTGCTAAAAATGAGCGTGCAAGCCCGCACCTACCGCTACAAAGAAGCGGAGGAACAGCAATGAAACGCTTGTTGATGATCGTAGCGGTTTGTTTTATTGGTGGATGTGCCGATGACTTGGCTGACGTTAAGCAGTTCGTCAAGAATACCCAGGAAGCCTACCGACCGAAGCCCGAGCCATTGCCAGAAGTACCGGACTTTACTCATATTCCTTATACCGCCAAGGTAGTTCGCAGCCCGTTTGTCGAGCCTGTGCCAGAATTGATCGAAGTGCAGGTGGCGCAACGCAAAGACTGCTTAACGCCGCGAATCGATCGACCTCGACACCCATTGGAGTCTTTTGCCTTGGATGACATTACCATGCGCGGCACCATGGGGGCAGGTAGTGATATCCTTGGCTTAGTGCAAGCCAATGGTGGCAAAGTTTATCAAATCCAAGTTAACGACTATATGGGCTTGTTTCATGGTAGGGTCGTCGCTGTTTCCAATGGTCAGATTTTGATTGAAGAAATGGTTCCAGAAGGTGACGGCTGCTGGGAAAAACGCATGAATAAATTAGAATTAATCTCCGGCTGAGAACGGAGAAAGTGATGGGAGCAAGACTCGTGTTTATTCGACAGATATGGCGCATTCTTTCAGTAGTGGCATTGCTGCCAACAATGGTCTTGGCCAGTCAACCACAACTTGTAGACGTTCGTTACAATAATTTAGTCAATGACCAGTTTGAGCTCGAACTGGTTTTCGACCAGCCTTTTTTACCGCCGCAAACCACAGTAGCGCAGCTACCAGAGCAAGTTATTGTGACCTTTCCTGAGAGTGTCTCAGCAATGACTCTGTCTAGCATTCCGGTTGGCGAAAAAGGGGTTCAGCGAGTCAACTTCTTTCAAACTTCGGAAGGTTTGGCGGTTCACACCGTCATGGAGCGACTACGACCATATGCTGGTCGCATTCAGGGCAATAGCTATGTTCTCAGTCTCGGCAATGTCGACGGAGCAGACAGTGACGATCTGCCGGACTACCTCAACGAAATAACAGCGATTGATTTTCGCCGCACAGAAGCTGGCGGTGGTGATGTATTAATTTTCTTAGCGCGTAATTCAGTGGCTGCCGATGTTGTCCAACAAGGCGACAAAGTGGTCGTCAGTTTCTTTGATGTCAATATCGTCGAGGCGCTGGTAGCGCTACTTGATGTCACCGATTTTGCCACCATAGTCGACACCATAGACGTTCAGCAACAACAGCAAAAAGTGACCTTAACCGTTGCTGCTAACAGCAATTACAGTTTTCATCATCAGCAGGTCGATAACTTATTCACGCTCAGTTTAGAACCGATTCCCGAAGCTGAAATAGCCAAACAGTCAAAATACTCAGGCAAGCCAATTTCGCTCAACTTTCAAGATATTCCAGTGCGAACCGTGTTGCAGATCATCGCCGACCACAATGGCTTTAATTTGGTAACAACCGATACCATCAGCGGCAACATGACATTGCGGTTGGATGGGGTACCTTGGGATCAAGCATTGGATATGATTCTCAAGATCCGTGGCTTGGGTAAACGAATGGAGGGCAATATCCTGCTGGTTGCTCCGGCAGATGAGTTAGCAATCCGCGAGGCACAAGAATTACGAGCTCAACAAGAGGTTGAAAACTTGGCCCCTCTGTTTTCTGAATATGTTCAGATCAATTACGCCAAAGCAGATGATATTGCTGAGCTACTCAAGAATGATGAAGCCAATATGCTCTCAGAGCGTGGCTCTGTCACCGTCGATGAGCGAACCAACACTTTACTGATTCGCGATACTGCAGAGCAATTAGAAGAGGTTCGGCGGTTGATCGCGGTTCTCGACCGTCCCGTCAAACAAGTATTGATTGAATCTCGGGTGGTCAATGTTCGCGATAGCGTCGGCGAGGAACTTGGTGTTCGTTGGGGCATTACCAATACCTTCGACGCGGGCTCTGGTAATGGCGCCACATCCGGCACAATTGAAGGTGCCAATGACGCCAACAATGGCGTTGTGCCGTCGATTGCAGACCGCATGAATGTTGATTTACCAGTGGCCAATGCGGCTGGCTCTATTGCCTTCCAGGTTGCCAAACTCGCTGATGGCACAGTGATTGATCTCGAGCTGTCGGCTTTAGAAGTTGAGAACAAGGGTGAAATCATCGCCAGTCCGCGGATCACAACAGCCAACCAAAAGCCAGCTTACATTGAACAAGGTGTTGAAATCCCTTATGAAGAATCAACTTCAAGCGGAGCAACCAATATCGAATTCAAAAAAGCGGTACTGAGTTTGCGCGTGACACCGCACATTACCCCCGATAATCGCATCATTCTTGATTTGGTGATCACTCAAGATACTCAGGGCGAAGAAGTACCTACTTCTGCCGGGGGCAGAGCCGTGGCAATCGATAAGCAAGAGATCGGTACGCAAGTATTGGTCGATAATGGCGAAACCGTTGTTTTGGGTGGTATTTATCAGCAAATCAACACCAAATCTGTTTCCAAAGTACCGGTTTTGGGGGATTTACCGGCAGTTGGCTGGCTGTTCCGCAACACCAATGAATCCAACGAAAAACGAGAATTGTTGATTTTTGTGACCCCAAGAATCATTACCGAAACGCTATGATTCTTTACAAAGCCGTCAAAAAATCATATAAACATCGGTCGGAATTGCGCTGACGGAAGTTCAGCGCATTCGCTAATGATCATAATGCGCTGTTTAAGCGCTGAACTTCGCACTCTCGAGCGCACTTAATTCTGATAGACGTTCACGGTAGAAGCGAACACTTCTTGATTTACCCGTAAAGACGCAATGGCTGAAAAAAGAAATATATTCCTTGTTGGCCCAATGGGAGCCGGCAAAAGCACAATTGGTCGCCAATTGGCCCAAGAACTTCATCTGCAGTTCTTCGATTCAGATCAAGAAATCGAGAAGCGCACTGGCGCTGATATTTCTTGGGTATTCGATATCGAAGGTGAAGCAGGTTTTCGCGCTCGCGAAGAATCTGTTATCAACGATCTGACAGAGAAGCAGGGCATTGTTCTGGCGACCGGTGGTGGCTCAATTAAGAGCAAAGAAAACCGCAATCGTTTGTCAGCACGCGGCATTGTCGTGTATTTGGAAACATCGATTGACAAGCAATTTGCCCGAACTCAACGAGACAAGCGACGTCCACTTCTTGCCAACGCCGATGATCCGCGCGAAGTATTGGAAGAACTGGCCGGAGAACGCAACGATCTGTACAACGAAATCGCTGATGTAGTCGTCCAAACCGACGATCAAAGTGCCAAAGTTGTTGCTAGCCAAATCATCAAACAACTCGATCTGTAAAAGAGGTTGAATATGGAGCAGGTCACCGTCCAGCTGGATGACCGTAGTTACCCGATTTTTATAGGTTCGGGAATCATCAAGGACAGCAACTACATTGCTCCATACATTCGCGGCAAAAAAGTTGTCATTGTCACCAATGAAACGGTCGCCCCACTTTATTTGGACGCTGCCTCACAAGCTCTGACCGACTTTGAAGTCAGTGCCGTAGTGCTGCCTGATGGTGAGCAATATAAAACGCTCGAACACCTTAACAGCGTGTTTGACAAGTTATTGGCAGACAACCATGGTCGCGATACCACATTAGTGGCACTAGGCGGCGGCGTGATTGGCGATATGGCGGGGTTTGCCGCAGCTTGTTATCAGCGCGGTGTCGACTTCATTCAGATACCGACCACCTTGCTCGCTCAGGTCGATTCATCGGTGGGTGGCAAAACTGCCGTCAATCACCCTTTGGGCAAAAATATGATCGGCGCCTTTTACCAACCGCGCGCTGTCATCATTGATATCGATTGCTTACAGACCCTGCCGAAACGCGAACTATCTGCAGGCATGGCAGAAGTCATTAAATACGGCATTATTGAGGACTTTGAGTTCTTCGAATGGCTTGAGCAACACGTCGATGAGCTCATGGCACTTGAACCCACGCTGATGTCAAAAGCCATTGCCCGATGCTGCCAAATCAAGGCAGATGTAGTTGCTGCTGATGAAACAGAACGCGGCAAACGTGCACTACTCAACTTGGGACACACCTTTGGCCATGCGATTGAAGCCGAGCAAGGCTATGGCAACTGGCTGCATGGCGAGGCGGTTGGTGCAGGCATGGTTCTCGCCAGCCAGACAGCAATGCTTGAAGGCCTCGTTGACCAAGCGCAACACGATCGAATGGTGGCCTTGATCAAAGCTGCAGATTTGCCAGTTACAAAACCAGCTGAGATGGATTATGCTGCTTTTATCAAGCACATGATGCGCGATAAAAAAGTCCAAGAGGGCAAATTGCGCTTGGTGCTACCAGAAGCAATCGGTCGTGCTGGTATCTATAGTTCTGTGCCAGAATCCGTATTGCAACAGGTGATCGAAAGTCACTGAACCATACGGGCACTTTGATGGAACTTGAGCCACAAGCCACTAGTCTATTGCCATCACAGCAGCAACTCATGCTGCGCATTCAGCATTTGGCTGGCCTCGACTCCAACCTCGTTATCATTGCTGGGCGCGAAGGCGCCGGCAAGCACACCCTTGCTTCAGCCTTGGTCGAACAATACAGCGACGAATATGATCTCGCTTGGCTTGAAGTCAGCAGCAAGAGCTCTGATTCAGTAGTTCGGGCACAAGTACTCAACCAGCTATTTGCCGATACCGCTTACGATCCTGACGAACCACTTCAGCACAGTGTCAATCAAATACTTGGCGATACCGGCGGCAAGCAAATGATTGTCCTTACCCATGCCGATCGCCTCAGCAACCAGCTGTTGGTTGAACTCTGGAGTTTGGTAGAAAATAGTCGTCAGTTGCCTGCCGGTACTCATCATATCAGCGTTCTGATGTTCGCAGACCCCATCTGGGCGAACCGCGTTTCGCGCGAAATGGCAGCAATCACCGAAGCCGATCAACCTGTACTTCAAATACCGTCGCTACCACTAGAAGAACGCAAACAACTATTCTCTCAACTCCAGCAGCGACTTGGCCATAACGAACTCGAGGTCGATTTGGTCGAGCGGCAGCTTAACGACCAAGATGGCTTACCTGGCGAAATCGTCGCTTTGTGCGACGTGGCAACACCCGTTGTTGTCGATGATGACGAAACACCGGGCGACAATAGACAGCCAATGGTGGTAGCCAAGACTTGGCTGATTGCCGCTGCAGTTGGCTTGCTGCTGTTAGTAGTTATCCTTTGGTGGGCAATGTCTTCGGAACCCGAAAGCCAACAAGCAGCAAGCTTGGCAACACCAGAGCCGATGACTGAAACTGTATTGGCCACGGAACCTGATGACACCACTGTTCGAGCAAATGAAGCACAAGAGTCGAAACCAATAGCGGACAACGCCCCTTTAGAGCAACTGCCTGAACAGTTGCCGGAGGCCACTGTCACCACTGAAGTGGAAGATGAATCGGACAAACAGCGTATCGAAGTCGATGAGCAAGCACTCACTTCGATTGCAGCGAAGCAGGCGTTAGATACGCCAACTGAGCCTGCAATTGAGCAGCGCTTAGAGCCAGTTACAGAGAGCAAACAGCAAGCTGAGCCCGAGGTCGTTGAGGTCGCGCCACAACCGGTAGCGGTGCCCACACCGGAACCCGAAGCATTGGCTCCAGCTCCAGAAAGTATCCCCGCTGTTAAGTCGCAACCTTGGTGGCAACAGTTAGATGGTAAAGAATATGTCCTGCAACTCGGAGTGATGAGCAGTCAGACACGATTGGATGCTTTTGCCAAGCGCTATGGTTTAAACGATGACTTGTCTTTCCGCCAATACCTAAGCCAACGCAAAGATAACCTCGTGTATATCGGCGTATACGGCAGTTACCCTTCGGCAGCTGCTGCGCGACAAGCAATTAACGCCTTGCCATCACAGGTTCAAGCATTGAAACCTTGGCCAAAATCAGTCGCTACCATTCAACAAGAAGCAGTTGGCCCTTGAAGAGTTCTAAGCAACGCTCTTTTCTAAAGTGGGCAGGCGGCAAGTTTGCTTTGATCGAGCCTATCGTCAAGCAGTTGCCAACAGGAACTCGACTGGTAGAGCCATTTGTTGGCGCCGGCAGCGTATTTCTTAACACCAACTATGAGCACTACTGGTTAAATGATATTAATCCAGATTTGATTGATGTCTATCGGCGCTTACAGAACAGTCCAGAGCAACTCATCGAGGCAACTCGCCCATTGTTCACTGCAGCCAACAATAATGCCGATGTCTATTACCGGCTGCGCAATGAATTTAATCAAAGCAAATCCAGCTTACGGCGAGCAAGTCTGTTTATCTACTTCAATCGTCATGGCTATAACGGCCTTTGTCGTTACAATCGCTCCGGTGGTTTTAACGTGCCGTTTGGCCGCTACAAGCGCCCGTACTTTCCTGAGCAAGAAATGCAAGCCTTTGCAGCTAAGGCGCACTTAGCAAGCTTCACGTGTCTACCCTTTGAGCAGGTGTTTGCTCGCGTTGAAACCGGTGACGTCGTCTACTGCGATCCGCCGTATGCGCCACTCAGTGCTACCGCTAGCTTCACCGCATATGCTGGCAATGGCTTTAGCAGCGACGAACAACTTAAACTCGCAGAGTGCGCCGATCATTGTGCTAATGAACAAGGCTCTCCGGTACTGATTAGTAATCACGATCTGGAGTCGACTCGCTATTGGTATCAAAGTGCCAAAATCACTCAGTTGGACGTGCGCCGGAACATTAGCCGCAATGGCAACGGCAGAGGGAAAGTCAGAGAACTATTGGCTCTATATGAAATTGAAGTTAACGCAGAACCCAACTAACGACAGCTAGTAAGCCTAATACAAATAACAGGATCATAACGATACCAGCCACCACATAAGGCAGCACACTTCGTTCGGCAAAATCTTGTTGCCTTGCTGCTTCTGATTGCACACCAAACAAGGCCGCCGCAGCGCTCTTTAGATAGCGCCAGGCGTCACTTTCATGATTAGTTTTCAAACCAACGGGTGGGTTTGTCTATTCAGTTGGCTTTTTGTCGGATTGAATCCGATCGCTGCTGTTGCGTGAAATAAGTTCTAGCAGATCTAAGAAGTGGAAGCTTGTCGAGCGGCTACTACCGGTCGCCCAGCCATACCAGGAGGTAGACGGAGTCTCAGAAGCCAATGCACATTGGTTGGTTGGATGGCTGCTAGGCAGGGCATTATTGTATTCGACCCCAGCTTCACAATCGCAGCTCAATAAACCAGTCACGGCTTGAGTTTGCCCTTGATAGGCAAAACCTGC
The DNA here is from genome assembly GCF_002165625.1 of Neiella marina. Lineage (GTDB taxonomy): Bacteria > Pseudomonadota > Gammaproteobacteria > Enterobacterales > Neiellaceae > Neiella > Neiella marina. Next base: position 167,602 of record NZ_NGNS01000001.1, read on the forward strand.
GACGGTTAGAGTGACAGCGGCTGCGCTGCCAGAAAGCCAGTATTTGAGAGCCATGATGGTCGCCTTTGTCCAATTCCATGTACAAACGGTTAACAAGTATACAAGGATGTTTCAATTGAAACAAATTGATCTGAGACAAAAAAACACCGCCAGTTGGCGGTGTTTTATATCGCATTGTAATCTTTATATTTTTTATCTTATAGATCGAAATCTACAGAGTAAGAAACAACCGCTTTAACGTCATCGTCGTCAAGGTCGGTATCGCTCATTGCGAAAGTGAAGCCGTCTTTGCTGACAGAGAAGCCGTAGTCGATGTAGTCTTCACCAGCATCATCGTCAAAGCTGAAGCTACCAACGTGCAGACCCAACTCCAAACCTTCAGCAACTTCGAAAGCTGCATCAGCAGACAGGTACAAAGCATCTTCGTATACTTCGCCGCCGTCGTCGCTGTTAACACCGTAGCTAGCGCCAACAGTCAAGAATGAGTAAGAAACAGAACCGTAAACTTCACCGAAGTCGTACTCGTTGTCGCTATCAACTTCTGATGAATCTGGGTACGCGTAGTAGATGTAACCGATATCGTATGCGAAATCGCCTACTTCACCAGCATAACCTGCATAGAAATCCAATTCGTAAGACGCGTCGTCACCGAAATCAACGTTAGATGCCCAAGTACCAACGTATACGCCAGAAGCGTGAGCATAGTCGATACCGCCTTGAACAGCTGCGCCGTCGTCAGTCTGAGTGACGCCACGCCACAAGTAGTTGCTGGTAAGGCCGATGTTGGCAGACAGACCTTCAACGGCGATAGCTGGTGCAGATAAAGTTGCGGCAACAATCGCTGAAGCGATCAGAGTCTTAGTTGCTTTCATTAGTGTGTACTCCTGGATATGTGAGTGATGTTATTCGACTTTTTAGTATGTCGTTCATATGCTGAGTCCAACAAAGCACAGCCTATGCCACACTTACAAAATTCATATTTATTAACTAGTTATGAATATCCATGCACTTTTTGTGCATACATCACCACAACCCTTTGCACCAAAATTGAACCCTGCATTAACCATATTTTCACTTTTGGTGCAAAGTGGTATTTTTGGTGCAACTATTAACATCATTGCACCACTGCAATGGTCGCCGCAATCCGCTAAACTATGGCCTCATAATTTGTGTTGATGGCTTGAGTAACTATCTAATGGCTAACGAAATTCACCCCCATATCATTGCCCCATCGATTCTTTCTGCTGATTTAGCAAGGCTGGGAGAAGATGTTAGCAACGTCCTCGCAGCGGGTGCAGACTGGGTTCACTTCGATGTAATGGACAATCATTACGTACCAAACCTGACGTTTGGTCCAGCAGTGTGCAAAGCACTTCGCGACTACGGAATTACTGCACCAATTGATGTTCATCTGATGGTGGAGCCAGTTGACGCACTTATTCCACAGTTTGCAGATGCTGGCGCTAGCTTAATTAGTTTTCATCCTGAAGCTTCGAAGCACCCTCACCGGAGCATCCAAGCGATTAAGGCAGCCGGATGCCAAGCCGGCGTGGTACTGAACCCCGGCACTCCTCTCAGCATTCTCGATTATCTTATTGATGATATTGACTTAATCTTGTTGATGTCAGTCAACCCTGGATTCGGCGGCCAGAAGTTTATCCCTGCGACAATGGATAAGATCCGTCAGGCGCGGGCCATGATTGATGCTTACGGCCTACCGATCCGGCTGCAAATTGATGGTGGCGTCAACGTCACTAACATCGGCGATATTGCCGCTGCGGGTGTCGATACCTTTGTTGCTGGTTCAGCAATCTTCGGTCAGCAAGATTATGATTTGGTGATTGCTCAAATGCGCGAGCAATTGACCCTAGCAACCGAAGCTTCGGGAGCTTAGCGCCAACAATGAAGCCAGAACAAATAAAGGGCATAGCGTTTGATTTAGATGGCACGCTGCTCGATAGCGCGCCAGATCTTGCTGCCGCAGTCAACGCTATGCTGACAGCAATGGGCGCCGATCCGGTAGCGGAAATCCAAGTGCGTCATTGGGTGGGCAATGGTATGCCGGTATTGGTGCAACGCGCAATGCAACATATTGGTGCCGATAAATCGCTATTCGAACAGGCATTCTCTTTGTTTACTCAAGCCTATGCCGATGATCCAACGTCACGTTCAACACTCTATCCCGGTGTTGCAGAGGCTTTAGTTCAGTTGCATGAATTGCGAATACCGATGGCAATTATCACCAACAAAGCCGCGCGGTTTTTGCCCGCAATACTGTCGGGATTTGCCATTGACGGCTACTTTTCTCAGGTGATCGGCGGTGACAGCTTGCCTGAAAAGAAGCCTCATCCGATGCCGCTGCAACATGTCTGCCAGCACTGGCACATTGAGCCGCGTCAGCTATTGATGGTTGGTGACTCAAAAAATGACATTGAAGCAGGAAAAGCCGCAGGTTGTATGACCCTCGGCTTGACCTACGGCTATAACTACGGCGAACATATCGGCCTCAGCAATCCAGATCAGGTTGCCGACAATTTACTTGAGCTAGTTGCGCAACTGGCTCCAACCAATCAACTCGTTTAGGTAACAAGATGTCCAAACCCATTGTGCTCAGCGGTATTCAGCCCTCTGGAAGCCTCACTATTGGTAACTACATTGGTGCAATTAACCAATGGGTGCCGATGCAAGATGAATTTGACTGCTTCTTTATGTTGGCAGATCTGCATGCCATTACGGTTCGCCAAGATCCCAAACAACTGCGCGAGCAAGTATACGATTGTTTGGCCATGTACATCGCCTGTGGATTGAATCCAGAGAAAAGCGCTATTTTTGTTCAATCCCATGTGCCCGAACATGCGCAGCTTACTTGGGTACTTAACTGCTATACCCAAATGGGTGAGTTGAGCCGGATGACTCAGTTCAAAGATAAGTCGGCGAAGAATGCGAGCAACATTAATGTTGGTTTGTATGGCTACCCAGTGTTAATGGCTGCTGACATCTTGCTTTATCAAGCCGCACAAGTACCCGTCGGTGATGATCAGAAGCAACACCTTGAGTTGACTCGCGACGTCGCAACCCGCTTTAACAATATCTACGGCGATACCTTACGCGTGCCAGAACCAATGATTCCTAAGGTTGGTGCTCGCATCATGTCGCTGCAAGAGCCAACCAAAAAAATGTCGAAATCGGATGCCAATCCGAAATCATTCATTTTGCTCAATGACACCTTGAAGCAAATCACCAAGAAGATTAAATCAGCGGTCACTGATTCTGACGAACAAGCGCGCATTTTCTTTGACACCAAGGAAAAGCCCGGCGTGTCTAATCTGTTAACACTATTATCGATTGCCACAGGTCGTACAATTGATGACTTAGTGCCTGAGTACGAAGACAAAATGTATGGCCATCTGAAAGGCGATACGGCTGACGCTATCGTTGCCATGATCGAACCTATTCAGCAAAAGTACGCCGAACTTCGTGCTGATGCTGACTATCTTCATTCAGTGATGCGCAGCGGTGCCGACCGCGCCAGCGAGCAAGCTTCTAAAACCCTTGCCGCGGTATATGACAAAGTGGGCTTTATTAAAGCGCCATAAACAGCAGCGCTGTCACATTGAATTAAGCCAGCATCATGCTGGCTTTTTTATTGCTCGATCCCAGCCCCCTTTTTTCTCCCCGCGGTTGAGATAGCCACTGAAGGGGTTGGACAATCGGCATTCAAACTGTATATTAGAACAATCTAATTTTAATATTTAAAGGTTATCTCATGACTCGAATAGTGATTATCGGAGGCGTTGCCGGCGGAGCTTCTGCCGCAGCCAGAGCAAGACGCATGAGTGAATCTGCCGACATCATCATGTTTGAACGCGGCGACTACGTGTCATTTGCCAACTGTGGTTTGCCTTATCATATTGGCGGCGACATTGAATCTCGCGATGCCCTGCTATTACAAACACCGCAAAGCTTTAAACAACGTTTCAATGTCGACGTTCGAGTGCGTAGCAATGTCGAAGCAATCAACCCATTGGCGCAAACCGTCACAGTTCGCAATCTCGATAGTAATGAATGCTACCAACAACCTTATGACAAACTGCTACTGAGTCCAGGTGCTAAGTCGATTGCGCCAGCCATTGATGGTCTCAGTAACAACCGCACATTCACCCTCCGCACCTTGCCGGATATGGATCAGATCCAAACTCTGATTGATCGTGACCAGCCGAGCCATGCCACCGTCCTAGGTGGTGGTTTTATCGGTTTGGAAGCAGCCGAAGCGTTGCGCCAACGCGGCATTGACGTTGCTCTGGTTGAGCTTGGCCCACAGGTCATGGCTAATGTTGATGCAGAAATGGCTAGCCCATTGCACCAAGAACTAGCTGATCACGGTGTCGATTTGCGTCTTGCCACGGCGCTGATGTCAGTCGAAGACAATGGCGATTCGCTGGCATTGAAGCTCTCCAACGGCGCATCACTAACCACCGAGTTACTGATCTTAGCTACAGGGGTGAAACCCGAGACAGAGCTGGCCGAGCAAGCCGGTATCGCCTTGGGCGCCAATGGTGGTATCAAAGTCAATTCTCGGATGGAAACCTCCATCACGAACATATTTGCCGCCGGCGATGCAGTCGAGCATGTCGATTTGGTGACTGGCCAGCCTGCACTTATTCCTCTGGCAGGCCCGGCTAATCGCCAAGGTCGAATTGCTGCCGATAACATGCTGGGCAGTGATAAACACTACAAGGCCACTCAAGGGACATCGGTTTGCCGGGTCTTTGACTTAACTATTGCCGCCACCGGCAGTAGCGAAAAAGCACTGCTCAAAGCCAAGCGCAAGTATGAAAAAATCTATGTTCATCCAATGAACCATGCTGGCTATTTTCCCGGTGCGACGGCGGTCAGCTTAAAACTATTATTTGAGCCCAATGATGGCGTCATTCTAGGCGCTCAAGCAGTCGGTAAAGATGGCGTTGATAAACGAATTGACGTCATCGCAATGGCCATTCGCGCCAAACTCACGGTGTTTGACCTTGAAGAGCAAGAACTCTGTTATGCACCACCTTACGGTTCAGCCAAAGACGTGGTGAATTTGGCAGGCTTTGTTGCTGCTAATTACCTTCGTGGTGAAAGTGATATTTGCCAAGTTGACGATGTGTTGGCGCCGAATCCACAACAAGTAGTATTGGATGTGCGCAACCCACCAGAGCTAATCAATACTGGAGCGATTGAAGGCGCCGTCAATATTCCGCTTGATTCATTACGTGAGCGACTCAACGAGCTTGACCGAGACAAAGAGTACTTAGTCAGCTGCATGGTTGGCTTGCGGGCTCACGTTGCCACCCGCTTACTCATCAACTCGGGCTTTAAAGCTAAGAATATGACCGGTGGGTTTAAAACCTATCAAATGGTTCTAGCAGCGAAAGCGGTGACATCATGACCGAATTCACTCCCATTAGCGCCTTATTAGGCGGCGCGTTGATCGGCCTCGGCGCAGCCTGTTTGCTGCTGATCAATGGCCGTATAGCTGGTATTAGCGGTATCGCTAGCCAGCTGCTGCGTAAACCCAACCCAGATTGGTGGTGGCGATTGGCGTTTGCTGCCGGCCTAATTACCGCACCGGTGTTATTTTTCCAACCGACTGACATGCCGGAGCTGTCGCTACATTCCAATTGGCTAGTAATTGTCGCCGGGTTGCTTGTCGGTATTGGTACCAAAATAGGTTCTGGTTGTACGTCAGGACATGGCATTTGTGGCATGGCTCGGTTATCAAAACGGTCCATCGTCGCCACGCTGGTCTTCATGACCACGGCTATCGTTGTAGTAGCGCTGCAGAAACTGGTGTAATGGATGAAAAATAACATGTTACTTTCAATCTTAAGCGCCCTTGCAAGCGGCTTGTTGTTTGGTGCTGGGCTTGTCATTTCAGGCATGATCAACCCACAGAAAGTGATCGGCTTTTTGGATATCTTCGGCCACTGGGATCCGTCACTTGCATTGGTGATGACTGGCGCGCTTGCTGTGTATACGCCGGCGTATTGGTTGCTAGTCCGTCAACGGACGAACGCCGTATTGTCAGAACAACTCCACATCCCTAATCGAACCGAAATCGATTGTCAGTTATTAATTGGCGCCATCTTGTTTGGCGTCGGCTGGGGATTGGTGGGAATTTGTCCCGGCCCAGCGTTGACCCTAATCAGTTCACTACAGCAGCCGGTATTTCTGTTCATCGCCGCGATGTTTGTTGGCTTTTGGCTAGCGCCAAAATGGATGAGTCTAATGGGTAAATCAGTTCCCTCCTAAATATTCGTTATTTTACATATGTGATTTTTTGTATATGATGCACACTCGCCAGTTGGAGGTGCATCATGGCAAAGACTCTAGACGCCAATCAAACAACGAATTGTTCGTTAGTTAATTCACTGGACGCGATCAAAGCGCTCGCCGACGCCAATCGATTAGAGCTGACTTTACTGATTGCTGATCAAGGCGAGCTTTGCGTCTGTGAACTTGTCACTGCAGTGCAACAACCGCAAGCCAAAATATCCCGCAATCTAGCGTTGCTCCGTCGCGCAGAGATCTTGGTTGACCGACGCCAAGGTAAATGGGTGCACTACCAACTCAATCACACAGCCCCAGCTTGGCTAATGCAGATGCTTGATACCCTCAAAGCAGCAGAGGCTTGCCACCTGAACGAGCTGGTTCAACGTTTAGAACAAATGGGTGACAGACCGCAACGTCTAAGTAACTGCTGCCCAAGTACTTAATTCGGAGAACAATCATGACCATCAAAGTAGGAATCAACGGTTTTGGCCGCATCGGCCGACTCGCGCTCAGAGCCGCGTTTGACTGGCCCGAGCTAGAGTTTGTGCAAATCAATGACGTGGCAGGCGATGCCGCAACACTGGCTCACCTGCTGCAATATGATTCAGTACAAGGCACTTGGGAGCATGAGGTCACGAGCGACGGCAACGACATGCTGATCGATGGTCACCGTATTGCCTGCAGCCAGCAAGGCAACATTAGCGATATCGATTGGTCAGGCTGTGATGTGGTACTCGAAGCCACTGGCGTCCATCGCAAAACTGAATTACTGCAGCAGTATCTGGAACAAGGCGTTAAGCGCGTGGTGGTCTCTGCGCCAGTGAAAGAGCCCGGCATCGCCAACATTGTCATGGGCGTGAATGATGATATTTATGTCGCCGACGAGCACCCTATCGTGACAGCAGCTAGCTGCACCACCAACTGCTTAGCTCCGGTGATCAAGGTAATCAAAGAAAGCTTTGGCATTGAGCGCTGTATGATGACCACCATTCATGATCTGACGAATACCCAAACTATTCTCGATGCGCCGCATAAAGATCTGCGTCGCGCACGCGCTTGCGGTATGTCGCTGATCCCAACAACCACAGGTTCAGCCACTGCCATAGTCGAAATTTTCCCAGATCTGAAAGGCAAGATTAACGGCCATGCCGTGCGTGTGCCGCTAGCCAATGCTTCACTCACCGATATGGTATTCGAACTGCAGCGAGATACTGACGTAGAGGCTGTCAATGCAGCGTTAAAAGCAGCTGCCGAAGGCGAGTTAAATGGCATTTTGGGCTACGAAGAAAAACCCTTGGTATCGATTGATTACAAAGGCGATCAGCGTTCAACTGTGGTCGATGCCCAAAGTACCATGATGCTCGAATCACGAATGCTCAAGATCTACGCTTGGTATGACAATGAAATGGGCTATGCAACCCGCACCAGCGAATTGATCCGCAAGGTCGGTTTGTCGGATTTAACTTGATACCCGAGTCCGCTGTCGACCTATAGGAGCAAGTTGTCGCTGGTGGGAACATCTGCCGCAGGGATGCGGCAGCTGAGCCATCATGGAAGATTTCTCGGCGCTTCCCAACAGCGACAACTTGTTCCTATCATCACCTGTTACTTAGGATCATTTGATCATGACGCAAGCACTCAAACAGTATCTGCTCGTTACCTTCAATTACTGGAATTTCACCCTTACCGACGGCGCGTTGCGGATGTTGGTAGTTTTGCACTTCCATCACTTGGGTTACTCAGCACTGAGCATTGCCATGCTGTTTTTGTTCTACGAGGTGTTTGGCGTCGTTACCAATTTGGTGGGCGGTTGGCTCGCCACTCGGTTAGGGCTCAATAGCACGATGAATTTGGGGCTAGCGCTGCAAATCGTCGCGCTGGCATCGCTCGCGGTGCCATCCGAATGGCTATCGATTCCTTACGTCATGGCAGCCCAAGCGTTGTCAGGCATTGCCAAAGACCTGAACAAAATGAGTGCCAAGAGCAGCATTAAGATGCTACTGCCAGAGCAACAACAAGGCTCGCTGTATAAGTGGGTGGCGATTCTGACTGGCTCTAAGAATGCCCTCAAAGGGTTGGGCTTTTTCCTCGGCGGCGCATTACTCGCCTGGCTTGGATTTAGTCATGCCATGTTAGCGATGGCAGCAGTACTTGCTGCTGTACTGCTTTTGAGTCTGCTGCTATTACAGAAGGATCTTGGTAAAACCAAAGCAAAAACCAAATTCCGCGATATTTTTTCCAAGAGCCGCAGTGTCAATGTGCTTTCGGCAGCCCGAATGTTTCTTTTCGGCGCTCGCGATGTTTGGTTTGTTGTCGCCCTACCGGTTTATTTGGCTAGCGTATTCGACTGGCCCCATTTGCAAGTTTCCGGCTTTCTTGCGGTGTGGGTGATTGGTTATGGCTTTGTTCAAGGCTTGGCGCCATCAATTACTCGTGCAGGTCAGTCGTTACCAGATGGCCGCTCCGCTTTGTTCTGGGCGGCATTACTAGCAGCGGTGACGACGCTAGTGGCTGCGCTAGTGACCATCCAGTGGCAACCACAATTGGCAATCGTTGTTGGCTTACTGGCCTTTGGCGCAGTGTTCGCGGTGAATTCCTCGCTGCACTCATATTTAATTGTCAGTTATGCCGATCGCGAAGGAGTGTCATTGGATGTTGGTTTTTACTACATGGCCAATGCCATGGGCCGATTGATCGGCACCGTGTTATCAGGAGTGGTTTACCAAGTTGCGGGGTTGACAGCATGTTTATGGGTTTCTGCCGCATTCCTAGCAGCAACCAGCCTAATATCGCTGGCGCTACCCAAAAATACCGACACCGCCGTTAGCTGAGCAGCTGAAGTGTCATCGCTATCGACATAGCAATAAACAGCATGCCACTGGCAAAGTGAAGCCATTGCAGTTGCATGCGCCGCAATAATGCGCAGCCAATCAGTACGCCCAAAGCTGACGTCATTGATAACCCTACGGTGGCACCAAACCATACGGCAATAACATCGTACTTGGTACTCAGCGCAGCCACACTGAGCTGAGTCTTATCGCCCAACTCGGCCATTGCAATCAGACTGAAAGTAGACCAGATCACTCGTCTACGACTCACATGACCTACATCAGAAGCGTCCTCTTCAGGCTGATGACGCCAACCTTGCCACAGCGCTTGCATACCAAAGATGGCAAACATCGCAGCAGCTGCAATAGCGAGCCACTCAAGCGGCAGCCAGTTTGCCAGCGTGCCACCGACCGCAACCGCCAAAGCATTCAAACCGGCAAAGGCCAGTATCGCGCCAATTAATACTTGTTTGGCAGGCAAGCGCGCCGCCAGTGCCATGCAAACCATTTGGCTTTTGTCGCCCATCTCCGCGAGGGTGACGATCAAGAAGCTAATTGAAAATGCTTCGAACATTAGGGTGGACCAGAGTCGTAGTTAAAACTAATTATGTTGCAAAATTGATGAAGTTTAGCGCTAGTGTGATCTAAATCATGCCACTGGCAAGCGAAACTGATAACTATTAGCGCCAACACTCTTTGTTAAATCGCTGTTATGCAAATTACCGATCGAGCCATTGAAGACAAAACCATGCCGCTATTCCGCCTCGCGTTTCGGCCGCTATTCCTCTTTGGTACAGCATACGCAGGTTGGCTTATGGTGCGCTGGATCCTGATTCTGACTGGCTCTTGGGCTTGGTCGCATCCGGTTGCTCTGTTTACTTGGCACGGTCACGAAATGCAATTTGGTTTCGTGATGGCAATCATCATCGGTTTTCTGTGCACCGCGGCTCAAAACTGGACCGGTATCCCCGGCCTGCGTAGTTGGCACTTGGCGGTTATCTCCGCGTGCTGGCTGGGGGGCCGAATTGTAGCCAATATCGAGCCTAGTTCAATAGCACTATATATCTTCGACGGCGCATTTATTGTTCTCGGTGCGGCTGCGGTAGGAAGGCAACTGTTGCTATCAGGCAATAAACGAAACTTAGTATTCTTGCCAATTCTGGCGGTATTTCTTGCCCTCCACTTAGCTCAGGTTTGGGCCATGCAATCTGCGCCACAATATGGCCGAGCTCTGGGCTTTGCTGGCATCTGGTGGATTAGTTTATTGGTGAGTTTGCTCGCCGCTCGCGTGGTACCTTTTTTCATCGAGCGCCGATTGAACGACAAGCTACCGCGTGATCCTATCTGGTGGCTAGCTGGTGCACAATTCAGCCTGCTGGCGTTGGCATTGTTAAGCGTATTCGCAATGCCTGCCATCACGATGCAGATTCTGGCAGCCACAGCGCTGCTGTTTCAAGCGCCGCGGCTTTGGCGTTGGTATCGCTCTGGCATCTGGTCAGAGCCGCTACTGTGGTCTCTATATCTGAGCTTTGCTTTTCTACCGATAGCCTTGCTTGTGTTGGCAATCAAGGGCAACAATCATCTGAGCATGGTCATGCATTTGCTTAGCGTCGGCCTTATTGGTGGCATGATCATGGCCATGATGGCTCGTGTGAGTCTGGGTCACACCGGCAGGGTACTTCATGCTCATCCATTAACCGTATTTGCCTTCGCCGCAATGCTGCTGGCGGCAACAGCCAGAACCTTACTGCCAGCATTGGGAGTGGAGTGGACCCGATTCGGTTATCAACTCTCTGCGATGGGCTGGATCTTGTCCATAGGCTGCTTTTTATGGGTTTACGCACCTATTCTGTGCAAAGCCCGCGCAGACGGAAATCCCGGTTAAAGTGCAACCAAAGTGTTGCTTCACATAACAAAAAAATAACATGGATAGTTATCCCTCAGACCGAATACAAGCTTGATCCAGATCAGTAATTGTTGTGTCTAAATCTCGCCTAATACACCAGATATAGTGCCAAGCACACATGCACAACCACATATGTTGTGCATAAAGCTAAAATAACCTGTGTATAAAGTTGAGAGGAGACTACTGTGAAACCTGTGGTGATCAAGCGCGATGGCTGCCGAGTACCTTACGACAGCGAACGCATCAAGGAAGCTGTGATCCGCGCCAGTATTGCGGTCAACTGTAAAGACAACGCATACGCCGATCTGGTAGCGCACGCCGTGACATTGGAGTTCGAAGATCACGACGAAGTCGACATCAATGAGATTCAGTCAGTAGTCGAAAATCAACTGATGCAAGGCCCTTACAAGGGCTTAGCTCGTGCCTACATCGAATATCGCCATGATCGCGATATGATCCGCGAGCGTCAAAGTCGATTGAACAACGAAATTCAGGGTTTGGTCGAGCAAAGCAACTCCGACTTGCTCAACGAAAACGCCAATAAAGACAGCAAAATCATCCCTACCCAACGTGATTTGCTGGCCGGTATCGTCGCCAAGCACTATGCCTTGCAATATATGTTGCCCAAGGAAGTGACCCGCGCCCACCAACTCGGTGATATTCACTATCACGATCTCGATTACGCACCATTTTTCCCGATGTTCAACTGCATGCTGATTGACCTCAAAGGCATGTTGACCAATGGCTTTAAAATGGGCAATGCCGAGATTGAAACGCCAAAATCGATAGCTACAGCAACAGCTGTTACTGCTCAAATCATTGCCCAAGTAGCCAGCCACATTTATGGCGGTACCACCATTAACCGCATTGATGAAGTACTCGAACCATATGTTCGTGCCAGCTATAAAAAGCACTTAGTGATAGCCCAAGAGTGGCAAATTGCCGATGCCGAGGCCTTTGCCCGCGCTCGCACGGAGCAAGAGTGTTACGACGCTTTCCAATCATTGGAATATGAAGTAAACACCCTGCACACTGCCAACGGCCAAACCCCATTTGTCACCTTCGGTTTCGGCCTGGGAACAACGTGGGAAGCCAAACTGATTCAGCAATCGATTCTGAAAAACCGTCTTGCCGGTTTGGGCAAGAATCGCCGCACAGCAGTATTCCCGAAACTGGTGTTTGCTATCAAAGATGGCTTGAATCACAAGCAAGGCGATCCCAACTACGATATCAAGCAGCTGGCACTGGAATGCGCTTCCAAGCGGATGTACCCAGATATTCTCAACTATGAAAAAGTGGTTGAAGTCACCGGCTCCTTCAAGACGCCAATGGGCTGCCGTAGTTTCTTGTCAGAATATAAAGACGAGAACGGCGAGCAAGTACATGAAGGCCGGAACAACCTAGGCGTAGTAAGTCTTAACTTACCTCGTATAGCCTTGCAGGCAAAAGGCGATGAAAAGCGTTTCTACAAGCTACTAGAGAAACAGCTGAAAGTGGCTCGCACCGCGCTTGATACCCGCATCGAGCGTTTGCAAGATGTAAAAGCTCGGGTGGCGTCCATTCTGTATGTTGAAGGCGCGGCTGGTGTCCGTCTCAACCCAGATGACAGCATCTCGGAGATTTTCAAGCATGGTCGTGCGTCAATCTCGCTCGGTTACATTGGTATTCACGAAACCATTAATGCCCTGTATGGCAACAGCAAGCACGTATATGACGATACTCAATTGCGCGATAAGGCAATTGCCATTGTTCAGCATTTGCGTAACGCTGTTGATCGTTGGAAAGCAGAAACCGGCTATGGCTTCAGTTTATACAGTACGCCAAGTGAAAACTTGTGCAGCCGTTTCTGTAAAATTGATGCCCGCGAATTTGGCGTGATTGATGGTGTCACCGACAAAGGCTACTACACCAACAGTTTCCACCTCGATGTGGAAAAGAAAGTGACCCCGTACGAGAAGCTCGAATTCGAACGTCAGTACCCGGCAATCGCCAACGGCGGTTTCATTTGCTACGGCGAATATCCCAACATTCAGCACAACGTTGAAGCGTTGGAGGACGTATGGGACTACAGCTACAATCGCGTTCCATACTACGGCACCAATACGCCAATTGATGAATGCTACAAATGTGGCTTTACCGGCGAGTTCCACAGTTCGAGTAAAGGCTTTGTCTGCCCTCAATGTGGTAACTCAGAGCCGGAAACCGTATCGGTGACACGCCGCGTTTGTGGTTATCTCGGCAGTCCTGATGCCCGACCATTTAACGATGGTAAGCAAGAAGAAGTGGTACGTCGGGTGAAACACCTAGATGAGCAAACCACGGCACCTGCGAGTGGGCCAGAGTATGTTCCTGAGTTGCAGCCAGTTGAGGCAAGCGATACTGAGCAGCAAGAGACCACCGTTTCGGCATGAACTACCACAAGTACTTCCCGGTCGACGTATTAAACGGGCCGGGAACCCGCTGCACCTTGTTTTTGTCAGGCTGTGAGCATCACTGCCGTGGCTGCTACAACCAATCTACTTGGTCGCCAACCTCAGGGCATCGATTTGATGATGTCCTGCGTCAACGCATCATCGATGATCTCAATGATCCAGAGATTCGCCGCCGCGGACTAACGCTGACCGGCGGCGACCCGTTGCACCCAGCCAATGTTGACGAGGTGGCAGAGCTAGTGTCACTGGTTCGAGCGCATTGTCCGGGCAAAGATATCTGGCTGTGGACTGGCTATACCCTTGCAGAATTAAACCCGAAACAACTGGCCATTGTTGAGCAAGTGGACGCCTTTGTGGATGGCAAGTTCGAACAAGAGCTGGCCGATCGTCGCTTGAAGTGGCGCGGCAGCAGCAATCAAGTGGTTTATCGCGTTAACGATGGCGATATTAATGTTGTCGAAGTCTAATCAAACAAAATCGGCACTATAATCGAGCTATCCAAACTCAATAATCGACTAAATCAGTGATGAATTTCACCCCCTTTGCCCCGCACCAAGCAGCAGATGTCATCCACTTATTTTTCCAAGTCTTTAGTGATTCCGAAGGAGAAGCAGAAGGTCAATTGATCAGCAACTTGGTTAAGGACTTAATCGGAACCACCAATGCCGCTGAGTTAGCAGGCTTTGTTGCGTTAGACGGAGACGAGCATGTTGGCGCCATCTTCTTCACACCACTGACGTTTCAGCGGCCCATTCAGGCGTTTTTGCTCTCTCCGGTGGCAGTGAAAACGAGCTATCAAGGCCAAGGCGTCGGCCAGCAACTGATCAAGTTCGGCATTGAGCAACTCCAGCAGCAAGGTGCCGAATTGTTGATTACCTATGGTGATCCGAATTTCTATGGCAAAACCGGCTTTCAACCACTAGCAGAGACAATCATTCAAGCACCATTGCTATTGAGTTATCCCCATGGTTGGCTCGGGCAGTCACTTGTATCCGATACCATGCCCACCATTGCTGGCAAACCAAGCTGTGTGCCAGCATTAAACAACCCAATTTATTGGTGAGCGCTTCTTCAGCACCGGTCAATTAGGGTAAGATGCGGCAGGAGAAGCCATCAGCTCCGGTTTTTATGAATAGCTGCGCTGATGACCTTGAGTCTTTATCTCGAATTCACCGGTAAAAAGCAGCCAGTTATATGTCTCGGAAAGCACCTCGTATCGAACCCACACTTTTTGGTGATGGTGAGCCACACGAACCTATCGTCACACAAGAGCACTTACCGAAGGACTCCGCCAAAGAAGAGCTCAGCGCCGCGGCTCAGTTTACTGAGTCATTAAAGAATGCGACGTCTCGCGGCTATCAAAGCTGCAATCAGTTTTTGCGCAGCCATATCTTATCGAGTAGAAAAAATACCCTAATCGCTGGCGGTGTATCATCAGTCGTTGTGTTAGTTGTGTTGATGAGCTTGCTGATGCCTTCTGAGCAACAACCGGCCGAATCGACACCAGAGCAAGTAGCGACAGCCATTAATCCTCAACTGATAATGCCAACCGAAGCCATATCACGCTCTCACCCAGTGGAGTTTCCTGACAACTTTTCACTGTGGGCCACTGAATACAACGGCATGGTGATTAGCTGGAAAGCAGAACAAAGTTCAGAAACGACAATCTGGGACATAGCCACGGCTGACGGCGATCAAAGCTGCGAGCAAATAGTCTTCAATAACGGCGACAGTTACCGTTCTCTGGATGTTTTGGTTGAGCGAGGTTCTCATTACTTCGCTAGCTTTTCTCCACTTGATAGCATCGCCATCGTCAACAATATTGCCCTACGAGGCAGTTTTAAGCTCTGTGGTTATCAGTTTTCGCTAAAAGGGAGCCAAGCTATCTTGAATAGACACCCTCACTACAGCGAATTGTTGATCAACTAACTAAACAAAGTGGTACCCAAACTAAATCTGAAAAAATACCCAATAAAAACGAAGGCTTAACCTAGCAATGCTGTTGATGATCGACAACTACGATTCCTTTACCTACAACCTAGTGCAGTACTTCCAGAAATTGCAGCAAGAGGTGGTGGTAAAACGCAATGATGAAGTCGATATTGAGACGGTGACGACGCTTAATCCCGACTATCTGGTCATCTCTCCCGGTCCTTGCAGCCCCAATGAAGCCGGCCAATCATTAGCTTTAGTCGAACACTTTGCCGGCAAAATTCCGCTGTTGGGGGTGTGTTTGGGTCACCAAACCATCGGCCAGGTATTTGGCGCCAGCGTGGTCAAAGCATCAAAAGTCATGCATGGCAAAACCTCAGATATCGAGCATGCCGGCAGCGATCTATTTCAAGGCCTCCCCAATCCGCTTCGCGTCACTCGCTATCATTCGTTGCTATTGGCACCGGAGTCCATGCCCGACGAGCTACAAGTTACCGCTTGGTTTGATGATCCGATTAGCCAACAACGGCAGATCATGGCATTACGGCACAGAGACTTAGCCGTTTTCGGCGTGCAATTTCACCCTGAATCTGTTCTTACCGAGCAAGGACATGCGCTACTCAACAATTTTTTGCAACAAAGGCTTGGCTAACGCTCGCCAGCAGGCGATAGTAAAGGCCTAAGCGCATTGTAAAAAACCAGTGAGTTGCAGCAGTATCGAAAATGAGTACCTCCGCGACATCTTTTTCCGACCAGACCGATAATCAAGGCTTGTTCTTTGACCACTTGGTGCGTCAGCAATTTACTTGGTTCAGCAATCAACAGCAGGGACACACTCCTTCGGCCATTGCCACACGACTTGCCGAGCATTTGGAGCTTGCGCTTAACCAGTCTTATGAGAACCCAAAGCGGATGCTGTTTGTTCGCTTGACCATGGGCGAGCAACTACCTGAGATGCTGGATTTAGTGCTCGATCAGTCCGATACCGATGATCCACTGCGGCGCACTATCAATAGTGAAAGTTGGGTGGCCAAAGAGCTATTACAATGGGTCAACGCACCACGCTTTCGGCAGGTCACAGGAACAGCTCCCGAATACGTCAGTTCGCTAGACCAAGCACTGGAGCAATTTGACGGTAAGATGCTGGCTCGGCGGTTGGTCGAATTTGGCATGATTCAAGCGGCCGGCCGCAAAGTGCCATTTTGCCAGTTAATGAATCGGCGGATTCTCGAGTGGTCACAGGAAATGGCCCAGTGCGCGTCACTACTTGCCGAGCAACGTCAACAATGCTCGGCAATTTCATCGCTTGCCGCACTCATTCAAGGGTTGGCTCCACTGGCAATTAGTCAAACCTTTGTGCATCTGTTTGATAGCCAGATTAAAGCTGCGCTAGAAAAATCACGTCAATCTGCCCAAAAACAGGTTTATGACCAAATAAACACGATTCGGCCACCGGTATCGATTCTCGCAAGTCACCTCGCTCGGGCTTCCGCTCTTCAGCACGCGCTGTTGAATGAACTCGGTGCAACTGGCCGCATTCTAGCCTCTATCACTCGCGAGGCCGACGCCGATATGCCCGTCAACCAGCTCTCTGAGCTTGGTCAAATTCTGCGTCAGGCCAGAGGTTACTGCCAGTATCGCTGGCTTAACGATGCCTGTGCTCTCACCCCGCATCAGAGCCATTCATTGCTTGCTGATTTATCCCTCAGCGAGGATGAAATGGCTGAATTATCACGCTTACGACGACGATAATTAATTCAACAAAAGTCGAAACATCCGACTACCTCATGCATCAAATATGCATTTGAATGCAGTTTTATATTCACTTTATGAATAAAAATTTATTTTTTATTCAAAATTGTACAATTTCGATCGCCTTGAAGATAATGACAACCGTTTCGAATTAACGCCTCATTATCCTTGCTTGGCACAACTGAAAAGGAAGCTAGCATGAACCAAACAGAACAGATCACTCGGCAGACCTTCGATCAGGTGATGGCACCAAATTACGCTCCGGCAGCAATGATTCCGGTTCGCGGTGAAGGCTCTCGCGTTTGGGATCAAGAAGGCAAGGAATACATCGATTTTGCTGGTGGCATCGCGGTGAACTGCCTCGGCCACTGCCACCCAGCACTAGTCAATACACTGCAACAACAAGCCAGCAAGCTTTGGCATGTGAGCAATGTCTACACCAATGAGCCGGCACTCATTCTGGCTAAACAGCTGATTGATGCGACATTCGCCGAAAAGGTATTCTTCGCCAACTCCGGCGCAGAAGCCAATGAAGCGGCGTTGAAACTGGCTCGGCGTTATGCCAATGAGCACTTCGGCGAACACAAAGATCAAATCATTGCCTGCCACCACGGCTTCCATGGTCGTACCTTCTTCACCGTTAGTGTCGGTGGGCAAGCAGCATATTCTGATGGCTTCGGACCAAAACCAGGCGCCATTGAACATATCGCCTACAACGACTTAGCGGCATTAGAGGCACTCATCTCGGATCGCACTTGCGCCGTGATGATCGAGCCAATGCAAGGTGAAGGTGGCGTTATTCCTGCCACCGACGAGTACTTGGCCGGTGTCCGCGCCCTGTGTGACAAACACAATGCCTTGCTCATCTTTGATGAAGTACAGACCGGTGTCGGCCGCACCGGCGCCTTATTCGCCTACATGAATTCACCTGTGGTGCCAGATATCCTGACTTCCGCCAAGTCACTCGGCGGCGGATTCCCAGTAGCAGCCATGCTGACCAGCGATAGCATCGCAGCTAGCCTCAAAGTCGGCACTCACGGCTCGACTTACGGCGGTAACCCTATGGCCTGTGCCGTCGCCTCAGCGGTACTGGCTGAAGTGAATACTCCGGAAATGATGGCTAACGTTAACGCCGCAGAAGTTCAGATTCGTCAGCGGTTGGCCGACATCAACGACCAGTATCAAGTATTTGCCGAAGTTCGTGGCAAAGGCTTATTGCTGGGGGCGGTCATGAACGATAAATATCAGGGCAAAGCACGCGATTTCCTTACCGCGGCAGTCGCAGAGGGCCTAATGATGTTGGTCGCCGGCCCCAATGTGTTGCGCTTTGCTCCAGCATTGAACATCACTGAATCAGAAGTATCCGAAGGCATGGACGCACTTGAGCGAGCAGTCGCCAAAGTCTGCCAGTCGAGCGATTAATACAAGGAGTAACGCCGATGCTAATTGTCCGACCGATTGAGAAAAGAGACTTTTCCGCATTACAAGCGATCGCAGAACAATCCGGCATTGGTTTTACCTCTCTGCCACAAAATGATGACTTGTTGCGGGCTAAGATTGACCGTTCAGTCAATTCATTTGCCGCCAAGGCTGAGCGCCCTGGTGACCAAGGGTACTTGTTTGTTGCCGAAGATACCGACACTGGTGAAGTGGTTGGGACCGCTGGTATAGAGGCATCGGTCGGGCTGTCCGATGCCTTTTACCACTATCGCCTTGGCAGTGTGGTTCATTCATCTCCTGAGCTCGGTATTCACAAGACTGTTAAGACATTGAGCTTGTGCAATGACTTCACCGGTGCCGCCGAGCTTTGTACCTTGTTCTTAAAGAAAACTCACCGCATCGGCAGCAATGGCCGTCTGCTAGCGAAAAGCCGCTTCTTGTTCATGGCCAGCCATCCTCAACGATTTGGCGACACCGTCATTGCCGAGATGCGCGGCGTCTCCGATGAAGAAGGTCGCTCACCGTTTTGGCAGTGGTTGCAAGAGCACTTTTTCGATCTCGATTTTCCAACAGCCGACTACCTCACCGGGATCGGCGAGAAACGCTTTATCGCTGAGCTGATGCCGAAGTACCCGATTTACGTCAACTTACTGTCTCAGCAAGCTCAAGACGTTATCGGCAAGGTTCACCCGGCCACCAAACCAGCCATTGCTATGCTGAAAAAAGAAGGTTTCCGCTTCAAGGATTACGTCGACATTTTCGATGCTGGTCCGACAGTGGAATGCCCGCTCGATCAAATCGAAACCGTCCGCCAAAGTCAGGCGGTGATTATTCGTATCGGCGAACTCGCGGCTCCGCCAGTTGAATACCTGCTAGCCAACACACAGCTGACCCATTACCGTGCCGGTTTAGTGAAAGCTCACCTGCACGATGGCGAGCTGTTTCTGGACACCGAGCAAGCCAATATTCTTGGACTATCTGATGGCGATGCTGCTCGCTGCTTCGCCATGCCCTGCAGTCAATAACTAAACATCCGAGGTTTTCCATGTCCGACACTATTCAGATTACCGGCCAATCTTTTATCAATGGCCTATGGCAAGACGGACAAGGACAGCTTCTCGAATCCTTCAGTCCCTCGAATCAGCAACTTGTACTCAGTGGCCAATGTGCCACCGATGAGCAAGTGGCAGAGGCGATGCGAGCGGCACGTGAAGCTAGTTTTGGCTGGGCGAATCGCTCAACCGATGAGCGCGTACAAATCGTCGATCGATTCGCAGAGCTGCTCGGCGAACACAAACAACAACTTGGTGAGCTGATCGCGTTGGAAACCGGCAAACCACAATGGGAGAGTGCTACCGAAGCAGCCGCAATGATCGGTAAAGTAGCTATATCGAAGCAGGCATATAATGAACGCACCGGTTTCCGCTGCTCTGATATGCCTGTGGGCAAAGCCCATTTGCGCCATAAACCACATGGTGTTGTTGCGGTATTTGGTGCTTATAACTTTCCAGGTCATTTGCCAAACGGTCACATTATTCCCGCGTTGATCGCCGGTAACACAATTGTCTATAAACCGAGTGAACAAACGCCTGCGGTTGCCGAATATTACGTCAAACTCTGGCAGCAAGCAGGCTTACCTCAAGGGGTGTTGAATTTGCTGCAAGGTGCCGTTGCAACCGGGAAGGCAATTGCTCAACATCCAGCGATTGATGGCTTGTTCTTTACCGGCAGCTCAACGACTGGCCACAAGATACACCAACAGTTTGCCGCCCAACCGGGCAAAATCCTGGCCCTGGAAATGGGTGGTAATAATCCACTGATCGTTGCCGGAGTCAGTGATATTGATGCCGCCGTGCATGACATCGTCCAATCAGCCTTTATTTCTGCCGGTCAGCGCTGTACCTGTGCCCGCCGCTTATTGCTGCCAAGTAACGAACAAGGTGACGCCATCATGGCGCGCTTGCTGGAAGTGACCAAGCAAATCGTAGTGGATCGCCATGATGCCGACAGTCAGCCGTTTATGGGTTGTGTAATTTCAGCTCAGGCCGCAGATGCGGTATTGGCAGCTCAAGACAAGTTGCTGTCATTGGGTGCCAAAGCGTTACTCAAAGGCGAGCGTTTAGCGCTCGGTGACGCCTTTGTCAGCCCAGCAATCATTGATGTCACGAACGTTGAGGAATGCCCGGATGAAGAATATTTTGGGCCGCTTTTACAAGTGTATCGTTACCACGCCTTTGATGACGCACTGGCGATTGCCAACAACACTCGTTTTGGCCTCTCTGCAGGCTTATTGGCAGACGATGGCGAACTCTATGAGGTGTTTTTCCGCCATATTCGCGCCGGTATAGTCAACTGGAACCGCCCCATCACTGGCGCCAGCTCAGCCGCGCCTTTCGGTGGTATCGGCGATAGTGGTAATCATCGCGCAAGTGCCTACTATGCCGCCGATTACTGTGCTTATCCCGTCGCTTCAGTCGAAGCTGAGAGCTGTCAGCTACCGGCAAACCTGAGCCCAGGCCTGACGTTCTAGCAATAACGTTGAATTGTTACTTAAGGAGGTGCCGACATGAGCACTGCAACAACCAACTGGCAACAGATTTTTGACGCCCTATGGCAGCAGTATCTCAAAGTAACACCGTCGGCACTGGCAATTCACCAGTTACTCAGCGCTGATAGCACCATTCATAACGACCATATCGCGCTTCGTACCTTCAATGTTAAGCCCGTTGGGCTTGACGCATTGGCAGCACCTTTCGAGAGAATTGGTTATCAAGCGAAAGGAGATTACCAGTTCAAAGCCAAAAAACTGCGAGCCAAACACTACGAGCACCCAGATCCGCTGGCACCCAAGGTGTTCATTAGTGAGTTATTGGTCGAACAGTGCTCAGCACAGCTTCAGGCCATTGTCAGCAGCTTGATTTCGCAACTAAGTGAGGATTTGACGGACTCAGCTAGCTGGGTGCATAGCGGGCGACCTTGGCAAGTCTCTACCGAGCAGTACCACCAGCTGATTGACGAAAGTGAGTATGCTGGCTGGCTTGCCGCTTGGGGTTATCGCGCCAATCACTTCACCGTCAATGTCAATAAACTGAGAGAAAGCCCTGAGCTTGCAGAGGTCAATGCACGGCTTCAAGCTGCAGGCTTTGTTCTTAACGGTAGCGGCGGCTTAATTAAAGGATCACCAGCTGAGTTACTCGAACAATCCAGTACTATGGCTGATCAAGCCAGTTGTCAGTTCAGCGATGGCGAGCTAACTATACCCAGCTGCTTTTATGAGTTTGCTAAGCGTTATCCGATGACAAATGGTGAATTGTATTCAGGTTTTGTCGCCGCGTCAGCGGACAAAATATTTGAGTCTACCCATCATTCGTAGGCGCTCATCTGCGACGTGAGAAGTATTGCTTAATCAAGTTTCGAAACGGCTGATCAAATAAGTAAAAGGCAAGGTAGTAGGCCAGATAGCCGATCACAATGGCAGCTTCGTTTATCAACAAACTCGCTGGATAGGCCGCGCCAAACCCTGCCAATAGCGACAGCGGTAAATGAACGGCAAAGGTTCTAAATGGCATGCCTTGCTGTTGTGTCGCTGACGCAATCAACGGCACCAACAATAAAAACGCAAACAGCATCTGCATTGGCAACACTCCAATAGGCTGCGCGATGATGAACGACTAGAAATAGAAAAACACCCGCCGAAGCGGGTGTTTCATCAGAAGTGTCTAGCGAGTGCCAAATACCACGATGGTCTTACCATGGGCATGAATCAACTCTTGCTCTTCAAGCATCTTCAAAATTCGACCGACGGTTTCACGAGAACAACCAACAATCTGGCCAATCTCCTGTCGAGTGATTTTAATTTGCATGCCATCTGGGTGAGTCATCGCATCTGGTTGCTTCGCAAGGTGAAGCAAAGTTTGTGCGATACGACCGGCAACATCCAAGAATGCCAAGTTACCCACCTTCTGGCTGGTACTTTGCAGACGACGCGCCATCTGAGATGACAAGCGCATCAGAATTTCTGGATTAACCTGAATCAGCTGACGGAATTTCTTGTATGAAATTTCAGCAACTTCGCAAGCCGCCTTGGCTCGAACCCAAGCGGTACGCTCTGGCTCTTCTTCAAACAAGCCAAGTTCACCAATGAAGTCGCCCTGATTGAGATAGGACAGAATCATTTCTTTGCCTTCTTCATCCTTAATAAGAACGGCAACAGAACCTTTGATGATGTAGTAAAGCGTATCGGCTTTTTCACCTGCGTGGATAAGTGTGCTTTTTGCTGGATACTTGTGAATATGACAATGAGATAGGAACCACTCCAAAGTTGGATCCGGTTGTGGTTTCGCAATAATGGCCATATGAGCTCCTTATAATTTTGATGGTTTCCCCCGAGCGCCGCAATACGTAGTGCATCATGCATCAAGACTGCGACTTCTGAACCATAGCTCGCCTAGCCACTAAAACTAACACAGTTTTTAATCAGCAAACCAGCCTAAAAGCCGGAAAAAGTTGATTAAATTGTCACTTAATTAACCCTTCAGCATAAAACCTGAATGAATGTGGGTAAAAACCGCTCAGGCAACACCAGGTGAGGCCTTAGTTGGCGGTAACAAAAGCACGATTAGAGCTTTTACTCTTTATAAATGATGCCAATTTGATAACAAATCGTACTTTTAGGTTGCTAATCTTGGTTAGTTAAAAATAACGAAACCGGTTTATACAAGGTCCAGTTCACACTATTCGAAAGCGCCCCTTCATTTCATTGATCAATCTGCCGACAAAAATCAGAATCGTCTTTAAATGAGTTAGTTAGTTCTCACTTCCCAACTCAAAAAAAGCGAATATTTTCTTCTGTACTAAGCTTCCTCTGTAGTTGGGAAAGTATGGAAATTGCGTCAGATTGGATGACGTCGGGATGTATTGGTTGAAAGGCAATAAATCATGAATATGACGTTTATTCAGCGCACCTATTTGAGCTTTGGCGTGCTGGTATTTATTTTGCTCCTGACAGGCTTGGTAAACTATTACTTGCTGTCGCGCTTCAATGACGGGGTTGAGCAGATTGCCCATGAGGAGATCCCAAGCCTCAAGTCCAGTTATAGCTTTTACAGCTTGCTGCAAACCAGCAATCAAATTGTGTCCGACGCACTGGCTGAGAACACCGTAGAAATGCTGGAACAGTCAAAAGCATCCTATGAATTAGCAAGCGAACAAGCAGAGCAAGAACTCGAACGCCTATCCCAGCAAGGCAGCACTGAACTACTTACCAGCTTACAAACCACCCTTCCTGAGTTGCAGCGCATCTCGGAACTGATGCTCAGCGAACATGGCAAGCTCATTGAATTGGAGAAAAAGAACTCTGAGGACATTCGCGGCATGCTGTTGGAAATGGCGCGTTTTAAGCAGCACCTGCTTGCTAAGAGCTATGCCATCGCCGATGACTACGTGCGTTGGAGTTTCAATGAACTGCTCAACCCGTTCGAGCAATCTGAAGTGTTGCTGATGAAAGCGATCAACGCCGCCAATCAAAAATCCATTACCTTCTCAGGTGGTCGAATTGAAAAACTAGCGCCAGTGCTCGATGAGAAATTCGGTAACTTGATTGATGAAATGGCCATTTATCAGGATTCTAGAACCGACTACAGAGCTGAATTCGAACCCAGATGGCAAGCGATAAAAAAAGACATTGTCTTGTCACAGGGTGGTGCATTTGGTCAGTTTCAGGCACTGGTACAAATGCGCGATAAAAATACTGAGCACAAACAACGCTTGTATGAGCTGCAACAACAAGCTGGTGATGCTGTGAAGCAAATGATTGCCGAAGCAGATGGTCGAGTTGACAAGGCCTCTGCCAGTGTTGCTAAGCAATACGTGCGTGGTATCAGCATCACTGTTATTGCTGTGCTTGCTTCGGTCGCTATTGGTTTGCTAGTCGGTTTCCGTATTAGTCAGCTGCTTCGTAGAGCTGTTCGCAATGTTGGCGGCGCGCTGGAAGATCTTAGCAGTGGCGACATGACGGCTCGCTCAAGCTACACCGCCGCTGACGAATTTGGTGAGATTGGCGATGATGTGAACCAGCTCGCTGAGCGCATGCAGCGTTCATTGAGTGAAATATCCTCAACGTCTGCTCGCCTGAGTGAATTAGCACAAAGCAATAGCCACCTTTGTACCGACGCTGAGCAGCGGCAGATGAGCCAGTCTCAAAACATCGCCATGCTAGCGACCGCGATGGTAGAAATGGAGGCGTCATTTGCCGAAGTAGCACAATTGGCCTGTGACACCGCTGAACAAGTCGCCAGCGTTGAGAAATCGGCGACTTTGGGTAGCGAAATCATGGCTCAAACAATCCAGAGCACCAATGTGGTATCCGGTGAGCTGGAAAGTAGCGTGGAACGTATTCGAGATGTCGAGCACTACAGTGAACAGATCGGCGATATTTTGAGTGTCATTCGCGGTGTCGCTGAACAAACCAACTTGCTCGCACTGAACGCTGCAATTGAGGCCGCTAGGGCCGGAGAACAAGGTCGCGGTTTTGCCGTTGTCGCTGATGAGGTCCGCCACTTGGCGCAACGTACTGCTGAATCAACCACTGAAATTCAGCAACGTATCGAGAACCTACAGCAAAGTATCGACGGCGCCGGTAAGGTAGTCCGGGAGGCGCAAAACAGTATGGAGCGCAATCTTGAGAAAGTGTCCGACGCCGACAGCGCCATGGGCACTATTCAAGCAGCGGTTTCTCAGATCACCGATATGGCGGCACAGATCAGCGCTGCCACTGAAGAGCAGCGTGTCACCTCGCAAGATATGACACGCACCGTCAATGAGGTCAGTGATACGGCCGACGCCAACTCACAATTAATCAGTCAAGTCAGCAATGCCAGTGAGCAGCAAGCCACCATGGCAGAAGAGCAACAGCAATTGATATCTCATTACAAGGTTTAGTAAAAAGCACTGATAAAAAAACGGCCTAAGTGGCCGTTTTTTTCGCAGATAGCAAAAGCAATTGCTATCAGTACTCCATGGCTTGGCGCTTTTTCTCCAGCAGCTCATCAAGCAAAGGTGTTAAAATCAGCTCCATTGCAAAGCCCATTTTGCCTCCTGGCACAACCAACACATTCAATCGCGACATAAACGAGCCATCGATCATCTGCAGCAAGTATGGGAAATCAATGCCTCTTGTCTCTTGGAAGCGGATCACCACAAAGCTCTCATCAAGCGACGGAATGTTCTTGGCGGCAAAGGGGTTTGACGTATCGACCGTTGGTACCCGTTGAAAGTTAATGTGGGTGCGAGAAAACTGCGGCGTAATGTAACGCACATAATCTTCCATACTGCGCAGAATAGACTGGGTCACTGCTTCTCTGGAGTGACCGCGTTCAGTGGTATCGCGAATGATTTTTTGGGTCCACTCTAGGTTGATGATCGGCACCATTCCAACCAACAAATCAACATGTTGAGCAACGTTGTGTTGCTCCGTTACCACGCCACCATGTAGCCCTTCGTAATAGAGTAAATCAGTATCTTCGGGTAAATCTTCCCACGGCGTAAATGTGCCTGGCATCTGATTGTATGGCACCGCTTCATCAAAGCTATGGAGGTAACGCCGCACTTGCCCCATACCACTATCACCATAGCTCTTGAAGAAAGTTTCTAACTGACCAAAATCATTGGCCTCTGGGCCAAAGTAGCTGATGTGCTTACCTTGTTCTTGCGCCTTGCGAATCGCCATGTCCATCTCTGCGCGAGAGTAGCGGTGAAAACTATCACCTTCGACCAGCGCAGCATTGATGTTGCGATGACGGAACATGTGTTCAAACGCAGTGCTGGTGGTGGTGGTGCCAGCGCCAGAAGAACCGGTAATGGCAATAATGGGGTGTTTGACCGACATAAGAGGCCTTGTTGTCGAGATTCTGGCCTTATTGTTGACAGCGTAACAAGGGAAATCAAGTATCGGGTGTTTGTTGAGCCTTGAGCTGCTCCGCAGGAATAATATCAACGCTCTCGTGCAACTCGGAATAGATCAGTACCGCAGAGCCCTGTCGAAGCTGCTCAAGCACTTGCTCAACCTTGTCGGTCAATGAAGCTTCTTCATCACCGTAATCAGTCCCTTCACGAAGTACGAAAGACTCTGCGATGGCGTAAAGCGTATCAGCATTGAGTTGATCAATAGGTATTTGCATGGAGCCGATGTGGGTAGTGATGAACCTGCAACAACACTACCCGAATGATTGAGCGGGCGATAGTAGCAATCGCCAACCAATTAGATTTGATTATCGATGATTTGACCCAACGTCGGGTTAGACTCTGAGCCTTGCTGCGTTGCGTTATACAGCGATGTCGGCGTTTGGTTACCGGTAGCCGTTCGATATTGCTGCTCAGTGAGCTGAATATCATCGGGGGTAATGGTATTGCTATCGCGCGATGCTTCGCCATTGGTCGCCGAAGTGACGTAGGCGTCAATCACACGTTGGGTTTGATTATAGTCAGCCACTGTAGTTGCTGCTTGGCGTTGGGCATCCTGAACGTTTTGCTCACGCTGAGCGATCTCATTTTGCCGCGCTTCAACCTGATCAATCAGCTCTCGTTGTTGTTCTGGGCTGAGTTGTGGCCGCTCATTTTCTGGAATACCAGCAACGGGAGGCTCGACCTGAGGACGCTCTGGAGTAACTGCTGGCTGCTGGCGATTGGTCGCAACTGTTTGTTGTTGCGTAAATAAAGCGGCGCTACTGGCCGAAGAGATACTGGTCATGGTCACTCCTAAACTACAGGCTTGTGCTGGTTCGACTATTAATTATACAAAAGGTTCATCGATCTAGCACTTAATTGGCTAAAAAACATTCAGCCCTGCTGAGCATGCTCCTCGCTCAATTGTTCCAGCTCAGCACTAGCTGCCAGCCAACTCTCTTCATGTTCGTCTAACTGACGTTGGCTTTTGGCTCGCTGTTCAATTAGTTGTGTCAATTTGGCCTTATTAGCTTCATCGTAGATCGACGGTTCGGCCAGCTGTTGTTCCAGCTCCGCGACTTCGTCACCGAGCTTTTCCATTGCCTTTTCATGACGCTCAATCGTTTGTCGCAACGGTCGAGTTTGCTGCCGAAACTCAGCATCTCGACGTTTTTGATCCTTGCGATTTTGCGATACCGAAGGCTTATCCGAACTCGCTTCAACCGCCGGCTGCTGAATCAATTTTTGATAGTCCGCTAGATCACCTTGGTACGGCTGCACCTGACCGTTGGCAACCAGCCACAGTTCATCGGTAGTTGAGGCAATCAAATCCCTGTCGTGGGACACCACCAGTAATGCCCCTTCATAGCCCTGCAATGCCAACTCAAGGGCATGGCGCATTTCCAAATCCAAGTGGTTGGTTGGTTCATCGAGCAATAGCAGGTTGGGTTTTTGCCAGCAAATCATCGCCAGTACCGCTCGGGCTTTTTCACCACCGGACATACTGGCCAGCTGCCGCAGCGCATCGTCGCCATGAAAATTGAAACCACCAAGGTAATTCCGCAAATTCTGCTCTGTTTGCTCGGGGCTCATGGCCATCAATGCTTGTAACGGCGATTGCTCGCCATTGACCTGCTCTAGCTGATGCTGCGCAAAATAGCCCACGGTTAACTTCGAACTTGCTGCTTGCTCGCCATTCAATACGGTTAATGAACCAGCTAACGCCTTGATTAAGGTACTTTTACCTGCGCCATTAGGGCCAATAAGACCCACTCGTGAACCGGGTACCAAAGACACGTTCACTCGCTGCAAAATAGTACTGTCACCATAGCCAAGATCGGCTTGCTCCAATGTCACCAACGGATTGGGTAAGTGGGCCGGGCTCGGGATTGAAAATGAGAATGGGCTACCAACATGCGCTGGCGCACTGGCTTCGAGCCGTTCTAGCGCCTTGATCCGGCTTTGAGCCTGACGAGCTTTAGTCGCCTTGGCGCGAAATCGATCAATGTAGGACTGTAAGTGAGCGCGCTGGCGCTGCTGCTTTTCAAACACCGCAGCTTGCTGGGCAAAGCGCTCTGCACGCTGCCGTTCAAAACTACTGTAGTTGCCCGAGTAGCTAGTAATTGTGGCCTGATCGATATGGGCGATTTGGCCAACCACATTATCCAAAAAAGTCCGGTCGTGACTAATCATCAACAAGGTGCCATCAAAACGCTGGAGCCAGCTCTCAAGCCACAGCACGGCTTCTAAATCTAAATGGTTGGTTGGTTCATCGAGCAACAGCAGGTCAGCTCGGCAAATCAGTGCTTGAGCTAAGTTTAATCGCATTCGCCAACCACCAGAGAAGTCGCTCACTGGTCGCTGTTGCTGCTCGTGACTGAAACCCAAGCCCGACAGCATCGCACCAGCTCTGGCGTGAATACTATAACCATCAATGGCAGCCATCTTGCCATGTAAGTCTGCTTGCTTGGTACCATCGTGCGACTGTTCTGCTGCCGCAAGCGCATCGGCAAGTTTCTGATACTCCCGATCACCAGCAATGACGTAATCCATCGCCGAGATTGGCAGGGCAGGCGTTTCCTGAGCAACATGACCAATACGCCAGCCTGGGGTGATGTTGAAATCACCTTTGCTGGTTTCCAACTTACCTAGCAGTAACGCGAATAGACTCGATTTGCCACAGCCATTGCTGCCAACCAAGCCAACCTTGTGGCCATCAGGAATATGCAGGTTGGCGTCGGTCAATAGTATTTTATGACCTCGCATCAATTCGATGTCCTGACATTGAATCATCAGGGTTACTCCGCGTTACAAACTAATAATGAAGGGCGCCAATGGTAACTGACATTAGCCGCCAGCCCAACCAATTCAGCTGGGCAGGAAGCGGTTGGCTAGGTAAACTAGGCGGCAATTAGAATCCGATTAAGGATCAACAACAGAATGACCAAACCAACGAGGCGCTTTATTGCCGGAGCGAGCTGCCCAAAGTGTAACGAACAAGATAGTTTGGCCATGGTAGTGACCGAAGACTCAAGCTACGTCGAGTGTGTCGAATGTGGTCACGTCCAACATGAGCCGGGAAGCGACGATCAAACGCCTGGCTTGATTGCCACTTTCAACCCCAATCAGGACTGATATTGCTGCTAATAATGCGGTGGCGGGGTCTCTTCTGATTCACTCGCCATGTTCGAACCTTTCAGATCATGGATCTGGCGGAACATCAATTTAACTTGTACTTGAAGTTTATCGATTAACTCTTGGTGAGCGCTCAGTTCTTGGTTCAAGTCGCCAATCGTAATCTCCTGAAACGCCAGCTTCGACTCCAGTTCGTCAATTCGGCTCTGGAGCGCTTTATCATTGGTTACCATCAGGCTTCCTTATTGCAGTGCTTGTTGAGGTAGCGGCCATGCTTCAGTGTAACCAGATGAGCTTACGCTAAATAACCAACGGCCCGAAAAGGCGACATCATACACCACCGCGCTGCGCCAACGATTATCCGATTGCCTTGCCACTTGCCAACCGGCGATTTTCTGACCAGTTTCAACATGCCACAGGGTTAACTGACGTGACGGTGATCCCGTTGCGAGCCATTGACCGTCGGCCGAGAACCTTGCAGCACTGAATACTTGCTGGCGGGACTTGAAATTCAAGTTACTGACCATATCACCTGAGGGTATGCGCCAAATCCGTGCTTGCTTCAGACTATCGGCGGTAAAGACATATCGGCCTTGCTGATCGAAGCGAACTTGGGTAACTCGGCTGGGATGATTGAACTGTTGGATGATTTGTGCGGTCTCAGTACTCCAGAGCTTAGCACTGTAGTCACTGCTGCCAGTAATGGCATAGAGTCCATTAGCTGATAGGTCGACGGCATTGATTTTTTCTTGATGACCAAGAAACTCGAGCCGACGTCCGGTTTGTCGTTCGACATAGACGGCACGGCCATCGGCAAGCCCATAAAGGATGCCGGTCGCTTCATTATCGATGGCGATATCGCGTATGCGACTGTCCGGAATGGTAAACCAGCCGATGGATTCACCGCTGGTGACAGACCAAATGGCGATTTCACGGTCTGAAGCGGTAACGACATAGTTGCCATTGGGTGAAAACCGGGTCAAATAAACGGGGCTCGACTGGTCGCCCAACTGCCACTGGTAGCGTAAGCCTTGTGTTTCATTGTCCCAAAGCGCTAAGTTATGGTGAATGGTGGCATGGATGGCCCAACGGCCATCGGCAGATAACGCGGCGGCAGAGCTACCCTCTGCTGCTTGCTCAATCCGCTCAGCCGGTTTGCTGATCTGATCACAACCATTGAGCAAGACCGCAACACTGGTCAGTACAACGACGACTCGAACGTGACAGTATGCGCGCTTGAGCGCGTTAATAAGGTTCATAGCAACCCTAATTTTTAGGCCCTAACGGCATGATAGCGTTAGTAATCTTGTTTCGCTATTGGCCGCTTGGAATAACCCGAGATATTTGTCATCAATGAGTGGTGACGATACACAATCAGGAGTATTTATTTAATGAAACGTCTTGCATTAGGCACAGCAGTGGTAGCGGCCATGCTGACCGTTGCTTGTAACGCAGAAAAAGAAGCACCAGCTGCAACAGAAGCGACAGCAGAGCAACCAGTTGCTACCGAAGTGAGCTTTGCCTCTGACCGTGAGAAGCAATCCTATGCCACGGGCGCCTTCATGGGCCAACAAATGATCCGCATGGTCGATGCTTATAAAGAGTTAGGTATTGAGCTTGACGCAGCACAGTTAGAAAAAGGCATCATCGCCGGTATCAGTGGCACTAGCCAGCTCGATGAGGCAACACTGCAAGAAGTGCTCACAGCACTTGAATCAGAGCGCATGACTGCAGTTCAAGCGTTGCAAGCGAAAGCCCAAGAAGAACAGCAAGCCAAAATGGCCGAAGCAAAAGCTGCCGGCGAAGCATTCTTAGCAGAAAACGCCAAGAAAGAAGGTGTTACCGTTACTGAATCTGGCCTGCAATATGAAGTCATCGCAGCAGGTGAAGGCGACTCTCCTGCGGCAAGCGATCAGGTTAAAGTACATTACACGGGTACATTAATTGATGGCACCGAGTTCGACAGCAGCCACAAACGCGGCGAGCCTGCAGTATTCTTCCTCAACCAAGTTATTCCTGGTTGGACTGAGGGTGTGCAATTGATGAAGCCTGGTGCCAAGTACAAGCTGTATATCCCATCAGAATTGGGCTATGGCGAGCATGGCGCTGGTGCCAACATCCCTGGTAACTCAGCGTTGGTATTTGAAGTCGAGCTAATTGAAATCAATCCAGATGCAGCAACAAAAGAAGCGGCGGCAGAGTAATCTCAAGCCTCTTTGTTTTGACAAAAACTGCGACAAAAAAAGGCGCCTTAAAGCGCCTTTTTTATTTCTTGGCTTAACTCAAGCTGATGCCGAAGCAAGGTTTTCAATCAGTGAATCTTCCAGCTCAAAACGCTGTGATAGTGCTTCGCCAAGCTGGCTCAAATCATCATCCAATGTCGCCAAATCATCGTCTGCACTCACTTCACCATATCGGTCATTGAAGTTGAGCACGATATCGGTACTGGCGTTAATCCCGGGATACACTTTTGCCGCTAGTTGCTTGGCCTCAGGATTTTCTTCGTCCACCAATTTGTCGTACATCTCGAAATGCCCGGCTGATGTATAATCAAGCAGGCCAGCACAAAAATCTTTTAATGACGTTGCATCGGGCAACTGACGCTCATGTTCAAACGGCTTTAAACCGGCAAGTTTGCAATATTGAATCAATACGCTTTCTCGGTCAGCCAACCACTTATCAATGGCAGAGTCAGCACCACCCCACGCAGCCTGAGCTTTTTCCAATCTTGTAAGCATTTATCATTCTCCGCACATTGAGTCGGCAGCAGAGTTAATCGCACCCAATCGATACCGACTTGAACTCAGTTTTGAGTCATTTATCCAAGTGAATAGCAGTCTATTGGAACCTAGAATAACGACAATCTAGCAACAATGGAACGCTCGATGAGGACACCCAACTAGCAACGCTGCATTGTCGCAGCCAGCGGGCAAATATCGGCATCAGAGACTACCTGTAATCTATGAAGGCAGTATGGCAGGGGTTAAACGAAAATGCCCGAAGATCTGACCAGATCGTCGCGCTAATCACAGTTGCAAAAGGAATTTCAGGCAATAAAAAAGCCCCACTTAAAGTGAGGCCCTAATCTGCGAAGGTACAGTCTCGTTCTAACGAGCTTCTTGGTTGTTTTTCGCTAGCTCGACACAATTTTTAACACTCCGATTAGCAAGCCTCAACAACATAACCACAAAACTATGGAGGGCTTCACACTAATCAAGTAACCGGTCTCCTCGAGCACTACCGGTATCACTGGTTGCACATTATTGACTTGCTTTCCAACTTAAAATTTGAGTTCACCAACGCTATGAAACAGCGATCTATTTTCGTTTAGTTCTGTCTAGCGGTTCCGATTCGACAAAAAATAGACATATAATCGCAGCAACCTCAGTTAAAAAAGACCCTACATGAGCCAGTTAGAAAACGATCGATACCTAAGAGCCTTGCTAAAGCAGCCAGTGGATCGCACGCCAATTTGGATGATGCGCCAAGCAGGCCGCTACCTGCCAGAATATCGCGCGACACGAGCCGAAGCTGGTGACTTTATGTCACTTTGCAAAAATGCCGAGTTGGCGTGCGAGGTTACTTTGCAACCGCTGCGCCGCTTTCCTCTCGATGCCGCTATTTTGTTCTCAGACATTCTGACCATCCCAGATGCAATGGGGCTCGGTTTGTACTTTGAAACCGGAGAGGGACCGAAATTCACTAACCCTGTTCGCACCGCAGCTGATGTCGCCAAGCTTGCTGCCCCCGATCCGAATCAGGAGTTGCAGTATGTGATGAATGCGGTCAGCACCATTCGGCGTGAACTCAAAGGTAAAGTACCGCTGATTGGCTTTTCGGGTAGCCCATGGACTCTAGCAACCTATATGGTTGAGGGCGGCTCAAGTAAGACATTCAGTAAGATTAAAGCAATGGCCTTTGGCGAACCAAAATTGATGCATCAATTGCTTGATACTGTTGCCGACTCAGTGATCAGCTACCTCAACGCGCAGGTTGAAGCTGGCGCGCAGGCGTTGATGATTTTTGATACCTGGGGAGGATCATTATCCGGCCCGGCATATCGCGAATTTTCATTAGCTTACATGCAAAAAATTGTCGATGGTTTGGTTCGCCAGGCCGATGGTAGAACCGTGCCTGTGACGCTGTTTACAAAGAATGGCGGCCAATGGTTAGAGCACATGGCCGAAACTGGCTGCGACGCCTTGGGTCTCGACTGGACCACAGAGTTGGCCGATGCTCGATCTCGCGTTGGCGACAAAGTGGCACTGCAGGGCAACATGGATCCGTCAATGCTATACGCGCCAATCCCAGCCATTGAGCAAGAAGTTAGCCGCCTGCTCGCATCGTATGGCCAAGGCACCGGCCACGTATTTAACTTGGGACATGGTATCCACCCGGATGTCAACCCAGAGCACGCTGGCGCCTTTATCGCCGCTGTGCAAGCTGAAAGCGCCAAATACCATTTGGATGAATCCTAATTTGGCCCAACGCACGCAAAGAAAAGGCAGCTTTTAGCTGCCTTTTCTATATCATCGCTATCAACTTCTAGTCAGGCGTAATACTGCATAAATTCTTTCAGGTGTCGCTTTATCCCGGTGAGCTGTAATTCAGAGACGAGCGCCTCTTCAGTATCATTGACGCATTTGATTAAACCATGAAGCACCGAATCAGAGATGCTTTCATAGGTTGGGTTAGCACGCAGTAGCCTAAATGCTTCCAGAGCGGTCATCGCCTTCAAACTCCTTTCCAAAGACATTGAGCAAAAAATAATCGCCAGCTAAGCTAGCGCCATCGGCAACAAAATGCAACCCCGTCAGACAGTTATTCGTATCTTAATCAAGTACGTAGATGGTTTGAGTTAGCCGATGACTTTCTCCAGGCAATAACGCATAGCAATCGTCGCCGGCATTCACCGCTTCAATGCACACCATGCTCTGATAGCCATCGTTATTGAAATCGCCCATGGCTGCAGCTTTATCGAACCAAGGGTTCCAAACGACCGTGGTACGACTGCCATCTTTGGCGACGGCAATGACTCGCTCGTTGCCGTCATCATTAATCAAACATGTCGCTAGGGTGTCGAGATATACTCGGTCCACTTCTTCATCGATAATGATGTCACCGCGCTGAATCAGTCCATCTTGCACGGCCACTTTGTCATCATAGGTCACTTGATCGAGGCCGCGAATCCGAGTTTGGGCAATGCTGGCAATATCAAAGTAAGAATGCAAAGCGCCGCCAACGACCATTTCGTCATCGCCAGTATTGGTGCTGAGCAGTTCCATATGAAGTTGTTTGCCAACGGTGACCTTCAAGGCAAGTTCAAATGCATGTGGCCACAGCTGGCGGGATTGTTCTGAATCGGTCAAGGTAAAGACCAGCTCGGTCGCGCCATCAGCAAGCTGCATGGTATCGGATAACTGCCAGTTTTGATTGCGGGCGAAGCCATGCTGCGGGAACTCTTTGTTTGTTGGATGCGGCCCAAACCACGGCCAACACACAGGTACCCCGCCACGAATGGCTTTTCCTTGTATGAACTGGACATCATTGCTCAGCCAAAGCACGGGCTTTTGGCCTTTGGGCTGAAACGAGCAGACATGAGCACCATGCAAACAAATCTCAGCGCGAGCAAAATCATTTTCAATGGTCACCATGACTAATCCAGTATTAGTCGCGGAAAACGACAATTGGGCAGAGTCTTGATAACGAGTTTGGAGTTGGCTTAGAACGTCGGACATGAGTCAATGGCTTCCGTGTGTGACATAAAAATGCGCTTTGAGATTGTCTCTAGCTAACTCAAAACGATTGCTTGGACGGTATAGTATCGACGTAACAATGTTACAGCCAGAGCTAGCTGTTGTTTGTCTCCAACTTCACTTTCTCTATTAGCGCTTGCCAAAGAACGGGCTCGGAAGCAAGCAACCCCGTTGGCCTCAGCCAAAAGCCGTCAGCTAACCAGTCGTAATGGAGCTGAACCAAGCCATCCGGAAGATGCAAACAAGCAAACCAAACATCAGCCCCTAAGCTCTGATCGGACAATTCACCTCCAGTCACAACAGCGAGCCGTTGAGCCATCAGCTCAACATCTTGCTGTTCCTCACAATTGACCGAGTAAAAGAAGCTGACGGCCTCATCTAGCTGCTGCATGAAATTTCCAAGTGCTGACTCCAATCCGGTGGCAGCGCCGCATATTGCTCATACTCAGGCTGCTCATCATAGGGCCTAGCCAGTACTTGCTGCAGTCGCGCTATCTCATCAAAGCGGCCCGACTGGGCCTCTTCAATGGCCTGCTGCGCCATATAATTGCGCAAAATATACTTTGGATTGGTTAGTAGCATCTGTTGCTGCCAATGCTCGATGTCGCCTTGGGCGATCCGACGCTGGCGATAGGCCTGCCACCATTGACGGAAACCGTCGCGGTCAACCCAATCATCTTCCATCGCGGAGTGCTGCTGATTGACGTCTTGGTGGCTTAGCTGACGAAAGGTTCGAGTCAAATCTTGCCCCTCAGATTGCATCAGCGTAAACAATCCATTGAGCATCTCACCATCATTCTGCTGAATTTCATTGAGCCCGAATTTGGCGGCCATCAATTGGCTGTAACGGCCAAGCAATGCAGTTTGATAATGCTCCAGCGCAAGTTGCGACTGCTCTTTGGTAACTAGAGGCGATAAAGCCAGCGCCAGGCATTGTAAGTTCCAGTGACCAATCCCCGGTTGTTGGGCGTAGCTATAGCGGCCGCCATGATCAGAATGATTTGGAATATAGCCGGCTTGATAACCATCCATAAAGCCATATGGGCCATAGTCAATGGTTAGTCCCAGCAACGACATATTGTCGGTATTCATCACCCCATGGGTAAAGCCCACGGCTTGCCACTTGGCAATCAACTGTGCTGTTTTCACCACCACCTGCTGAAACATTGCAGCATAGGGCTCTGGTTGGTCGATGCAATCTGGAAAGTGATGGCGCAAGGCAAAATCAGCTAACTGCTTTAATTTGTCATGCTCGTTGCGATGATAAAAGAACTCGAAATGACCAAAGCGTAAATGACTGTCGGACACTCGTAACAAGGTTGCTGCGGACTCCAGTTCTTCGCGTTGCACAGGCGTGTCACTGCCAATCACACACAGAGCTTGGGTAGTTGGAATAGTCAGCCCAGAGAGGGCTTCTGAAGCAAGAAATTCGCGAATGCTGGATCGCAACACGGCTCGACCATCGCCAAATCGGGAGTAGGGCGTTTGCCCTGCGCCCTTTAAGTGCAGGTCAACCAAATCGCCCTGTTGATTGCGAATTTGCCCCAACAACAAACCGCGGCCATCGCCGAGTTGTGGTACGTACTGGCCAAATTGGTGACCGGCATAAACTTGAGCAATGGGCTGGCTACCGGCAAGCAATTGGTGACCAGAGAAGTAACGACACAAATCGGCGGCGGCAGGCTGTTCGGCTAATCCCAATGACCGCCCGGTGGAATCTGAGTATGCGACCAGTGTGGGATTGCTAATAGCATCTGGTGACACTTCCGAGTAAGTACCCACCAACTCATTAAACCACGAATTTTCAAACTGCCACGTTTCCACCCACTCACTCCCTGCATTCCTATTGTCATCAGCAAACTGATACGACAAAAAACAACGGACTGATTAAATCATGTCTACACTTGGCGACGAAATACTTCTTTTTTCTATCCTCATACTCCAGCTTATAAAAGGACTTCGTTATGCCATTGTCAAAAAAGCTACTCGCTGAATTCTTTGGTACGTTTTGGTTGGTACTAGGCGGCTGTGGAAGTGCCGTTCTGGCTGCTGGTTTTCCCGATGTTGGTATCGGTCTGTTGGGCGTTAGTTTAGCCTTCGGCTTGACGGTGCTGACCATGGCCTATGCCATCGGCCATATCTCCGGCTGCCATTTGAACCCTGCAGTATCGGTAGGCCTGTGGCTGGGCGGACGATTCTCTGCTGCAGAACTTGGCCCTTACATCATTGCTCAAGTCATTGGCGGGGTTGCCGGTGGTGCGGTGCTTTATGTCATCGCCTCCGGTTCTGCCGACTTCTCTGTTGCTGGCGGCTTTGCCTCGAATGGCTTTGGCGCTCATTCACCCGGTGGCTATGGCATGACAGCAGCAATTGTCTGTGAGGTGGTGATGACCATGATGTTTCTTTTTGTCATCATGGGAGCGACCGACAAACGCGCACCGGCTGGCTTTGCGCCGATTGCCATTGGCTTATGTTTGACCCTTATCCACTTGATCAGTATTCCGGTCACCAATACCTCAGTGAACCCAGCTCGCAGCACCGGCGT
Organism: Neiella marina; assembly: GCF_002165625.1. Taxonomy (GTDB): domain Bacteria; phylum Pseudomonadota; class Gammaproteobacteria; order Enterobacterales; family Neiellaceae; genus Neiella; species Neiella marina. The sequence goes on from NZ_NGNS01000001.1 coordinate 205,584, forward strand.
TGCCCTATTTGTCGGAGATTGGGCTATCGCGCAACTATGGCTATTTTGGTTGATGCCGATTATCGGTGGCGGGCTTGGCGGCTTGACCTACAAGTTTGTCGCTAGCAGCGACGATTAACGCTCCAGCAAGTAGGCGCAAATGGCGGTGAGAAACTCATCGCCATATTTGGCTAGTTTAGTCCGCCCCACCCCAGAAATCGCCAGAAACTGACTATCGTTGGTTGGCTTTTGTTCGGCCATTTCCACCAGCGAGGCATCAGAGAACACCACATATGGCGGCACTTCATCGCGATCAGCAAGCGTCTTCCTAACCCCTCGTAAGCGCTGGAATAACGGTCGATCGTCATCGTTCAATCCAAGTTGCAATGAACGCTTGTCCTTAACCCGAAGTCTCGGCACTGCCAACTGAAGTCCCTGCTCGGCTCTTAAAATAGGTCTGGCGGCCTCAGTCAGCATCAGTGCACCATGGCGCGTGACGTCCTGCCGCAACAAGCCCAAATGGACCAATTGCCGGATCACCGATAGCCATTGCTCATGATTGTGCTGCATACCAATACCGTGAGTACTGATTTCGTGGTGGCCCAAACGACGAACTTTTTCGTTATCGGAGCCTCGCAGCACATCGGCAATGTGATGGGCGGTATGACTTTGCTCGGTGCGATAGACACAACTAAGCGCCATCTGCGCATCATTCAAGCCATCGTAAAGCTTAGGCGGATTGAGGCAAACATCGCAGTTACCACAGGCTTGCTGAGCAGGCTCGTCAAAGTAATTGAGCAGCACTTGGCGGCGACAGGTTTGAGCCTCACAAAAAGCGCCAATGGCATCAAGTTTGTGTTGCTCCACTTGACGCTGATCTGGGTTTTCGATATTGGCAATAAAACCGACAATACGCTGTCGATCGGCCGGGTCATAAAGCATCAACGCTTCTGACGGCAAACCATCTCGACCTGCTCGGCCAGTTTCCTGGTAATAGGACTCGATATTCTTTGGCATGTCATAGTGAACCACAAAGCGCACATTAGACTTGTTGATGCCCATGCCAAATGCCACTGTCGCCACCACAATTTCGACCTCATCACGCAAGAATTGCTCCTGCACTCGATGACGGACCTCCGGCTCAAGTCCAGCATGGTAAACCGCACTGTTGATCTTATGATTGGCTAGGCGCTCCGAGACTTGCTCGCAACGCGCTCGACTACCGCAGTAAATAATGCCACTTTGGCCCCGCCGCTCGTTCAAGTAATCGACGAGCTGTTTTAGTGGCCGATACTTATCTTCCAAGGTGTAGCGAATATTGGGTCGGTCAAAGCTGCCAACGTGAAGTAACGCCTGATTGAGTTGAAGACGCTCAACGATATCTTGTTGCGTCGCGGCGTCGGCGGTGGCGGTCAGCGCCATCACAGGTAAATTGGGATAGCGCTGTTTGAGCTGCCCGAGAGCAGCGTAATCGGGCCTGAAGTCGTGTCCCCATTGTGAGATACAGTGGGCTTCATCGACAGCGACAAAGGCCAGTGGCAACTCTGCTAACCGCTCAAGAAAGCGATCGCGAACAATTCGCTCTGGCGAGACATACAGTAAATCTAGCTCACCGTGATGCGCGTCATTCAAGGTTTGAATTTGTTGTTCACGCGGAATATCGCCATACAGAGCAGCGGCGCGAATGCCCATGTTTTGCATCGAGTCGACTTGATCTTTCATCAATGAGATGAGCGGTGAAACCACCAGTACTAAGCGCTTTTTCACTAGCGCCGGCAACTGGTAACACAATGATTTACCGGCGCCTGTTGGCATGATCACCAACGCATCCTGACCGTTGCAAATAGCGCAGATGACATCTTGCTGACCAGGGCGAAATTCGCCATAGCCGAAGACACTTTGCAAAGTTCGCTGCAATTGTGGCAGTAAGTCAGGAGCAGGGCTTGAAATAGGATCAGCGAGCATGATTTCCAAAGCAGGCGAGGTGTAAGCACAGAATAATCGAACTGGCTATTGTACCGGTTGCAGATCAACCAGCAATGGCAAATCAGGTAATATCGAGATTGGCAGTGATAACCAGCTGTTTCTCTGAATATTTATATGGTCGATCAATTTCTATAACAACGGATAACAGGGTATGCAATGGCATCACATTGAACAGCAGTTAAAGCTAGCTCTTGGCTCCAGTTTACAAATCACTGCTACTCAAGCGCTAAGCGGTGGCGACATCAATCAGGCTTTTCGGTTGCGGACCAACCTAGGAGACTTGTTTATCAAGTTGAATGATGCTGGGCGCTTGGATATGTTCGAGCAAGAGGCCTTGGGCTTGGCCGCTATGGCAGCGACCAATACCATTCGCACGCCCAACGTTATTGTCACCAGTTGCACCCAGCAGCATGCGTTTTTGGTGCTCCAGTACCATGAGGCCACAAACCCGGAGTCATCAGACTGGCAATTAGCAGCAGAGCAACTAGCCGCAATGCATTGCACCCCAACAGACTCAATAGTCGCGAACGACCGGTTTGGCTTTAATGCCGACAACTACATCGGCAGCACCCCACAGCTCAACTCAACAAGCAAGTGTTGGAGCCAATTTTTCTCGCAACAGCGCATCGGCTACCAACTGTCGTTACTTGAGGGGCGAATGAGGTTACCAGTCACTCATGCAGAGCTGTGTCGATTAATCGAATCCATTGTCAACACCCTACCAGCCAAACCTTCGCTGCTCCATGGCGATCTGTGGCGTGGCAATATGATGTTCGACAAGTACGGTCCACTGCTAATTGACCCTGCTTGCTATGTTGGTGATGGGGAAGCAGATATTGCTATGACCGAGCTGTTTGGTGGTTTTCCAAGGCCGTTCTATCAAGCTTACCGGAGCATCAGGCCAGCATCCGAACCAATCAGCCTCCGGCATCAAATCTATAACCTCTACCACCTGCTCAATCACGCCAACTTATTTGGCGGGCATTACGTTGATCAAGCAGAAAAATCTATTGTGAGCCTAATGACAAACGGCAGCTAAAAAGCTGCCGTTTCACGCGCTTCATCATCCCAAGTGACTACGAGCGCCGCTGTTGCTCTGCCAATTGCGCTTTTAGCGCCAACAGCTCGCGATGCACATCGACAATGGTTGGTTCGCCAGCATGCTCAGCAGCATCTGCTTCCTTATTTTCTTGTTCGATAACATTGACCACGATACCGATCACCATGTTTAAGAAGGCAAATGCGGTTAGGCAAATAAACGACAAGAAATACATCCAACTCCAGCCATGAACTGTCATGGTTTCGTACATCACATCAGTCCAATCCTCGAACGTCATCACTCGGAACAAGGTCAGCAAGGAGATCGCAATATCACCCCATAATTCGCTGTTAATTGAAGCAAACACAGTAGTGCCAACCGCCGCATAGATATAGAAGATGACAAACATCATCAGCAACACATACCCCAGTTGCGGCAAGGCTTTGAGCAACGAGTTAATCAGCATTCTCAGCTCGGGGATGATGGACACCATACGCAACACTCGGAACACCCGTACCAAGCGAGCAATCAACGCCATATCGTTGTTGCCAACCGGTATCAGTGACAAAGTCACCACAAAGGTATCGAATAAGTTCCAACCGTTTTTGAAGAAATCTCGCTTTCTTGGCTCACCAATGAACCTAATGGTAATTTCGATCAGGAAAAAAACAGTAACGCCCCAATCGAGAACCGATAAGCCAGTGTGAAGCCAGTTGGGTATATCGAAGGTTTTCACTCCGATCATTAGGGCAGAAAAGATAATTACGGCGATAACGAGCAGCTCGAACAGCTTGTTTTTCCGCAGCCGATCAAACTTGCTTTGAATGGAGTCGAAGTGAGTAGTCATTTTTGCTTTAGCAATTACGTCGTAACAATGGCGCGATTGTACAAAGCCTTTGCTATTGCTGACTAGCCCGAAAAATCAGCGGTTAAATAACTAATGGTTAAATAAAGAGTTGTTGGATGGAATGCTTGTTGTGGTACATCAACTCATCGCCGGCGGCAAGAAGCGCATCAACTGAGGGATGCTTCAGTGGGTCGTATTGCACGGCACCGCAGCTGAACTCAATATCGTAACCACGTTCACTCTCTGCATTATATGCTTTGATCGCATCGGCAAACTTTTTCAGTACCGCCATTGCCACTTGTCGCCGGGTGTTGGTGAACAACACGACAAATTCATCACCGCCGATACGAGCAAACAAATCCGACTCACGAAAATTCTCACGCATTGCTTCAGCAAAACACTGCAAAGCCCGATCGCCTTCGGCATGACCAAATGTATCGTTAATTTCTTTGAAGTGATCTAAATCGAAAAACACCAGCGTTGCGGGGATATGCTCACGGGCAAACATCTTCATGCTGTGTTGAGCCAAGGTTGCGAAGCCTCGGCGATTACTTATGCCAGTCAGTTCATCGGTGGTCGCCAGCTGAAAAGCCGACAATTCACGCTCGACCATGGACGCCAAGTCGACCAATGTTTCCATTTCTTCGGTACAAAAATCTCGCGGCGCAGTGTCAATGATACACAGCGTACCCAATCGACCGCCGGACACCGAACGCAATGGACAACCGGCATAGAAGCGAATACCGGGCTCACCAGTCACCAGAGGATTATCAAAAAATCGTTCATCCTTGAGTGCATCCGGAACCAGCAAGACTTTAGAATCTAAAATCGCATGGCCACAAAACGATACATCTCGGGAAGTTTCTGAGGCATCGAGACCAACGCAAGACTTAAACCACTGACGATCATCATCAACTAATGACACCACGGCGATAGGCACATCAAACACCCGCTTTGCCATTCGGGTTACTCGATCAAATCGTTCTTCATTGGGAGTATCAAGCACATCCAAAGAGCGCAGCTCAACTAACCTAGCGGCTTCGTTATCTGGCCTATCGGGTTTCTTCACATGATTCTCCAACTTATATTTCGGCAGAAATCTAAGTATAGAAATTACAGATTGCTTTAAGAGATCAATAAATCAATCTGTGAGCCGGATTACGAAGCGCCAACAAAACAGTCGTCAATGGCATTGGCAAGTGCTATCACCGCGGGATTAGCTCGGTCTTGCAAGGCCAGCACTCGATTGACGATTAATGACTTCTTAGCATCAAACGCTAATGGCACTTCGATAAGCTCACCGCTTTGCAACTCCCGATGAATGTGTGATGTGGGAACGAAGATAAAACCCAGCCCTTGCTTGACGATATCTATCGCCGTACCGAAATAGGTCACGGTCCAGCGCTGCTCCGCTTGCAGCCAGCCTGCATCGACTGGTCGCCGGACGCCTGAATCTCGGATCACCAACTGGCGATACTGGCGCAGATCGTCAGAACTTACCAAATGGTCGACTGTAGCCAATGGGTGTTGGGGGCTAACCGCACAAATCATCGAGCTGGTGGCCACCGGCTTGCCGAGAAATCCTGGTAATACCCGGACCGCATACACTAAGTCCGCTTGTCGTTCGAGCAACGCATCATCCGTTGCCGACAGGGTCGTTTCTAAGATTCGAATTCGGGTCTCTGGGTGGGCTTTGGAAAACTTGGCAATGCCAGCGACGACGGGTGCCATGTCAACTACCGCATCAACCGCAATAGTCACTTCAGCCTGCCAGCCAGATGCGAGGTAGCCAGCATGTTGCTCCAACGCTTGTGCCTGCGCCAGCAAATTGCTCGCATGGCGATAGAGAACTTGGCCGGCTTCGGTCAACACCGCTTTGCGACCTTGCTGGGTCAGCGCTGGCGTCGGTAGTTGCTGCTCCATCTTACTGATGATGTAGCTAACTGCGGATTGGCTTTTGTTGAGCTTTTCGGCCGCCTTGGCAAAAGAGCCACAATCAATCACAGCTTGAAAGGTCGCCCATTGCTCGAGTGAAATGCGTGGCATTGTCATAGTGGTACCATCCGACTTTGTCGTCGCTGAAGTCCAACCAACACAGCAACAAACGTTAACAAAGCAAAACCACCTATTTGCAGTGCCCAAATAGCAAATAGATCCGGGGCTTTGAGTAAGGTCGTCATGAGTGACTCATAGTATTCAAAGTACCATTGATGTTGGACCGGAAAAGCACGTTGATGAAACTCGGTATAGAGTGCATCAAAACCAACCACCAGATAGCTCACAACAAAAGCCAACCCAGCAGCTAGACCGATGCCTCGTTGCATTAGAACACTTGGCAGCCGTAATCGCGATCGCCAATAAAGAAACAATAGAATGAAGGTGACAGGCGTGCTTAGCCACCAAAGCACATTGAAGTCTCGCAGCAACAAGTGGACATCTCGCAAGTGCGTGACTTCACTATCGGTCAGCAATGGCTTACTACCGCTGTTGGTGGTGTATCGAATCTCGGCAAGCTGATCGGGCTGGTCATGCACGGCATCATTGATCTGCTCAAACAGGGCAAGATGTTGATGCTTTACCGTGAGGTGAAAATCTTTGCGCTTCATCTTGTTGAGCGGCGCATAGCGCTTGATATGGGCGTCGATGGCAATGACCTCATACCAAAACGGGTAGCCGAACTGAACTAACTTGTTGACTTGGTAACTGACGCCACAAGTGACAATCAAAAGTGACAGACACATCACCAGCCAAACAAATGTCCTAACAATAGTCACCCAACATAATCCATCAATAATTTCGATTAATTTGAGCAAATATTAGCATCATTCAATCGACTTAATAGCTCTATTATCAAATTGTCAGTTCGCCAACCATGATTTCAGGAGCTCAACATGAACAACGTACTTCGTATCGATTCCAGTGTATTTGCCGAAGCAGGCGTCAGCAGCCAACTTGCCAATCAGATGCAGCAGAAATTGTTGTCTACCTATCCGGCGATCAATGTCGTCGAGCGGTCGTTTGCAGCGGCCCCGATTCGTCACGTCGATGGCGCCCACATTACAGCATTGATGACTCCAGAAGCTGACCGCAATGAGCAGCAGCACGAGGCTGTGGCCTATAGTGATCAGTTAATCGCTGAAGTTCGCGATGCCGATGCCATTATCCTGACCGCACCAATGTACAACTTCCAAGTACCGTCGATGCTAAAAGCCTGGTTCGATCATCTCGCACGGGCCGGTGATACCTTTAAATACACAGAAAATGGCCCTGTTGGATTGCTAACCGACAAGCCTGTGTATGTCATCACCACTCGAGGTGGAGTGCACCGCGATCAACCCACCGATACCATTGAGAGCTTCGTCAAAACCATGCTGAGCTTTATTGGTCTTAATCAGGTCACCATGATTTTTGCCGAAGGTCTAAACATGGGTGATGACAGTCGCAGCAATGCTATTAGTAGCGCTGAACAACAAATCGCCGCATTGGCTGTCGGCTGAGCGAGGAGACCATCATGACAGATAGAAAAGTAGTCGAAGTGATTAAAGCTCGGGCCACCAGTGATGGTAACGGCGTCAACCTGTTACGAGTGTTTGGCGGGATCAGAACCGACCGCTTTGACCCCTTCTTGATGCTTGATGATTTCGGATCGGATAACCCAGATGATTACATTGCCGGATTTCCGCCCCATCCGCATCGCGGGTTTCGCACCGTCACCTACATGCTGCAGGGGCACTTTGAACACCGAGATCATTTGGGCAATATCGGCGGTATACGTGACGGCGGAGCCCAATGGATGACCGCAGGTCGAGGCGTAATTCATTCTGAAATGCCGAAACAAACCGACGGCAAGCTACGTGGCTTCCAGCTGTGGTTAAATCTGCCCAGCAAAGACAAAATGATGGCGCCTGACTATCACAATGTAGAGGCAGAGGATATCGCCATCACCCGCATTGACGGCATCGAGGTGCGGACCATTGCCGGTCAGGGCCAAATCAATGGTCAGCACGTCAGCAGTAACAAAGAAATTGCCGATACTAAGCCACAAATTTGGTACCTCAGTAACCCAACAGATGACAGTAAGGTACTAACCGTTGCTCAAGATTGTGGTCGCAACGCCATGATTTACATCGCCGAAGGGAACATCGCAGTGGCGGCTTCTAATTGGCGAGGTTCAGCAGGGTCCCTGTTACGCTTTGGCCAACAAGGCGATCTGCGCTTTGAAATGGCAGCGGGCAGCGAACTGCTGTTGCTTAGCGGAGCCCCAATCAATGAGCCAATCGTGCAATATGGCCCGTTTGTGATGACTAGCCAAGCAGAAATCGATCAGGCCATTGCTGACTATCAGGCCGGTACGCTGACCGCGCCAGCGGCTTAATATGGGTCAATCATAATCGCAGCTCAACTCACAGTTTTATCGGGATCGACTGGACACAACTGGTCGGTCCACTATTCTCGTTCGATATCAATGGGTATCGCAGGACAACTTCACCATGGAACTAATCAACCCCGCCGACCATCTCGACAAAGTGGCTGAGTTGTTTGATCAGGGCATGGCCTTTGACAAAGTCATTGGCCTCAAAGTCGAGCAGTATGACCCGACCGGAGCAAAGCTAACATTTGTCGCCAAACCCGAACTTATTGGCAACCCGATACACAAAATTCTCCATGGTGGCGTTATTGCAACTGCACTCGACGTCGCTGGCGCAGCAGTCACATTTGCCGCCGCGCTGGCTCGGATGCCAGCAATGCCAGAGCAGCAGCTGAACGAAAAACTAGCGCGAATGAGTACCATTGATTTGCGTGTCGATTACCTACGTCCGGGCTGGGGCAAGCAATTCACCGTGACCTCTCACATTATTCGAACCGGCACCAAAGTCGCAGTAGCACGAATGGAGCTGCACAATGAGCAAGATACTCATATCGCTTTTGGTACAGGTACCTACATGGTGGGCTGACTATTCGTAGCGCTTGGCGCCTTGATTTCAATTGCGATCAGCTTTAGCGCCGAGTTAAACTCGCGCGGCAATCATTAGCGGAAGCAGCATCGTGCAATCAGTCGCGCGCCAAGGGGCAATATTTGCCGTTTTGGCTTACACCATGTGGGGCATCGCGCCCATTTACTTTAAGTCTTTACAAAGCATTCCCGCCCTCGAGATGGTCAGCCACCGGGTAGTTTGGTCATTTTTGTTGTTGCTGGCAGTGCTGTCTTGGTATGTCGGTTGGCAAGCCATCAAGCAGCTACTCAAGGAGCCGAAGAAACTTGCTCTGCTCGGCTTGAGTTCGGCACTCATTGCCGTCAACTGGGGAGTTTTCATTTGGGCGGTCAATAATGACCGAATGCTTGATGCATCACTCGGTTATTACATCAACCCTCTGGTTAATGTCGCTTTGGGCATGGTATTTCTGCAAGAACGTTTGGCTCGTTTACTGTGGGTTGCGATGGCGCTAGCCGCCATCGGCGTGATGATTCAAGTAGTCACCTTTGGCTCTGTTCCTTGGGTTGCACTGGTGCTGGCAGTCAGCTTTGGCTTTTATGGTTTGCTGCGTAAACGCGTTCATATCGACGGCGTCTCTGGGTTGTGGGTCGAAACGGCGTTAATAGCTCCTATCGCCTTGTGGTATCTGGTGAGTGCCAGCAGTACTGGCCTACCGATGGCCGACCACCCACTCATGACTAATATGCTGCTAATTGCGGCCGGTGTCGTCACGACCGCCCCTTTACTTTGCTTCATTGCCGCTGCCAAACGATTACCGCTGTCGCATTTGGGATTTTTTCAATATATTGGCCCCAGCTTGATGTTTATACTAGCCACCACCATGTATGGCGAAGCCATTACCATCGACAAACTAATCACCTTCGCCTTTATTTGGGGCGCACTAGTTGTCTTTAGTTGGCATGGGATACGCACAAGCCGGACAACTCGCGTCAATCGGCAACGCTAGACACAAACTGGGTAACAAGAAATCGATGAACTACTTTAACTGGCTGGTGTTTTCATTCCGCGGCCGAATCAATCGCAAAACATTTTGGCTTTGCCAACTGGCCATGCTGGCAGTGAGCACCCTGCTTCTAGTGACCTTCGGCAGCGAGGTGCTCGAACGCTTCACTCGCAATCCAGAAGATCAAGCAGCATTGGACGCCGTCATGAGCTTCGGTTGGAAGATAAACCTAGTGTTGCTGTGGCCCAAGCTGGCAATTGATATTAAACGTTTCCAAGATCGCGACCGTCCTTGGTATTGGGTAATGATTCAATTCATTCCGCTGATTGGCCCCATTTGGTATCTGATTGAAGCCGGATTTATGCCCGGCACAGCGGGTCCAAATCGTTATGGACCCGGCAACGGCAACAACAATAATCAAAACCCGCCATCGAACTCGAATGACAATAGCGGTCACTTCGAAGCCTAAATAACGGACCGGATGTCCTCATCCGGTCGGACCTCTCATTGCCGCATGGTGTGCGTCAAATCAAATTAATCGCTGATCGCACAGTCATTTCGTTTACCTTTCATATAGTCCTCAAAAACCACTGCTAGACTGGGAACAGTTGTGTTGCGCTTATGTTAAAGCGCTGCATTGTTATGTAGTTAGGTCGCTTTATTCAGCTACCTAAGCATCCCTGAGGTTATTATGTCGGTTCGCATCAAAGTCATTCTGCTGGCCACCATTCCTGCGCTATTGGTGTTTGTTATAGCGACTTTGCTGACAATTTATGAATTGAAAGCAGTGGCGGAAAAAGAGCTAGAAACCACCCGTGTTACTCTGGAGCAAGCCGAAAAACTGAAACTCAAATCCTTAGTTGAGGCCAGTGTTAGCAGCCTCGATGATATTCTGCAAAACAATGGGTTGAGCAAAGAGCAGAAACAACAACAAGCCTATCAGCGCTTTTCATCCGTTAAATTTGGTGCTGACGGTTACATCTTTGGCTACACCCCCTCTGGTACTCGGGTTTTGCTTGGTGCGAGCAGCAAAGGTCTTAACGATAACTTTCTCCAACTGAAAGATGCCAACGGTGTCACTTTCATTCAGCAGATCGTTCGCGAAGCACAAAGTGGCGGTGGTTACACCTATTACAGCTTCCCCAAACCGGGGCAATCACAAGCAGAACCAAAGCTAAGCTATTCGCTGTTAATTCCTCAGTTGGACTGGGTAGTTGGCGTTGGCATTTACATCGATCACATTGAACGCGAAATTGCCAAGGCCCGAGCACAGGCTGATGCCTCGGTTGTTCAAGCCGTCTGGTGGTTTATTGGCATTGCGGTGGTGTCACTGGCGTTGATTTCGCTGCTTGCTTCCTTGTTTGCCAACAAAATGATGGGGCGTATCGTCAACGTGCAACACAGCTTGCATGAAATATCTCAAGGCGATGGCGATCTGACCCAACGCTTGGTGATTCAAAACGATGATGAGATTGGCAAGTTGGCGCAATCGTTTAATGAGTTTGTCGATAAGATTCACCAAACCATTGCGGCCATTTTCGGCGTCGTCAATGAGCTTGCTGATACAGCACAAAAAATGGCGGCTTCGGCTTCAGGCACTCACGATTCAGTGCAGGCCCAGCGCACCGAAACCGACATGGTGGCAACCTCAATGAATGAAATGAGCGCATCGGCGGTTGAGGTTGCCCGAAGTGCAGAAGAGGCAGCCCAGGCCGCGAACAAGGCCAGCAATGATGGCGCTCAAGCCCACGGTGTGGTGAGTCAAACCTCGAACACCATCGACCGTTTGGCGCAAGAAATCGATCAAAGCGCCAATGCTTTGGAATCACTCGGGAATGACGTCAATTCGATTGTCTCAATACTTGATGTGATTCGAGGAATTGCCGAGCAAACCAATTTGCTGGCTCTCAATGCTGCCATTGAGGCGGCTCGCGCTGGCGAACAAGGGCGCGGATTTGCGGTGGTTGCCGATGAAGTGCGATCGTTGGCTAGCCGCACGCAAGAAAGTACCGAAGAAATTCAGTCGATGATTGAGCGGCTACAGCAGGGCTCAAACGATGCCATTGAAGCCATGACTCAAAGTCGCGACAGTGGTCAACAAGCGGTAGAGAACGCAACCAAAGCCCAAACTTCACTTGACGAAGTGGCCCATGCCATCAGTCTGATTAGCGCGATGAACGAACAAATCGCTAGCGCTTCTGAACAACAAACCAGTGTCAGTGAATCGATCAATCTCAGTATCACACGAATTTCCGATTCGGCTGGCGAAACAGAAAACCACGCTGCAGCGACAACAGAAATGAGCGACAACTTAGCTCGTTTGAGTGAGCGTCTTGGCCAGCTGCTGGCGCAATTCAAAGTTTAGCCGCCAACTGACTGGCGCCACAGTAGTGAATCACACGGACACATCAAACCAGCGCGCCTTCGCGCTATTAGTTTTTGACCAACACCTCAATTGAGAATCATTTAGGCCCTGTTCATTGGGCCTAGTTGGTGGAACCAACTATGTTAATAACACAACCAACTGCAAAAAATTCTTAACACAAGTAGCTAGGAATCGCAGATCTTGTCGCGAATGGAGGGAGCCACTAACTCGCACGTTAAGCATCAATCAGAGGTCAGCTGCGATGACTGTGCGACTGAAGCTTGTTTTACTCGGCACCTTGCCGGCCCTACTCATTTTTCTGATTACCTCGGCACTGACCTATAACGACATGCGCGCCGTTGAGGAAGGCAACCTAGCGACATTTAGAAACACCCTAGAGCAAGCTGAAAAAAATCGCCTTGAGAACATGGTCGACGCCAGTGTCGATGTCATCCAGCACATCCTCAAAGACCCAGACCTAACTAACGTCGAGAAGGAGCAGCAAGTGTTTGAGCTGCTCTCGCCGATTTCCTACGGTGGCGATGGCTATATTTTTGCCTACACCTCCTCTGGCGTTCGCAAGATCAATGGCCAGAATACCAAGGGCCTTGGCAATAACTTCATTGACCTGAAAGACGCAGATGGTGTGCCGCTCATCGCCGAACTGATCGCACAAGCTCAGTCAGGTGGAGGATTCCTTTACTACAGCTTCCCAAAACCCGGAGCAAGCAAACCATTGCCTAAGCTAAGCTACGCCAAACTGGTCCCTGAACTTGATTGGATGATTGGAACTGGGGTTTATATCGATAGCATCGATCGTGCTATCGAGTCTGCCAGAGCAGAAGCCGATCAAACCGTAATGTCGGCACTACTTTGGTATCTCGTCATCGCCATTGGCGTGTTGTTGGTAGTGTTGTTTATCGGCTCTTACATGGCCAACTATGTCACTCGCCGGATCATCAACGTCCATCATAGTCTTGATGAAATTGCTCAAGGTGATGGCGATTTGACTCAGCGGCTAACCATAGTAAACGACGATGAGATTGGCGATTTAGGCAAGGCATTTAACCTCTTTGTCGACAAAGTACATCGCACCATAGAGGCAATCGTGGACGTTGTCGGCCAACTCTCAACCACCAGCGCAGAAATGGATCGCTCAGCAGCAGGGACACATGACTCAGTGCAAGCACAGCGCAGTGAAACCGACATGGTTGCGACATCAATGAACGAGATGAGTGCCTCTTCAGTTGAAGTAGCGCGGGCAGCCGAGGAAGCAGCTCATGCTGCCAATCAAGCCAATCAAGATGGCAACCAAGCGCGCGATATCGTCGAGCAGACGTCCCTCGCAATTGGCCAGTTGGCCAATGAAATAGATCAAAGTGCCAATGCATTGGAGTCGTTGGGCAATGATGTCAATTCGATTGTATCAATCCTTGATGTGATTCGAGGAATTGCCGAGCAAACCAATTTGCTGGCTCTCAATGCTGCCATTGAGGCGGCTCGAGCAGGAGAGCAGGGCCGCGGCTTCGCTGTGGTTGCCGATGAAGTCCGTTCATTGGCCAGTCGCACCCAGGAGAGTACGGAAGAAATTCAGTCGATGATCGAACGATTACAATCCGGCTCCAATGATGCTATTGCAGCGATGACTCGCAGCCGTGATGGCGGTCAACTGGCGGTCGAGCAAGCCATCAAAGCGCAACAGTCACTTGACCAAGTCGCTGAATCCATCAACTTAATCAGCTCCATGAACGAACAAATCGCCAGTGCATCTGAACAACAAACCAGCGTCAGTGAATCCATTAACTCAAGCATTACCCGTATCTCAGATGCCGCCGGTGAGACCGAAGGTTATGCATCGACCACCACAGCAATGAGTCGCAATTTAGCTGAGCTAAGCAATCGCTTGGCCCAGCTGATGGCGCAGTTCAAGGTGTAACACTAGATCGCTGACAGACGCGCATAAGCGATCACTAGCCACTTGCTGCCAACGTCATCAAAGTGGACCTGGATCCGAGTTTGCGGACCAGAGCCTTCGTAGTTAGTAACGGTGCCATCACCAAACTTCGGATGATTGACCCGCTGCCCCAAATAGAATCCGGCATCGTCAAAACGTTCCGCTTCTTGGTGAAAGCGATTGGCCATGGTTGGCTGACTCACTTGCGTCGTCAACTTGACCTGATTCACCAGCTGGGCCGGTATTTCACGTAAGAAGCGCGAGGGCCGATTAAAGCTTTCTTTACCATACAAACGACGACTTTCGGCATGGCAAATCACCAATTTTTGCATCGCTCGGGTCATACCCACATAGCAAAGTCGACGTTCCTCTTCGAGGCGCTCTGGATCTTCTCCAGATTGCATGCTCGGGAACATGCCTTCTTCCACACCAACCATGAAGACCAGTGGAAACTCCAAACCTTTGGCCGAGTGCAGCGTCATCAACTGCACCGCATCATCAAACTCATCGGCCTGGCCCTCCCCTGACTCCAACGCCGCATGACTTAAAAAGGCATCAAGCTCGGTCATTTCTTGCTCGTCTTCACTCGGCACAAATGCCTTTGCGGCACTCACCAGTTCTTCAAGGTTTTCTACTCGGGCCTGTCCTTTCTCGCCTTTTTCCGCCTGATACATTGCCAGTAGGCCGGAATGACGCATGGTGACATCTGTTTTTTCATGCAACGGCTTATCGGCCACCTGCTGATCAAGAAACTCAATGAGATCAACAAAGCGCGCCGCCGATGTTGCCGCCCGGCCTTTGAGGGTTTTCGCTTCTAACATCATCAACACCGAGTGCCACATGGAACAACCATGCTCACGGGCATTGAGGCGAATTTTCTCCAGCGAGGTGTCGCCAATACCCCGTGTCGGAGTATTCACCACCCGCTCAAAAGCAGCATCATCACGGCGATTACTCAGCAACCGCAAATAGCCCATGGCATCTTTGATTTCTTGTCGCTCGAAAAATCGCACACCACCATAAATCCGATACTTAACGCCCGCTTGGCCAATGGCCGATTCCAACACCCGCGACTGAGCATTGGAGCGATATAAGATTGCGCAATCTGTTAGCGCATTGCCTAACTGCTGCCACTGCTGGATTTGGCCAACGACATAACGCGCTTCATCGAGTTCGTTGTAAGCTTCATAGATGGCAATTGGCTCACCATCTTCACCATCGGTCCATAACTCTTTACCTAATCGATCCGAGTTATTGGCAATCACCGCATTGGCGGCCTTGAGAATAGTGCTGGTCGAGCGATAGTTTTGCTCTAGCCGGACCATCCGTGCGCCGGGGAATTCATCAAGAAACTTCTGAATGTTTTCGACCCGCGCTCCGCGCCAACCATAAATCGACTGATCGTCATCACCAACAATCATGACGTGGTTACTGTCACCTGCTAATAGCCGAATCCAAGCATATTGGATACGGTTGGTGTCCTGAAATTCATCGACCAAAATGTGGCGAAAGCGATCGCGATAGTGCCGCAGCAAGGCTGGATTTTTCAGAAACAACTCGTGAGCACGCAGCAACAACTCAGCAAAATCAACCAACCCAGCTCGGTCACAAGCCTGTTGATAGGCTTCATAAACCTGCAACCAGGTTTTGGTAGTCGGGTCGCCATGACTGTCGATGTGTTGAGGCCTCAGCCCTTCATCTTTGTTGCCATTGATAAACCAGCTGGCTTGCTTTGCAGGCCATTTTTTTTCATCAAGGCCAAGGGCTTTGATTAAGCGACGCAATAACCTCAGTTGATCATCACTATCGAGGATTTGAAAAGTTTGCGGTAACCCGGCTTCTTGAAAATGAGTACGCAACAGACGGTGAGCTAATGAGTGAAAGGTACCAATCCACATGCCATTGAGTTGGCCACGCAGCAAACTCTCGGTCCTGCCGCGCATCTCAGCAGCCGCTTTATTGGTAAAGGTCACCGCCATAATGGAGAACGGTGATGCCTGCTCAACGCGCATCAACCAAGCGATTCGGTGGACCAGTACTCGAGTTTTACCGGAGCCAGCACCCGCCAACACCAGTTGAGTGCACGCTGGGGCGCCAACCGCCTCGCGTTGAGCATCGTTCAAACCATCGAGTAATTCACTGACATCCACGCCTTGAGTACCTTTACTGTATCGAAAGCGGCAGTATAGCGGGTTTTAGTGGATGAATATACAGTACATGCGAATGGCCTAAGCCATCAGCACATCAACTAATTCGGCAAGTCGCGAATACTCTAAATGGGGTAATGCCAAGGCCCGCTGGCTCGGCGTCAACTGAGTCTGAGCGGGATTAAACCAGCCCGCATGCCAACCGGCACCAATAGCGCCGGCAACATCGGAGATCAAATGGTCGCCTAGGTGCAGCCCTTGATGAGGCTTGATTGCCAATTTGTGCTCTGCCAGCCGGAACAAGTCGACATGAGGTTTGGCCCGATATTGTCCTGCCAACGGGTAAAAAATGTGGTCAAACACCTTATCAAGACCGATTAAATGAGGTTGAGCATTGCCATTGGTAATGGCAACCAAGCGGTAACGGGTTTTCAATCGCTGCATCAATGCCACGATATCTTTTGCCACTTGGAATTGGTTGCGATGATGCAAAAACAGCTCAAAGCCTTGCTCTGCCAATCGCTTGCTGTCGGCGGCGGCAAAGCCCCGAGCGGCGAAAGCTTGTTGTAAAGCGGCGCGGCGCAAGGCCGTCATGTCGTCACCTAAATGGGCATGCTGCAACGCCACTTGGCGCCGGTACTTGGCCCAGTCGACGACCGACATAGCAGCAAAGTCTTGATGCAACTCAGTTAACCACGCCTGAAGCTCAGCCTCGGCTTTAACCATGTTCGGCGCGTTGTCATAAAGGGTATCGTCTAAGTCAAAACTAATTGCCAACGGCCGTTGCCAGCGTTTGTAAACCCGCATCATTATTCTCCTTACCAGCTATTTATTATCCGTTTTGTTGTTTGCTGCACGTTTCGCTCGCGGGTGAGCCTGATCGTAGACTTTGGCTAAATGCTGAAAATCCAAGTGAGTGTAAACTTGCGTCGTGGAAAGGTTGGCATGACCCAGTAACTCCTGTACCGCTCGCAAATCACCGCTACTCTCAAGCATATGAGTAGCAAACGAATGGCGTAGCTTGTGGGGGTGAACCTTGGCATTAATGCCCTGTTCGATACCAGCCTTAGCTAAGCGGCTTTGCACCGAGCGCTCGCTTATCCGCTGGCCTTGCTTGCTAACAAATAAAGCCGGCTGATCAGCCGGAGCAAAGTCATTGCGAAATTGCAACCAACGTTCAATGGCTTGAACAGCGGCTCGCCCCAATGGCGCCAAGCGCGTCTTACTCCCCTTACCGGTGACAGTCGCAACGCCGCTGTCAAAATCGATGTCGGTAAGGTCAAGTGCCGTCAACTCTGAGACCCTCAAACCACCGCCATAAAGCACTTCCATCATCGCCACATCGCGGGCACCAAGCGGATCGTCGGTCGACGCTTGCAGCAACTGATTGACTTGGTCAACATCGAAGTTTTTCGGTAGCGGACGATTAACTTTTGGCGTTGTCACGCCCTGAGTGGGATCGACACTCAGCCACTGCTGCCTAACGCCATAGAGAAAAAAACTGCGCAGCGTCGACATTTGTTGCGCCAAAGTCCGAGGTTTTTTGCCCTTTCGGTGCTGACCGGCCAGCCACTGTTCGACATGCCGATTAACGACATCAGTCATCAGAGCCAAGCGCTGCTGCTCGGCCCAATCACAGAACTGGCCTAGGGTACGGCTGTAACTATCCAAGGTGCGCGAGCTGTATTGGCGCTCCACCCGCAGGTGTTGCAAAAAATCATCACAGCTCTGGCGCAAGGATTTAGCCATGGCGACGTTCGCGCAATTGCTTCAGCACCGCGCTTAGCAAAAGCCGCAACTGATCAAGCAATAAGACATCAAGATTAGGATTAAAATGGCTGCTATCGGTGCTGCCAAAGGCCAACAATATGGACTCGTCTTCTAACGTCATTAATGCGGCCGATTCTACGGGCTGGTCATCAAACAATAGCGCCTTGTCCATTTCGTTGAGTCGACCAAAGTAATAGGGTTGATGGCTCAAGCGTCGGTCAGCCAGCGCTTTTAACGCTTCATGATCGACAGGCTTGCGCCGAGGTACCCAATCTTGCTGGCCCGACAACGGCCACATAGTAATGGCACTGAGCCCCAGCAGATCGGTCAGTATCTGCTGCACTTTTTGGTGAATCTCATTAATTGACTGGCAGGGCAGCAACGCCACATAGAGCTGACAAAAACTGTTGTAAATCGCCTCGTTATGTTTGGCGATGGCCATTAACTCAGTAATTTCTTCACGCAACAGGGTGTTTTGCTCACGCAACTTGTCGAGCTGCCGATCCACTAGCGAAATACTGCCGCGTTGGGTGTGAGTAAAGCGGACATTGGCAAGCCAGTCACTCTGGCGCTCAAAGAACTGCGGATCCGCTTCTAAGTAAGCTTTGACTTGTTGATCATCCAAGCCGATTTGGAGCGGTTCAGCTGCTGCTGAATCTGACGTGGCATCATGACTCATATGTTAATGGTTCCATCGTAAACATGCTTTGCCGGGCCGGTCATGCGCACCGGATGGCTGTCGCTGTCACAGCGGATCTGCAAGGTACCGCCCGGTAAGTCTACTTTCACTCGCTTATCCAACAAGCCAAATTTCTGACCAACAACAACCGCTGCGCAAGCACCAGTGCCACAGGCTAGTGTTTCTCCAACACCGCGCTCATACACTCGCAACCGCACGTGACCACGATTCATGACTTGCATAAAGCCAGCGTTGACCCCTTCGGGAAATCTCGAGTGCTGCTCAATCGCAGGTCCCAAGGTGTCGATATCTAAGTTTTTCAAGTTATCAACAATGGTCACGCAATGTGGGTTCCCCATCGAAACGGCACCCACTTTGAGCTGTTGGCCAGCCACATCTAGCATGTAGTGCTCGGCAAGCTCATCAGCTGCGAACGGCACGTCCTGAGGTTGCCAAATGGGCTTACCCATGTTGACCGATACCGTGCCGTCGCGCTCAACTTGCAGCAAAATATTGCCTTTGGCAGTACTGACGCCAATACGATGTTTGCTCGTTAAGCCTTTGATGCGAACAAACCGAGCGAAACAGCGGGCACCATTACCACATTGCTCCACTTCAGAGCCATCGGCATTAAAAATACGGTAGTGGAAATCCATATCAGGATCATATGGCGGCTCAACGACCAGCAACTGGTCGAAGCCAACCCCGAAATTACGATCGGCCAAGCGGCGGATCTGATCGGGCGACAGGTATTGGTTCTGGGTAACGTTGTCGATGACCATAAAATCGTTACCCAGACCATGCATTTTAGAAAACTCTAGCGGCATGAATGCAATATTCTAATTCAATCTATGGCGCTAGTTTACGGCAGCACTACCTCTCCTTTCCATAGTTCTGCGTAGGTTTCGCGTCGCCGGATCTCAATTGTTTCGTCACCATCGACTAAAATCTCCGGCGGACGAGGTCTTGAATTGTAGTTTGACGACATGCAAAAACCGTATGCACCGGCCGAGCGCACCACTAGCAAATCATCTTCTGCAATCGCTAACTCTCTGTCTTTACCCAAGAAATCACCAGTTTCGCAAACCGGGCCAACGACATCATAAAGCGCAGAATCTCGCTCTAAGCTCCGATCGACCGGTTCAATCGCCTGATAAGCACTGTAGAGCGAAGGGCGAATCAGATCGTTCATTGCCGCATCAACAATAGCGAAGTGTTTCGCTTCAGTAGGCTTGAGGAATTCAACTTTGGTCAGCAAAACGCCAGCATTAGCAGCAATCGCCCGGCCCGGTTCAAATACCAGTTTGAGATGGGGGCGGTCAGCTAAGCGCTCGCGCAATGCCGCAGCATACTCACTTGGATGTGGCGGTTGCTCACCATCGTATGGCACACCTAAACCGCCGCCAACATCCAAATGCTCAATGACGATGCCTTCAGATGCAAGCTGATCGATCAGTACTAACAAGCGGTCAAGCGCTTCTAAAAACGGCGCTAATTCGGTGAGCTGAGAGCCAATATGGCAATCGACTCCAATCACTTTCAACTGCGGGTATGCCGCCGCTTGGCGATAAACTTCAGGGGCCTGCTCGATGGCAATACCAAACTTGTTTTCTTTCAGACCAGTTGAGATGTATGGGTGAGTGCCAGCATCAACATCTGGATTTACCCGCACCGAAATTGGCGCTACTTTTTTTAGTCGCTCAGCCACCTTGGCAATGCGATGCAACTCAGGCTCAGATTCAACATTAAAACAGCCAACCCCGACCTCGAGCGCGTATTCAATCTCTTCAACCGTTTTACCGACACCAGAGAACACGACTTTGGTTGGGTCGCCACCGGCTTCAAGCACACGAGCCAACTCACCACCAGAGACAATATCAAAGCCCGAACCCAGCTTTGCTAGCACACTCAATATGGCTAAATTGGAGTTAGCCTTGACCGCATAACACACCAAATGAGGGTGATCGCCAGCAGCATCATCAAACGCTTTCCAGTGACGCTCTAAGGTAGCGCGTGAATACACATAACAAGGGGTGCCGTAAGTTTCGGCAATAGCGGCAACGGGAACCTGTTCAGCAAACAGTTGGCCGTTGTCCTGATAATTAAAATGGTCCAAAAAGTACTCCTTGAGATTCTGGTGCCAGTGGGGTCAAGGCCCTTAAGCTGGCTCGGTCGCTGGTTGCTCAGGCTCGTCAGTCGGCTGAGGTTGTTGCTGAGGCTCTTCAGGCAAATAAAGTGGCCCCTTCTGACCACAGCCTGAAAGACTAAACATTAAGGCCAGCAAAGCTGCCCCTACCAGTCGTGACCGCAGATTGTTCCGCATCTGTTTCCACTCTCAGTTATAGAAATTGTCAGAATGGCCTCTATAATCGCACTCAAATCAACAATTGCAACCATTGTGACTGATCTATGAACGACACCGAATTTCATACCCTGATTGATGAGCAGCTGAACGCCATTGAAGAGCAACTTGACGAAATCGATGCCGATATCGATTACGAGATGATGGCAGGTATTTTGACCATTGATTTTGCCGATGGCTCAAAGGTGATTATTAACCGCCAAGAGCCGGTGCATCAGCTGTGGCTGGCGACACGCAAAAACGGCTATCACTTTAACTATGTTGATGGTGCTTGGCTGGATGATCGAACTGGCGAGAACTTTCTCGATATTTTCAACAACGCTTGCAGCGAACAAGCTGGCGAGCCGATTAAGATTCGCTAAAGGTTGACTGACTGCGACACGCTGCCGCCGGCACCGTAAGGCAAGATGTGCTTACTGCCGTTACGTTCGACGATTTCGTAGAACTGCGGCAGGTTGAAGTTCACTTTTTGCTCCTCTTCATCGCTTTGTTGTTGTCTTGACGATGAGTAGAAACGATTGACACTTTGCACCAGCTCTTCTTTCGAACCTTTGAAGTGTTCATACAGCTCAACCTGATTGGCCTCATCAACCACATAGATGTTGAAGCCTTCTAAGCCCTGCTCAAAAAAGAACTGCACCAAGCCTTCACTAGCATGGTTTTCGACGATAGTTGGCGCAACGCTATCGGCCGACTCACCTGAAGCATGATCACGACCGCCAATCTTGTTGTGAGAAATATGGCGATAAAAATCGACCGGATTTTCTAACTTATGTTTGTAAACCGAGCGCCGCTCAAAGAACAAACCATGGCGCTCGCCACCGAGGGTAAACAGCCGGTAATCGGAACCTGAACCTGAGCGATCCAGACGCATCGTCATGCAATCGAGCAGTACCTGGCGGACTTGCTGGCCGATCAAATTTGGGTTTTGTTGTGAGTAGCAAAACACATCACTGCGCATCGGTATGTTTGCTTGCTTGTGCATTTTCGATGTCAGCATCACCATGCAATCAAGAATCGCTTCGTTACCAGCGAAATGGTAACTGTGAATCTCATTCCAGCTACTGACAAACAACATATCAATGCTTTGAACCAAATTTTCTTCGTCGTCGCCAAGGCTAAAGATGCTATGGCTCTCTGGCGTGGCATCAAGTGGCAACTCGTGGTCAGCATACGCCTGCGGATGAGATAAGTTAACGAACAGCATCAATTGACGAATTTCGCTGGGCTTACTGAGCTCTTCCTTGCGCGTGGCAGCAAAAGTGACCGGCATCGCCGAACTTAGATCACGCACCATGCGGCGCACTGCATCAACCGTGATATTGCTATCCGGCGCATGAATATTGATTTGCGTCGTAGGGTTAACAATGCCATTGAAATAGGCCCACGCTAACAGCTTGGATAAATGATCGGTGTGTTTCTGATGCTTCGCACCAATCATACTACTGG
Organism: Neiella marina; assembly: GCF_002165625.1. Taxonomy (GTDB): domain Bacteria; phylum Pseudomonadota; class Gammaproteobacteria; order Enterobacterales; family Neiellaceae; genus Neiella; species Neiella marina. Next base: position 228,101 of record NZ_NGNS01000001.1, read on the forward strand.
CCCGTAATGGCGTTTTATACAGATACCAGCCCGCAGGATTGTGGCGGCCTTCTGGCACCTGAACCAAGGTGATAACCGGTTCAAACAAGCTCGGCGCAATATTTGGGTTAATGAGGTCAACCTTACTCGGCGTCATCTCAAACGACGCATACAGTTTGCGCGATAGCACCCCGATGTCTTCCGGGTTAATGGCTTCACTGATTTGATTACGGCGGGCAAATTCAATCAATTTGCGGAACCCGACCATCAAGGCTTCAAGAACCTCGCGGTAAGCTTTTCTGACGTGCTCGACTTTCCATTGTTCACGACGATCAAGCTCGACCAATAGCTCATGCTGCCAATGCCAATCAGACATCAGGTAGCGTAAGCCAATCACCTGCCAATTGAGCTCTTCGACAGGTTGGCTCAGCAACATACAGGTCTTGAGATAGAAACAGCGCCGCGCTAAGTCCAATCGCGCCCAGTCATTCTGCTCGCGCAAATAGTCGCTGACGCGTTCCAATACTAAACGGTAACTATCCAACCCCAACGGGTCACAACAACCATCCATCCAGCTCTGTTTGAACTCGTGGCACAGCAAACTGGTGTTAGGGTACTGGTGTGAATAGGATTCCAGCAGTAAGGTTTTGAGAACCGCTTTAAAGGGCGAATCGATGCCCTTATAGAGCTGCCACAATGCTGCGCCGAAATACTCTTCCGCAGGAACGCGAGCAATGCCGCCCAAATCGACCCAGTCGCGTGGATCCATCAGCTGCTGATCAAACAGTGCCGCGACATATTCAGCATACTGCTCTTCGCAATCAACCGGCACCAAAAACCAAACCAAATTACAACCGGCCAAGCGAACACAAGAGCGATAAAACTCGTCGAGTAGCAGCCAGTTTTGAGTCGAGCCACAGTTATCTTTGGTTACCACTTGTTGGCGGCTACGCACAAATTGCTCGGGATCGACCAAGAAGAAATTCGCCTCAATACCCATTTGGGCGGACCAGGCCGTTATCTTCTGACATTTCTGCTCCAGCAACATGCGCTGATGAGCATTCAGATTGGAATCGTAAATCACCCAAACATCGAGGTCAGAATCACAACACTGGCCCAACGATGCAGTACTGCCCATACAGAACACACCGAGAATAGCGCTGTCATCGGTCAGTTCGGGGCGAAAATGCTCCCATTCAGACAAGTAGCGGCGCTGGGTTTCCAGCAAGTGATAATTTTGAATACCAGCAGGGCAGCTACCACCAACGTAGCCTGGCAAATCAGGGTGATTGAAATGCAATAGCGGCGCAATCAACTCAAAGACTTTAAGGCCGGATTCGGTGAGGATAAGACGCGCACGATTGAGGCGCTGCTGATTAAGCGCTTCAAGTCGAGCGATACGTTGCTCGATTTCAATACCATTGGTATCCATCAGCTCACCACAACCCGGTGACAGGGATAACTAACTAAATGGCAACAAAACGGCGACATAAATAGGCTGGTACCTTGGGTAAAACGTGATCATGCTAACAACTTAACACCCCAAGGTAAACTGTACCAAAGCTTGGGTCTGGGTAAGGGCAGTGATAGCATGTTGCTATGACGCTAAATGGAAAGTTATATGTCTCTGATCCGCATCGCCACTCGTAAAAGTCCGTTAGCCTTGTGGCAGGCTGAATATGTAAAAGCACAACTTCAACACTATCATCCGCAGCTTAAAGTCGAACTCGTTCCCATGGTGACCAAAGGCGACAAAATTCTTGATACGCCATTGGCCAAGATTGGTGGTAAGGGGCTGTTTATCAAAGAGTTGGAAGTGGCTATGTTGGAAGGAGAAGCTGACATCGCGGTACATTCAATGAAAGATGTACCGATGGAATTACCTGAACCTTTCAGCTTGCCGATTATCTGCCCACGAGAAAATAGCGCCGATGCCTTCGTCAGCAACGATTATCAAACCATCGATGCGTTGCCACATGGCGCCCGTGTTGGCACCTCTAGTTTACGACGCCAGTGCCAACTCAAAGCATCTCGTCCTGACCTAGAGATCTTAGACTTGCGTGGCAATGTCGGTACCCGCTTGGGCAAGCTCGACAATGGTGAATATGACGCCATCATTCTAGCCAGTGCCGGCTTGATTCGGCTCGAAATGCCGGAACGAATCAAGCAACACCTGCCCCATAGTTTGTGCCTACCAGCTGCAGGCCAAGGTGCCGTTGGTATTGAATGTCGCGAGGACGACCAAGCCACTCAAGCGCTGCTAGCACCACTACATTGTCAAACCACCGCCTTGTGTGTTCGCGCCGAGCGAGCAATGAACCGCCACTTAGAAGGTGGTTGCCAAGTGCCGATCGCTGGACAAGCCGCGCATCATGGTTCCCAGCTAACACTAACTGGCTTAGTGGGCAGTATGGACGGCCAGACCATACTCCGCTGTGTATTAAGCGGGCCGGCCTCAGAGCCAGAAGCACTAGGTATACAAGTCGCAGAAAAACTATTGGAGCTGGGCGCTAAGCCTCTGTTAGAAGGCTGCGCAGGCTAAGCTGCAATGACTAAGGTACTGCTGACCCGCCCTGAGCAAGAATGCGACGAATTGCAGCAGTTGCTGGCTGCTGATGGCATCGAGACCGTCAGCCAGCCACTATTTACCATACAGCCAGGGCGCCATTTGCAATTGCTAGCAGATATGCTGGCAGCCGCCGATAAGGTCATTGCCGTCAGCAAGCATGCCGTGTCATTCGCCAATCAACAGTTGGCGAGCTGTTGGCCGCACCGTTTGAGCTATTTTGCCGTCGGTCAGGCCACTCAAGGTATCTGGCAGCAAGTCGGTGTGAACGCTATTGCGCCGCAACAACAAACTAGCGAGGGTTTGTTGGTATTGCCGCAACTAACCGATGTAAACCAACAAAACATTGTTATTTTGCGTGGTCAAAGCGGCCGCGAACTGCTGGCTCAACAACTCTCCGAGCGTGGTGCCAAGGTAAACTACTGCGAGTGTTACCAAAGATCGGCAATTACTTTAAATTCCAGTCAGTTGGTTCCATACTGGCAACAACACATAAGCTATCTGATAGTCACCAGCGGAGAGCAATTGAGTCGTTTACAAGCGCTGTGCGATGAATCACAGCAGAGGTGGCTATACTCAAACACGCTGATCACGGTAAGCCAGCGACTGGCAAATTTAGCCCGAACGATGGGCTTCAACCAAATCCTGATCAGTCCTAGCGCCAATAATCGGGCGCTAAAAGAGACATTGCTGACCGCGATGAACAAGGCTAAATCAATATGACAGAAAAACAGCAAACAGAAATAGCCACCAAAGACGAGCAACAGCCCTTAGAACAATCCTCGGCGCCAACCACAGAGGAGGTCGAGCAAGCCTTCACCGACGAGGCCGAACGCAGCGCCACTGAGGATGCGACGAAAAAGCCGGGTAATGGTGTTGCCGTGACTGCGCTGGTTTTTAGCTTGATTAGCTTTGCTGCGATTATTTTGGGCCTGTTCGCCGTCACCATGGTGTGGCCAGAGTGGCAGAAGAATCAACAACAGTTTGCCGAATTTAGCGAACAGTTTCAGCGCCGCCAACAAGCAACAATTACCGTGTTTGAACAGCTGACGACCTCCAATCAAAATCAGCAGCAATCGCTGGATCAGTTTCAAACCCAGTTAGCCGATAGCATGTTAGCTCAGCAACGAATGGAGCAACGTCTGCAACAACTTGATGGCCGTAAATCCAATGAGTGGTTGCTGGCCGAAGTCGACTACCTGATCCGGTTGGCGACTCGAAAATTGTGGATGGAGCGCGATGTCAATGGTGCCAAGGCGCTGTTGAAAAGCGCAGATCTTCGCGTTGCAGAGTTACGCGATCCACAGTTGTTGTCGCTGCGCCGCAGTTTAAGTAACGATATCGCCACGCTTGGTGCTCTGCCTCGGGTCGATATCGACGGTATCGCGCTGACGCTCGATGGCTTAATTAGCCAACTCGATGTGTTACCCCTAAATGCCCTTGAAATTCCCGACAGTGTTGGTCCTCAGAACGACCAGGCAGTGACCAATGATCCGTCTGATTGGCGTCAAAATTTGATGCAAAGCTGGCGTCACTTTGTTGATGGCTTTATTGCTGTCAATCGCCGTGCTGATGGCGCGACGCCATTGCTGCCGCCAGAACAACGTTGGTATCTCCGTGCGAATATTCGCCTGACATTGCAACAAGCACAACTGGCAGCACTGCGCAATCAGCCGCAACTCTATAGCAACGCCCTTAATCAAAGCGATGATTGGCTCAGAGAGTATTTTGATAACTCAGATAGCGCGGTTCAGTACGTTCGCGAAACGCTCGCTGAGCTGGCGATTTCGCCAGTTCGTTTACAGCTGCCAGACGACTTGGAGAGTCGCCAACTCATTATCGGCCTGCTGGCAACAGACCATGACGCCGCCACTTCTGACAACGCAGAGTCACAACCATCGACAGACACGGAACAACCGCAAGCTCAGCCAGAACAGCCGACCGAAGCTCCATCTGACCCAGCTGTGCAAACGCCAGAGACCGAGCAAGAAGTCGAGCAACAAATCGAACCAGAAATTGAACCTGAGTCGCCAGCCGAGCAGGCCGAACCGACAGACGAGCCACAATCTGCGACCACTGACGAGGAGCGTGTCCTATGATTCGGGTGATCGTCTTGTTGGTCGCGGCGGCTGCAGCCATGGTGTTTGGCCCGGTTGCTAGCGGCAACAAAGGTTATGTATTGATTGCCTTGGGAGAAACCACGGTTGAAATGACGGTCGTGAGTTTTGTCATCACTCTGATCGGTTTGTTTGTGGTGATTTTTGTCACTGAGTGGCTGATTAAGAAAATACTCCGAGTAACCAACCAATCGGTGTTATGGCTGAGCAATCGCAAGCAGCGGTTGGCACTGAAGCAAACAGCCGACGGCTTAGTCGCAGTCGCGGCACAAGACTGGAAGAGTGCGGAGCGACTACTTTCCAAAAGCGCCGATCATAGCCATAGCCCAGAGCTAAACTATTTAGTCGCCGCAGAGGCAGCCAAACGCCTTGGTCATGATAAGCGCAGTCAAAAGTACTTCGCTCAAGTCGGCGATGCCGGCCGCCATTCTCTAGCAATCGCGATGACCAAGGCGAGATTGGCAGATAATCCGCAAAGTCAGCGCGAAGCTTTGGGCTTGCTGGAGCAATGGCATCGCCACAACCCTAAAAATGCATCGTTGCTAACTCAACTCAGCGAGTTGTATCAAGTGTTAGAAATGTGGCCGGAGTGGCTGCAAATATTGCCTGAGCTTAAAAAGTACAGTCAGTTATCAGCCGATTACTTGGCACAAACAGAAGTTAATGCTTACGGCCATTACTTTGAGTTGCTAGCGAGCCAAAAAGGTGTCGAGCCAACCATGAGTTATTGGCAATCACTGGCCAGCAAGACCCAACAAAACGGCGATATTCTGGCCAGTTTCAGCCGTGCAATGCGCCGCCACGGCGGCGGCCCCAAGGCCGCTGAGCTGGTTTATCTGGCACTACTGAAAGCACCGACTCAAACGCTACTAGATGAGTGGTTGCAGTTGCCAGTATCGGACCCAGAACAAAAACTGCAGGAAGTAAAAAAACGAGCAAAAGGCGATGAAGCCCTGCGCGCCAGCTTGGTGGGTATTACCGCGCTCCATGCTCGTTATTTTGACGAAGCCAGCGACCATTTGAAAAAAGCGCTGCGGCAGCTAAGTAATCGTCGCGATTACCTAGCATTAGCCGCTTCGATGGAGCAAAACGGCAACTATAGCAGCGCCCTTGAGGCCTATCGCAAAGCCGTTGCTTTGTCGTGATCGATGCTACTCGATAAAGGCAAAAGCATCGGAAAACATCCGCTTGCGCAGCATGCCACGTTCGAGAAATGCATCGCGTGCTACACCAACCATCTCAAATCGACCGGCCATGTAGATGTCGTATTCGCTCATATCAGCAAAGTCGGCTAATACTGCTTGGTGAACCTGGCCCGTTTTTCCTTGCCAGCCGGCAGAGGGTTCTTCAACCACGGCGTATACGGTTAACCAGTCATGGTTCGCCGCCAAGTGTTCAATGCGTGGCCATTCGTACAAGTCGGCTTCTTTGCGAACACCCCAGTACAACACCAACGGCTCACGGCGCGGCACATCGATCATGCTCATTAAGATGCTATTAACGTAAGAAAAGCCTGTGCCGCCAGCCATCAGAATGGTTGGTTCATGACGCTCAGGATGCCAATAGGCATCGCCGCCCGGCAACGAAACCGTTACTTGGTCATTATCACGCAAATAGTCAATGGCTTGCCCTGCGTAGCTATCTGCTCGCCCAGCACCAATATGCAGCTCCAATACGTCAGCAGAATTAGCGCTAGCTATTGAAAATGGTCGCTTGTCTTCATCTGACAGGTGCAACATTAAATACTGCCCAGGTAAGAACTCGACCGCTTCGGTTGGGGTCAAAATTGCACGCTGAACAAAAGGCGTCAGCGCCTCTAGACGGCTTACCGTGCAAGTCACTTGTTTCATCGTTACTCCAGATAAGGCAACTTAGTTGTTGCCATTTAAAATGCCGAGCTCATCCCAAATGGCATCCACTCGATCTTTTACTTCTTGGCTCATAGTAATCGGCTCACCCCATTCACGATCGGTTTCGCCTGGCCATTTATTGGTCGCATCCATTCCCATTTTCGATCCCAATCCAGCAACCGGAGAAGCAAAATCAAGATAATCGATCGGGGTATTTTCGATGAGGGTGGTATCCCTCGCCGGATCCATTCGCGTCGTCATCGCCCAAATGACATCCTGCCAATTGCGAGCATCAATATCATCGTCGCAAACAATAACAAATTTGGTGTACATAAACTGCCGTAAGAACGACCAAACACCCATCATCACCCGCTTGGCATGACCGGCATACTGCTTTCGAATGGTGACCACTGCCAACCGATACGAGCAGCCTTCTGGCGGCAAGTAAAAATCAACAATCTCCGGAAACTGCTTTTGTATAATAGGCACAAACACTTCGTTTAAAGCGACGCCAAGGACCGCTGGCTCATCGGGCGGCCTGCCGGTGTATGTGCTGTGATAAATTGGCTCTTTGCGCATGGTGATGCGCTGCACAGTGAATACCGGAAACTGCTCTACTTCATTGTAGTAGCCGGTGTGATCACCATATGGTCCCTCTGGCGCAAATTCCTCAGGTTCGATCACACCTTCGAGCACAATCTCAGCACTCGCGGGTACTTCCAGATCATTACCGATGCATCGGACAGTTTCAGTTTTATTGCCCCGCAGGAGACCTGCAAAAGCATATTCTGACATGGTATCAGGGACCGGCGTGACTGCCCCTAAAATGGTTGCTGGATCGGCGCCCAGCGCCACAGACACAGGAAACGGCTCCCCCGGGTGTTGCTGTTGCCAATCTCGCAAATCCAGCGCTCCGCCGCGATGGGATAACCAACGCATAATCAGCTTATTTTTGGCGAGTAGCTGTTGGCGATAAATACCGAGATTCTGCCGTTTTGAGCGCGGTCCACGGGTAATGGTCAACCCCCAAGTCACCAATGGCGCAACATCACCAGGCCAGCAGGTCATGATCGGGAGCTTAGTCAGGTCAACGTCATCGCCTTCAACAACAATCTGCTGACAAGGTGCTTTGCCTAATACTTTGGTTGGCATATTAAGCACTTGCTTATACATGGGCAGTTTTTGCAGAGCGTCCTTAAAGCTCTTAGGTGGCTCAGGTTCCTTGAGTGACGCTAATAGCTTGCCAACATCCTTCAACGCGCTCACCTCAGTTTGGCCCATGCCCAACGCGACCCGTTTCGGGGTGCCGAACAGGTTAGCCAATACTGGCATATCAAACCCTTTTGGATTCTCAAACAACAGCGCAGGACCGCCGGCTCGCAGGGTACGATCGGCAATTTCAGTCATTTCCAAATTAGGGTCAATTTGCTGTGAAATTCGCTTTAGTTCGCCGAGCGACTCAAGTTGGTCGAGAAAGTCTCTCAGATCCTTGTATTTCATAATGGCCACGTAGAAAAGTTGAGGAGTCAGTATAGTGAGGTTATGAAAGCAACCCTAGGTTGCTCAGCAGTTTAACGGTGATGCAACGCCAACGGTTCAAGCACATAGCCACTTCGTTCAATTGCCAGTTTGGCAAAACGGTCGGCCGGGCTATCAAGCTGTTTCAACTGCAATTTACGATGTAGTTCCTGAAGCGTTTGTTGACTACCATACTTGGCCAACGACACCGCAGACACCGGGCCAATGCGCTCGTCATAAAGGCCATCAACCATTAACTGCTGAACGTCCGCATCCGGGCCGAAGTGAATGGCCAGTACCGGCATTGCTGCAACAGCCAAGTCGCCATGCTTGGCAGCTTCAACTAACAGTTGCTTAGCCGTGGTTTGATCGAAACGCTGTGGTATTTCGCGCAGGCTATTTAAGGTCGCTTCCCGCTCGCCGCGGGCGATCACTTGTCGCAGTAAATCAGCTCGCTCACAGCGCAGTGCTAACGCAGCTAAGACAGTAGAGTTGACGCCATCAAACACACCATCCACAGCACATGCGGGAAAATCTTGCCGACTTAACCAATACAGCTGTCGCTGTTGCGATAACACCAGCCAGTCAGACCAAGAAGGGATGGCTCGCTGATTTGCTCGAGTGATCAACAGCTCTGCGGTATGTTGAATCAACTGATGACCACTATTTTGCCAACGTATCGCCCAAGATCGCTGAGCCTCGGTCAGAGGCATCACTTGCGCTGCTAGATGTTGCATGTGCTGCAGCACTGCTAGCTCAATCGCAGCATCATTAGACGCAGTTTGATTTAAATGAGTTGGCTCTAAAGCAAGCGGATCAAGCCGGGCTTGGGCAAATGATTGCTGGAAATCTGTACTATGGGCGAGTTCATCACTGAGATCAGAGGCCTGGCAGGCTAAGCTCGAAATGAGCAGCCCGATGCCGACACTCAACGCCTTCATGGCAGTTTTCATCCGTTGGCCAAATCCCAGTTTGTGTGGTGAGGTAGAGTTAGTTATTAGTGCAGCACTCGCCGGCTGCTTATTAATCGACCATTCTGCACTAAAAAGGGCAGTAAAAGCTAGCATTTAGCCCCTACTGCCCTTGATAAGACCGCTAAATCTTATTTTTTCTTCATCGCTTCGAAAAAATCATCATTGGTTTTGGTCATTGCCAACTTATCGATGAGGAATTCCATACCACTGATTTCATCCATTGGGTGAATGATTTTTCGCAAAATCCACATCTTCTGAAGCTCATCAGGGGTGGTAAGCAACTCTTCGCGGCGAGTGCCGGAGCGATTGATATTGATCGCTGGGAACACGCGTTTTTCAGCAATTTTACGATCCAAATGCACTTCCATATTACCGGTGCCTTTGAACTCTTCGTAAATCACTTCATCCATCTTCGAACCGGTGTCGATCAATGCAGTTGCCAAGATGGTCAAGCTACCACCTTCCTCTACATTACGAGCCGCGCCGAAGAAACGTTTTGGTTTATGCAGCGCATTAGCGTCAACACCACCGGTCAAAACCTTACCAGACGAAGGGATCACCGTGTTGTAGGCTCGCGCTAAACGAGTGATGGAATCAAGCAGGATAACCACGTCTTTTTTGTGTTCAACCAAGCGCTTGGCTTTCTCAATCACCATTTCAGCAACTTGCACGTGACGGCTCGCTGGCTCATCAAAAGTAGAAGCAACCACTTCACCTTTGACCAAACGTTTCATCTCAGTCACTTCTTCTGGTCGCTCGTCAATCAGCAGTACCATCAGTTCGCATTCTGGGTGGTTAGCAGCAATCGATTGTGCCAAATTCTGCAGCAGAATCGTTTTACCTGCTTTTGGTGGCGCCACAATCAAACCACGCTGGCCTTTACCAGTTGGCGATGCTAGGTCCAGAACTCGCGCAGTAATATCTTCTGTTGAACCATTACCACGCTCCATCCGCATCCGCTCAGCAGCATGCAATGGCGTCAGGTTTTCAAAGAGGATTTTATTACGGGAATTTTCAGGGCGGTCGAAGTTGACTTCATTGACTTTCAACAGGGCAAAATAGCGTTCACCTTCTTTCGGAGGGCGAATCTTGCCAGCGATGGTGTCACCAGTTCGCAAATTGAAGCGGCGAATTTGGCTTGGAGAAACATAGATATCATCCGGGCCAGCCAAGTAAGAGCTGTCGGCACTACGTAAAAAGCCAAAACCATCCTGCAAAATCTCTAGCACACCGCTACCGAAGATATCTTCGCCACCTTTAGCATGTGTTTTGAGAATGGTAAAAATGATGTCTTGTTTGCGTAAGCGGGCCAGGTTGTCCAAGCCTTTGCTTTCGCCTAGAGCAATCAGCTCTGATACTGGGGTATTTTTTAACTCGGTTAGGTGCATCTTGGGATCTGCTACACGTCGGTTATGTTGGAATAAGTAAATTGCATAGTGACGCGCATTGCGCACCACGGAGAAAAGACTTTGGAATTTCCCGGCCAAATAAGCCGCAAGAAGGGAACTCAGTTAGATGTAAAGTAACACCTATAATTGGATTCGTCCAGAAAGATAGTCATAAAGGCTAACGATTTAACACAGCAAGCCTTTATGACTCTTTTTATTACAAGTTTTCGTTGATGAACTCAACGAGTTGGCCTTTTGACAAAGCACCAACTTTAGTCGCTGCCACGTTGCCATCTTTGAACAACAGCAGCGTAGGAATGCCGCGAATACCGAATTTCGGTGCAGTTTCGGCATTGTCATCAATATTTAATTTAGCGATGGTTAGTTTGCCATCGAACTCGCCAGCAACTTCATCCAGAATTGGCGCGATCATTTTACAAGGGCCACACCACTCCGCCCAAAAGTCAACCAGCACAGGGCCGCTGGCTTTTAATACATCGTCTTCAAAACTGGCATCTGTCACGTGGACAATTTTGTCGCTCATCGATTGCTCCAAAAATATAGGGTTGGGTCGCTTTCAGTTCAGACACTATATATGGCGATAGATTGGATCTATTTCAAGTCGTGTTGTTTATTATTTTAACTTTAACCTGATATGCTTACCGGATGAGCAAAACACATTTAACAGAACAGCGCTTTAGCGAATTTCCGCTACACCCTAAGGTGTTAGGCGCACTCACCGAAAAAGGGTTCGACTTCTGCACCCCGATTCAGGCTAAAACCCTACCCTTGGCGTTGGACGGAAAAGACGTTGCCGGCCAAGCACAAACTGGTACAGGGAAGACCATTGCGTTTTTAGCCGCTACTTTTCACCATTTACTCAACAACCCTTGTCGGGAAGATCGACCATCGAATCATCCTCGAGCAGTGATTGTTGCCCCAACTCGCGAATTGGTCATTCAGATCCATAACGATGCCGAGTTGATGGCCAAACACAGCGACATCAAACTACAAGTGGTTTATGGCGGTGAAGGTTACGACATTCAGCGTCAGCGCTTGCAACAAGGCGTCGATGTATTAGTAGCCACCATGGGCCGTCTGATCGATTACTTTAAGCAAGGCGTGATTAGCCTTGATGATGTTCAAGTCGTGGTACTTGATGAAGCAGATCGAATGTTTGACCTCGGTTTCATCAAAGATATCCGCTATATGATGCGCCGCCTGCCGCCACCAACTGAGCGTTTGAACCTACTGTATTCAGCGACGCTGTCGTACAAAGTTCGTGAATTGGCCTATGAACACATGAATGAGCCAACTCATGTGCAAATCGAACCTGAGCGTAAGACTGCAGAGAAAATTCAAGAAGAGCTGTTCTATCCGTCGAATGAAGACAAGATGACCTTGTTGCTGACTTTGATGGAAGAAGAATGGCCCGACAAGGCCATTGTCTTTGGCAACACCAAACATGGTTGCGAAAAGATCTGGGGCGCCTTAGCCGGTGAAGAACACCGAGTTGGCTTGCTAACTGGCGATGTGCCTCAACGTAAACGTCTCAAGATCCTCGAGCAATTCACTCAAGGTGAATTGGATATTCTGGTCGCCACTGATGTAGCAGCGCGTGGGCTTCACATCCCAGCGGTCACTCATGTGTTCAATTATGACTTGCCAGACGATGCTGAAGACTACGTTCACCGCATTGGCCGAACTGGCCGAGCAGGTGCCAGCGGTCACGCCATTAGCTTTGCCTGTGAGCAGTATGCGATTAATTTGCCAGCCATTGAGTCCTACATTGCTCATGAAATTCCAGTGACTCAATATGATGCCAGTGCATTGCTGACCGACATCAAACCGGCAAAGCATATGCCACGTACTCGCCAGGTTAACCAAAGTGGCCGCAAACGTTCGCGTAGCGGTGGCAACAGTAACCGGCGGCCACAGGGAAAACCGTCTAAGTAGTGTTTGGCTTATGACCACCAGTAATCACGATTTGTTTGCCGCCATCGATTTAGGCTCAAACAGTTTTCACATGCTGGTGGTTCGCCAAGTTGCCGGCACCGTTCAAACCGTTGCCAAGATCAAACGAAAAGTGCGGCTAGCAGCAGGCCTTGATGACAATCTCGTGTTGTCAGCAGAGGCTATGGAGCGAGGCTTCGACTGCCTGAAACTGTTTGCTGAACGGTTACAATTTATTCCCACCGCGAACGTACGCATCGTCGCAACCGCTACCATTCGATTAGCCAACAATGGCCCAGATTTTATTGCTCAGGCGGAACAAATTACCGGTAATCAAATCGAGGTCATTAGCGGAGAACAAGAGGCCCACTTTGTTTACCAAGGTGCCGCCTACACATCGGCCGGCAGCGATCAGCGATTGGTCATTGATATCGGCGGAGCCAGTACTGAACTTATCATTGGTCAAGGCGTCGACATTCATCAAGCGGTGAGTCTCGACATGGGTTGCGTCCGCTTTACCGAACAATACTTTGCTGATGGTTTATTCAACCAATTGAGTTTTACTGCGGCGGTCAACGAAGCCAAGCAAATCGTTGCGCCATTGGTAGAAAACTATCAGTACATCGGTTGGCACCAAGCCTTGGGCGCATCAGGTACCTTGCGCGCCATTCAAGAAGTGTTGCTGGCCAATGGCTATGATGATGTGATTACTCTGGATTTGCTTCATCAACTACAGCAGCGCGTGGTATCTGCAAGGAAACTAAGCCTGCTGACCATTGATGGTCTAAAAGAGGAGCGCAAGCCCGTGTTCGCTGGCGGCTTGGCGATTCTAACGGGGCTGTTTGAAGAATTGGCAATTAGCAATTTGCGTATCTCTGGTGGAGCGCTCCGCGAGGGCTTGGTCTACGGCATGCTGAACGTCACTGCCGGTGATGATGTCCGAAAACGCACCTTAAGCAACCTGGCCAAAAAATATCATTTAGATAAGCAGCATGGCGAGCAATGCCGGCAAGCGGCATTGGCTTTATGTGAACAGTTTGAACAACACTGGCCAATTACCGAAGACGGCAAAGCAATGCTGGCTTGCGCTGCGCAATTACATGAAATCGGCTTCACCATTGGTTTCGTCAATGGTCATCAGCATGGCGCCTATATTCTTAGCCATACCAATCAGCCCGGCTTTTCAACCAGCCAGCAAGTTCTCGTCGCTACGCTGCTTGGAGCCAGCAAGGGCCACATAACAACCGCTACATTCAGCCAGTTACAGGGTTACGACAGCGAACAGGTAGCCGCTCTGGCGCGAATTCTGCGTTGGGCCATGATCCTTACCAGTCATCGTTCAAATCGACTGCTGTTGCCAGAGCGCATTGAGTGCGACGGCCACAGCGTACAATGGCAAATGCCGCAAGGCTGGCAGAAGCAGCACCCATTAACCGCAGCAAACTTAGCTGAGGAAAGCCACTTTCAGACCGATGCAGGTTTGCCTTTTCAATTGATTGAAGCCAAAGTCAGCGAGCCATCAGAAGCTTGAAACGAACAACTGACTAATCACAGGCATTGATGGTAGCCAGCCCAGTCTGCGCTGACCTTCACTGTCAACGTAATGCAGTTGCCCAGTTGTGCAGGCTGCCAGCGATACTGACAGCAACACAATAAATCCCTTGTAGCAAGTCACTAGGCAGGCAAATCAGCTATTTTGCTCGTTTAGCCAGCGCGCTACATCAACCGCAAAGTAAGTCAAAATAGCATCCGCACCAGCGCGCTTAAAAGCCAGTAATGATTCCATAACGACGGCTTTCTCATCGAGCCAACCGTTTTGCGCAGCTGCTTTTAACATGGCATATTCGCCGCTCACTTGATAAACCATGGTTGGCACTTTGAACTCGTCTTTAACGCGACGAACAATATCCAAATATGGCATGCCAGGCTTGACCATGACCATATCGGCGCCTTCTTGCAAATCCATCGCCACTTCACGTAATGCCTCATCGCTATTGGCAGGATCCATCTGGTAGCTGTATTTATTGCCCCCCTTCAGGTTACCCGAAGAGCCCACTGCATCGCGAAATGGGCCGTAGAAGCTTGAAGCATATTTGGCAGAATAGGCCAGTATTTGGGTATGAATGTAGCCAGCCTGTTCCAATGCTTGACGAATAGCGCCAACACGACCATCCATCATGTCCGAAGGCGCAACCACATCAGCACCGGCCTCGGCATGGCTAAGTGCTTGCTTAACCAGAACTTCGACCGTCTCGTCATTCATCACATAGCCCGACTCATCGAGCAAACCGTCTTGACCATGAATGGTAAACGGGTCCAGTGCCACATCGGTGATCACGCCAAGTTCAGGTTGTCGCGCTTTTAATGCCCGCACCGCCCGCTGAGCCAAACCATCGGGATCATAAGCTTGTTCAGCAAATTCGGTTTTTACCTTTGCTGGCGTCACCGGGAACAGGGCCACGGCAGGGATCCCCAATGCCACTAGTTCATCTGCCAATTCGAGCAGCAAGTCAATGGAAAGGCGAGTCACTCCAGGCATTGAAGGCACCGACTGTTGCTGTTGCTCGCCTTCCAAAACAAATACCGGGTAAATCAAATCAGCAGCTGTCACGTGATTTTCAGCCATCAAACGACGCGAGAAAGAGTGTTTGCGCATCCGCCGAGGCCGAGCAAAGGGAAAAGAAGCGGTCATTAAAAGTCGTCCGATTTAAAAAGTAAAGATTGAGGGGAATGGCCTTGAGCGCCAACCTGTTGCCATTTAGCCTGATCGCGGCCAGCTTCCTTGGCGCTATATAAAGCTTGGTCTGCGGCATCAAGCAAACCATTGGGTTCCATCTCTGGTTGCACCACTGCAACCGATAGGCCACCACTAATGGTGACAGGCAAAGCACCATCGTTAGTAATAAAAGGAGTTTGCCGAATCGCCGTTAGCACTTCTTCGACAACCAACAAAGCACCTTCCAAATGGGTAGCAGGAAGGATCAACGCAAACTCCTCGCCACCATAGCGAGTCAAGGTATCTGAAGGCCGCTTCAGCACTGACTGAATTCGATGCGCCACCTGACGAATCACTTCATCGCCAACCAAATGGCCATAGGTGTCATTGATACGTTTGAAGTGATCGATATCGAGCATTACCACGCCAAGCGGAGTTTGCTCCCGGCGACTGCGGCGAAATTCAGCGACATAGCGTTTATCGAAGTGTTTACGGTTTTTTACCCCGGTCAGAAAATCGACCGTGCTTTGTTCTTCTAACTGGCGATTGGTTTCTTCCAATTCGCGCAGCGCAACTTCGAGTTCAAAGGTGCGCTCTTGAACTTTGCTTTCAAGCTCTTCTGTTGCGTTAGCTTGTGCTTGTAAAGCTTGCTGCTGCAGACGATTGGCTCGCTCAGCATTCTTCAGAGATTCTCGTTGGGCCGCCAGTCGAGCTTGTTTGGCATCAGCGAAACTACCGGCCATCACGAACGAGATAACAATGACCTCGACAATCAGACCAATAATCAACGGCACATGGGTTGCGACAGGCAACACCAGCCAACCTTTGTAGCTCAGCAGGGTTAAACCAAAACCAGCAGAGATAGCCAACCAGGCAATCAAATAAAAACCGCCATATCTTACCTGCTTCTGTCGCAGCCAAATGCTGCAGCCAAGCAACAGTAGGCTCAGCAAACAGGCAAGTAATACCACAAGCCGAACTGCATAAAGGTGCCAGCTCAGCACCATGACTAAACCACTGATGGCGATAGCGAGAATCAAAATCCGCAATACGACTTGCAGGCGCTTGGGTGCTTTAGCCTGGGCAAAGAGGTCACCGGCAAACAACGCAATCAGCACCGCGGCCACCACACCAATGACTAAAATAAACTGAAAGGTATTCCAAAACGGCGGCTGCCAGAAAAAGCTACTGAGTCCAGTAGCGACCGTTGTCATTAGGAAAACGCAAAGGCCATAGCAACCATGAAACAAGAAACCAATCGTGCGGCTATGCCAGTAAACAAATAATTTGAATACCGCCATCACCAATAGCACACCACAAAACAATCCGTTAATGGCTAGCGCTCTTGCTTGCAGGGTGTAGCTGTCGTCCGCTAAGTCGATCGAAATCAGAGACGAGATATCGAGATTAGCCGCCACGACTAAGCCCGGCGACAAAGCCAAGCTCAGTGTTAACAACCAGTTCCATGGCGACTTAAGCATTCAACATCCTGTTATTCTAAGCGCTTCGCTCGACTGGTGCGGCTCGAGCCTTCCTTGCGCAAGTAGAACGACCCTAAAGTACCGCGCTCAATGATGACAGTATCACCCTTGGATATTCGCGGCCCCTTGGATTGCAGCTTCCAACGCTGTTCGTTATCCAAACCAAGCGTCAGCTTGCCATAGGCATCCTTACTCACAGCGGTGACAATGCCAGTAATAGCCTCCAGCTTTTTTACTTCTTGTTTAATAATTTGTTGCTCAAGGCCAAATTGCTCTTCCGGCGACGAATCAACGGTCACCACAGGCTCGGCATCAACATGACCAGAGACCATCGCCGCTGCTTGCGATTGTTCTGCTGGCACCATCGCAGCAGCGAGCTCAGAAGATTGCTCCGACGGGCCAAGGCTATCTTCACTGATCGTCGTTGTCGCTGCGGTCAAACCATAGCGTGCACCGATTCTGTCGTAGCACAATAGCCTTTGCTGATCATTTTTAACCGAGGCACACAGCTGCCACTCAGCCTGCCAGTCTTGGCCATTTGCCATCGATGTAACGATCATCAAACCCAAAGCCGACAAAACGACATTAGCTTTTAACATCAGATTCCTCTTCATTCTGCTCTTCACGCTTGCGACTATAGAGTGATGACATCAACACCCCTAACTCAAACAACAGCCACATGGGTAAAGCCAGTAGAGTTTGGGAAATGACATCTGGCGGCGTTAGCAGCATTCCAATAACAAACGCTGCAACAATAACATAAGGGCGTTTTTTGCGCAGTGATGCAGGCGATGTCACGCCACTCACGCACAACAAAATAACCGCAATCGGGATTTCGAACGCTAAACCGAAGGCAAAAAGAATCTTCAGCACGAAATCAAGATAACTGGAAATATCGGTCGCAATCACCACATCATCAGGAGCTACGCTGGTGAAGAAACTGAATGCCAGCGGAAACACCACATAAAAAGCGAACGCAATACCGCCATAGAACAACAATACGCTCATCATCAATAGCGGAATAGCTAACCGTCGCTCGTGACGATAAAGACCGGGAGCAATAAATCCCCAAGCCTGATGCAGAACGACCGGCATTGCTAACGCCATGGCGACGACGATGGTGAGCTTAAAAGGAGTAAAAAAAGGTGCCGCCACATTGGTGGCAATCATATTGCTGCCTTCTGGCAACTGAGCAATAAGCGGCTCGGCAATCCAATGATACAAATCATTGGCAAAGTAAACGAGGCCAAGAAAAATCACCAATATCGCAATGACCGCTCTTAATAGTCGAGAACGTAATTCGATTAGGTGAGTGATTAGCGGAACACTATTATCCGTCATCACGAGGACTCTTTGTCTGAGGAGGCGTGGTCGCAGATTGTTGCGCTTGGCGGTCAGCTGACACATCTGCCTGATATGGACGTTGCACAGACTCTGCGGCCGACTTCAGTTCATCGACTGAGCGTTGCAAATCAGGTGACAGGTTATCCATCCCCTGTTGCTCGGCTTTCTTCAGGTTTTGCTGAAGTTCATGGATATGCAGTTCCTGACTGATTTCGTCTTTGACATTAGTCGCCATGGCCCTAACCGAGCGAATCCAGCCAATCACTGTTCGCAAAGCACCGGGTAGGCGCTCTGGTCCCAGCACAATGAGGCCCAGAACGGCAATGACGCCGAGTTCCCAAAAGCCAATGTCAAACATGGTCTATTACTTCTTTGGCGTCTCAGATTTCTGTGATGTGAAATCTGCGTCCTGCTCAGTTTGGCTTTGATCGGTGAGCTGCTCATTCTTCTGCTGCTCGGTTTTGTCGTCGCTGACAGACTCTTTAAATCCTTTGATGGCAGAGCCTAAATCACTGCCCAAGCCACGCAACTTCTTCGTTCCAAACAGCAGCGCAACGATCACTGCAATAATCAAAAGTTGCCAAATGCTGATTCCACCCATGGTGACAGTCCTATTATCGATGGTTAAAAAATCTTCGCTATTATAAAGGGCTAGGTATACACCAGCTACTACTGACGATTCAACCAAAGCCCCCGCACCCAACATATTGCGGCTGCAGCCAAAACACCAGTTAATTCTGGCCAACTCACAGTATCGTGAACAAGGCCTGCACAAATGGCCAGTACCCCTGCAGTCGTTAACCAGTAAAACGAACGAGCTTGGCGTTGGCGCCATTGGGTCATTTGTTGCGCTGATTGCTGGTGCTGCTCCGTAAACCGTTGCACGGCCTGCAACGAGTCGTAGATCAGGTTTGGCATCTCAGGCAGTTTTTCGCCCCAGAATGGCGCGTTTTCCTTAATATCGCGCCACACAGCTTTGGGCCCTATCTGCAACTGCATCCAATCTTCCAAGAACGGCTTGGCGGTCTTCCACAAATCCAGTTGTGGATACAGTTGTCGCCCTAGCCCCTCAATATAAAGCAATGTTTTTTCGAGTAAAACAAGCTGAGGTTGAACTTCCATATTGAAACGGCGCGCAGTATTAAACAAGTTAATTAAAACGTGACCGAAGGAAATCTCCGCCAATGGTTTCTGAAAAATCGGCTCACAAACCGTGCGAATGGCAAACTCAAATTCTTCTACGTTAGTATCTGACGGCACCCAACCTGAAGCCACATGCAATTCGGCAACTTTACGATAGTCACGATTGAAAAAGGCTAAAAAGTTCTCAGCTAAATAACGTTTATCTTCCCGATTCAAGGTTCCGACAATACCGAAATCAACCCCAATATACATAGGGTCGTCGGGATGTTGCCGCGAGACAAAAATATTACCCGGATGCATGTCGGCATGAAAAAATGAATCGCGAAACACCTGGGTAAAGAACACTTCAACACCGCGCTCGGCTAGACGCTCCATGTTGGTCCCTTGCGCTTCCAATGCCGCAATATCACTCACCGGAATACCGTCGATACGCTCCATCACCAACACATTTTGGCGGCAAAAATCAGCATATATTTCAGGAACATAAAGACTATCAGAGCCTTCAAAGTTACGTCTTAGTTGAATGCCATTGGCCGCTTCTCGCATCAAGTCGAGTTCATCAAACAGGGTCTTGCGATATTCACTAACCACTTCTTTGGGTCGCAACCGCTTACCATCGGGCAGAAACTGTTCCGCCAATCCGGCAAACATTTGCATTACCGAGATATCAGCATCAATCACTTTGCCGATACCCGGACGAATAACTTTGACCACCACACTCAACTGCTGGTTATCAAGGGTCAACTTGGCACCGTGAACCTGGGCAACAGAAGCCGAGGCCAACGGCTCCGATTCGAACGAATCAAATACCTGCTCTAAGGTTTTGCCATAAGCTTGCTCGATTTGCTGACGGGCTTGCGATTCATCAAAAGGTGCAACTCGATCCTGTAGCTTTGCCAATTCCTCGGCAAACGCATCGGGCAGCAGATCGCGGCGGGTCGACAGCATTTGGCCAAATTTGACAAAGACTGGACCGAGCTCCTCGAGCGCTAGACGAAATCGAGCGGCATCCGAGGCCTCTTGATGGCGAGGACGAAACCACAACACAATGATCCGCCCATAGCGGACATACCAAGGTAGCCAGCTCTCAGGAAATAGTCGGTCAAGCCGGTATTGCCAAAAAATTTTAGTGATTTGATATAGCCGGCGATGTTGCTTGATTAGCATTATGAGTAGGCTCTCCGAACAGCAAAGCAGCAGTTGAATATTTTGTTTATCATGACGTTAACTTCTCAACGCGCTCACTCAAACGCTGGCAACGAGACGTCAGTTCATCGACTTGGCGGCTAAATTGGCGAAACTCAGCAGAGGCGGGAAGCCAATGAATTTCATCTTGCAGATACTCTTGCACATCCACCTCCATGGTTTGCTTGCGATCACCAGCCCAGCGCTCAAGCCGTTTCAAGCTTGATACCAATAAATGCGCGGGGACGTCGCCAATGCGCTGCGACAACCACTCTTCACTGTCGAACTGAATATTGCTCAGTGCCTCGGCAATCTGACTGGCAACTTTGACATCGCCATCAACGAAAACCATCTCGGTTTTTAATAGCTCGGGCAATCGTTCGCTGTATTTCAGTTGTCGCAATGCGTCGAGTGAACCTCGAATCCGACAATCGACCGCTTGTTCAGTCAGAGGTTGCAGACGCAAGCGTTCACCGACTTCAATCAATAACGCAATTGGCACATCTGAACACTCAATCGCTAACTTGGCGCCTTTAATACGTAGCAGGCTAGCTGCCATCGGATGCTGGCTACAATAGGCAGCCAGTACCTTATCCGCCAGCGATATGGCAAACGCTTGAAACATCATGAATTAGAACTTGAAGCCACGGTGGAGGGCAACAATACCGCCACTAAGGTTAAAATAACTGACTTCGTCAAATCCGACATCGCGCATCATTTGGGCTAACGTTTGCTGATCTGGATGCATGCGAATGGACTCGGCGAGGTATTGATAGCTTTCACTGTCATTTGCAACCAGCTCCCCCATTTTGGGTAACAACTTAAAGGAGTAGGCGTCATAGACCTTGTTTAGCCAGTCAAACTGAGGTTTGGAAAATTCCAATACCAACAGCCGCCCGCCGGGCTTCAAAACTCGCAACATGGACGCAAGCGCATTGCTTTTCTCAGTGACATTACGCAGGCCAAAACCAATGGTGATGACATCAAAATGGTTATCGGGGAATGGCAGCGCTTCGGCATTGGCTTGAACAAACTCAACATTTCCAACAACGCCTCGGTCTCTTAGTTTGGCTTTGCCAACTTTCAACATGGAGCCATTAATGTCAGCCAACACGACTTGTCCCTTAGGCCCCACTCGCTTTGACATCAGCGCGGTGATATCGCCTGTGCCACCGGCAATATCCAATACTCGATCACCACTTTTAACGCCACTGCACTCACGGGCAAATAGCTTCCATACTCGATGGACCCCAAATGACATCAAGTCATTCATCACATCGTACTTATCCGCCACTGAGTGAAATACGTCCGCAACCAGCGAAACTTTGTCTTCTTTTGCTACCTGGCGATAACCAAAATGGGTCGTCGCAGATGTTGAGTCAGTCATGAGAAAGCCTTGTCGATAAGTTATCGGCGATTGTAACGGAACCGGCGCAACGGAGAAAGACCGCAACCATGGCTGAGCTTAATAACCACAGGTTCCGTTTGAAGCCCATAAGCGAATGGAACTTCCAACAAGTTGTGAGCATCCAAAAACTATTGCAATTGTGTTGGCGAAGTTTTCAACGAATCGTCAAAAACTAACTATAACTTAATGATTATCCTTAATTATCAGTTACAACAACCGTCGGAGAAACGCTGTGCTCGAATCGTTCCTGAATCAACTAAACGACGCCTCGAATTCATCAGCAAATCGGGTCATCAATAAAGTGGCCCAGCCAAGGAAAGTTGCTTTTGTCTGCAACCCCAAAATGGGCGGCTCAGGTATTATTGCCACCGAGCTGGCAATGGCGCTGGCCGAGCGCGGCCATCACGTTTGGTTGTTGGCAGAAAAACATCCGTACTCATGGCGCCAAGTGAGCGAGACGCTTTACTTCTTGAAACTGGAAGTAAACGACTATCCGGTGTTTGAAAGTGCGCCTCACACCTTGGCCTTAGCCGGCGCACTTGCCAATCTTATTGAGCAACAAGGCATTGAAATCGTTCATGCCCATTACGCCGTACCCTATGCCGCGGCGGCCGTGATGGCGAAACAAATCTGCAAGCAGCCTTTTCAACTAGTGACTACCTTGCACGGCACCGACGTGGTTAAGTTAGCCGATGACCCAGCCATGCATCGGGTGATCGACACCGTATTGACCCAATCGCAACGCGTCATTTGCGTATCGGATGATTTGGCCCAACAAACCCACCAGCGTTTTGACTTGCCGATTTACCCAGAAGTGATTGCTAACTTTGTCCCCCCGGGCAAGATGTTCGCCGGATCGCGCCAGCAAGCTCGCGAACAATTGCAGTTGGATCAGCAAGGAATCTACCTAATTCATGCCTCTAACTTCCGAAAAATCAAACGAATTCCCGATATCATTGAAGCATTTGCGCTGGTCCGCAAAGACATTGACTGCCAGCTCATCTTATTGGGCGAAGGGCCGGAGGTTGAACCTTGCAAAGCGCTCGCAAAACAACTTGGCGTATTTGACGATGTGGTTTGGGTGGGGCAAGAACCGAACATCAATCGCTGGTTTGCTGCCGCTAACGTCAACTTGCAGCTATCCGATTATGAAAGCTTCGGTCTGACCTTAATTGAATGCATGGTGCAAGGTGTACCGACAGTTGCCAATAACGTCGGAGGCATGCCTGAAGTGGTCTCTGGGACCGGCAAATTGGTAGAGGTAGGCGACATCGAGGCAACCGCGCAAAGCGTGATGGCACTAATCGAAGAGCAAAACCACTCATCCGCAGAAGTGCAGCAGCGCTGCATTGATAAAGCCAACAACCACTACACCTCCGAAGCGGTTTGCATCGCACATGAGGCGGTATACCATGGTCTCTTAGTGACAGCGGCAAAAACCGCTTAGTAAAGTCAACAGGGAGGTTGTTCAATGGCAGAAAAATCAAAAGGTTGGCGACCATCACTTGCCAGCACCATGATCATCGCCATGGTGCTGGGAATCATCACGGGGATCTTCTTCGGTGAACTCGTTGCATGGACGGGGGTAGTCGGTAGTGCCGTCATCATGCTGATGCAGATGACCATCTATCCATATATTCTGGTCAGTCTGATCAGCGGTATTGGTAAGCTGAACGCCAATGATGCCAAGTCCATTTTTACCAAAGCTGGCAGCATCATGGCCGCCATATGGGCGATTGGCTTAATTGCCATATTGCTTGCCCCAGTGACGTTTCCGACACTGGAATCGGCGAGCTTCTTCAGTACCAGCGAAGTCCAGCCAAAAGCAGAAATCGACTATCTCAAACTCTACATTCCAGCCAACCCATTTGAGTCGATGGCAAGCGGAGCGGTACCAGCCCTAGTGCTGTTTAGCATCGCTCTCGGCGTTGCTCTGATCACGGTCAAAAACAAAGATAGGGTCATTGATTTAGCTTCGACCGCAGCCGAAGGACTCTCTAAAATCACTCAATCAGTAGTGAAAATCCTGCCTATCGGGGTGTTCGCGATGTCGGCAAACGCCGCTGGCACTATGAGTGTCGAGGAACTCGAAAGCTTGCAGGTGTTCATGATCAGCTACTTTGTACTGTGCATGCTGCTAGCTTTTGTGGTGCTGCCAATTCTGCTAACCAGTTTTACCCCGTTTAGCTATCGCGATGTTATGAGAGTCTCGTGGGGCGCATTGGTGACCGCCTTTTCTACCGGCAATATTTTCATTTGCCTGCCGGTCATTCTGGAAGAAAGTAAACAATTGCTGAAGAAACACGGTAAAGATTCTGAGGATGCCTTACGGCTGGTCGATGTCGTTTTACCCATCGCCTTCACCTTTCCTAATCTTGGCAAACTCACCATTATTCTGTTTATCTTTTTTGCCGGTTGGTTTATCGGCAAACCAGTCGATATAAGTAGTTACCCCATGGTCGGGATCAGCGGCCTGCTCAGTTTATTTGGTAGTGTCTACGTTGCGGTACCTTTCCTACTAGAGAGTGTTTTTCTACCAGCTGATTTAAACCAGTTATTCGTTGTCTCGTCGTTCATTACTGGTCGCTTCAACTCCTTGGTTGCAGTGATGAATCTAATGGCGGTGACCCTGCTAGCCGCCGTGGTTGTGGTTTATGGCGTCAACCGACCGAAAATTGCAGCAATCAAGTTCTTTGCATTGTTCGGTATCAGCACCGTATTGGTGTTCGCTGGCACACGGATCATGCTCGAGCATCTGATTGATGAGGACAAAAATACCTCTAGCCTGATCGCAGGAATGCGCGTAGAGCGCACCCTGACCGATCAAGCGCAAGAGACCTCAAGTTGGAACCGAGTCGCCAACGCGGAAATATCAACCGTCGAGAACATTATCAAGCGCGGCGTCATCAAAGTCGGTTACCAGCGTGGCAACGTGCCATTTAGCTACTTCAACAGTGAAAACAAGCTAGTAGGGCTGGATGTTGCGCTCGCTTACCGGTTGGCTGCCGATCTCGGTGTTGACGTTGAATTTGTACCCTACATGAACGAGCACATGGCCGATGATTTAGAGCGCGGCTATTTTGACATTGCTATGTCTGGTGTCGAAGTCGATGCAGAGTTGATGAAACATGTGGCATTTACCAGACAGGTCATGCAGCTTAATCTCGCCTTGGTGGTACCCGATCATATGGTCAAACGCTTCAGTGATACCAGCATATTGCGGCGCGATGAAATCAACATTGCGTTCGTGCAACACGAAGCCATGATCAGGCGAGCGCAAAAAGTTCTGACCAACCTAGAGTTTGATCAGCTCGTTCATTACGAGAGCTTTTTCAATCCGGACAAGCCCCATAACTACGATGCCTTACTGACCAGTGCAGAAGCAGGTTATGCTTGGAGTTTGTTTTATCCCGATTATGGTGTCGCACTGATGAAAGAGCCGGGCACTGGCAGGCTCTATTCATTTCCGGTGGCTTTTGCGCTGGCACGGCGAAATCAAGATCTGCTGAATTATGTCAATAATTGGCTCGATATGGTTCGCGCATACGGATTTATTGACAAGCAATATGACTATTGGATCCAGGGTCATGGTGCAACGCCAGAGCAATCGCGTTGGTCAATCATTAAAGATGTGCTGGGCTGGATCAAAGACTAGTCAGTAACAACTTCAAGTGAACGAGATTGGTACCAAAAGCCCCGCAACGATGCGGGGCTTTTGGCAACAGCAACCGTTCTAGCGCCGAGGGTGTTGCTTATGATAGCGACGAATGTGACGGTGTAGTTGGTAGCGCTGGTATGCACAACCAAAGAACGCCATCACGATCAAACCATTGAGTGTTAACCAAACTGGCGACGGAAAGCCCAGTGACCAGTTGCTGTAAGTCACTATCGCCATCACCACAAAAATAGAAATCCACAACACCAAAAACTGACGGAAACCACGGCGATGTTGACGCTCAATCACTGGCAAGCCAAATTGATCGACATAGCGAGAAAATGTAGAAGCTTTCATGATGATCTCAGCCTTTCCACTTGAGTATTAACTCTAATCTACCACCTCCAGTCGACTATTGTTTTGTTTTTAATCAATTCATCTTCATCTGGTTAGACCAGATTGAAACGATGTGATTAACAGCATCGTCATTTTGTATCAGCAGTCCACTAATCCCAATAAAACCAACGGCTACTGCGGCAACCAGTTCTGCTGAAACTTGGCAAAAAGACGATTATTAACGAGAAATCAGGTAATTAAACGATATTCGGCAATAATAATTCCGTCGCCAAACTATCACTATCAGAACTTCGTTCTACACTTAGCCCTGTTACTTTTATGTAATGCTTGCCACAACTGTGAAATTTGTATCCATTAGAAATTACAACCAGTTAACAGCAAAAAGGTAACGGCTGAACTTTATTGCAGTGGCATCTAGCAACAGTCATATTCAGCCGGTATGTTAGATCTAAGCCTGAATGAACAAGGCTTTCAGTCGTTCAACGAATACCGCAAGGACAGGTAACCAACATGTATAAAAAAATATTAGCTGCCGCTATTGGCGCAGCACTTATTCACACTTCAGCATCCGCAGCTTCCATTTCAGCGTCTCCAGATGGCGTACCAACTAAAGGCGCTCAAAAAAGTACGCTAGCAGTTGGTCTTGGTGTTGCCGCGCCAAGTTCGGCCTATCGTAGCTATGATGATTCAACTTCAGCAGTACCGCTGGTCTTCTTTAACTCCAAGAACTTCTACTTCGAAGGTTTTGAAGCAGGCTATAAGGTAATTGAAAACCGCAGTAGCCGCCTCAGCGTGATCTTGATGGCAGGCGGTGAGGAGTTTGACGCGGGCGACAGTGACATTGACGGTCTTGACGATCGCGATCGTAGCTTCATGGCTGGTGTGCGTTACCGCTATATGGCCAAGTGGGGTATCGTCGATGCCAAAGTCGCTGCCGATATCTCTGATGAAAGTGAAGGTACCACTGCGCGTGTCAGCTACGGTTACCCATTCCACGTGTCTGATCGCTTCGTTGTTTTGCCTCGCGGCTTCGTGAAGTGGATGAGCAGTGACTACGCTGACTACTACTATGGCGTGTCAGAAGACGAAGGCGGCCTTGCCGCATATGCTCCAGGCAGCTCACTGAAGTACGGTGCTGAACTGCTAGCCACCTATGAAATCAACAAAAAATGGAAAGTGCTAGGCGGTGGCCGCGTTTCCATGCTGGATTCAGATCTAGAAGATAGCCCGATGCTGGACGACGACATGGAGTCGATGGTCTTTGCCGGCGTGACTTACAGCTTCTGGTAAGCCAAGCAACATTAAACGACAAAAGCGCTCGTTCTGAGCGCTTTTTTGATCGCCGATCATTGCGTCCAATTGGGTATTAACTCGAGCTCGCAGGCCAGCGAATCACACCAACATCAATACGAATACAATCCATACCAGCTGCTCTGGCTGCTTGCTCGCCAATATCGGTATCTTCAAACACTACGCAATGTTCAGGCGCAACGCCCATGCTCTCGGCGGCGGTGACAAAAGTTTCTGGATGAGGTTTACCATTGGCCACATCACAAGCCGTCACCAGTGCGTCTAGATGCTCGATCACGCCAACATCAGCTAAGATATGTTCCGCATGAGAGCGGACTGAACCCGTGCCAACAGCTATTTTTTTACTACCCAATGACGCCTTGAACACATCATAAGTTTGTTCAATCAGCTGCGGCGAATCGCCCAGTAGATTCCACTGTTGACGCTTGGTGGCAGCAACGGCTTCACAATCTAATTGCAAGCCAAACTTAGCGTTAATTCGCTCCGCGATTTTTGCCGTCGGCACGCCGCCAAGCGAATACTGCCACTTCTCATCAAACGGAAAACCATGTATTTCCGCAGTACGCCGCCATGCTTCAATATGTGCAGGCATGGAATCAACCAAGGTGCCATCCATGTCAAAAATAATACCTTGGTAGGCATTTAATAGATCTATCATCGAAATTCCTCAGGTCGTAGCGAAGCGAGAATAGCAGATTAGGCGCCCAAAAGGTCATTTCTTTGGTGCGACAGCATGCCCCATAACAGAGCGTTTTTGTCCTCATTAACTGAGGCTCTCGCACATTGCTAAAGGCCCCCTGCAACCATTTGTTTTTGCGATAATTAAACTTACTTCACTTGACATGTACTGGCATTCCTAATGCATGACCTGTTGGCAACAATCAAACTGCAATCAACTTGGCGCACAACTGAAACCTTAAAGGAATAGCTTCGCCCTCAGCGAGCTTAAATTGTCACAAGGAGCAGACCATGCAACGTCGAACAAACCTCAAATTCATGTGTATTGGCGCACAAAAAAGTGGCACGACTTGGCTGTATCACCAATTAGCCAAACATAAGCAGGTCCACATGCCGACGCTTAAAGAAATACACTACTTTGATGAACTTCATCGGCAAGTCCCTAGTACTCTAACCGATCGCTGGTTTGGCAAACATTGGATGAATAAGCGCTGGCGGAAAATTAATCTCTATATGCTGATCAAATTGGCAAAGCTCGACTTTTCAAACGCCAAATGGTTTTGGCATTACTTATACAGCGAGCGCAATTGGGCTTGGTACGACAAGTTGTTTGCCAATGCGAGCAATTCGATGTCAGGAGATATCACCCCCGATTACGCGGTGCTCAACGAACAACTTGTGGCAGACATCCACCAGCGATATCCAGAGCTAAAAATCATTTACTTAATGCGTGATCCAGTAGAGCGAAAATGGTCGCAAATTAAAATGGTTTTAGGTGAGCAAAAGGGTAGAGATTTCAAAACCGTGCCAGCAGAACAATACAGAAAAGCAGCTGAAGATTGGCAAGATGAACATGGCAACTACGCCGAAACCATTGAATTGTGGCAGCGCTACTACGGCAAAGAGCAAATGTTTATCGGTTTCTATGACGAGTTGAAACAAGATCCGAGTGAACTGTATGGCCGTATTCTCGATTTTCTTGGATTGCCTCGACACTATGAAGACTCAGCGGTCAAAAAGGTAGTGTATGGTGGTGCTCGGCAATCGATGCCAGAAGAAATCTACCAGTTGCTCTGTGAGCAGCAGCGCAGCAAGTTAGTCGAGCTAAAGCAATTGGTTGGAAAGCTGCCAGATAGCTGGCCAAATCCAAGCTAATAGTTAGTGACTGGCCATCTTGACCGGACGAGCCAAATGACTAGGCAAGGTGATGGTGGCCACCACCTGCTGCTGCACTGGTTGCTTACCAACGACCAAACCGCAGCTTAGTAGCAACAACCAGAAAAATGATGGGCTCAAAAACACCCCACTGGAGCTGGCTGCAACGAGCAATAGCAACACAATCAGACTCATCGCACCACTGTAACAAATAGGCATAATGACGTTACTAGAGCACTTCAGCATCATCCGAATCAATTGTCCTACGCCCCAAAGCATCAACAATAATGCCGCCGGTAAGCCAACGCCCAAAACCAAGTCAATGAAAGAACTGTGAGTCGATTTTGCCATCCAACCAAATTGTACTGAGTATTGGTACATGATTTCGGGTCGATGAAATAGTCCTAATCCCCATCCTAATGCAGGGCGCTCCAAAGCCAACTGAAACAACACCTGCCACAGCTCAGTGCGGCCGGTCAAAGTAGCGTCCTTGCCAAGCCAGCCTAAAACAATATCTAACATTGCCATCAGACTCAGGTAGGCGACAAATGCAGTAAACAACAGCGCTAAAAACAAAGCGACACGCTTGTCTTTGCGCTTAGCCGCAATAATCAGGTTGAAAGCATAAAAGCAACCAAAACCAACCACCAACATGACCAATGCAGTACTCGACTTCGACGCAATCGTCAGAGCTAAGGCAATACCACAAAGCAAAGCGCTAGCCATTGGCATCTTATAAAAACGACGATAAACCCATTCGGCATAGAACAGAACCGCCGCCAGAGCGCAAAACGCTCCAAACACATTTTTATGGACAAACATGCCTCGCCACGAACCTTCGTGATTGGCTGTCATCACTGCATACTGCGGTAGTAAAAGACAATAAATCAGGTTCGCCAGCAACAGGATTGCCAAACAGTTTCGAAGTTGTCGGTAAAGTGCTTCTGGGCCGATGTGCGTGCAGTACAAATACACTGGCAGCGACACCACCAGAACCGAAAGAAAATGGCGAAATGTTAAGTCGGGTCGTGGTGACAACAACATCGAAGTCAATATGACAGCCAATAGCAATAGCCAGCCTGGACGCAATTTAATCGTCCCTAAGGATCGGCCTCCGTGAATACTTACAAACAGCACTAAGCCAAACAAAATCAACAGCTGCATCACTTTCTGAGGCATATAATTAATGCCACTGAGCAGGTATTCGGATGTTGGGTAAGCGAAGCCGATATTAGTCGAGCGGATTAAGGCTAACCACAACAATAAATGCAACAACCAAACACTGAGCAGCCGGCGATCAATTTGTATCATTGCTATGATCCCCACTGGTCACTTGAATATCGCGATATTCAACGCACAAAGGTTGTTCTGAGCGCCAACTGGTCGGTTTGTAAATACCGAACTTTAAAAATGGTTCACGTTGATCATTGAACGTATTGGGGCCTTTGATTGTCGCCATCTCAACCTGATCAATGGTCACGGTCAGTTCACCGCCATCAATACTGGCTAGCCGACCTACTTGCTCATAGTGGTGCCAGTCGCCTTCGGTGAGCGATAAGTCCTGAAATAGTGTGCGACTTTGGATACTGTTTTCTGCCCCGCTGCAGGTGCCGCTTTTGGTAATAGACACAGGAGTTGGATCCCAGCGATTAAACATCCGAAAAGCTCCAGAATGAAGCTCTAAGGCTTGAATCGGGCAGCGCCAGCGTTCGTCTTTATCAGGAAATGAATGGACCTGAAAATAGCTGTGCCATTCGCTATCGGTGGAATCGATAGTCGTCACTCGGAAATCAAAAGCAACACGATACGTGCCGGTATGAGATAACGCATCATTGACAGCAAACTCACAACGCTTGGCTTTGTCCTTCGGATCCAAGCACATTTCAATGCTATTGCTGGACGTTTGTCGAAAAGTACCTTGAACACATTCAGGCCATATTTTCAGCCGCCGGTCGATGGAAATGACATCCGACTCAAGCAATACCTGCTTTAAGTCCTCAGCCGCTAAAGCCCCAAAGTTCATTAGCATTGTGACTGCAAGCAACCGTTTTAGATTGATCACCAACGATGCTCGCGTCAACGGCACGAGCGACAACTGACTGGCGAGCATTGCATTATCATTAACCATAGGGTCATCTGCTCCAGTAAATCCGCAGGATTTTTGGTCCGTCAACCAAGTACCGGCGCCATAAACGCTGCGGCGACGAACACAAGCGAAACAACCATTCCAGCCCGTTTTTCTGCATCCACATTGGCGCTCGATGCTGCTTACCAACCATAAAATCAATCGAAGCACCAATACACAGCATGACGCCATGGCAGCCCTGTGTCTTTAAATGTTGTGCCAAGATTTCTTGACGCGGACAACCGACCGCCAAAAAAATAAAATCAGGCTGATAGTGTTGGACTTGCTCGACGCATGCTTGCACCGCTATCGGGTCATCGATGAAGCCCATTGGCGGTACGTGACAATGGCAATTGGCAACTCGGTACTTCGTCATGACTTGGGCGACATCAGTAGCGCTTGAGCCAATCACCATGACGCGATAATCACTACCTTGCAGAACCTGCTCAAACAAACGGACAGTTAAATCGCTACCGGTATTTAGGTAGCTTAATGACTGGCGACCAAAAGATGACAACCGCCGCAAGATTTGACTATCACAAAGCACCATTGCAGCGGCATCGTAAGCTCGTTTGAAATCGGTTAATTCTCGATCATGATACTTCACCACATGGTCGACATTGGGCGTCACCACGATGTGGCCATCGCGAGCACTATCAGCCCACTGCTTTAGTTGCTGCAGCACTTGGCTGGAATCAAGATCATCAAAATCCAATCCTAAAAAACTAACCCTTGTCGCCTGTAAGCTTGACTGGCGCTGGTCAAATTTTCGGGTTACTTCTAACGCTCGAGCCCGCCACGTGTTTTCAGCAGCAAACTGATGCCGCTGCAACGCCAGCTCTGGACTATTGAGTGCTATTTGCTGTGCCACCAAACTCACAAACTGATTAACTGATTGTGCTTTCGCGACCCAGCGCCAGCCAAGTTCATCAAAATCACAGTCGACACTGACTGCTGGCAGCCCAAATGCCAGATACTCATAAAGTTTGAGCGGATTACGATACTGATTAAATGGCGATGCTTTGTAGGGGCAAATACCAACGTCAAACTGAGTAATTTGAGCAGCTAAGTCGTCGTAGGCAACTCGCCCGACTAGAGTCAGGTTGTCGTAATGCTCGGCAAGCTTGGTGATGTCATCGTTACTCACTGGGCCGACCAACCGAATGTGCCAAGGTTGTGGATGCTGGCACAACGCCTCTATTAGCTCTGGGTCAATGGCGTTATCAATGCTTCCTACGAAGCCAATAATCCGCACTTCGCCGCGGTCGGTCGGCTTAGCGACTTGGGCTTGCTGCAACATTGATGTGTCGATCGCATTAGGCAAGTAGTCAAGGTGTCGAAACTGCGCGAGTTTTCGCTGCAGGGTCTGGCTGGTTGTGAAACCGAATTGAGCCTGTTGCAAGCATGCTTTTAGCGTTGCGGCATACTTCGGTGACTGGGCAAATGAGTAACTATCATCATCGTCGTAGTTATCATAGTGCATGTAAACATAGGGGTCGCCAAGGCCCGCTAAATAAAGATACTGATCTGGCTTATAAAACCACAACATGCGCTGGCCATTGTTAGCTTGCTCTCGAGTTGCTCGGCGCAACTGCCAAGCAATTGGCATCGTCACCATTAGCCACAGCAGCCAAGGCCACTTCATGCACCAGGACAGCGGCATGAGGGTGAACAGGTTGATCACAATGACCTGTTCCGATCGAGCCAACGCTATGTCGCCTTTAGTCGCTCCAGCTTTGATAAACCAACGAGGTTTCGCACAGTAAAAAACCTGTCGTTGTTGCTGTGCCATCTGCTCGGCCATGGTGCGAATAAATGGTCGGCGGTGAAACGAACCGTAATCATTGCCAGTGGCGAGATAAATGAGAGTCATATCAACGCCCCGCTGCAATGCCGTTGCTGATCAGTAGGCCTTTGTAAAAGCCAAACATCCAGGCCGAACCACACAAATACATAAACGGACATAACGCCAACAGCATAAAGGCACTGCCAGCATACTTCATGTTGCGGAAATTGATCCGGGTTACCTTGGCCATCATCAGCAGTGGCAACGTAAAACCCAGCAAGATTTTGTAGCCCAAGCCTTTGGCCTGCTGATAGCGCAAGAAATATAAGTTGTTGCCATTAATAAATATTTTCTTGAATACTTTGGATAAAGACGAGTCTTGGACCTGAAATCCAACGATTTCAGGGAAAAAACCAAGTTGATAGCCTTTGGCAACCAAGCGCTCGGTCATTTCGGTGTCTTGCATCCGCGGAATATCACTAAAACCGCCAATCTCTATGAACAAATCTCGGCGTACAATCATCATCGCCGAACTGAGATTAGGTCGCGTGCCAGCTTGTCGCGACGCCTGCGCTTCATGATTAAAGAAATAGTGCTCGATGTAAGACGCAAAAGTCCGATAGTCTCCAGGAGCCAGCTCAAGGGCACCGCCAAAAATGTCGTTACCAGCGGCAACACGCCTCGCAATGGCACTTAGCGCACCAGCTTGCATCACCACATCCGCATCAATGAACACTAAGGCTTCACCGCTCGCAGCGTCAGCCCCAATATTACGGCCGCTTCCAGGATTAAAACGTTGTTGACATTTGATGAGCTGAACAGCGTTGAAAGCATCGCAAATATCATCGACCTCAGTTCCTGGCGAACAATCGACGACAATGATTTCGGCATCGCACTGTTCGAGCTGCTCGACTAAAGCCTCCAGCGTTCGACGCAAGTGCGCTTGCGATTGATAAGAGGGAATTACCACCGATAGTTTAGCGGGCATTGCTGTAGTCATAGCGCATCTCCTTATGCTGGCAGTTATTGAATTGTTGCAAGCATTGCTGATAGAGCTGTTCCAACTTGGCATTTTGCTCATTCAAATTATGAACGGCTCGAATATAAGCAACAGCTGCATCACTGAACTGCTGCCAACGCTGATGATCGCTGAGCAACTCACTAATACGCGCCGCCAAGTCATCGACATCCGCCGGTTCAACAACAAATCCGGATTGCTTGGCGTTAACCGCTTCAGGCATACCACCGCTATTGAACACCACTGCAGGGGTGCCAACGGCTTGTGCTTCCGCGATTGCCAGCGCTAACGCCTCTTCATGGCCGTTGTCTAACCTGACGCTGGTTTGGCAATACACCCGCGCCTGCCGCATACGATGGCGAACCTGCTCGGGGCTCTGCTTACCGGCAAAGTCGATGTTCAGACCAAGTTGCATTGCCTGTTGCTCAAGCGCCTCACGCTCCGGCCCATCGCCAACCAACACCAATTGACTATCCGGGAATTTCTGCTGCACCTTAGCCATCGCTTGCAATAGATAGCGATGCCCTTTGTAGGCAACCAACCGCGCAACTATCAGTACTGAGTTATCTCGTTTAACTTGCGGCTCGGGGCAGAAAAAATCGGTATTAATACCAATGTAATGACGCACAACCCGTTCAGCAGGAAAACCAAGCTCCAGAAGTTTTTGTTTAATAAAGTCAGACACGGCGATAAACACATCGCCTTGCGATGCAAGCGTTTTGCGGTGATGCATAAACCGCAAATGCAACCGCCCATGAACCGCTTTAGTCGGCTGTTCAATGGTCGCGTCAAAGCC
This sequence comes from Neiella marina, assembly GCF_002165625.1. GTDB lineage: Bacteria > Pseudomonadota > Gammaproteobacteria > Enterobacterales > Neiellaceae > Neiella > Neiella marina. The sequence goes on from NZ_NGNS01000001.1 coordinate 262,604, forward strand.
ATGAAAGGTGGTGATCAACGGTACGTTCAATGCCTTAGCTAACGGCAGTGCAGATAAGCCATTAGGACCAAAATGGGCGTGGATTAACTGCGGCTGTAATCCACCAACAGTACGTTTTAGCCAAGGGCACAAAATGCCTAACTTGAGCAAGTTGTCAGTGATAGCTCCAAGCTTTCCTTGACGAATTAAATAGCTTCGCTCTGTGGCCAACAGCAAGCCGTTGGCGACGCCATAACTACCGACATAGTGAGCATTAAAATCGTTTAGCGCTTCGCCTTGTGCTCGAATAAAAGTTTCCGAATAGGGCAGCAATTGGTTGGTAAATACGACAATCGAATCAGTCATAGTCTGCTCACCACTCCTTTAGCTCGTTATAAAGCCGCGCAAATCTCGCCACCAAGAGGGATTGATTAAGCTCAACGAAATACCGTAGGCAGCAATTCCGACAAACAGAGCTAATCCCGAAGTAACTAAGGCAGAAAGGGGAACGTTAGCAACAATGGCGCTAACAAATGCCATCATCAAAAATGACGCCAAAATAACCGGACGTACTGCGTGCCACTGGCTGTTGGCGTCAATCCCGACGACTCGTTGTAATGCCAAAATGCCAAATGGCAGCGCAATCAAAACTCGCAATAACATAGCCATCGCACCGGCTAGCGCCCCCCAAACAGGTCCGGCAATACAAGTAATGACCAGCGCCAACGCACTGGTAGTCATATCAACAATGAGATTGGTCGAGGTTTTAGAAACAGCAGTAAATGCAACAGGCACAAAAACTCGGGTACAGCTGATTGCCATCGCGATTGCCAGCACTTGCGCAGGCAACACCGCCGGCTGCCATTCAGGCCCAAAGATCCATGGCACAACAATGGGTACCAATGCGGCCAAACCAACAAAACAAGGCACCAAGAACAACGAAGTGGCTTTGGTAGCATCACAGAATAAAGTTTGTAACTGGGTCGAGTCTTGCTGCCGTCTCGAGAATACCGGTAGGGCATAGCTCAAAATACCCGACACCATCGCACTTCGAGGCATTTCAACTAAGCGCCAAGCGAGCGAATAAAAACCGACAGCAGCGGCACCAGAAACCACCCCCAATACCAACGGAATGCCGCGGATGAGAGCATCCCAACTCAGTCGCTTCAGCGCTAACGGCCAACCAACACTGACCAAAGCTGTGGCATGATTCATTTTTAACTGCCACCGAGGTCGATATTCAGCGCCGATGAGTAAGGTGGCAAAACCTAATATGCTGCCAATGAGAGCCTGACCAATGATGGCCAAAGCGCCATAGCCACCGGCAATCATTGCCAGGCCAAACAAAGCACCACAGGTTCGCCCCAGCAATTGTCGCTGTGACAACAGTTTGAATTGGCCCTGCCGTCTTAATTGAGCAACATATATCGATGTTGTTGCAGTGAGAGGTAAGATCGGCAATGCCCAGTACACTAATGCTGCTAACGGTTGCGATAACCAAGAGTACGCCGCCAATAAAACCACTAAAGACAACCCAGAGGTCAGCACTAGGCCTCCCCAAAATGCACTGTGGAAGTCACTGGGGCTCGGTTGCTGATGTCGAACTAAGGCATCTTCGAACAAATTAGCAAATACCAATGCTAAGCCTTGCACGATTGACAGTGCGAGAATCGCTAAGCCAAGTTCACTCGGCCCCAGAAACTTGGCGTAAACGAAAAAGGTCACCAATGACAACAGGGTCAAGCCAACTTTCTCCGTGGCGATCCACAGTAACTTCGCAATGCGGCTACTCATGAACGACTCGCTCGTGATTGCTCGGTACGTAGGTGTCGCTATCGACTTGCAGCCAAGCCGCAGCATAGCGCCGCAACTTACCGTAGCTGTTGTCACGCATGACGACATCTCGCCCCATTAACAGCGCTAAAATCATGCCGTGAAGACGATCGGTATCAACGCAGCCATATTTATCAAAATGGCGACTGGCACGGTTAATCACCGATTGCACATACCACCACCACATTCGACTAGTTGCTAAGTTGACACCGATTTTGTCTTCCGTTCGAAAGGCGTATCTGAGCAAGGAATACAGTTTGTCATCGCGACGAGAGAACAAATCATCCCAGTCAAATCGATCAACATCCTGAGAACCGCCTTCAGCGCATGCCTCAATATCTCGGCGGCGCAAGGCCAAGGTCATGCTTGGCTTGTCAGTAGGCCAACGCCAATGGTCCAGTAAAGTGAAGGCCATATCGGGTAACAGTTTGACTCGATGAGCAGGTAAAATTGATCGGATAACCTCAGCAGAAGCTTGATCTCTAACGCAGAAGGTCAAATGCTGATGCTGCTGATAGATAGGCGCGGTCCGTTGCAGAGCATTCGGATCATTGAAGTGAATCGATTGCGGTAACACCACAATTGAATGATCTGGGAAAGACTCAATGACTCGCTCCCGCAGGGATTGGTGAAGCGGGTATAAATCGCCAAAATTACCCCCTCCGTGGAGCAGCAACACAACATCTTTAGCTAGATCCATATCGTCAAGTTGCCGAGCATTGCGGGCAGAGATGCGGCCCACAACCTGGCACGATAGCAATTCAAACAGCTTTTCCTCGCCAGCATGGATCAGTAAATCACCGACATTCAGGTGTACAGGAATATCAATCAGCAACACCTTGCGTCCTTGCAGCAGAGGCTTGAAGGAATCAATAAGAAGCTGCTTCAATGTTTGCAACTGGTCGTGATTAGGAATCAATCTTGGTGCTTGGAGTTCGCTCATATCAACTTCCTTGTACATTCATTGGTACCGGCTTGGCACTTTTTAAACGCAACACAACACGGCGCCAAAGCGACATGCCCTTGGTTGGCGAGCATTGCTGGTAGTAGTCAGCCGCGGCGGCGCTAGCCTTGCTTGATGGGCGCGACCAAAATCGAATGGCGGCTGGCGCCATCGCGAAACCTTGGCAGACGCCTGAAATGGTTGCCCACCACAATCCGGAGCGGATTCCGCGCCACATCATCAAGCTGGTGTGGAAAACAAAGGTTGGGAAAAAAGTCCGAAATTTAATATGCAGATAAGTCTTGTTGCGAATATCAAATCGCCAACGGCCAGCACTCCAAGCAACCCGATGTTCGGCTGAGACTTTATGACCGATCACCACCTCCGGGCTGTAGCGGATCTGATAACCGATGTTGATCAAACGTTTTGACAGATCGACTTCTTCATGAAGGAAAAACAGCGCGTCGTCATAGCAACCAATTTGCTCAAAGGCCTGACGCAAGATCATATGGCCAGCCCCAACAAAGCGGTCGGTAAAAAATGGCTGGCCCGCCCAATCACTCACCGATTGATGATATGACCAACTTGATAAGTCATCTTGGTTCGAGCCAAACCGGAGAATTCGAAAGGCGATGGCTCCCAAAGAAGCATCCGATCGCATCACCTCGACAGCCTTGGCGACCTGAAACGAGTCAATGAACTCGGCGTCATTATCAAGCGCAACCAAATAGTCGCCATCGCCCTGACGAGCCGCAATATTGCGGCCACCGGGCACCCCTGAATTGCTGCCATTACAAACCAGAGTGACGCAAGAAATAGCCTCACAGTGACGTCTCAACCGAGATAGCCCCGAGTCTTCTGACCCTTGATCGACGACAATCACTCGCTGCTCAATCCCTTGTTGCGCAACCGCACTATCAATCGCTTTCAAGGTGTCATCAATTCGGTCCCACGACAAAATTGTAATATCGACTTTCGCTAACTGACCCATATCTCACCTATTCCGTTGTGATAGTGGTGAAACCAACACTCATGCCGTAACCAGCACCGATTCGTCGGCATAGTAGCTGTAATGTTTGGTGTATTTTTTATCGACTTGATTAAGCACCACACCGTCCATTGCAATGTCATGTTTAAACAATAAATTGGTTAATGCCGTCACTTGGCGGGCGTTGGTAGCGCCAGCTTTAACCACTGCCACCACGCCACCAGCTAGCTTGCCAATGACCAAACCATCTTTGACCATGAGTAGCGGCGGCGTATCGATGACGATGCGGTCGTAACGTTTGGCGAATTGCTCAATCAGATCCGAAAACTTATCCGAGACCAATAATTCTTGCGGATTGACCGGCTTGAGTCCGCAAGGCAATACATCGAGCCCGGCTTGTTTATCGCGATGAATGCATTCCTCTAACGGTGTGCCATTTAACAATGCATTGGTCAGCCCTGCTCGTGCTCTGCTGAGACCAAAGCGCTCGCCAAGGCTGGCGGCGCGCAAATCACCATCAATCAAAAGCACTTTTTCGGTCGAAGCCATAGAAATAGCTAAATTCATCGCCACAGTGGACTTACCCTCTGCAGCAACAGCCGAGGACACAGCAACAATCTTGCGATTATTGTGCAGACTGAGCGACGTTCTGACGCCTCGAATGGCTTCTGCAAACGAGCGCTCATTGGGCTCAAAAAACACCAAATGATCAATCGGCTTTTTGCGATAAAGGGCATTGCGCACTTTGGGAACGGCACCGATAGGATTGAGGCCTAACTTATCTTCAACATCAGCCAATTTGTTCATCACGCTGCTGATGGTCTCTCGAAGCAACACCAAAACCACTCCGAGCATTGCTCCCAAAACCATGGCAAGCGCAACAATTTTGGTACGCTGCGGCTTACTGGGGTGCAGTGGTGTCAACGCGCGATCAGAGAACCGAGCATTGACGGCACGGAAATCGGAAGTAGCCGAGGTCTCTTTTTGCCTCGTGAGGAACAAACGATGTAGCTCTTTGTTGCTGTTCAAATCTCGCTTTAGCGCATCGAACTCCGCTTGTTTTACCGCTAGATGTCGAAACTCGAGCTTCTTTTGCTCTAAATCAGCAGCCAACTGTTGCTCTTGTTGACGAACGGTTGCCAAATCCTTGGTTAAACCAAGCGCCAAACTGTTTAACACGTCGCGAGTACGCTGAGTCATTGCTGCGGCCTCAGCTGTGGCTTCAATCATTCGATCATGCTTCGGTCCGTAGCGTTGTGATAACTCCGACACCTTGCGCGACGCTTCAGTTTCTGCTCGACGCGCATCAAGCAATTGCGGATGCTGGGAAATCGCTTGGATTGTCGATAACGACGTTTCATCCAGTGATTTACCTTGAGAAATGAGACTATTAACTGACTCGGCTTGCCTCCGTCGTTCGCGAACTTCGGCCAATTGCGAGTTCAACTCCTCCAGTTGAGATGACGCCAATTTATCAATCCCAGCCATATCAACTAAGCCCTCTCGTTCAAGAAAAGCGGTCAATTTTTGCTGTGAAAGCTGTACCGCTTGTTCCAATTCTGTCAGCCGAGAACCGAGCCAGGTTGAGGCCTGAGTCGTCATTTGCAAACGCGCATCCAAATTCGATTCAACGTACGCCTCACCAACTGCATTGGCCAACAGCGCAGCAAGCTTTGGATCTTCAGACTCAAAGCTAATTTTAACTAACTGGGTTTGCGGAATGGGATCAATGCTAAGCCGGCTTTTAAACAAATTGAGAACATTGCGGTAGCTGGCCTCCGCAACCTGCTCAGCAGATGGTTGCTGCTTGGGCGGAAACAGATCGTCGAGTATTGGCAAACTCTTGATCTCTGATTTAACCGAATTTATCCAACTTCGTACTGGGTTATTGGGCCGAAATTCTGGACGTTCAGTGAGTTGATAGCGGTCAATGACCTTTGTCGCAATAGCGGTTGATTTGAGGATTTCAAATTGAGTTTGGTAATACTCTTTTTTCGATGAGTCGATACCACTGTATACCTCTTCAATCGATACGGCTCGATTTTGTTCAGCCTCAATCAGCATCACCGCCGTCGCTCGATACAACGGCGTCATCGTCATCGACAAAGCAATCGCAGCAAACATGAACAGCAAGCAACAAGCCAAAATCCAACCTTTGTTGCGCTGCAATATCAACAAATATTTGCTGACATCGATAATTTCATCACCACTGCTGGAGCGGCCATTAATATCAGATTTCAATAACATCGTGCGTCCTTGTCGTGCTGGTCCATCAACATCAATTCAGCTGATCCAGATTGGTTAGAAAAACGATTGCTTGACAACAATAATGTCGCCAGGGCTGATCGACTGCTTCGGTGTTACTTGGGTTACCTGATTGTTGCCTTCGTCAGGGTTGAGCATAATGTTTTCTTTTGCCGCTCGTTCGGTAAAGCCACCTGCCAACGCCACGGCTTTATCTATTGTTAATCCTGGTTGATAGGGGTAGCCCCCCGGTTTATTCACCTCGCCATTCACATAGATCTGTCGAAACGTCACGATCGACACCATGACCTTAGGATTAACGAGGTAGTCACCTCGCAGCTGCTCGGTTAACAGTGCTTGTAACTGGGCGGTGGTTTGGCCTCGAGCATCTAACTCGCCAAGGTAGGGATAATCAAACTTGCCACTATTGTGGAGCATCACATCCATCGACAAGTCGTCTTCTCCGTACACTTGAATACGAAAAGTGTCTCCCGGACCCAATTGATATGAGGCGGCAGTATCAGCCGCAGTCGCAGTGCTCAGCAGTAGCCAGCTGCTAGCGATTAATGAGAACAACCAACGAGTATCCATAGCGCATTCCTTTAGTAGGCATTTTTGCCGATAAATCCTTTGAATACGGTCATCAACACGATTTTCAGATCGAACCAAATTGACCAGTTGCGGATGTAAGCCAAATCAAATGCAATCCGCCCTTCCATCTTCTCGATAGTGTTGGTTTCTCCGCGCCAACCGTTGATTTGAGCCCAGCCGGTAATGCCTGGCTTGACCTTGTGACGCAGCATGTAACCGTCAACAATGGTGCGAAACTCTTCATTGTGAGCCACCGCATGGGGGCGAGGGCCGACAATACTCATTGAGCCTTGCAGCACGTTGAAAAATTGCGGCAATTCATCCAGCGATGTACGCCGCAAGAAAGAGCCAAAACGAGTAATTCGAGGATCGCCTTTGGTTGCTTGCTTCACCACTGAACCATTGTCCATTACTTTCATGGAGCGGAATTTCCAGACTCGAATGCGCCGCCCATCAATACCGTAGCGGTCCTGCTTGAACAGCACTGGGCCAGGCGAGGTCAATTTGATGCCGAGGGCGATTGCTAACATTGGCAACGCAATCATCAGCAGAATCAAGCTAGATAACACCAGATCCTCCACCCGTTTTAGCCACGCCGAGAAGCCCAATAGAGGCGAATCCACCACGCTCATGGTTTGAATTTGGCCGACACGATGCCAGCGAGCGTGCAACATTCGGTAGATCATTAGGTTAGGAATGAGCTGGACATCAATGGTGGTGTCACCACAGCGTTTGATGATTTCCATGATCCGTTGCTCAGCTTTGAGAGGTAGCGCGATGTAGAGCAAATCAATGTGATGCTGACGAGCCAATTCAATAGCATCGTCTACTTTACCCAATAGAAGCTGGCTGCCTTCGGACTGCAATCGACTGGCATCGCGATCATCAAAAAAGCCGATAAACCGGGTACCTAATTGGTCATTGGCGGCGATTTCATTGGCCAGCGCTAAGCCAGCATCTGTCAGACCGACAATACCTGCCCGACGCGAGTTGTAGCCCGCTCGGCGCAGATAAAACAGAAACTGACGATACATGAGTCGCCAAATAGCCATGACCGACCAAGTCACTAGCGCCCATACCACCAACTGTTCGGTCATCAGCCGATCTGGTGGCGCGAAATAGATCAATACCGAAGCCGACAGACCACAGGTGATAGCCCAACTCAAGGTAACCGTTCGAACCAAGTCTTCACCGCGACTAAAACGCCAAGAACGATATAGCTCTAAGCTTTCCGAAGTCAGCATAAAACCAACTGCAGCGCCCAACGCCAGCATTATTTCGGTAGATGTGAGAGGAAGTGACAACACCGAAAGAGAAAACTGTAAGCAAGCAAGGATAATGACCACGTCGATGGCGCGGTATAAAGTGGAAAATTGACTTTGATGAGCCCGCAAGAACCCTGTCGGTTCTGCAGCCGAGGTACTAGTTGAAGTCATGGAGACGCCTCCTTAAATTAAGCAGTTAATTCGGAGGAGGGCATGTCACCATCACAGTTTTGCTATCAATCCTTGCAAACCTGCGGCAATCCATCACCAACCCTAATAACTGCACTATCAAGCAACATCAAGCTCCGCAATCGGACTACAAACGAGCATCCCTTGCACAAAAATCGAACAAAGATCACGTTTTCGACTGGCAAAAATGTGATCTACGCATCATTTGTGCCATGTCGTAAGTCTGGAATGGTTAAATAACACTCACGTGAAATTTTCGTGTTGTTTCCGTGATATTAGGGCCCCTTAGTGGTTTTCTGCGTAACACTCGACTAATGACGCGTTGCAAATCTTTGGTTGCCATCACGCTGAATAATGGTGCGCTCTTCTATATTTAGAGCGAAGTTCAATTATTGGGATTGAGGAATTCTATGGATTGGTTACTCGACGATAAGCCTGAATGTGCGCAAAAAACTCGGCAAAAGCCATGGAAAATAGCCATCGTAGACGATGAGCCGCAAGTACATAAAATTACCAAGCTAGCCTTGCAAGGGTTTGAGTTTGAAAACCGGAGTCTGACGTTTGTGCAAGCATATGACGCCGCAAGCGCTCGTGAACTGTTCCGCCAGCATAATGACATTGCTGTGGTGCTATTAGATGTGGTGATGGATTCCGACGATGCTGGCTTACGGCTTGTTGAGTTTCTTCGCGATGATTTAGGCAATCACTATTCGCGCATTGTACTGCGTACTGGTCAGCCTGGCATGGCCCCCCAGCACGAGGTGGTCAGTCACTATGACATTGATTGCTACCGAGCAAAAACAGAGTTGACTCATCAGGCTCTGACTCAAACCTTTTACACTACCCTGCGCGCCTACCGGGATTTGGTTCGAATGCAGCGCTATCAGCATGGGCTTGAAGCGGTGATCAAAGCCATTTCACAATTCAATGAAGTCGACGACTTTTCTCAATTTGCTCAATCGCTGATGGGCCAAGTCGGCTCAGTACTGAATGCCTATCAAAGCGATTTCATGGTGCACCCGTCAGAGATAGTGACATTGGCAAGAAACAGCCAACAGTCATGTTGGCACCTCAAAGTTGATGATGGCACTGCCAACAATGTCTCTATCGAGACCTATGCCCACCAAGCGATGACAGAGCGGCAAAGTATTTTCCAGCCGCCCGTTCATGCGCATTACTATCGTTCAGCGAAGGGCACTGAATCTGTCTTCGTGATTCAAACAACCGAGCAGCTGTCGGCCGAGGGAGAGCGTTTGCTAGCGATGTTTTCGCAAAATATTGTGCTGATTCTTGAACGCATCATGTGTTCTCAGGAATCAGCTTCTAGCTCATGCTAAGCAAAAGCATCTCTGTCATTATTGAAAAGCTGCAGGCCAGTTATGGTGAGGCATTTTTCAACACCATGACACTGCAGCTCCACCAAATCATTGGGGCCGACTATACCTTTATTGCCCGTCTGAGCAGTGCCAATCAAACATCTCGCACGATTTCTTTGGTCGCCCATGGTGAGATTGTCGAGAATTTTGAATACGCGCTCGCCGATACACCTTGTGCTGATGTTTCACAAGGCTCCGTTTGTGTATATAGGCACGATATCTGCCGTTTGTTTCCTAAAGATCAGCTACTGATCGATATGGAAATTGAAGGCTATGTTGGTACTCCCCTATACGATTCGAGTGGCAGTGTATTGGGGCTTGTCGTCGCCTTATACCAAACTCCGATTGATAACAGTGATGATGTTAAAGCCTTATTCACGCTATTTTCAGGCAGAATTTCGGCCGAAATTGAGCGTTACGAAAAAGAGCAACAACTGATTCACTTTAACCACAACCTTGAGCAGCAAGTGGCACAACGAACCGCCGAGTTAACCGCCACGTTAGAAGAATTGAAAGCCAGCCAACAACAAATGATTGAGCACGAGAAAATGGCTTCCATCGGCCGCTTGGTGGCAGGCATTGCCCACGAAATCAATACGCCTTTGGGCGTTGCCTTGCTCTCTAGTTCAACGATTGATCAAAGTCTAAAAGAGCTGCAACGACAAGTTGATAACAATCACCTCACTCGCAAAACACTGCGCAAATCACTTCAAACAATTGCCGAAGCACAGCAAACCCAGCAGTTCAATATGCAAAGAGCCGCTGACTTAGTACAAAACTTCAAACAAGTGTCATCGGAGCACTATGCCGATCAGCAAGCCAAGATCAATTTAGAGCAATGGCTGCATACCGTGATTGCGAGCCTCAAACCCTTGCTCGATCGCCACCAGATCAGTATTCAACTGAGCTGCCAGCCGCCAGCGATTGAAATGACAACCTATCCGGGTCAACTTGCTCAGATTGTGATTAACTTACTGACCAATGCTGCACAGCATGCATTTCCTGAAGAACAAATGAAAACCTCACCAACGATTAGTGTTGCGGCTCATCAGACCGGCGAACGAGTGCATTTGATTGTGCAAGACAATGGTATAGGCATGACAGAATCGACGCTGACACAGATTTGTGAGCCGTTCTTCACCACCAAGCGTGGCCAAGGTGGCACCGGCTTGGGGATGAGTATTGTCAATAATCTAGTCAGAAATTCGCTGCAAGGCTCTTTATCGATCGACAGTGCGGCGTCGCACGGCACACGAGTGGCGATTTCTCTACCCAACACGCTCGAGGGATAAGAGCCTGCGGCTCTCTGGTCCAACTCTTTGCCCGCTCCGCGGCGATGCGCTACTTCGCGCCTCTGGTTTTTCGCAAACGCCAGAAACGAAAAAGCCCCGCTCTTTCGAGCAGGGCTTTAGAATGGTGGTCGGTGAAGAGGGATAAGAGCCTGCGGCTCTCTGGTCCAACTCTCTGCCCGCTCCGCGGCGATGCGCTACTTCGCGCCTCTGGTTTTTCGCAAACGCCAGAAACGAAAAAGCCCCGCTCTTTCGAGCAGGGCTTTAGAATGGTGGTCGGTGAAGAGGGATTCGAACCCCCGACCCTCTGGTCCCAAACCAGATGCGCTACCAAACTGCGCTATTCACCGACAAATTTTTGCTGACATCACTTCCATTCAAAAGAATGGGGTGGCTGATGGGGATCGAACCCACGACCACCGGAATCACAATCCGGGGCTCTACCAACTGAGCTACAGCCACCGTAGCATATTTTGCCTTCCGAGTCAGTCACTCAGTCGGGCTGGCGCGCCCGAGAGGATTCGAACCTCTGACCTTTGCCTCCGGAGGGCAACGCTCTATCCAGCTGAGCTACGGGCGCTCACTGGCTGTCAGCGGATGCGTATACTACACACGTCCTATGGGCTGGTCTAGTCCTTTTTTAAAAAAATTTTCAGGAAATAAAAATCGATTAAATCACGTTCAATAAAAAACGCACTCACATCGGTTGGTGGTGACAAAATATCCCGATATAATCCTCAGTCTAGTAACCAACAATAACATTTAGAAGCCCGAGGGGATGTACCCATGAAAACGACCTGGCTCCTGGCTGCTGTAGGCCTTTCTGCGTCAGCTTTAGCAATGGCCGCAACAGATAAAGATGCCGAAATTGTCAAACGTATCAAGCCAGTTGGCGACGTTTACCTAGCTGGCGACGAGCCAGTAGCAGCGGCACCAACAGGACCTCGCTCTGGCGATCAGGTCTACAACGCGGTTTGTATCGCGTGCCATACTGGCGCTATCCCAGGTGCTCCTGTTAAAGGCAACGCTGATGATTGGGCGCCACGCTTAGAAAAAGGTCTGGATGTATTGGTCGACCATGCGCTCAATGGTTTTAACGCCATGCCGCCACAGAAAGCAATGGCTTCTGAAGAAGAGATTCGCGCTGCCATTGAGTTTATGAGTAAGTAAGTCATAACTCAGCAGCAAACAAAAACGCCAGCACTTGCTGGCGTTTTTTATGGCCATAGCTGTTGGTTACATTAAGACTTATTTGCCAGCATTGCTTTGAGATTAGCAATATTGGTTTTTGCCGATTGCTGGCGTTGTTGTTCACTAGCAACTTTTCGTGCCTCCCATTGCAAGTCATCCTGTGGCAATTCCAACAAGAAGCGGCTTGGCTCTGGTTTAATGGTCTCACCAAACTGACGGCGGGTTTTACACAAAGTAAACGTCAGTGCCTGTTGCGCTCGGGTAATGCCAACATAAGCGAGGCGACGCTCTTCTTCAATATTGTCTTCATCAACACTGGTTTGGTGCGGCAACAAGCCTTCCTCCATGCCCACCATAAAGACAAATGGAAATTCCAGACCTTTCGAAGCATGCAAGGTCATCAGCTGAACTTGATCGGCACCATCTTCTGATTCATTGCGCTCCATCATGTCGCGAAGCATCAGTCGATTGACAACTTCCTGCAGGTTCATTGGTTCTTCGAGTTCATCACCTTCAAGCATTTCAGTGATCCAGCGATACAACTCAGAAACATTCTTCATCCGCATTTCGGCAGCTTTGGCTGACGCACTGGTTTCATACAACCAGTCCTCATATCCAATCCCCCGAACCAACTCTCTCACTACATCAGTCGATTCAGAGCGCTCAGCATTGTCACTGAGCTCCACCATCCAACGAGCAAATCGTTGTATCTCAGCCCCTGGCTTACCACCAATCACGCTCATCAGGTGATCATCGCACGCCGCCTCATACAGGCTGATTTGCTTTTCGTTAGCGAACAATCCCAGTTTCTGCAGTGATGTCGGGCCAATGCCACGCTTCGGCACATTGACGATCCGCAAGAATGAATTGTCATCATCGGGATTCACCAACAGCTTGAGATACGCCATCATGTCTTTGATTTCTGCACGCGAGAAAAACGACGTGCCACCCGAAATCTTGTACGGCACCCGATTGCGCATCAGCGCCCCTTCAAACACTCGCGATTGATGGTTGCCTCGATATAGCAGGGCATAGTCGCGATAACTGGTTTTGTTGAGAAACTTATGCGCCATCAACTCAGAAATCACCCGATCAGCCTCATGTTCTTCATCGCTCGCGAATAGCACTTTTAGCGGCACGCCATAGCCCAATTCACTGAACAGTTTTTTGTCGAACACATGGGGGTTATTTTCAATCAGAATGTTGGCCGCTTTTAAGATCCGGCCACTGGAGCGGTAGTTCTGCTCGAGTTTGATTAAACGCAGGCCCGGAAAGTCCTTTTTCAACAATTCCAAGTTTTGCGGGCGGGCGCCACGCCATGAGTAAATCGATTGGTCGTCATCGCCGACCACGGTAAATTTGGCATTGTCGCCAACAATAAGCTTTACCAAATCATATTGAGCGGTGTTGGTATCTTGATATTCGTCCACCAACAAATAACGTATTTTGTCCTGCCAGCGTTGACGAACCTCGGCATTTTGCTTGAGCAATAAACAGGGCAATAGGATCAGATCATCAAAGTCTAACGCATTGTAGGCGGTCATCTGATCCTGATAGCGCTGATAGAATGTCGCCATCATTTGCTCATGCTCTCCCTGAGCTTGCGCCAAAGCAGCTTGCGGCGACAACATTTCGTTTTTCCAGTTGGAAATCGCTGAAATCAACTGGCGAATAAGATCTTTATCGTTATCCCACTCATCTTCGGTCAATGCCGCTATCAATGCCGTCGCATCATGCTCATCAAACAACGAGAAATTTTCTTTCAGGCCAAGCGTCCGATGTTCGCGCCGAATGATCGTCAGTCCAAGGGTGTGAAAAGTTGACACCATCAGGCCCCGGGCTTCGGCTTTGCCCAATGTTTGGCTAACCCGTTCGCGCATTTCGCGCGCGGCCTTGTTGGTAAAGGTCACCGCGGCGATATTTCTAGCTTTATAGCTACACTGTTGAATCAGGTAAGCAATTTTATTGGTGATAACTCGCGTCTTACCGGAGCCAGCGCCAGCGAGCACCAAACAAGGACCAGAAATGTACTCAACAGCTTGTTGTTGACCGGGGTTTAGCTTCATGAACGAACCTCAAAATGTAGGGCGGTATTGTAACCCAGCCCAGCGAGTTATCATGCAAGCAGCGTTAAAAATTAAAAATAGTTAATATTAACAATCATTTAACTATGCGATGTACGCATAAACTATATACTTGCGTATCTTTAATTGTGCCATCTCAAAATGTTTGGACTTTAGCTCATGAAAAAGTGGTATGCGTGGATGATTGTTCTGGTGATCGCCTTGCTCGGATCGGTCATCGGATTTAACTTTTTTAAAGCACACATGATCAGCCAATACTTGGCCAATAGCCCTGCACCGACTTTCCCAGTGACCGTCACCAAGGTTTCGCTTCAGGATTATGTGCCTCGTATTAGCGCATTTGGTTTTATCGAACCTTACCGCGGCGTCACCTTAGCGAGTGAAGAAAACGGCACAGTGCAGTCGATTAGCTTTGAGTCAGGTCAGCAAGTGGCTCAAAATCAGGTGTTGGTCGTGCTTGATTTGGAAGTCGAGCAAGCCAATTTGGAAGCAGCGTTAGGCCGCATGCCAGCAACTGAGCGACAAAAAGACCGGATGATTAAGCTGTTCAAGCGAGGCTCGGTATCCGAAGGCGAGAAAGATAGTGCCGTGGCCGAGTACCTGACGCTGAAAGCAGAGATCGAATCACTCAAAGCCAGTATTGATCGCCGCACCATCGAAGCACCATTTGATGGCGTCGTCGGTTTACGCAATGTCTATCTCGGCCAGTATTTGCAGTCTGGTGATGACATCGTCCGGTTAGAAGATATCTCGACCATGCGGATTCGCTTCACCATTGCCCAAACTGACTTGTCGAAAGTTTTTGTCGGCCAGAAAATTGAAGTCGACGTCGACAGCTTCCACGAAACCTTTGATGGCCAAATCACCGCTATTGAGCCAGCGGTCGCCTATCAGTCCGGTACCGTGCAAGTGCAAGCCGACATACCGAATGATAATGGCAACCTACGCTCAGGCATGTTTGCTCGCGTCGCCATTATCCAGCCAACCATGACCGATCAGATTTTATTGCCGCAAAGTGCGATTAACTTCACTTTATACGGCGAAAGCGTCTATGTGCTTGATCGTTCAGGCGGTAACGAAGGCGACATTAGGGCACGCCAAACAACAGTCAAGGTTGCAGGCCGACATGGCGATCTGGCATTGATTAGTGAAGGGTTAGCGGCTGGCGAAGAAGTCGTGGTCACCGGTCAGGTACGTCTCTCCAACGGTAGTTTGGTTCGCATCGTCGAGTCCAATGCATTGGAACTACCCGCCCAACTACCGCGGTTGTAATCGGAGTCTGCCATGCGTTTTACCGATACGTTTATTCGTCGCCCGGTGCTTGCTGTTTCAATCAGCCTGTTGCTGGTGTTGCTGGGGTTGCAGGCGTTGCGCGATATGCAACTGCGTGAATACCCAGAAATGACCAACACGGTGGTCACAGTCACGACCAGCTATTGGGGAGCCAATGCTGACTTAATTCAAGGCTTTATTACCCAGCCGTTGGAACAAGCTATTGCCCAGGCTGACAATGTCGATTTCATGACCAGCCAATCATCATTGGGCTCAAGCACCATCACGGTTCAGATGAAACTGAACACGGATCCTAATGCAGCATTGGCAAACATTCTCGCCAAGGTTAATTCCGTGCGATCGCAGCTGCCCAGTGAAGCAGAAGATCCGGCGGTGGACATGTCAACCGGCTCGTCCACCTCGGTAATCTATATTGCCTTTACCAGTCCAGAATTGAATGCCAGTCAAATCAACGACTACTTAGAACGCGTCATTCAACCGCAATTGTTCACTATTCCCGGCGTCGCCAAGGTCAACCTTTATGGCGGCATTAAGTTCGCTTTGCGGGTCTGGCTTGATCCGCAAAAGATGGCGGCGTTGGATTTAACCGCCACTGAAGTCGCCCAAGTGCTGGAAGCCAATAACTTTCAGTCTGCCCCTGGCCAGGCCGTTGGAGTGTTTAACCTCTACAACGGCGAAGTGAATTCTCAGGTCACCAGTACCGAAGAACTGGAGCGCATGGTCGTCGCTAGCCGAGGCGGTTCAGTGATTCGCTTAGCGGATATTGCTGAAGTATCGCTGGAGAAAAGTCGCGATAGCTATCGCGCTATTGCCAATGGCCGCAATGCTGTGGTGGTGGGGATGGATGCCACGCCTACGGCGAATCCGCTCGACATTACCAAGGATGTCCGAGCTATGATGCCGAATCTGGCAAAAAACCTGCCGGATACGATCGAAATGAAGGTGCTGTATGACTCAACGCTCGCCATTGAAGAGTCAATTGATGAAGTCATCCGCACCATCGTTGAAGCTGGCATCATCGTGTTAGTGGTGATCACGCTATTTCTTGGTAATTTCCGTGCCGTACTGATCCCGGTGATTACCATACCGCTGTCACTAATTGGCGTTATTATGGTGATGGCCATGTTCGGCTTCTCACTCAATTTAATGACGCTATTAGCGATGGTATTGGCCATTGGCTTGGTGGTGGATGACGCCATCGTGGTAGTTGAAAACGTCGACCGGCACATCAAGATGGGCAAAGGACCATTCGAAGCCGCAGTCATCGGTACCCGTGAAATTGCCGTACCGGTTATTGCTATGACCATTACCTTAGGCGCTGTGTATGCCCCGATTGCGCTAATGGGAGGAGTCACCGGCTCGCTATTTGCCGAATTTGCCCTAACCCTAGCCGGTTCGGTGTTTATTTCTGGCATCGTGGCATTAACCCTGTCACCGATGATGTGCTCCAAATTGCTGCAACCCCATACTGAGCCGAATCGTTTTGAGCAAGGGGTTGAGCGCGTACTGAACGCAGTGAACCGAAGCTATGATCGCTGGCTACGAGCGGTGCTGGATCATCGTCCCGTGGTGGTAGTGTTTGCCGCCTTAGTGTTCCTCAGCTTGCCGTTGCTGTTTCGATTTATTCCGTCCGAGCTGGCGCCGAGTGAGGATAAGGGCGGCTTTATGATGATGGGTAAAGCGCCGGCAACAGCCAACCTTGACTATATCCAGAATCATGCCCAAGAGACCGCTGAGAAGGTCGCTGAACTTGATGCCGTAGATTCTTGGCTTGCCTTTTCCGGTGTACCGCAGTCGAACATGGCAATGGGTATTATGAATCTAAAAACGTGGTCGCAACGGGAGGACTCACAAGCCGAAGTGATCAAGCAAACCTCGGGGATGATTGCTGACTCTGCCGGTTTAGCCATTTCCGCATTCTCATTCCCAGAGTTGCCGGGAGCCTCAAGTGGCCTGCCAGTGCAAATGGTGATTAGCACACCCAATAGCTTCGAGAGCTTGTTTGAAGTTGCCAGCCAGATGTATGAGCAGATAAAGGTGAGCCCCTATTTCGTCTATAGCGAGATGGATTTGGCATACGACTCGGCGACCATGAAAATCAAAATCGATCGCGACAAAGCTGGCGCTTATGGCATTACCATGCAAGACATTGGCTTAACGTTATCGACCTTAATGAGCGATGGTTACATCAATCGAGTGGATCTCGATGGCCGTGGCTATGAAGTCATTACCCAAGTACCTCGCGAGCTCAGGCTCAACCCAGAATCAACAGCCAGCTACTATGTTCGTGCAGCCAACGGCCAGGCCGTGCCTCTATCTGAGTTGATTACCATTGACGTCAAGGGGCAACCTCGCTCACTGCCACATTTCAATCAACTCAATTCGGCGACTATAGGTGGTGTCGCAATGCCTGGCTCATCAATGGGCGATGTCGTCAGTTACCTCGATCAACTTGCCGCCGAGCAGTTACCAACGGGCTATCAATACGACTACCTCGGTGAATCTCGCCAATATGTGGAAGAGGGCGCAGCCTTGTATGAGACCTTTTTGTTGGCGCTGGCAATCATTTTCTTAGTGCTTGCGAGTCAATTCGAAAGTCTCCGTGATCCTTTAGTCATTCTGGTATCAGTGCCACTGGCTGTCTGTGGCGCCCTAATCGCCATGGCGTGGGGCTTAAGTACCATGAACATCTACGCTCAAGTCGGTTTGGTCACCCTGATTGGCCTGATAACCAAACACGGTATTTTGATCTGCGAAGTGGCCAAAGAAGCACAGCTACATCATGGCAAAAACCGTGTCGAGGCAGTGATTGAAGCGGCAAGCATTCGTTTGCGCGCCATTTTGATGACCACACTATCTATGGTCGCGGGGTTGATCCCATTGCTCATGGCTTCAGGTGCAGGTGCGGTAAGTCGATTTAGTATTGGCTTGGTGATCGTTGCTGGGTTAATGATTGGTACCATTTTTACCTTGTTTGTGTTGCCGGTTATCTACACCTTTCTGGCTTCTGAACATAAACCACTGGCGCCTTTGCCTGATGCCGCAAATTCGCCTTAAATCGGTTAGACCCAGCGGTTCCGCTGGGCCGTCCGAGGCGCTACAATGCCTGCTGAAAATGGCGCCTAACCGAAGGAATACGGCATGATTAATCCATCAAAACTCGAAGAAATCGCTCGGCAAATCGCCGAATCTATGCCTTCTGGCGTCAAGCAATTCGCTGGTGACGTGGAAAAGCAGGCGAAAACCGTATTACAGGCTCAGCTCAGCAAGCTCGATCTCGTCACCCGAGAGGAGTTTGATGTACAAAATCGCGTGCTATTAAAAACTCGACAAAAATTAGAGCAACTTGAGGCCACCGTTGCTGAGATGGAGGCTACACTAAAAGCCAAGGATTAATACCAATCCGCCAGCAAGGGATGCGATATGAAGTGGCTTGCGGACAACGCCCGTTTCACTCTGCTCTATAAACATCTATCAAACCGCGCCAGTGCCAACGAAACTGAAATTCCCAAGCACTGGCAGGCGAAGTTAGCGGCCGAACTAGACCAAGCGAACAAGCAAGCTTGGCGACAGCGCAACGGCCGACAAAAACTACTACACCTCTGTGAAAAACACAGTCAATTTGGCGCTGCGGGTCTACAACCGAGGCACTGGTTGCGCGCTTTGCGCTACCTTGAACGGTACCCAGTGAAATTTGGCCATGTGATCATTATTGCCATTTTGTTGCTTGGCATTACCTTGATTCACACTGATTATTTGTTGCTTGAGGTCAATCGCCAATTCGAAGCAGAATCCCAGGCGATGCCAACACTCAGTCATTGGTTGTTAAATAACGGTATGCTCATCGCATACTTACTCGTAGCGCTGGCCATTGCCATCAGCATCGGCCTGAAGCTCCAATACCAGACCTTGATTCGAGGCTTGCGCGGACTCAATTTGCACAGTCATTGGCTCGGCCCTTATTCGGTCTCACATATGAATACCGCCGTCAGTATCTTCCTGCTCAGTAAGCTGCCGCAGCCAGAATTGGCGAACCATTTAGCGCCTCAAGATCAAAAACGCATTCAACAATTGAGTCATCAACACGAATTGAGTTTTATGGCGCAGGATAAAGACTGTGCCGAACTATTGCTCCATCAACATGTTCATGCCGCACTGCATGCCAACACTCGATTGCAAAAAGTACTTGCCTACGTTAGCTATCTGCTGATGGCGGCATGGTTTTGCACCCTGATGCTAGGAATGTCACAAGCGTTTCTCGATTGGGGCAAGCTCGGATTGTAAATCAGGCGCTATTTCCCCAGGCCACCGTTTGCCGCTTCTCAATAAGCAAAAATGCCACTCACCCTAGGGTAAGTGGCATCAATTGAAGCTCGTGGAGTTTTACTGACCAATCAGGCTCTGATACTGACTAGAATACCCTTTGATGATGTCACACACTGGTTGGTGAAGCTCAAGGTTAATGGTGTTACCTTCAACGTTCAGACCCGGTGCTCCCAAGCCGGTAATTGCCAGTTCACTGTCATCAATGGTGCAATAGAACTGGAATCCGTCGTTGTTGGCTGACCAGCCACCGGAGTATTCACCATAAGGACCGCTGCACCACTGGCAATCCCCTTCCAAGCCGTTACCCCATTCAAGGCCACTGAGCTGCCAACTGAGCATGCCACCAATGGCATCTCGGTTTTGCCATGCCAGCGCATACCAGTCTGCAAACACTTGGGTACGTTTAGCCAAACCGTCAGCAATAGTTGCAGTAACATAAGCAGCTCCTTCAGGCGCATTGTCTGGACGCTTAACATTGGCCGGCCAGCTGAACTCACCAAGGTAGGCTGGTTTGTTCAAATCGCGGGCTAAATCGGCCAACTGGCTGATGTTGTCAAGCGTTTGCTGATCGGTCATGTTCCACCACGTTGGATACAGGTGAGCGCTAATTGCATCAATATCCGGGTGGTCGTTCAGGGCTTTCAAGGCTGCATAGCTATCACCGCTGCCATTGAAGTCAAACGATGACTCCATACCAATAGAAATCAATTGCTGTGGTGCTTCTGAACGAATGTGCGAAGCAATGTCATCAACCCAGTCGGTGAAACCGCTGGCAATGCGTGGCTCGTTCGCCAGTTCCCACATCATGATGGTTGCATCTTCGTTGTACTTTAAACCGGTGATCTCGTTGGTGTGGTTCAACAAATTGCTGATAAAGGCCTTAAATTGCGCCCGACCAGTCAGATCGGAGTAGTTACCATAATCGGCAATGCGACCAAAGTAGTCCCACTCATCAGCCAAGCTCAACACTAACTTCATATTGTACTGGGCGGCCAACGCCACATAGTTGTCAAACAGTTCAAAACTGCGGTCGATAATGGCTTGCTCAGCGGCTGTTCTCTCAGCAGCAGATTTTGACAAGATAAAGCTGTCGCCACTTTGCTGGTTGATGCAGACGCCATCGTGAGTGCCTTCATCGTTACAGAACATCCAGGTACGAATCGTGTTCAATCCCAACGCTTCGGCACGTTTAAACACATCCTCGGCCATGGCTTCTGGTTTATACATCAGATAGAACTGGTTGGTACCATTGAAATACCAAGGCTGTCCATCCAAGGTAAACTGTGAGCCGTTAGTCTGAACAAAGCTACCGGTTTGCTTTTCACCGACAAAGACGCCAACTGAATCGATAATGCTGGTGCCATCGATGCTCAAGTTCACTCGATAGAAACCATCTTCAGCAACGTTAATCAGCAATGGGCTAGTACCACTGTAGCTCACCTTATCGCCACCATTAACCTGATAGCTAATCGCACCCGAACCGCCTAGCTCATAGTCAATGCGAATCGCCTGACCACTGGGCAATTCAGCACCCGCCGCTGGCGAGGTAATGGCTAAATTACCAAGGTAGGCGACTTCTGCTCCAGTTAAATGGACATAGCCCCAATGAGTATTGGTGTTTTCAACACGAATACCCGCGCTATGGTTTCCGACTTCAAGGTAGGAGTCGAGAGTCACCACATGGCTGCCATTTGCCGGTGAGGTGAATTCTTTCTTCACGCCATTTAAGAAGGCTTGGTTGACTCGATTGTCACTGGTCGGGTTCGTCACCATCAGAGAGACACGGTATTGACCCGGCTCGGTGACAGAGAAGTCCCAACCGGCGGCAGACCCAGCAGCTGAATTTTCGATTTGGATATAATCAGCTTCAATGGTCACTGGCTGGGATGTCACAGACGAGTTTGCCGCATCGGCTATCGCCAGCTCAGTAACTTCTGTTCCAACTTCAGAACCTCCGCCGCCAGTTTCACCACCACCGCCGGTTTCGCCGCCGCCACCAGTTTCACCACCACCGCCGGTTTCACCGCCGCCGCCAGTCTCGCCGCCACCGGTACCGCCTTCGGCAAAGTACTCAGGGTCAATCGCGATTACCGTGTTCTGAATACCGTAGGTGGAGTTGACGATGTCTTGGCCATGCTGAGTTAGCTCGTAGGCCGTGTAAGACCAAGACATATCGAGCATTTCCTGACCACTGCCGTTGCCACGCCAAGACCACGCAACCCAGCCCAAGTCATTGGATTGTGCTTGTTCCATGATCCGGAAGTGATCGGTTGTTTTACCGCCGGCATAGTGATTATTGCGACCAAATTCACCAATGATAACTGGCAACTCTAGACCTAACAGGTAATTGATTCGGCTGTCCACCTCGCCGGTTGTTGACCACTCATAGTAGCCATGCACGGAAAAAATCGTGTTGCCCAGCGAATCGGCGGCAAGCACATCGGCAGCGCCGTCGAAATAGTATGGGTTATGGCCCCAATCCCCCGCATCAATAACCAAAGGTACATCAATGCCACCTTCTCGCAGCTTCTGCACCGCGGTGATGTATGTATCGCGCCATACGGAGGCATTTTGGCCCCACTCATTGGCAATATTGATCATTAAGTAGGGTTTGTACTTGTCATCACGAACCACATCACCCCAGATCTCAAGCCACTTACTAACTGCATCGCGATTGGATGCATCGCCATCGTAAATCGCTTTTGGATCACTACCACCGGTGATCATGTAGTAGTTGTTGCTGTCTTCCCAGAACATTGGCATGGCGATCATATCGTGGGCAATGATCTCATCGAGCGCCGCTCGCAACTGCGCAGCGGTGGTATCATCGCGCAACTGCAAGCGAACCACGTTGGCGCCAGTTTCGGCGATCATGGCAATGGATGGGAACTTCGTGTCCGGGTCATCACCATACTGGAGGTTGACTCCGCGCATAATAAAGCGTGAGCCATCGGCTAAGTAAATATCATCGCCATCGACATAGATGGTCTCAGCAGTGATTGCTTGAGGCACGCTAGTGGCATCATACGGATCACTGCCAGCGGCCAGCTCGGCATTGTTGCCATAACCGTCGCCGTCACTGTCGAGCCACTCCGTTGGATCGTTGACAAAGGCATCGCCATTGTCGCCGTAGCCATCACCATCAGAATCGGCCCATTCGGTCGGATCATTCGGGAACAAATCTTCGCTATCGACAACACCGTCACCATCGCTGTCGAGCGGCTGTTGATTCAGCCCAGAAATAACGGCTTCAGTGATAAAGATGTAACCCCACTGGCTGCGGGCATCAACGCCCAAGGTATGGCTGCCGGCACTTAGATTTAGGGTAATGATGTGGCTTTCTTCGTGGTCATGGGTACCTGACGTAACCGCTTCGACCTGATCATCGACAAAGAAATTATTGATCTTTGAACCGTATGGCGAGCGGTATTTGATGACGACCTGATACTCGCCACTGACAGGGACGTTCACTTGCCATTGAGCCAAGCCTTTGGCGAGATTAATTTCATCATTAGTCAATGAAGCTCCGTCACTGAGTTGAGCTTCAACCGCTGGCAGTATGATGTCACCAGTTGGATCCGGATCGGGCTCGATTGGCGGTTCAATTGGCGGCTCGGCTGGCGGATTGTTTGGTTCACCATCGGTAGGTGAAACCTGAACCGTCAATGGCGTACTGCTGCCATCGCTGAAATAGACTTGGTACTGGTACTGACCCGGACTCAGTGATTCGAGAAAATCGGATCTGATGTACAGGGTATTATTTGCGTTGTAGTAATCACTCACCTCGCTTAAATACCAAAATCCGGCCCCAGGGTCTGGCAGCAGTGAAACGCTCGCATCTTGGTTGCTCTGCAATTGGTAGGTGATTTGTTGTGGCGATATTTCACCTGCTAGCAGTTGGGCTGAAGCACATATAGCGGGAACTGCCAGTGCAGCAGCCACTATTTTCAGTTTAGGTTTGGTACCGTTCCGGGCACCTCGTGTAATGGCCATGTAAAACCTCTGTTGATACACATTTTTGTTGTTATTGATGCACCTTTTATTGGTGCTACCGATCAACTACCAGATACAATCTGTAACCGGTTACATTTCTGGTTAGAATTACCTTGGCTCTCGAACCAAAGGCCCCCCCTATATGCGTGAGCCAACGAAAAATGTAAAACAAAAGTAAAAATACACTGGTTAATTTGTGATCAGCTTTGAGTTATTTCACTGTTTCATCAAGATGATCATTGTTACAAAATATCGGCTTTCATCATCGCTGTTAAGATTGAAAAAAGCATATATATTTCATTATGTTGCAATTACCAAGAGAGATTTGGATACGGTAAGAGTGAGCAGGATATGGTGGACAAACGGCGGTTAAGAAATGCCATGACTAATACAGCAATGGTCATGAACCAACCGCTTGGATTTGGCGTTGACGACAGCAAGCACGCTCCATGCTTGCTGTATGGCGATAGCTATCGTTACTTTAGAAAAGCTTGATAAGCTGGGTTATTGGTCTCATCGTGCCATTCATAACCGACCTGCTCTAAGAACTGGTGGAATGACGCCTCATCGGCATCCGGCACTTCAAAGCCAGCAAACACTCGGCCATAAGCCGCACCATGATTACGGTAGTGGAATAGAGTGATATTCCACTGTTCTCCAAGCGTATTGAGGAACTTAAGCAACGCGCCTGGGTGCTCTGGGAATTCAAAACCCAGCAACTTTTCTGGCACATTGCGGTGTGGATGACCACCAACCATATAACGAATATGCAGCTTGGCAAGCTCGTTGTTGGTCAAATCAATGGTGTTGTAACCTTGCTGCTGAAGATCATCGATAAGTGCCAAGCGTGCCGCTTCATCTTCGACCTTGACTCCGACAAAGATATTGGCGCTCTGATTGTCAGCAAAGCGGTAGTTGAATTCGGTAATACCACGACCTGATAGCGCTTCACAGAATTGACGGAAACTGCCTTTGCGCTCAGGAATGGTAACGGCCAACACCGCTTCTTTACCTTCGCCCAACTCGGTGCGCTCGGAGACGTAACGCAAGGTATGGAAGTTTAGGTTGGCACCACTCAAAATTGCTGCCAATTGTTGATCGGCTAACTCATGTTGCTGAGCGTACTTTTTCAACCCCGCCAACGACAGCGCACCGGCAGGCTCGGCGATGGCACGCATGTCGTCAAACACGTCTTTAATTGCCGCACAGATCTCATCGGTTGACACGGTGATGACATCATCCAAATGCTGATAGCAAACTCGGAAAGTTTCCGCGCCAATCCGTTTCACCGCCACCCCATCGGCGAACAAACCGACGCTATCCAAATCTGACGGCTGACCATGTTTCCACGCCTCAGCTAAACAAGCTGAATCTTCGGCTTCAACGCCAATCAACTTAATATCAGGGCGCAACTGCTTGAGATAAACCGCTACTCCAGCAGCTAAACCACCACCGCCAACCGGTAGGAACACGACATTCAGCTGTTGCGATTGTTGCAGCATTTCCATGCCGCAAGTGCCTTGACCGGCAATGACATCACAGTCATCGAATGGCGGAATCAGCGTCATGCCTTCTTCCACCGACAAGCGACGCGATTCGGCACTAGCAGCATCGAAGTTGTCGCCAAACTGAACCACGTTACCCCCCAAACGACGCACCGAATCCACCTTAATATCAGGCGTGGTGGTTGGCATCACGATAGTCGCTTTAATGCCCAGCTTGGCCGCTGACATGGCAACGCCTTGAGCATGGTTGCCAGCCGATGCAGCTACAACGCCACGGGCCTTTTGCTCGTCGCTTAGACCCAACAATTTGTTGTAGGCACCGCGCAGCTTGAAGGAGTGGACAGGTTGTAAATCTTCACGTTTAAGCAACACTTCACAACCCAACCGAGCCGAGAGTTTTTTCATGTGCTGCAACGGTGTCACTTCAGCTAAGTCATAAATCGGCGCCAGCAAAATCTTCCGCAGGTACTCTGCGTCCGTAGGTTGCTGAAGCTGTAAATCGACGACTTTTTGCTGTTGGGACATGATGATTCTCTCGTTTGCTATGACTGCTATTTTTTTACTGTTCAGTGTTGCTGTTAGTTGTTTCTATATCGTGTTGCGACTGATTTATTCAGTCACAACGCCTACCATTCGCGGCCTTTTTGCTCCAACAGCCGATTCCCTTCTGCCGCTTCAACGATCCAGCGGCTCTAATACCCTAAATAATTGGGATTGCTGCTAGGCGGCCAACGCCCTCCGGCATCCTCAAAGCAATTGGAAATATATCGAGGCGATAAGGCAACTAAGCCCCACGAGCGTAGATAACTACGTGACTGGGGTTAGTTGCCGCCATCAACGACGAGATATTTTCAAGGGCGCAGAGGATTACAGTTTGCTAGTGTCGCGAACTGCACCCTTATCCGCACTTGTTGCCAGCATTGCATAAGCTTTCAATGCATTGCTAACCACACGTTCACGATTGACTGGCTGCCATGGCTTGTCGCGCGCTTCCATCGCCGCTTTACGGGCTGCTAGCTCTTCTTCCGAAACATTCAACTCGATGGTCCGGCTTGGGATATCAATGGCAATCTCATCACCGGTTTCCACTAAGCCAATAATGCCGCCTGAAGCAGCTTCTGGGCTTACATGACCAATCGACAAACCAGACGTACCGCCAGAGAAACGACCATCGGTCAGCAGGGCACACTTCTTACCTAAGCCCATCGACTTGAGGTAGCTGGTTGGATACAACATTTCTTGCATCCCTGGGCCACCTTTCGGGCCTTCGTAGCGAATGACAACAACTTCGCCCGCTTGCACTTCGCCACCCAAAATGCCCGCTACGGCATCATCTTGTGATTCATAAACACGGGCAGGGCCTTTGTGAAGAAGGTTTTCTTCTTCGACACCGGCAGTTTTGACGATACAGCCGTTCTCAGCGATGTTGCCTGACAATACTGCCAAACCACCTTCTTCAGAGAAGGCATTTTCAAACGAGCGGATACAACCTTCGGCACGATCATCATCCAAAGTATCCCAACGACAATCTTGCGAGAATGCCTTGGTGGTGCGAATACCTGCAGGACCTGCGCGATACATGGTTTTGACGTCTTCGTTTTCAGTCACCATGATGTCGTATTCGGTCAATGTTTGGATCATGGTCTGACCCAGCACATTCTTGACCTCGGTATTGAGCAAACGAGCACGTGCTAACTCACCCAAAATACCAATCACGCCACCAGCGCGGTGGACGTCTTCCATGTGATATTTATTGGTTGATGGCGCCACTTTACACAGCTGTGGCACTTTGCGACTCATGGCATCAATATCATCCATGGTGTAGTCAACGCCTGCTTCTTGCGCGGCTGCCAACAAGTGCAACACCGTGTTGCTTGAGCCACCCATGGCGATATCCAGCGCAACCGCATTTTCAAAGGCTTCACGACAAGCGATCGCTCGTGGCAAGACGCTATCATCATCTTCAAAGTAATAACGCTTAGCTAAGCCAACAATGCGCTCACCGGCCTTTAAGAACAGTTGTTCGCGATCAGCGTGCGTTGCCAGCAAGGAGCCATTTCCCGGCTGCGACAAGCCCAGCGCTTCGGTCAAACAGTTCATCGAGTTGGCGGTAAACATACCTGAGCACGAGCCACAAGTCGGGCAGGCGGAACGCTCGACTTGCTCAGTTTGTTCGTCAGAGATATTTGGATCGGCAGCTTGAACCATGGCATCCACCAGATCCAGCTTGATGATTTGATCGGAAAGCTTGGTTTTACCGGCCTCCATTGGACCACCAGAAACGAAGATCACAGGGATGTTCAAGCGCATTGCGGCCATCAGCATACCTGGGGTGATCTTGTCACAGTTGGAGATACACACCATGGCATCGGCACAGTGGGCATTCACCATGTATTCAACCGAGTCGGCGATTAGCTCGCGCGAAGGCAGTGAATACAACATGCCACCGTGGCCCATAGCGATACCATCATCGACCGCAATGGTGTTGAATTCTTTAGCAACGCCACCCGCTTGTTCAATCGCACCGGCGACCAATTGACCCAAGTCTTTTAGGTGCACATGACCTGGTACAAACTGAGTGAATGAGTTCACTACCGCAATAATGGGTTTGCCAAAATCTTCTTCTTTGGTGCCTGTTGCACGCCACAAGGCGCGCGCGCCGGCCATGTTACGGCCTTCGGTTGTTGTTGCTGAACGCAATGGTCTAGGCATACGTCCTCCAAATCTCGTCTAATTCTGAACAGCAGACCCGGCCTTAGCCGGGTCTGAAAAAAGTAGTAATGGATTAGCTGTTGACGTAGTCCAACCAGCCCCATTTGTCTTCGGTTTCACCACTGAACAAGCCGAAGTACATTTTTTGGATTTTCTCAGTCACCGGGCCACGTTTGCCTTCGCCAACTTGGATGCCGTCAACCGAGCGGATTGGTACCACTTCAGCGGCGGTACCACACATGAAGATTTCATCCGCTAGATACAGTGCTTCGCGAGCAATGGACTCTTCGCGCACTTCGTAGCCCAGCTCTTTGGCCAAAATGGTCAAGGTGTCGCGCGTGATGCCCGGCAAGATGCCTGCCGTTGTTGGTGGCGTGTACAACACGTTGTTACGAACAATGAAGATATTCTCGCCTGAACCTTCAGAGATCTGACCGTGAATATCCAACGCAATACCTTCGGCATAGCCATGGCGGCCAGCCTCGCCAGCAATCAGCTGTGAAGACAAGTAGTTACCGCCAGCTTTGGCGCCCGTTGGCATGGTGTTTGGTGCCAAGCGATTCCAGCTTGAGACACCAACATCAACGCCAGCTTCTAAGCTGCCTTCGCCCAAGTAGCTACCCCACTCGAACGCAGCAATAACGACGTCAGACTTAGCTTCTGGATTGGCACGCAAGCCCAAACCGATATCACCCAAGAAAGCAGCGGGGCGGATGTACGCATTTTTCAGATCATTGCGACGGATCAGCTCACGGGTCGATTCCATGATCTCGTCAGCGCTGAAATTGATGTTAATGCGATAAATCTTGGCCGAATCGAACAAACGCTTGGTGTGGTCTGGGTGACGGAACACTGCCGGACCTTTCGGGGTGTTGTAAGCACGGACGCCCTCAAAAACCGATGAGCCATAGTGGATAGCGTGACTCAACACGTGAACTTGGGCGTTTTCCCAAGGCATGATTTCACCGTTGAACCAGATAAATTCAGCTTTTGCAGCCATGTTCAATACTTCCTTTAAGCACTAATACGTAGTGGATTCGTTTCAGCAGACGTGATTTCAACAGAAGAAACGTCCACCAGTTTAGAGAGTTGGTTTTGCAGCAGAACCACAGGCTTGTCGCTGGTAACTGTCACCGACAACGCAATGCGTTCGTCCTCCTGACTCGATTCGACGGCCATTCTACACAACCGATAGCCCCGATGGCGAATCACACGCAACAAACGCTCAACCGTCGCCGGCCGGTCTTGCGCTTCAATACTGATGGTGTGTTGTTGGCCAGTTTGGCTCGCCGTTGATTGCGCTGATGTCATCATTCTGCTGTCTCCATCATTTGTTGATTGGCAGCACCGGGAGGTACCAGTGGCCAAACATTTTCTTCGGCATCAATTCGCACGTGTAATAAGTAACTGCCCTTGCTATTGATGAGATCGGAAATTCCTTGCTCTAATTCGTCGTCGCGAGTAATAGTGCGGCCAGCAATGCCAAACGCACTGGCAAGGGTGACGAACTCGGGGTTATCGGACAAAATTGTTTCGCTAAAGCGACCATCGAAGAACAATTGCTGCCATTGGCGAACCATGCCCAGTCGCTCATTATCAAGTAGTAGGATTTTGACTGGTAAACCGTAGCGGCGAATGGTACCCAGTTCCTGTACATTCATCATGAAAGAACCGTCACCAGTGACATTAACCACGGTGGCATTTGGTCTTGAATACTGGGCGCCAATTGCCGCAGGTAAACCAAAGCCCATGGTGCCTAAGCCACCAGAGCTCAGATGGTTATAAGGCTGTGAGAAGGACATGTGCTGCGCCACCCACATTTGGTGCTGACCAACATCGCACGCCACAACGGAGTCAGTTGGCAACTGATCAGATAACGACTTGAGTAATTTGGGCGCATAAATACTTTGACCAGGCTTGTCGTAGCGCCATTGATGCTGTTTTTTCTCCGCTAACGCTCGTTGCTGCCAAACCGACAAATCTTCGCCTGGCAGCGCTGCTAGCTTAGTGGCCAAGCGTTTGAGGCCATCGGTCAAATCACCCAGTAAACCGACATGAGCATGGCGGAGTTTACTAACCTCACAATGATCGATATCGAAATGGACCACACTTGCATTGGGCGCAAAGGTGTCGAGCTTGCCGGTCACCCGGTCATCAAAGCGAGCGCCAGCGACGATCAGCAAGTCGCTCTCTTGCACCATTAAATTTGCCGCTTTGGTGCCGTGCATGCCTACCATACCTAGGTGGTAATCACGGCTATCTTCTAATGTGCCGATACCTTTTAAAGTGACAATACTCGGAATGCCCGTTTGCTCGGCAAAGCGGCGCAATTCCGCAACAGCTTGCGGACCTGCCATACCAACGCCGCCACCGACGTACAAAATCGGTTGCTTGGCTTGACGGATTAGCTCGGCGGCTTGCTCTAGTGATTCGTTCTCGATCAACTCGGCAGGTTCAGCTTCTGCAGATGCTGGGCCACCCAGCAATGACGCCACTTGAATGTCTTTTGGGATATCAACCAATACTGGGCCTGGACGACCGCTTCTGGCCAGTACAAATGCTTCTTCAAGCGTCGCCTGCAGTTCGTTAGCGTCCTCAACCAAAAACGAGTGCTTGGTGACACTTAACGAAAGCCCTAATACGTCGACTTCCTGAAACGCATCGGTGCCGATCAACGGACTTGCCACCTGGCCAGTGATAGCCACTACCGGCACCGAATCGAGCATGGCATCAGCCAGACCAGTGATGAGATTGGTTGCTCCGGGACCCGATGTTGCCAAACAAACACCGACGTCATTACAAGCTCGGGCAAATCCGACAGCAGCAAGCGCTGCGCCTTGTTCGTTACGACACAGGATATGGTCGACGTCACCACGATGAATGGCATCGTACACGGGCATGATGGCACCACCGGGATAACCGAAAATGGTTTTCACCCCAAGATTGGCCAGCGTTTGTACTACTAAATCTGCGCCTGTCATCAAGTTGTTTCCTTGCTCGTTTTGTCCCGCACTTGCTTGTCGTTATGGAGCTGAAATTAGGCTGGAGATAAAGAAAAACCCCCGAGCCTTTCAGCGCGGGGGTTTGTTGTTCAGCTTGATTCGTAAGCTAACGAGTCCCCCGCGCGCTGGTAATCACCACCACGACAATGCGAATTAGCACTAGAGACATAAGGTTACGAGTCATCATTCAATTCTGTTCGACGAAAATCTGCCATTAATTGCGCTGTTTTAGTCACCGTCAGCGAGTGTAACCAATGATTTACAGCAGCTCAGGTGGTTAATTCAAACACAGGCTTGCCTTTGGTGCAAATTTTTTGTTGTCAAAATTATTGTGACCGGCTTCGGCAGTTTGACGAATGAGAATTAGTTACCAAACTTGAAGGAGTTATCACGGTCATCGTACTTCACCACATCGCCATGTTATCCATTTGTTAATAAAGGCATTTTATTGTTAAAAGCGGATAAAGCATGACTTTGATCATGTTGCTAGCAAGTACATCGACTAGGGTTTGCACAATTATTGTTCATCTTTAACAAGTGCTGTTTAGCTGATAGCACCGCGGGATTTTGTCTCGGCCAACTATCGGGAGTGAAGGAGCAGATATGAATCAGTTTGAGTTGATCCAATTCGGCTTTGTCGTCTTGTTCGGTTTTATGTTGTTGGTCGCAGCAAAGGTGGTAATGGCCTATTTGCGAGCAGACAAGCCACCAGAGCACAGCATGCTATTGGTGGCAATGTTGCTCGGCTTATCCGTTATTGGCGGGATTAGTGGTTTCGCTTGCGTTGAGCGTACCGTTGCCAACAACGAAGTTATCGCAGCAACCACCGAAACCATTCAGCACGAACTCGAACAAGTCAGACATGAGTACCAAGCCATTGTCGAGCCGTTGCAAAAAGCCCGAGAAAAAGCGCTGTTCGCCAGCAGCTATGGGGGCAATTTGCCTCACCAGCAAGATACTCAATATGCGCGAGCACAGCAGCTAACAGAAATGATTGAGCTCGAAGAGGCCCGCTATCAAAGCAAGCTGCAGCGTATCTATGACACCTTCGCGGCGGTGACTGACAACAAAATTGCCGTGGTTGCTCGCTCATCCTCGCAGCATCAACTGTAATACCCATTGCATATCATGACGGCGATCAGTCGGCGAGCGTCATCTCAAATGGCGTCGCCGGCAACCCTGCACCGTTGATCAAATTAGCTGCTGGGTTGTCCGCCCAACCATAACGCACTGCTTCAACAGATTTCACTTCGGATGGCAGCGGCAACACCACTTGAGAGCCACGGATCTTGCCATCCTGCCATTGCCACGAACTGCCCCGAGGCTTAATAGCAAAACCAGTTAGCTTTTCGCCATGACTAAGCTTGAGCCCCTGATTAGCGAAATTGAATCCAATCACTAGCTGCTTATCAAGCTGCTGAACTTTGCTAGGCGCTGGACTAGCAATGATAGGTGGATGTCGATAAACCAGCGCATTGGCCCCAAGCCAAAGTCGGTAACCTACATCTTGCTTGTTACGCGGATGAATGTCGTCGGCTTCACCGATATCAATCGTCACTGCCATCGCCGTTTTATCGAGCGCCAAGGTTTGTCGCTGCGCTTCTCGGAGTTGCGCCCACTGGCTTTCCACTGGTAGCGGATTGGGTGGTAGATAATTCGCAAGTTGAGTGAATACAAATGGTAACTCAGGTTGCCGCCAAGCGTTTCGCCAGCCCTGAATCAGTTCGGCAAATAACGCCTGATAGTAGCCTGCTTCACCGACATTGTTTTCACCCTGATACCAAATCACGCCTTTAATTGGCTGCTGGGTCAGTGGTTTGATCATGGCATTGAACAACATCGATGGGTTCCAATGAATCCTCTCTACCGCTGGCAGCGGCGGCGAAATCTGGTTGTTGTAAGCCCACTCCTGAGTAAAGTCAAAGCTGTTGTCGCCGACATGCAAACGCAACTGATCGGTTTTGCCAACATAGACCTTGTTATCCCAGTCATTACTGATTCGAAGTGCCAACACATTTTGACCGACACGCAATGCCGCAGGGTCTAGAGCTAGCCGCTCCAGTGACGACGACCAGTTTTTGGTGTGAATTAATTGGCCGTTTAAAAACACATGGGCGTTTTGCACCACCGAACCCAGTTCGAGTACCACTGGTTGATTTAGCAGCTCGAGATTGAACGATTTGCGCAACCAAACGATATCCGTCAATGGCTCGGTGTTGGGTAAAGCAATACGCAACCATTGGCGATCATCAAACTCTGGCAGGTGAACCCCCTTTGCCAGATCATCATCAACTTGTTCAATCAATTGCCATTTTTGAGCTTCGAGCTGTTGATTGCTAGCTATTCGCTGACGCCATTGTTGGGGATTGGCCATCACATCACGAGCTAAAGCCTCATAGCGAGGCAAACTCAATAGCTGCGCCACAGGCGTCCAAGCCTCCGCAGGAGTACCACCCCAAGTGCTGTCGATGATGCCAACAGCAACGTTTTCATGACGTTGCGCATGTTTGGCAAAAAACCACGCTACGGCAGAAAAGTCGGCCACAGTATTGGTGGATGCTACCCGCCAACGCAGTGGTTGCTGTAACTGGTCAAACGGGCTGGGTGAAAATGCCTTGGCAACCTCAGCGAAGCGGATCAGAGGATAATTTGAATCTGCAATTTCAGCCGCCATGTTGTTGATGTCGTTGCCAACCTTCCACTCCATATTGGACTGGCCGGAAGCGACCCAAACATCGCCGATATAAATATCATCGAAGGACACCATTACTTCGCCGCGGATCGCCAGAGTATAAGGTCCACCTGCACTCATTGGCGGTAGCTCGACCTGCCATAAACCTTCGGCATTGGCCTGAGTGGTCAATTGGATATCAGCAAAAGACACCACCAACTCGGTTCCGGCTGGCGCTTTGCCGCTGATCGGATTTGCCACATGGCGCTGCAACACCATGTGCGATGACACCAACGAGCTAACTTCGAGTGATGACGATGAAAAGGGGGCTGCAGAGATAGCGCCGCTCAGCCCCATTAGAGCAACCAGTAACAAGGTTCGAACAAGCATTAACTTACCTATATTAGAATTGTTGGTGCACTGAGGTTGCAGCGACACCCAAAATGTAATCGTTTACAATTCTACAGCGGCATGTCTTAACATTTCTGTGATTTGCTCGACAATCGCCTGCTCTTTTGTCTTGTCATAGCCGCTGACGCGGGGGGTATGAATATGACCCACCGGCATATCAGCGTTAAACATGTCGCGCATTCGGATGGTGCGGTAGCTAATCTCATTAGACAAGTAGCCTCCGCCGCCGCCCTGTACCGCGATGTGTTCACGCAGCTGCTCTAAACTGATCGCCGCAAAAGTACCAATGAGGGTTTCCACTTCACGATTATCATTAATCTGAAAGTCTCCAGCAGCTTGTTGCATGACTTTTACTGGTAGCGAAAACTCAACAAACTCGGGTCCCAACAATGGTCCGTGATGTAAGGGAGGAATCAGCGGTTGGCTGTCGTTTGCGCCGGTATAAACATTGAGGTTATCTGGCGCAACAGAGCTTCTGCGCTTGCCGGGAAAACGCTCTAAGTCGAAATGATCGCGGCCCATGGAGACGGTCACTAACATGTCGATGCTGTTGTCTTGCAAATAGGGCTGTACCAGCTGCTCAATCATTCCTTGGTCAAAATCGACAAAGCGCACCGGGATCAGCACGGTTTCAATGCGAACCTTTCCTGTGGCTGTTTGCCACTCAGCGCCATCCAATTGCAAGGCAGCCAATCCGGAGGGGTTGGACTGCTTAATGTTGCGATCGAGAAAGAATGGATCGAAGCCAGTCAGCAAGATCCGCTTGTCGGCATTGGTAAAGTCAACTTGTTCAATACCGCGGCTCAAATGCTCAAAGCGCTGCAGCATTGGTGCTTTTTCGGCTTCAGTCAGCGGCAGTTGGCGAATACGCTGCTTGGCGGCCAAGCGGAACCAATACAAGCCACGATCGTCACCTTGCGACTGAGCAACTTGCTTACCAGCTTGCCAGCCTGCAATCGCCACCTGCTCCAGTTCGGCCGCTGAAATACCTTTGGTAATCTTGTCCAGCTCTGAGTCAAATGGCGCCAGCAGTTGCGGCATAGCAACAGTAGCTTTAGCAACTCGCGCTTCTTCCACATCAGCAAACGCTGCTATTGGCGATACCAACAACGCCCATAGCAGCGCACCTTTGGCAACCAGTAACCGACTCGCATTCTGTATCATCAACGGATGTTCCTTGATCAGCAATGGATAGAAAAAGCGCGCCATTTGGCGCGCTTAATGAGTTAGTAAACGATGTTCATTTCATCGATTAGGTTGTCAGCACCATCGAGGTGCTTCATCACCCATAGCATGTAACGAGTATCGACGTGAATCGAGCGGTTACGTGTTTCGTCAAAGTCCCAGTCACCAATAATCGAATCGGTCGTGCCATCAAACAACAACCCGATCAATTCACCTTTGCTATTGAAGGTTGGCGAGCCGGAGTTACCACCTGTGGTATCAACCGTCGACAAATAGTTCACCGGTACTGACTGCAACTGCGAGTCGACAAATTTGCCGTACTGCTTATCAGCAATCAGCTTCAGTTGCTCGGCAGGAGCGTTAAACGGCCACTCTCCAGACTCTTTTTCAACAATGCCTTCGACTTTGGTAAACGGGGTGTAGTACATGCCATCCCGAGGTTCTACACCTTTCACCGAGCCATAAGAGATTCGCAAGCTAGAGTTGGCATCAGCATAGATTGGCTTGCCTTGCTCTTTGGCATAAGCAATCAAAGCTTGCATATGACGCGGGCGCCATTTCTGCAACTCACCATCATGAGCTTTTTCTTCTTTTTCCATTGCCATGGTGGTGTCGTACATCGCTTTAGCGAACTCAAGCATGGCGTCATCAGTTTTTTCCAACGTCGTTAAATCGGCTTCCATCCACGCCAAACGAGTCGCCTCATCGCCCACTTTGGTGTTGCTGTACATGGCGTCCAACTTGGCCATCACCGCTTTTTCGTTCCAGCCGTTTTGAAGGCCAAAAAACTGATCGAGCACTGCCACGTGCTGGGAAGCAGGTAAGTCAGCGTAGACTTTCAGCATGTAGGCAAAGATGGCTTTATCCACTTCAGCATCATAGCGACGACTCATGCGCTTCAGGCCTTCGCCAAAGCGAGTCATATCACGCTCTTGATAACCTGGCTCGCGAGCGGCATCTGGTTTTTGCTGTTCATGGGCCAAACGCAGCAAACGCTGAGCATAATAAGGTGCTGAGGCGTAACGCATGTATCCTAATACCACGTCGCGCTGCGCTTTGGCCTGAGATTCGGCAACTAGCTTGGCCATGGCATCGATAGATTCACCATACTGGCGCTGACGCTTATTACTTTGTTGCAACCAATCGGCGAGATCGGCTTCCAACGCTTCTTTGCGCTGTTGAAAGTCACTTTTGGCATAGATGTCGATCATCGACTGATAGTTTTTGGCGTAGTTGTCCAAGCCGGCCAAGGTGTTTTCGTAGCGAATACGAGCATCAGAACCCTCAGGCGCAGTGGCCTTGATGATATCCATCAAGTCTTCGCGCAGGGTTTTCGCCATTGGATAAAATTCAGTGAAGGCGTACTTCACCTCATCCGCAGTGCGGTAACGGTTAGTGCGGCCCGGATAACCCGCCACCATAACAAAATCATTTTCGTCGAGTTCTTTGGCCGATACCGTCAAATGGCTCACTGGCTCAAATGGCACATTGTCTTTGCTGTAATCGGCAGGCTTACCATCTTTGCCGACATAAGCGCGATAGAAAGCATAATCGCCGGTATGGCGCGGCCACATCCAATTGTCGATGCTGCCACCAAACTTACCCACGGACAATGCTGGTGCGTGCACCAAACGAACATCGCGGATGGCCAGTTTCTTCACCAAATAGTATTCCAAGCCATGGTGGAAGCTCTGCACACTACAATGATAACCGTCTGCCTTTTCACACTCGGCAACCAAGGCTTTGCGATTATCTTCAATCAGCTGATAACGAGTAGCGCCATCAGCTTTGGCAGGAATGGCACCAACAACTTGGTCAGTAACATTAGTCACCGATTCAGTGATGTAAACTCGCGAGCCCGGAGCTGCTGGTAGTTCCTCTCCGTATGTTTTGGCTAGAAAACCATCTTGGAGGTAGTTAGCTTCCGGCGTGGAATTAAACTGGATTGAACCATATGCGCAATGGTGATTGGTCACCACCAAGCCTTTGGGCGACACAAACGATGCTGTACAGCCACCTAAACTGATGACTGCATTCATCGGGAATTTATCAAGGCTACTCAAGCTGTTGGGGTCCAGCTCCAGTCCTTTGGCTTTTAATTGGGAGGCAATCTGAGGCATTTGATGCGGCTGCCACATGCCTTCATCTGCTTGCGCGGCCATAGCGGCCAATGCGCTTACAGCTATGAGTAAACGTTTCATTTGGTTAGTTCTCTTGACTGTCGGTTCGTGCTTTGAAGGTTTTTATTATTTACTGCCGCCAAGCAAGCCCCGAAGCTTGCTCTCGACATGGCTGTACATACTGCCACCGGACTCAATCCGATGGCAAAAGCTGCAGCAACTTAAGTGTAAATAAACATGTAAACTTTGGTGCAATAGGCGGTCCGCCCAACGCTGCACAATTCACCGCAGGGTTTGGACTAGAGCAGGCTTTTGGCATCGATATTTAGCAGAACATCGGACCTTGCTGATTGATGATGGCAAGGACATCGTCGCATTCGCTATTTGCAGCCATAACCGCCACGCCAATTTCAACCTCGTCGAGATCAAAATAAACCAGTAAATCAGTTGGCAGCGCGATCTGTTCTGGCGGGATAGTATTTTTCAACTCGGGCTCAATGCTATCGGTAATACTTATAGCCAAGCGAAGCAGCATGGTCTCGTCTTTCATCGTGGTTAACGAGCGACAATGAAGTCGCGCAATTGGACCCCAAATGGTTTCGGGCAAATGCCACTGTCTCAACAAGGCGGCGCTGACTTCTGCGCTGGTGAACGACAGCTTGGTGTTCTCAAGCTCTGGAATGGGAGTTTTAGACACCTCGCTCTGGCGTAAAATCTCCTCTGCCAATGCCGGTTGCTGGGAGTACAACACCAGCTTGCCAATGTCGTTGAACAAACCACTCAAATACTGATCGTCACCACGCCCCATTTTGCAAATGACCGCCAGCCTTTTGGCCAACGCCGCCACGTAGATACTGCGATGGAAAAAGCTCGTCATATCTATTAGTTCCGACGATATGCCATCGAATATTTCAGCTGACTTGGACGCATAAATGAGGTTTCTCAGGCCATCGGTGCCGAGTACGGTAGTGGCTTGAGTGAGGTTATCAACAGCTCGGCTTCGCCGGTACGAAGCGCTATTTGCAAGCTTGAGTACTTGCGCAGCCAGAGCAGGATCATGGCCAACCAAAGTCCCTAAATCATCCGCATCTGAACGATCGGAATTGAGCAACTCATTAGCTTTAAGCAGTACTTTTGGCAGCGATAGTAGTTGTTTGGTGTCATTCACCAAAGAGTCAGGAGTCATCGGCATAGACCTTTGAGTTTTTCTTTAAGCATATGACAGAGCACCATTCTGATTCGTCGAATTGACTCACATTAAGGGCAATTCGAGCTGGCGCTTGTTTGAGGGTAGAACATTTATTAGCCAGTCAGTAAGACTTCAGCAAGTTTTTCAGATTAATCCTGTCTAGCCACGGGAATAAGTGAAGCTGCGTAGGTCGTTATTTGACCTATGCTTAGCAATGAGAGTAGTACGCAAGGAGTGCGACTACAGAAATCACAAGGACAAGAGATGAACCTCGCTCTCATTCATAGCCGTGCCGTGATCGGTATGGACGCCCCGCTAGTCACCGTTGAAGTGCATTTAAGCTTAGGTCTTCCGGCATTTTCGATTGTTGGCCTGCCAGAAGCGTCGGTGAAAGAAGCCAAGGAGCGCGTACGTTGCGCACTAATTAATGCCGGATTTGACTGGCCTGCGCGCCGCATAACCGTCAACTTAGCACCTGCTGACTTACCAAAAGAGGGTGGTCGGTTCGATTTACCGATTGCCATTGGCATTTTGGCCGCATCCGAGCAGTGTCAAAGTGACAAGTTGGCAAACATCGAACTTGCAGGCGAGTTAGCTCTATCAGGCGAAATACGCCCGGTGCATGGCATTATTCCCATGGTTGTTAGCTCTCAGCAAGCGAATAGGCAACTGCTTTTACCAGAGCAAAACGGTGCCGAAGCAGCGCTGGTTGAGGCGAATCACTGTCTAACAGCCAACCATTTACTAGCGGTAACAGCTTGGCTCAATGACCAACAACCGTTGCCTATCGCTGAAAACAATCAAGCTGATTGCAATGCGCCAGAGCATCCAGACTTGCAGGATGTCATTGGTCAACAACAAGCCAAACGAGCACTAATGATCGCCGCAGCTGGCAGGCACCATTTGCTTTTCTACGGCCCTCCAGGTACGGGCAAAACCATGTTGGCCAGTCGACTTCCCGGCATATTGCCAACCATGGACGATAGCGAAGCGCTCGAAAGTGCTGCGGTTTACTCCATTAGTCACCAAGGGTTTCAAGCCAGCAACTGGCGTCAGCGACCTTTTCGAGCACCGCATCATTCATCTAGTGCGGTGGCTTTGGTCGGCGGTGGCTCTCACCCAAGACCAGGCGAGATATCGCTCGCCCACAGAGGAGTATTGTTTTTAGACGAATTGCCTGAGTTTAGCCGTCATGTTTTAGACATGTTGAGACAACCCCTAGAGTCCGGTCAAATCACCATTTCTCGAGCAGCAAGGCAACTCGATTTTCCTGCTCAATTCCAACTCATTGCGGCAATGAACCCAAGCCCATGTGGCAATTGGGGTAATCCAAATGTGGCATGCCGCTCGACGCCAGATGAAATCAGACGCTACCTCAATCGACTTTCAGGGCCCTTGCTTGATCGATTTGATATGTCACTTGAAGTACCAGCTCAACCAGACCAAGGGCTTTACCAGCAAGTGCCCGACGGCCCTCACTCCGCGAACGTCAAACAGATAGTTGAGCAATGCTATCAGCACCAACTCGATCGACAAGGTTGTGCCAATGGCCATTTGCATGGGCGAGTATTGCAGCAACACTGCCAACTGAACCCAGATAACTCGCGATTATTGCAACAAATAATCGAGCAATTTGGCCTGTCAGCCAGAGCCCAGCAACGAATATTGAAAGTCGCCCGTACCCTCGCCGATCTCAGTGAAAGCGACACAATCGAATCGAACCACATCTCTGAGGCGATTGGTTATCGAGCCATCGATCGACTCATGCAACAACTAGCAACATAGTGAAACATCAAATGTTAATTTCACCGATATTTAGTAAATATAACTAACAAGGAGCAGATGCAGCGCCACCAACAACACATAACTAGCTGTTTTTTATGCACTTTAATAATTGGCACGAGAATCGCTATAACAAAATCGTTACTTTATTGATTTAGTTAAAATTACAAAAAGGATGACGCAGATGAAACGCACCGTTGTAGCAATTGCCGCTGGATTAATCGCAATCAACACACTGGCAGGATGCGTTGTTGCCGTTGGCAACGACGATTGGGATAGCAATTCAAGCTGGAAAAGCCATCAAGAAGAAAACCGCAGAGACATCGCTAAACTGGAGCTGGGCAAGAGCTACGATCAGGTTATCTCACATATGGGTACGCCGGATTTTACTGAGCGCTTGACCATTGATGACAAAGACTTTCAGATTCTTTACTACCAAACCAACAGCAAGCACAGTGACGGTAAAATCACCAAAAATGAATGCACACCGCTGTTGTTTGAAGACAAAAAGCTGACCGGTTGGGGCGAAACTGCGCTGAATCACCTCAAAGCGAGTTAGCTACGATGGCCAACTAATAATTGGCCAGCATCACCTCAGTAAGTCCAGCTCGTAGCTCTGGGCTGAGTGACTCAAACTGAATACCTTGTAAAATTCGTCCCTGCGCATCATGGGACGAATTTCTGACAATCCCAGGCAGCGATAGGTGTGAGTGATCGCCTTTGAAACGTACATGAATATTGGAGCCATCATTGATCGGTTGCTCTAGAGCAGTGGCAATACGGCAGCCTTTACTCGACAAATCGATAATATCGCCCATCGCCAACTTCTCACCACTGTCACCAAACTCGATGTAGCAACCAAAATTGACCCGAATTCGTTTCTGCTCACGCATATTGGCGGCTTCAATGGTTTCCGGAAAACGTACCGTGAGCCACTTGCGCGGCACTTTGGTCGAAACACCGAGCGTTGAGCGAAAAGCTAGCACTTGGCATTGGCCAATTTCATTGACCATTCGCAATACCACTGGTTGACCGGCCTCAATTGCATGGCGGGCGTCCTGCCAACTCTGATCGGCACCGTAGCGCAACAGCAACACATTTGGCACATCAATGCCCACTAGACGGGTTCGCAGGCGATAAACGTGGCTACCAGCCAGAACTTCCAATTCCAGCGGACTATTGATTGGGCAGGCCAGCAAGGCTTCACTTATGGCGCCGCTATTATCGTGAATGGCTTTTTGAATCATATCCGTTCAATTCTATTCATTTACTACTCCGACGACTAACATTAACAAAAATGTCATGACGCGGCCAAGCTCGTTTCACAGCTTGCCAGCAGCATTTGATCAAGCGCGGTTTGTTGCTTCAGCTAAGCTGCTCACAATACAGCATAATTTACAAACAGTGAGGCTCGCGATAGAGTGGCTATCAGTTTTATCAAAGACTTTTACACGGGTTAAACGATGGCAATCGATCGGATTATGAACACTCAGGTAGTGACCGTTGAGCTGGACGATACCCTAGCTACGGTAAAAGACATCTTTGATAACGCTCACTTCCACCATTTATTGGTTGTAGAAGATGGTCACTTGGAAGGGATTATTTCCGATCGCGATTTACTACTAGCGATTAGCCCCAATATCGGCACCAAAGCAGAAACCCCGAAAGACCGTCAAGCTTTGAAACGGCCAGTCCATCAAATCATGACTCGCGATCCGCTGACCTTGAAACCAACGGCC
Source organism: Neiella marina (assembly GCF_002165625.1). Classification (GTDB taxonomy): domain Bacteria; phylum Pseudomonadota; class Gammaproteobacteria; order Enterobacterales; family Neiellaceae; genus Neiella; species Neiella marina. Next base: position 304,504 of record NZ_NGNS01000001.1, read on the forward strand.
AGTATTTTTGAAGCAATCTATTTGTTTAATCGCAATCGCATATCCTGCTTGCCGATTATCGATGACAACAGGGTTGCCATTGGCGTTGTCACTTGGCGTGATATTCTCAAAGCCATTGAAGCTGACTTGAGCAAGCGAGTGGTTGCCAATCGCAACAAAACACCCTAGCTCTCGGCAAAAACGCCCCCCTTTAGTTTCATTGCCAACACATTCCCAAATGGGCCACTGATCCGGCCTGACAGCAGCCTGTGCTTGGGGTAAAATCACGCCAAATTTACAGGGATTATTGTCATGCTGTCTTTTCTTCCAGGAGTTCTTCGCGGCGCGCTGGGTATGTTCGGTTACGCCATCAACACCGTATTCTGGTCCACTCCACTGATATTATTGGCAATATTAAAGCTACTCATCCCAATAGCGGCAGTCCGTAAACTACTGAGCCGAATACTCAACTGGTGCGCTTCGTCTTGGATTAGCGTCAATAGCCTGATTCAGAAGCTGTTTCTAAAACTATCGCTGGAGATCGAAGTAGACGCAGAGCTCAGTACTAAAGCCCGTTACCTGGTCATTGCTAACCATCAGAGTTGGGTTGATATCCTGATTCTGCAACGTGTTTTAAATGGTCGCATCCCGTTTCTAAAATTTTTCTTGAAAAAAGAGCTGCTCTACGTACCACTGCTTGGCATTGCTTGGTGGGCATTGGATTTCCCATTTATGCAACGTTATTCGAAAAGCTTCATTAAAAAGAACCCACATCTTGCAGGAAAAGACATTGAAACCACTCGCAAGGCTTGTGAAAAGTTCAAACAGCTACCAGTTAGCATCATGAACTTTGTTGAAGGTACCCGGTTTACTCCTGAGAAGCATCAGCGTCAGAAATCACCATTTAAACACTTGCTTAAGCCTAAGGCAGGCGGCATTGCTTTTGTCTTATCCAGCATGGGCGAGCAACTCCATTCGATTCTTGATATCACGATCAGTTACGACACCAAGCGCCCACCGACAATGTGGGAATTTGTGTGCGGTAAATTGTCACAATGCAAGGTGCATGTTCGTGCAATTGAAATTGATGACGACTTGACCCGCGACTACGCCGGCAATAGTGAGCATCGCGTAGCGTTTCAGCGTCGTATCAATCAAATCTGGGCCGACAAAGATGAGCGCCTCGACCAGCTAGCAGAATCAAATACCAAGTAGTGACACTATGCTTCATCGATTACCTATCGTGATAAAAACTCCCATCATCATTGTCATGATGGCCCTCAACCTAGCGCTCGCAGGCAGCCTGATCACACTGATGGGGATCTTAAAGCTGATCCCGATTCCACCATCGCAACGCCTATGGACCGCGCTCAGTCACGTTTTCTACCGCCTGTTTATAGCCGGTAATAAAGCCATCATTCAGCTCACCAGCAATCCAAGCTGGACTATCCACTTTTCTCGTCCGGTACAACAACGGAGTTGGAATCTTGTACTCAGCAATCACCGCAGCTGGCTCGATATTGTGGTTTTGATGCAAGTCCTTGGTGAACATCTACCACCACCAAAGTTTTTCCTTAAACATGAACTGATTTGGGTTCCTTTTGTTGGTATCGGCTCTTGGGCCTTGGACATGCCATTTATTCGCCGTTACTCTCACTCGTTCCTAAAGAAGAACCCTCATTTGAAAGGTAAAGATATCGAGAGCACTCGCCGCAGCTGTGCCAAGTTTAAAACCATGCCAACAACAATCGTCAATTTTGTTGAAGGCACCCGCCTTACCTCAGCAAAACGCAAACGCCAGCGATCTCCTTATCAGCATTTGCTCAAGCCAAAGGCGGGCGGTATTGCATTCACACTTGCTGCGATGGGAGACCAGTTTGAGAACATCATTGATGTCACGCTCAACTATCCGGGGATCAATGACGACGCGCCAGCGTTTAAACAGGTACTAACGGGTCAGCTCAAGGCGGTGCAAGTCGATGTGCAAGTCACCTCCGTGGAGTCGGAACTTGTCGGTGACTATTTTGAGGACAAGGAATTTCGAGTGGCATTCCAGCAGCGACTCAATGAGCGCTGGCTCGCCAAAGATCAGCGCCTAACAAGCTGGCAGCAATAAGCTAACTCAGTCGCTCGAGTTCGCGTAAATACTGAGCCGCTTGCGGAAGCTGACTCTCATTAAACACGGTGATGCCAGACTGCGTTAGCAGTTTGGCAGTGACGCCTGAGCCGGCAATCAAATGACCACTGAAGGTTCCATCGTAAACCTCCTCATTGCCACAAGACGGGCTCCTTGCCTTGAGTATGGCTATTTGGCAGTGATTAGCTTGAGCAACCAACAGCGCTTGTCTGGCTCCTGATTCAAACGATTCGGTGACATTGTCACCAGTCACGGTGATCACTCTGCCACCTGTTTGCTGTTCAGCCGCAGGTCTCGGCACGCCAAGCCCCCCAGCAATTTCGGGGCACAAGCTGACTAGCCGTCCTTGTTCAAACCACCGTTGCAAAATGGGATGTTGCAGCCGCTTTCCGGCGCCATCATAACGGACGGGGTGACCAAGCAAACAACTACTAATAAGGATTTTCTGCATTCTTAGCCAACAATAAAAAAGGCCCCTCAGGGCCTTTAGTTTTAGTCTTTCTTGGTAACCAAGTAGTTTACCAATTTGACGTATTCATCAATGAAGTTATCCGCGCCAGACAAGCCGCTTGGATTGACTTTATACTTACCATTGACGATCACTGTTGGTGTCGAGCGAATACCATATTTTTTGGTTTGCTGCGCCATACGTGCCACCATCGAATTGACAGGGAAGCTGTTGTAGGCAGAGTCAAAGTCTTTGGCTGGCACGCCAGCTGCGATAAAGGCATCACGCAAATCACTGACCGAAGAAATCTGACGGTTTTCGTAGAAGTGACGCTTGTAAATCTCTTCGCTGACCGGCTCTACCACTTTCAACGCCTGAGCAACGGCGAAGCCACGGCTAACGATTTTACCCGTTTCAGGATAACGCTTGCGAGTTGAGCGGTCGACGTAATAGAGGAAATCAACATGTGCGCGTTTGAGTTCCGTGCCTTTGAGGCCCTTTTCAAGCGCCGCAACAATGGGTTCGAACTTATAGCAATGGCCACAGTAGTAGCTGAAAAACTCAATCACTTCTGGCGCTGCTGTTGGCTGGCCTGGTAGCACTTCATAGTGAGTGCCTTCTTCGTAGTCCGCCGCACATGCAGACAGCGGCAACGCCAACAAGGCAAAAAGCGCAACGAGGTATTTCTTCATAGTTATTCCCATTTTCGCGTAATCAGGTACAGGTAATCAGCCACTGAGACTACCACAGCTAAGCCATCGGTCAACGGCCATTAAACGTTTGGTAACAAACTGTGGTCTATTACTCTGCCGGCAGTGCAAGTAAGTATTGCACCAGTTTTTTATACTCTTCGGCGATATTTTTGGAGCCTGATAAACCGTTAGGGATAACTTCGTAGCGACCATTGACCACTACTGTGGGTACACTTCGGATGTTGTGGTTACGTGTCGCCTGCTGCATCAGTCTAGCTTTGGAATTAATAGAAAAACTGTCATATGCGGCCATGAATCGTTCGGTTGTAACACCGTGATCCGCGAAATCGGCCTGTAACTGGCCCAGCTCCTTAGTCTTATCCCTAGCAATGAAGTGACGTTCAAAGATACTGGCTGATACTTCTTGCTCAATATCAAACGCTTGTGCCATTGCCAAAGCCTTCGAAAGCATTAATGCTGTCTCAGGCAAACGAGTTCGACTCTTACTGTCAACGTAATACAAAAAGTCGACGTGGATCCGATGAAAAACATCATCAGGCAATTCTTGCTTTAGATCACTGGCGAGAGGCTCAAAGCGAAAACAAGCAGGACAATAAAAGCTAAAGTATTCGACCACTTCCGGAGTTGCAGAAGCAGGCGTCGTTAGTGTTTTGTAGTGCTTTCCTTCGGTGAAATCCGCAGCCGATGTCCAGGGAGCAACAACTAGCCACAAAACCGCCAATAGTTGTTTCATTTATCTTCCTTAATAAAAGTTAGTTGAGAATCCTTTTTAGAAGCCGGGCTTCAAACTCAATGGCCGTTCTGCCAGTGCCGCAAGCTGCTCTTTCATGGCCAGAACTTGGTCTTCCCAGTAGCGCATGGTATTAAACCAAGTGAAGGAGCGAGGAAACGCTGGATCACACCAGCGTTGAGTCAGCCAAGCCATGTAATGAATCATGCGCAAGCCACGCATGGGCTCAATAAGAGCAAACTGACCATGGTCGAAGGGCCGAAACATCTCATAGCCTTCAATCAACGCATCGAGCTGCGCAAGTTGCTGGTCACGCGGTCCACTCAAAAACATCCACAAATCTTGGATCGCAGGACCGTTGCGGCTGTCATCTAAGTCGACGAAATTCACCACTTCGTCACGGATCAAAATATTTCCCAAATGGGCGTCACCGTGCAGTCGAAGTTGGGGCAACGTCGCCAGCGACTGAACATGAGGTTCAACCGCTTGTGCCAGCTGGCTCAGTGTTGGGTGAAAGGCTTGGGCTAGATGTTCAGGGATCTGCGCTTGCTCAGTTAACACTGCGAGCGCTTGGCTTAGCATTGAGCCGTCAATCGTTGGTCGGTGCTGAAACAGCTGATTGGCCCCGATCTGATGAAGTCGACCGAGCTGCTGACCAATGCGCTCAAGACCATCAAAATCATCACCATCAAAGGTGCGACCACCCACCGAGGGAAACACAGTAAACCAGTAACTTTGCCAAGGCAGTAAGGTTTCGCCGTCAAACACCAAGGGCGCGACAACAGGTACATCTGCTTGTGCCAACTGCAGAGCAAACTGATGTTCTTCAACAATCTGCGCTTGCGACCAACGTCCTGGTCGGTAGAACTTCACCACGTAGCGGCGGCCATCTTCAGCCAGCAGCTGGTAGACCCTGTTTTCATAACTGTTGAGGGCCAGCAGCCCAGATTGAGCGTAGATACCCACCGATTCCAAGGCATCTAAGATGGTATCTGGGCTCAAGCCAGCAAAATCAAATGTGGCAGTTACTGTCACCTTAGCGTCCCTTAATAAACCGACTTTCTTGCACGACTCGGTTACCGGCATCATCAGTCAGGACAAATTCGAGTTCGTTAATGGGCTTGTCCAATAAATAAGGGTCAATGGCCAGCGATACAGGAACACTGAATACTTCGCCCGGCTCTACCGTAACAACTTGCTCTCCTCCCCATTCAAGGCCATCAATGCCCTGAACAGAAAGCTGATAGTCTCTTGTTTGCTGAGACTTATTGAGCACTTTCAAGGTGTATACGTTTTCCATCAGGCCATACTCGTTGAGTCTAGAGAGTACATTGCGGTCGCGGATAACATCGAGTTTGAGAGGATCGCGACCAACCGCGGTGGCAATTAAAGCTGTGATCATAATAACCAGCACCATGCCGTATCCGAGCAGCTTCGGACGCATTATGTTGGTTTTGCCGCCAGCAAGTTGCCGTTCGGTGGTATAGCTAATGAGGCCTTTCTCGTAGCCCATGCGATCCATGGTTTGGTCGCAAGCATCTACACAAGCACCACAGTTAATGCACTCGTACTGCAGGCCATTGCGAATATCTATACCCGTTGGGCAAACTTGAACGCACAGAACACAGTCAATGCAATCCCCCAGCCCAAGCTCTTTCGGATCTTTCTTGCGTGGCCGAGGGCCTCGTGCCTCACCACGTGTCGCGTCGTAACTGACAGTGAAGGTATCTTGGTCAAACATCACTGATTGGAAACGTGCATATGGGCACATGTGTAAGCATACCGTTTCACGCATCCAGCCAGCGTTACCATAGGTAGCAAGAGTAAAAAAGAAAGTCCAAAAGTAAGGCCAGAACGTCATATCGCCGGTAAAGAAACCGAGAAACGAAGCATGGCTACCCCAAAAATAGGCAACAAACGTCAACGCCGTGAACAACGAAAAGCCAACCCAACAGGCGTGCTTGGCGGTTTTGCGCCACACCTTATTAAAATCCCACGGCAACTCATCCAGCCGCATGCGCTTATTGCGCGGCCCTTCGAACTTTTCTTCAAACCATATGAAGATGAAAGTCCAAACCGTTTGCGGGCACCAATAACCGCACCAAACTCGACCCAAGAAAGTGGTAAAGAAAAACAGTGAGAAAGCCGCAATAATGAAGACAAACGCCAGCAGCATTAAGTCTTGCGGCCAAATGGTTAGCCCAAATAAATGAAACTGACGATGAGCAAAATCGAGAAAAACTGATTGGCGGCCATCAATATGGATCCATGGCAACAGCATAAAGCTGACCATCATGACCCAATTCATGCGGTTACGAAGCGTTTGATAGACACCCTCCACGGCCCGGACATAAATTCGGTGACGTGGTCGGTGCTTTTCTTGCTTAGCGCCGCGACGGCCGCTAACTTTCACTTTATTATCTTTACTATGAATTTGTTTTACCGGAATTTTCTGCTCTGAATTTGACTCAGACATCATCTCGTCCTGATTCTGGTTTGGCCTGCTGCTAGTCAGGGCTTGGCAAGCACAGCATAATAGTTATTGTAGAGAGCGTTACGGATTTTCCGCAGCTGCTGATTATATTCGCATTTGCTGAAATACCCCATGCATGGATCAAGTGAAAGATGAAAAAAGTTATGCTGTGGATGTTGGTTATCATACTACTGATGCTAGCCGCGAAGAACGATCAAGTGCTTAAAAGCATCGGCGATAAACCACAGCAATGGTTCGCAGTGATCAAGGCACACATTGCCGGGGTGGCAGAATACCAGCAACAAGATTTCATTGATGCCTTGGATAAACACCGTATGCCGCTCTCGCCACGAGAGCGTAACTACGTGACAAACATTAGTAAAAGTAGTGGCGATCTGCTGATGTTTATGAACCGCCATTGTGATCAAGATGGCGGCCATTTGGTGTTGGAAGATCAACACCTTACTCTGGTGTGCGATACCGCCAGACAACTCGTTTTTTTGGATGAATAAGATGGCAATGACTCAACACAAAATTGAAGAATTTATCGATCTGCTCCGCGAGCACTGGTTGAAGAATCAAGATAAAGGCCTCACTCAATTGCTTCAGCGTTTGGCCGACGAGGCCGGTTGCGAACAAGCTCTCAGCGAAATCAGTGACGACACCTTGTTCTATCAACTGAAAATGGGAGAAACCAACAAAGATGAGATGATCCCAGGTATTGCCAAGGACTGTGAAGAAGATTTTAAGACTGCTTTGCTAAGAGCTCGCGGTGTTATTGAGTAAATAATCACCAACAAAGGCCGTTTGTTGAAAAGTTTCTGGCATTTACCCATAAAACTATTGTATACAATATCCATCCGCACAAGGCGGGCAACAAACTGCAAACTACCGAACCAAAAACGATCTGCTTTAGTAGACGATCAGTAACAGGGACACACCTGTTCAGCAGTTTTAAGTAGGCTCTGTTTAAGGGCCTATTTTTTTGCCTAAATGAATCAACAAATAGGCCAATCGGCCTGAACTTTCCGACACAAAAAGACCATTTCCAATCGATTTAACAACTCACGATAGAGATAAATTTAAATTTTTTTACAATCGAAAATAAATAAAAAACAGCCATCACATTGAATATTAAGAAATAATTACATGGTTAACCTGTTTCTAACGGTTCTTAATAAAAATTTAACGTGACGAACATCACAAAATGCTTGACTGATTTTGTGACATCAATCACAATTCGTCACAACTTGATGACCACTACTGGTTGTTAAACAAACTTTTGAACGTTTAGTTTCAACTTAAATAATTATTGCTGAGGTTAATTATGAAAACTGTTACTGCTGTTGCCGCCACTGTTGCTTTGTTCGCTGCTCCTACTTTCGCTTCACCTTCATTGAAGTTTGTTGCTGCTAACGACAAAGTTGAAACTCAAGTTTGTATGACTGCTGCCCAACAAGGTATCCAAGCCGCTGACGCAATTGCCAAAGCAAACGGCATGAACAAATACCAAACTCGTTCACTGATCTGTAACGGCCGTCCAATCACAGCTTTCTCTCGCAAGTATCAGCAAAAAGCTGACACTGCAAAAGCCGAGTCTTAATTACAGTCGACTGTAATACATTACTCGCTCAGCTTAATGCCAGCCTCACCGGCTGGCATTAGCTCGAGGTAACACCATCCCCTTGTAAGCCGTCTTAGTCATTAGCTGTTGTCCACCACCTGCGGCGTTACTTCATTACCATTCTCTTTGCTATCACAAAATGCCACCGCATTGGCCAACGTAGTATCGGCAATGTTTTGCAGTGCTTCTTCGGTTAAGAAAGCCTGATGTCCGGTAAAAATAACATTGTGACACGCTGATAATCGTCGGAATACATCGTCCTGAATCACCTCTGCTGACAAGTCTTCAAAAAACAAACTCTTTTCATGCTCATAGACATCGAGCGCCAATCCGCCGAGGGTGCCATTCTTTAACGCTTCCAAACAACTTTGGGTATCGACCAACTTGCCACGGCTAGTGTTAATCAACAGAGTCCCCTTTTGCATCTGACTAAATGCTGACCGGCCAATCATATAGGTGTTTTCCGGCGTAAGTGGGCAATGGAGGGTAATGATGGTTGACTCGCGCAGCAACGTACTCAGGTTGACGTAATCAACCCCCATCGCCTTGGCTTCATCGCTTGGATATGGATCATAAGCTAGCAGCCGACAACCAAACCCTTTGAGGATCCGCAATGCCGCCAAGCCAATTTTGCCGGTGCCGATAACACCAGCGGTCTTGCCAAAGATGTTAATACCTGTCAGGCCCTCGAGAGAGAAGTTAGCATCTCGCGTTCGCTGATATGCTTTATGAATTCGCCGATTCAAGGTCATCATCAGAGCAATGGCATGTTCGGCAACCGCCTCTGGCGAGTATGCCGGAACGCGATATACAGTGATGCCCAAACGAGCTGCCGCATCAAGGTCGACATTGTTGAACCCAGCGCAACGCATCAATATCGCCTTGACGCCAAAACCCGCTAGTTCAGTCAACGTCGACGCGCCTAAATCATCATTAACAAAGGCGCAAACTGCATCGCTACCCTGTGCCAGGCCAGCTGTTTTTGCATCCAAACTGGTATCAAAGTAATCCAGCTCAATGTCCTTTAAACCACTACTAGCTAGAGCGTGATTGCGGGTGTCGAAACTGACTCGGTCATAACGTTTTGCACTAAATAAACAAATCTTCACAAGCACTCCTGTTTGATTTGGCTGCTGTAAATAAAATTGATGCTGACTTAAAATTGATACGTATTTTAAAACAGTATCGTCTAACCCATCACCACATTCATGAAGCAAGTGACTCGACTCCAACAAACAGGGCAGCTCCTCATCGGACTTGGCATCATCTTGCTGATTCTGTGGCTGGGTAACCTGATTAGCTCGGCCACCGGCAACTATATTCCCGGTTCGATTATTGGCATGATTGTGCTCGCCACCTGCCTACAACTAAAAGTGATCCGTTTGGCTTGGGTTGAAGGGGCCGCCAATCAGTTTATTCGCTGGATGTCATTGTTATTTGTACCAATCGGCGTCGGCTTAGTTGATCAGCTTGGCGTGCTGAGTAATGCCCTATTGGCCATTATCATCACCTGTGTATTTGCCACGTTGGCGCTACTCGCATTGGTCGGTTGGGGAGTGCAACTGACCTACAAGTCGTCGCAGCAGGATCGGTCATGAATTGGGTTTACTTACCATTGACCATCGGCATTTACTGGCTGGCTTTACAGCTACATCGCCGTATCAAAACGCCACTGCTGAACCCTGTACTGGTGACGCTGGCTGCGCTGGTCGCGTTATTGCTGCTAGCCGATATTCAGTATGCCGCTTACGATCAGTACAGCCATATACTGACTGACTTATTGCAACCTGCGGTTGTCGCACTTGGCGTCCCTCTGTACTTGCAAATTCACACGATCAAGCGGGACTTGCCGAAGATATTAGCCGCCGTGCTGATTGCGGTGATTGTCGCCGTCGGTTCAACGACGGCAATTGCCTTAGCGCTGGGGGCAAGTGCAGACATTGCAGCGTCGCTAGCCCCAAAATCGGTAACAACTCCAATCGCAGTGTTAATTTCAGAACAAATTGCCGCCCACCCATCGATCACAGCCATCGCCGTGATCATAACTGGCCTGGTGGGCTCTGTGGTTGGCATTCCATGGATGCAAGCACTGAACATTCATCATCCGAAGGCACAAGGCATTGCCATGGGCGCTGCTTGTCACGCTCTGGGCACAGCTCGTATTGTTGAGCTTGGCGAAGAGCAGGGCGCCTATTCAGCCCTCTCTCTTGTCTTTAGTGCCGTGTTTAGTGCCATGCTTTGCCCGCTATTGGTGCCACAAATCGTCTCGCTGATGAACTAGTCTCAGAGTCACCGCCGGTTGCCATGAGCAAGTGCAGCTATACTGCTGCTAGGTGACTATGAGGAGACTAGGATGTCGAACTTTCAAATCGATTGGCATAACCGATACTCCGTTGTCTCGTTCAGCGGCGAGCTAAGCGCTACGGATATCAACGAAGCGAATATCGCCTTGCATCAAGATAAGCGCATTGCTACCCACATCGGCTCTTTGTGGGATTTCAGCGGCTCCACCATCACACCGAATGGCCCTATTGCAATTAACTTCGCAGTGGGGTTGGATGTCGCATCTTCGTTCATTATTCCAACCAAATTTGTCGCGCTCGTCGCTTGCTGTGAACCTATCGAACGCTTGTGTCAGCGTTACATAGATACCTGTCAGCAAGCCGGCAGCAGCTGGCAATGCCAAATCTTTAGCACGCGATCGAAGGCACAACACTGGTTAGACGCAGCAGCACTCGATCAGGCGAGTATTTGAAGCAATACCGGCTATGGATTCTGGCAGTTTTTTGCTTGAGTGAGCTTGGGATTTTTTAGGCAAAGACGTGAAGGAATACGAAGAGTATTTCGAGCCTTCTTTGCCTTGTTAGTTGGCTTTAAATTGAGGCATTTTCACGAAGGAATAGTGGGCCTATTTCGAGTGGAAATAACGAAGAGTTAAAGCCAAATAACAGGCAAAAAAAAGCCCAACACAAGGTTGGGCAACATACTACAAACTACCGACAGTCAGGTCACTGAGAAACTTCTACAATCCGTTTCATGTCGGTCATGTACCCACGTAGGGTCTTACCGACAATCTCGATAGGGTGGTTGCGAGTGGCTTCGTTTACTTCTTCCAAACGCATGTTGTCCACACTATTGCTCTCAAATTCAATCCCTTTACCAATGACTTCAGTAGTCAGGTTAGGCATGAGCTTTTCGCGCAGCAGCGGCACGGCAGCGTGTGAGAACAGGTAGTTGCCATATTCGGCAGTATCTGAAATCACCACGTTCATTTCGTACAGTTTGCGGCGAGCAATGGTGTTTGCAATTAGTGGGGTCTCGTGGAGCGACTCATAGTAAGCCGACTCTTCGATGATGCCGGCGTCGACCATGGTTTCGAAGGCCAGCTCTACGCCCGCTTTGATCATCGCTACTAGCAGAATGCCTTTGTCGAAGAACTCTTGCTCATCGATTTCAACATCACACTCAGCGGCTTTTTCAAAGCTGGTTTCGGCTGTTTCTTCGCGCCACTTCAACAAGTTTGCATCGTCGTTTGCCCAATCTTCCATCATGGTGCCAGAGAATTCACCGGCGATAATGTCATCCATGTGTTTTTGGAATAATGGAGCGAGTAATTCCTTCAACTCTTCAGCCAAATCATAAGCTTTGATTTTAGCTGGGTTGCTCAGGCGGTCCATCATCAAGCTGATGCCACCAATCTTGAGCGCTTCAGTCACAGTTTCCCAACCGTACTGAATCAATTTTGCGGCGTAGGCTGAGTCCATGCCGTCGGCTACCATTTTCTCGTGGCCGAGAATCGCGCCGGTTTGCAGCATGCCACACAAAATGGTTTGTTCGCCCATCAGGTCAGATTTAACTTCTGCCACGAAAGAAGACGACAATACGCCAGCACGGTCACCACCAGTTGCAGATGCCCAAGCTTTGGCTATGTCGTAGCCCATGCCTTGAGGGTCATTCTCTGGGTGAACAGCAATCAACGTAGGGACACCGAAACCACGCTTATATTCTTCACGTACTTCAGAGCCTGGGCACTTCGGAGCAACCATCACTACAGTGAGGTCTTCACGAATTTGCATGCCCTCTTCAACGATGTTGAAGCCGTGGGAGTAACCCAAAGTTGCGCCTTGCTTCATCAGCGGCATAACCGTTTCAACAACGTTAGTGTGTTGCTTATCTGGCGTCAGGTTGCACACCAGATCCGCAGTTGGGATCAGTTCTTGATAAGTACCAACGGTAAAACCGTTGTCAGTGGCTTGCTGCCACGATGCGCGCTTTTCTTTAATGGCAGCTTCACGCAGGGCGTAGCTAACATCCAGACCAGAGTCACGCATATTCAAACCTTGGTTCAGGCCTTGGGCGCCACAACCAACGATTACGACTTTCTTTCCTTTGAGGACGTTGCAGCCATCTGCAAATTCGTCACGTTTCATGAAGCGACACACGCCAAGCTGAGCGAGTTGTTGTCTCAGGTTAAGGGTGTTGAAGTAGTTCGCCATGGTAATAAATTCCTCAATTTCGACGAGGCCATTCTAGAGATCCTTAGTGATTTCGTAAAATGACATATTTTCAAGACTATGTTTCAATATATGAAATGATTTATTTGGGAGCATGGTGTTGGACATCCGTTCTTTGAGAATGTTCTGCCACTTGGCAACAAGCCTACATTTCGGTCAAACCAGCAGCGCCATGCACGTCAGCGCGCCTACTTTAAGCCGAACCATTCAACGATTGGAAGAAGAAGTGGGGGATGCGTTGTTTAGTCGTGACAACCGTCGTGTTGCGCTGACCGATGCTGGTCAAAAGTTCCTTCTGTTTGCTCAGCGAGTCCTGCTCGACTGGCAAGATTTAGAGCACCAACTGTCAGCGGAGCATCAAGCGCTTAGTGGGCAGATTCATATTTATTGTTCGGTCACCGCGAGCTATTCATTTCTCTATGACTTGCTCAACGATTTTCGCCACCAACACCCTGGCGTCGATATCAAACTCAGCACTGGCGATCCGGCCGATGCCCTAGATTGGGTGAAAGAGGGCACCGCTGATATTTCGATTACCGCCAAACCCGACAAGCTATCGAGCGGTTTGGTGTTTCAAAAGCTCGGTGACGCGCCGCTTCAGATGGTCGGCCCAATCGTGCCATGCCAAGTGAGCCAACAACTTGCCACTGACGATATTGACTGGGAGCAATTGCAATACATTCTTCCTGAACGCGGTTTGGCCCGCACCCGACTCGACAAATGGTGTAAAAGTCTTGGTTTTAAACCTCAAGTTCATGCTGAAGTATCCGGCCATGAGGCCATTGTTTCGATGGTGGCGTTAGGTTTGGGGGTAGGGCCTGTGCCATTACCAGTACTGAAAAACAGTCCGTTGCGCAGCAATATTAGAGTGCTGCAATTACCAAAGTCATTTGGCCCTTTCGAGGTAGGCTTGTGCAGCAGCAAACGGGGTTTGCAAGATCCTAAGGTTGCTGCGTTTTGGGCGCTGGCAAAAGCGACCCCATAGCAATGGCATCATGGTCAACGTCAATTGACTCGACGAATCGACAGCAAAGTTGATCCACTGCAAAAATCGAGAAACAGCAATGGTTATCATTGGCAACTTCTGACGTATTCATTGATCAGAATCATGGAAACCTACATATAAATAACAATCGTTCTTATTTACATTACTTTTCATTAGATCCATAATCGCTCCATAACAAGCTGGTTGCATTAGCAACACACAGCAAACACTTGCACACTTTGATACGGAGTTTCACCCATGCACTTCACCATCAAGCCAGTGGCGATGGCACTGACTGTTGCCTTGTCGACTGCAGCCGCAGCTGCGGACAAAGAACCGAGCGTCGCCGAACTAATGGAAATGATCAAAGCTCAACAAGCAATGATCGACAAACAAAACCAAATGATTGAGCAGCTCTCTCAAAAAGTAGAGAAAGTTGAAGAAGAAACGGTTGCTAATACCGAAGCAGTGGAAGCCACTGTGGAAGCCATTGAAACAGCATCAACGGGTGAAGGCACCGCTTGGGATCGCCTGAGCTTTGGTGGCTACGGCGAGCTGCACTACAACAACCTAGACGGTTCTGGCGGCGCTAGCGACAAGAAAGAAATCGACTTTCACCGCTTTGTTATGTTCACCGGCTACGAATTTACCGATGATCTCAGATTCTTCTCTGAACTGGAGCTAGAACACTCACTTTCTGGTGATGATAAGCCCGGTGAAGTGGAGTTAGAACAGGCCTACATCGAATACGATTTTAATGACAACTACTCAGGTAAAGTCGGTTTGTTCTTGCTACCTGTCGGTTTCTTGAACGAAACCCACGAACCTCCAACGTTCTACGGTGTTGAGCGCAATAACGTCGAAAAGAATATTATCCCAACCACTTGGTGGGAAGCGGGTACCGGCGTGTTGGGTAAATACGACAACGGTGTTAGCTGGGGTGCTTATGTACACTCGGGCCTGAAAACCAGCGCCGACAAGAGCTACAAAATCCGCAATGGTCGCCAAAAAGTGGCTGAAGCAGCGGCAGACGACTTAGCTTACACGGCAAACATCAAGTATACCGGTGTTCCTGGACTCGAGCTGGGTGCGACCCTGCAATACCAAGGCGATATCACTCAAAGTGAAGATCCAGATGCAGGCAGTGCTACTCTGGTTGAGTTTCACGGCGCTTACCAATACGAGCAATTCGGCTTGCGTACCCTGTTCGCTATCTGGGATCTCGATGGCTCCGGTCCAAAAGCAATCGGCGCCGATGAGCAATATGGTTTCTATGTTGAACCTAGCTGGCGTTTGAATGAATCATTTGGCGTGTTTGCTCGCTTCAGCGAGTGGGACAACCAAGCAGGTGACGACAACAGCGAAAGCGAATACAGCCAATATGACTTTGGTGTCAACTGGTGGCTGCACCCGCAAGTCGTTCTCAAAGCTGATTACCAAATTCAAGATAATGAAAATGGTAAAGAGCAAGAGGGCGTTAACCTTGGCATGGGTTACCACTTCTAAATCGCTATGAAACCGATCATTACGCTGCTATTGATGTTATTGCTGGCCTCGCCTCTGGCGCTGGCCAAGGGCGAATACATGAGTCAATCAGCGTTTTTGACGCAAGCGTTTGGCGAGTCGATACCGGCTCGTCAAACCCTATGGCTGCGTGGCGATCTGAAAAAAGATGTCACCGCACTGCTAGGCCATCGCTATGGCAAAATCCGCTTGCACTATTGGCAACAAGGCACCACCACCAGCTGGATTCTTGAGCAAATCGGCAAAGAGCGGCCCATTACTGCCGGCTTTGTGGTCGACCAGCAGCGCATCGTCCAAGCCCATGTACTGGTATTCCGTGAATCGCGCGGCTGGGAAATCAAACGCTCCGCCTTTACCCAACAATTTGAATTTACTGAACTGACCGATGATAATCGGCTGTCAAAACATATTGACGGCATCACTGGCGCAACACTTTCAGTTAACGCGATGAATCGCATGGCAAAGTTAGCGCTTAGACTCGATCAAGAGGTTCAGCTCACCCTTGCGCATCACCAAACTAACTAACCGCTTCCTACTCAACTGGCATCGCCAGATCGGATTATTTGTCGCCATTTTGGCCCTTAACCTGAGTATTACTGGGGTACTGCTGCAACATACCGAGTTGTTTAAACTCGACCGCACCTACCTGACTTCGTCTTGGCTACTCAATTGGTACAACTACCCGGAACCAAACGTAGACGTCGTGCATTTGCGCCAACAACAAGTGATTCAAGTAGATGACCAAATTCTGCTGGGTGAAACCATTGTCGGTAACAGCAAAGGGCAGCTTTGGGGTGCAGCCGAAACTGAAGAATCGATATTAATCGCCAGCGGGTACGTGTTGATTTGGTTGACTCACGACGGCGAAGTCATCGACGTCATGCCAAGTCCAATTGCAGATTCCCGCTCGACATTGGCTCGCACCGGTGATCAATTCCAAATCTGGTCCGAAGCCGGTTGGCTGATAGCAGATCCGGAACTATCCGATTGGCAATTGGCATCCGAGCCAGGGGAGCTACCATTGGCTGTTGAGCCCACTGACTTTCGTCAAATCCATTTGCCGAGCGAGTTGAGTGTTGGCATCAGCCTCGAGCGGCTAATGCTTGACTTGCACAGTGGTCGATTGTTCGGCCCGGTTGGCGTAGTGCTGATGGATCTGGCCTCAGTCGGTTTAATATTGCTGGCGATTTCCGGCTGCTGGCTGTGGCTACGCCGACGCTAAAATGCCTTCGCCAGCCTAAACTTTCACTCTAATTCTTACCAACGAATGGATCTTGGCACGACATTATCCCGTAGCAATTCAGGCAGACCTTTTTCCTGAAGGTTCGATCAGGTTACGCCAAAACAACAAAGGACTATGGCGACGAATTGGACGGTTGAAACAGGGCGGGCTGATTAGTCATTTGGCAGGATCACGCCAAAGCCGAAAAGCCGCAGTGCCACTTGCAAAAAGGCCCACCTGGGCGCCCCGAGACGTCGGGGAAACTTATCAGATCACAAAGCCCACCAAAGTTGGTGGGCTTTTCATGAGCCAATTTCAAACGATGAGTCAGTAATTAACTCATGCGGGGCTTAATGGGTAAGTCGCGATAACGCTTGCCGGTAGCGGCAAATATCGCATTGGCCAAGGCCGGTGCAAACGGCCCGACACCGGGTTCACCTAAGCCGGTTGGCTCTTTGTCGGATTCGATAAAGTGGGTTCTGACATTTGGCATATCAGGGATCCGCACCACCGGATAGTCGTGATAATTGGAGTTGGTCACCGCACCATCTTTAAAGTGGATTTCGGTATGCAGCGCCAAGCCCATTCCCATCACCACTGCGCCTTCCATTTGAGCGGTGGCACCATCTTTATTGACCACCTGGCCGCAGTCCACCGCACAATCGACGTTTAACACCTTGATATCATTACCATCGACTTTGACATGAACCGCCATTGCGACATAGCTCTGGAAGCTGTAATGCACTGCAATGCCAATGCCTTCACCCGCAGGCAGTTTACGGCCAAAACCAGATTGCTCAGCCGCCAGTGCCAGTGTCGCTTTTGAGCGCGCCACTTGCTCAGCCTGCTCCGCATTGGAATTAGCGTCATACACCTGATTCAAGAAGGTGACGGTATCTTTGCCGGCTGCATGGGCCAATTCATCGGCGAAGGAGCCAAAGGCAAAGCCGTAAAAGATGGCGTAGACCGCCCGATACCAACCAATGCGGGTATGCGGTGGTGCCTCACCCGATTCACTGCGAAAGTTGGCAATGCCAAACGGGTGGGTGGCAATGTCGTTTACATGGCCTTTGGGTGCATAAGGGTGACTTGGATCGAATAGGGTGGCAATTGATGGAAATGCCGCGCGATGCAACCAGCTGGTGACTTGGCCATCATCATCCAAGCCTGCTTCAATATGCTGCGCATTGATGGAGTGATAGTAGCCGGTGCGCATGTCTTCTTCGCGACTCCAAGTCAGCTGAATCGGCAGGCCAGTTTTCTCTGACAACACCGCCGCCTCATGGACATAGTCGCACTTGAACTTGCGACCAAAGGCGCCGCCGGAAATCATCACATGGACGGTGACATCCTTCTTATCACGCTTAAAGTAGTCAGAAAGCACCTTCTGGATGTCGGCAGGACTTTGAGTCGAAGCCCACACTTCAATGCCTTCCGGTTTCACCCATACCAAGCTTGCATTGGGTTCCATTGGCGCATGACATAGGTGACCACCGGTGTATGTCGCTTCGAGTTTCTTGCTGGCTGAGTTCAAGGCGGCATCGACATCGCCGCGTTCAACCATGACATTAGCGGGCTTTTCAACATTGGCGACCAGTTGCTGACGATACTGCTCGGTGTTATAGACCTTATTGGGCCCGTAATCCCATTCAATTTTTAGCTGCTTCACTGCTTGCTGCGCAGTCCAAGTATTATCGGCCACAACAGCCACACCACCGACTGAGCCATAAGGCACATCGTAACGGTCAATGGCAATCACATGGCTGACACCTTTAATCGCTTTGGCCGCTGAGTCGTCGAGCGATTTCAACTTACCGCCCAGCACTGGGCAATGGACAATCGCCGCATACTTCATCCCGGGTACGGTGGCATCGGCGCCATAAACGCGCTGACCTTGAATCACCAGATCAACATCGTGTCGTTTCAGATCTGAACCAATATAGCGGAAATCGGCTTTGCTCTTGAGCTGCGGCTTTTCGGGAACCGGCAGGGTAGCAGCCACTTTGGTCAGCTCACCAAAACCGAGTTTGGCATTGGTTGTTTTGTTAACGACAAAGTGGTCTTTGGCAACGCAATCGTCTGCCGATACTTGCCACGCTTTAGCTGCCGCCAGCACTAACATTTCCTTTGCTGCCGCGCCGGCTTCTCGCATCCGGGTATACATCACCCGCATACTGGCCGAGCCACCGGTTGCTTGCGAACCGTATTTGTCTTCGTCGCCATCGGCCTGCAATACGGTAACCCGATTCCAATCCGCTTCTAACTCTTCGGCAACAACGGAACCTAGCGCAGTGCTAATGCCCTGACCCATTTCACAACGTCCAACATAAATTGTGGTATCGCCATTGTCAGCGATCTTGAGGTAAGCATTCGGTGAATACGCTTGCCCAGAAGTTGCGCTGCTAGCGGCAAAGCCGGGCAGGGTAATGCCCATCATTAAACCACCAGAAGTTAATGACGCCGCTTTGAGGAAGTTGCGGCGACTGTCATCAACGGCAACCGGCGCTTTGCCTGCTTCAGTTAGTTTCAACCAAGGTTTCATGCTACACCTCCTTGGCCAATTCATCGGCGGCAGTTTGGATCGCTTTTTTGATCCGCTGATAAGTACCGCAACGGCAGATATTACCCTGCATGGCATTGTCGATCTCTTGCTCGGTTGGCTTACTATTCTCAGCCAACAAACCTGCAGCATTCATGATCTGGCCAGCCTGGCAATAACCGCATTGCGGCACATTGTGCTCAAGCCAAGCTTTTTGTAGTGGGTGGTTAGCGTCCTCAGACAGCCCCTCAATGGTGGTAATTTTGGCACCGTTGAGGGCAGCAACCGGCATGGTGCATGAGCGGCGCGCTTTACCGTCAATCAGCACGGTACAAGCACCACATAGGCCCATACCGCAGCCATACTTAGTACCTTTGATTCCTAGTCGATCGCGGATAAACCACAGTAGTGGCATATCTGCAGGAACGTCGACGTCATAGTCTTTTCCGTTAATGGTGATCATGAAAGCTCTCTCGTGGGCAAGGCAGATGTATTTTTATTGTTCAAGCTAGCATGGCTCAAGGGCAGCAACGAGCGCAAGATAGTAAAATGTAACAATTTTGATCTTGCGAACAAGCTGGTTTTCGACAGTCGCTTTTAGCAATAAAAAAGCAGCTATGAAAGCTGCTTTTTTGCTGGTTATAGAGATGACTTATTTCAGATCGCGTTTGATACCTGCAACCATCTCTTGGTTCCATTTGTCGATAACAGGCTGAACCATGTCGAAGTTGAGCACAGCTTCGTCGTCCTCAACTTCCTTGCCGATACCAACCAAGAAGGCGGTACTTAGCAACTCACCGGTGACTGCATCAATCACCTCGCCCTCCACCGTTAATTTGGCGGCAAGGTTATCCAAGTTGCCAGTGGCCGCCGAAGCAATGAAGGCAATCGGTAAATATTGAATCGCTGATAGTCCCTGATCATCTATCGATGCGCCGGTAATCGCCAGTCGCAAGCGAACGGTTCCAGGTTCAGCTTTAGTCACTAGCTTGCCGGTGCTTGCTGCCGATTTGGTAATACTGTCGTTGGTATACTTAAGAATGTCAGCCAACACTTCATCGCTAACTTTATCTGATGTCATCGGGGCGGGGAAAAACACCACCGGATCGATCATCAGTTTGCTGTACTTGCCTGAAGCGAATTCATCGCTCACCCAGCGCATTTTGAACAAGTCATCATCACCGGTTGGAATTTCAACCATGCTGTCATACTGACTCAAAAATCCACTGCGTTTGACTTCATCTTCTGCTGTCGATCCGCAACCAGCCAGCAAACCAGCGGCAATAATCGCTGACAAGATTGCTTTGCACTTCCCTAACATGGCTTTTCCTCTTTATTGTTCAGTTAATTAGTTCACCAATGCTGTTAATCTTCTGATGCTTACGATCGACATTAGTTCCATTGCTTAGTGGCATCTTTTGACGAGCTCGAAGTCGAGATTGAGCTAACATGAAATTGATGGTTGCAGTTGAATTTCGTGAACAGGGTCAATGAGTGGCAAATAAAAACCATGAATAGTTTCCCATGTAAGCCCTTACATGGTGAAATACTAATCGAGGGCTCATAATAACCTCACGCCCAACCCACAAGACCAGAACAACAAGAGACGCTATGAAATCACACATCACCACCTGCGCAGCTGCAGTCATGACGGTTGCCACCTTAACCGCTTGCTCATCAGGTACAACCTCACCAGCAGTGGAGGCATACGACGGTTACACCGGCCAGTATGACAACTTCACCTTGGTTATGGATGAGCGTTTCGATTCATTTGATCCAAAGGTCTGGGAGCGCGGTGATGGTGCAGTTGGCCATGAAGCAGACTGCCGCTTTCAACCGCAAGGGGTTGAGATTCGTGATGGTGTGATGGCATTAACGGTGCGTAAAGAGCCTGTTGCGGCAGGATTTTCTGAAGACCACCAGCTGCAAAAACGAGCCTATGAATTCAGTTGCGGTGAAATGCGTACGGTAGAAAAATTCAAATATGGCCGCATTGAAGCCCGTTTTAAAACACCAACAACGCCTACATCCGGCTTTATTTCATCGTTGTTCACCTATGATCGCGATGATGGCATGTGGCGCGAGATTGATATTGAGCTCGAGGGCGGTCGTCCTGGCTCGATGCAATCCAACTTAATCTTTGCCGATGGCGCATCCGATCCGGATTTTGCCTGGATCCACACCCGCGCATGGGGCGCTTGGGAAGCTCTACACCCAATGACCAAGGCCACCAGTGAGTGGACGGTTTATGCCATTGAGTGGACCCCGGATTATATGGCGTGGTTTATGGATGGTGTCGAAGTGCGCCGCTTGACCAATGCCGACTTGGACAACAAACCCTATAAAGAGCCACAAGTGAACAAAACGTGGGTGCCAGAGACTGATACCAAAATTATGATGAATTTCTGGATCCCAACTCGCCAAGTCGGTGTTCATTTTGGCGGCGACCCAATCGACAACGCTTACCCAATGACGGCGGAGTACGATTGGTTCCGCTACTACGCATACACTCCCGAATAGCAAACAATTTCCACCCCCCTATGAGGTAATTTGGAGCGCATCGCGCTCCTTTTTTTGTGCGCACGCACCATCAAAGAGTGGCGTGTGTGCTTGATATGCATGCATCCGCCGCACGGAAGCGGCGGCTGAGCCATCATGGAAGATTTCACGGCGTCATGCAGAGCAAGCATATACGGCACGACTTAGCGGACTGAGACCAACTCGCCACCAAAGAAGTTTGTTTCACCAATTTTGATTCCCTTCCGATACAGCCTGGTGGGATACCCATCTTGGCGTCATGCAGAGCAAGGGTACACGGCACGACTTAATGGACTAAGACCAACTCGCCACCAAACAAATTTGTTTCCCTTCACTACAAATCAGCAAGCCAAGTCGGCTAAGCCCTTCACTTAGTAGCCAGCAGCCTGACCATCTTTGCGACTCTCAGAAGCGCCGTAATAAACACCGGTTTTGAGATCGCGCAGAATCGCTTGATAGCCGCCAAATGATCCAGAGTTTTGCTGCAATACATGACCCCGCTTAAGCAACTGGCGGCGTGTCATAAAAGAAAACCCTTCTTCCAAACTCAACACACCACCGTCTAGCATTTCTTCGCCGGTTGGCTGCGAGGAGCCAGTGTGGAGGATCCGCGGCGCATCGCCAGCTTCTTGCAGGTTCATGCCGAAATCAACCAGGTTGATGACAATCTGGGCATGGGCTTGTGGTTGAGTCGCACCGCCCATCACGCCAAAGCTAACCCAAGGTTTGCCGTCTTTGGTAATGAAAGCAGGGATAATGGTGTGAAACGGCCGCTTACCCGGCTCATAAACATTAATATGGCCTTCCTCAAGGGCAAACAACTCACCGCGATCTTGCAGCATGAACCCCAAGTCGTCAGGCACCATACCTGAGCCCATGCCGCGATAATTGCTCTGGATTAGCGACACCATGTTGCCATGTTTATCGGCGGTGGTGAGGTAGATGGTATCGCCATGGACTATCCCTGCATCAACGCGCTTGGCCGCTTTGCTCATATCAATCAATTGCCGGCGCTTATCGGCATAGGATTTAGAAATCAACTGCGGCACAGGAATCTGATTAAAATCGGTATCGGCGTAGTACTTGGCGCGATCGGCAAATGCTAGCTTCTTTGCTTCAACAAAAGCATGAACATAATCTGCCGAATCTAACCCCATCGCTGAGACATCAAAACCTTCCAGCACATTGAGGATTTGCAGCGCGGCAATACCTTGGCCATTGGGTGGCAACTCCCACACGTCATAACCACGATAATTAGCCGAGACGGGCTCCACCCACTCGGAGCGATGGCTGGCTAAGTCGTCATAGCTGAGAAAGCCACCGTTGGCTTTCATATAGTTAGCAATAGTTTTGGCAATATCACCTTTGTAGAACGCATCGCGGCCGCCCTTAGCGATGGCTTTGTAGGTGTTGGCCAATCTTGGGTTGGCAAATACATCGCCTTTGCCCGGGATCGCGCCACCCGGCATGTAAGTTTCAGTAAAGCCCGGATACTTGCTGAGTTTTGGTGCGCTACGGCCAAGGTAGTAAGCAATAAGCTCAGAAACCGGGAAGCCCTGCTCGGCATAATCGATAGCGGGCTGAAGAATACTGGTCATCGGTAACTTGCCAAATTTGCCATGTAGCTCAAACCAACCGTCCACGGCACCCGGAACAGAGACCGGCAGCGGTCCGTGGCTTGGGATCTTGTCTAAACCCTGCTGTTTGAAATAATCGAGAGTCAGCGATTTTGGTGATCGACCCGATGCATTGAGGCCGTACAGTTTTTCGGTTTTTGCATCCCAGACAATGGCATATAAGTCACCACCAATTCCGCAACCTGTCGGCTCTACCAGACCCAGCATGGCATTGGCGGCAATGGCTGCATCAATGGCATTGCCACCTTGCTTCAACACATCGAGTGCCACTTGAGTGGCCAGAGGCTGGCTCGTTGCTGCCATTCCGTTAACCGCAATCACCTCCGATCGACTGGCAAAATCATGCCCAGTCACTCGATCGTAACTCCAGCCGGGCAAAGTAAAAACGGCGATGAACAGCATCCAAATGTGGCGTCGCATATTAGCTCTCCAATGGTAATTCGAT
This sequence comes from Neiella marina, assembly GCF_002165625.1. GTDB lineage: Bacteria > Pseudomonadota > Gammaproteobacteria > Enterobacterales > Neiellaceae > Neiella > Neiella marina. Next base: position 328,012 of record NZ_NGNS01000001.1, read on the forward strand.
GCCCAGCTTACGCGCTGGAAACAATAAGATCACGCTTTCGTTCAACCAGTTACGTAATCGAGTTAGGTTGGGTTTAAGTCCACAATTTTGTCAGTTTCAATTTGCCATCAGCCACAGCCCGATTAGGCTTAAAGCAGATACAGCAACTCAGCAGCGAGGCTGGCAGTGGCAAAAACGATTTTCTGCCGTTACCTAATCATCATGGCTTGGTCGGTGGCAGGTGTTGCGCTCTCGCTACCATCTGCGATAGCGGAAGAACTCGTTCGTATTGGCGTTATCGCTAAACGAGGATACGAAATTACCCTGATGCGCTGGCAACCGATGGCCGATTATCTGACTGGCCAGATCCCCGGCTATGAATTTGAAGTGCTGCCACTAACATTCGACCAAGTGCCGCAAGCAGTTGCTGCTGGCAACGTTCAATTTGTATTGGTCAACGCGTCGATGTACGTGCAGCTGGAACGGGATTACGGCATCACTCGCATTGCAACACTCAAGAATCAGAAGTCGGGTAAGGTATTCTCAACATTTGGCAGCGTGATATTTAGCGACAACCGTAAATTTCAGCTTCACAAAGCCAAGCAACTCAGAAACAAGCGGATAGCAGCCGTTGACAAAGCGTCTTTGGGTGGCTGGCATATGGCCTTGAAAGTGATGCTCGACAATGGCATCGACCCAGACCATGATTTGCAGTCGGTGCAATTCAAAGGCACTCATGACCGTGTGGTGCAAGCAGTGTTGGCAGGCGAAGCCGATGTTGGCATTGTTCGCACCGACCATCTTGAGAAAATGGCCAATGAAGGAAAAATCGATATTTCCCTGATCAGTGCCCTGCCACCACCAAACGATAGCCTCACCGGATTCCCATTTTTATTGTCAACAGAGTTATACCCGGAGTGGCCATTTTCTCGCGTTGCCTTTACCCCTGATGAGTTAGCCGAGAAAGTCGCCGCAGCACTCATCACAATGCCACAAAATGGCGCTGCGGCAGCAGCGAACATTGCCGGCTGGACCGTTCCATATCATTACAAACCAGTTCGTATGCTATTGCAGCAACTCAAGTTGCCACCATACGACAAAGCCAAACAAGTCGACTTAAAACAAGTCACTGAGCAATATGCCATCACGATAATCACTGCAGCTTGCACGCTATTATTATTGGCTGGCTTGCTTGTTCGTCAGCATTTATTGACCGAAAAATTGCGCCAAAATGAACAGAATCTAAAGCGCTTTTCCCACCGCCTCAGTCTGGCAACTAAAGCCGGAAAACTCGGGGTTTGGGAGTGGCACAAAAACCAAAAGGAGCTGATTTGGGATCAGCAAATGTATCAGCTATTCGAAGTTTCAGCTGATAGCGATACGCCAATCGAGAATCAGTGGCTAGCCAAAGTCCACCCAGATGATTATCAAATGGTGCTGGATCACCTAACCGAACTGCGTTTGGCAGGCGACCAATTACATTGTCAGTTTCGTATCATATTAGCCAACGGCAGTCTGCGTACCATTCGCAGCGCATGCGTCATAGCACCGGCAACAGAACGATTCGATTCATACATGGTCGGCGTAAGTTGGGAGGTAGCAAGCAACTCGTTGGCGGAGATGAATGAGTCGCGGGCTGGAAGGCCATAGCCCATAAAAACCGGCCACAAGGCCGGTTCATCAAACAAACAACACAAGCTTTAATAGTCGGCAGCAGAGCCGCGCACGACGCAAGAAGCACTGTTCTCCCAACCCCAGCCGTCGCCATCAGGATCGTTTGACGCGTCAGCGCAATAAGGGAAGCCATTTGGCGCATTGCCACCAGCCACCACAATACAGCTTTGGTTATTCTCCCAGCCCCAGCCATCGCCATCTGGGTCAACAGCTGCGGAGCTGCAGGTTGGGTAGTCTCCCGAACCACCGCCGGAACCACCTCCTGATTGACCGGTGTAAACACCGGCCAGTACCGACGTGCTGCTAATACCATTGCTGCCATTAACTAGGGTATTGCCCCAACCACTGAGGCTGTTGGCATTCCAGTTGTTGACGATATCCAAATCAGCGGTACTGGCATCGTTTCCAGACCATGACCAGCCCAAATAGCCCACACCCAGGGTTTCAGCGCGCTCCATGATCGAGGCTTCATCAACGTTTGAGCCTTTGTGAGTTGAAGCAAACTCACCTACCACTAACGGCATGCCATTGTTGGCAAAGCTAGTCATGTAATTGTTGATGGTGTTGTAGCTGTTGTAGACCTCATACATGTGGACACTGAACACAACATTTTTATCTGGGTCGGCATTGAACACAGTCTGAGCATTGTCACGCATGACATTTTGCCAATCTTGCCCCCAGTTCGGCGCATCAACCATTAAGGTGTGGCTGAAACCGGCATTGCGCAATCGCGTAATCGCCGCTTTGTGACCATCAATCCAAGCGCTCGCCGACTGGCCATTACCAAAAGGTTCGTTACCAATATTGATGATGACGTAATCTTCCTCGCCAACCAGCTCATTCTTCATGCTGATCCAATAGTCAACCGCTGAAGCCAATGTCGCAGCAGCACTGTCTTCGCCGTAGCCAGTGGTATCGTGGACTTCGAGCACGGCTACCAGTTTTTCGGCTTTGGCTTTCTGGATGATATTGCGAATATCGCTGGCACCGTTGTAGGTCCAGCGGTGACCGTTGCTCAATACCACTCGAACCGTATTGGAGCCCGTATTGGCGATACCACTCATTGCGCCATCCAGTTGCGAGGTATACCAAGTGTGGGCATGGTTAATCCCCCGCATGACAAATTTATTGCCATTGCCATCGTAGAGATCGCCACCAGAGACATAAAAGCCTGCACAAGCTGCAGAAGAAAGGCTTAGCGCACATAGCGCCAGCGCTGATTGTGTGATTTTTTTCATCGGGTTACCGTTTTAATTGTTTTTTGACTTTGAACATCCACCTCTGTCTTGAACGCAAAACGCTCAAACTACGACCGACAAAATGTAAACGGTTACCATCAATTCGTTAAATTCATGCTTAACAAAAAACCACAAAAAATGATCATTTTTAGCAAAATAAGATCGAAATCACTGTTAAAACCAAAAATAAAAACAAATCAAAATGACACTATATGTAAACGGTTACTTATTATCTCAATTGATCGTAACGAGCTGACTGATGGCCAAGGCAAAAAAACCGCCTCAATGGAGGCGGTTTCTAATATCGATTTAGCGAGCGAATTACAGCGCTTTGTTGATGTTATCAACCGAGGCTTTGGCATCGCCAAACAGCATCCACGAATTCTCTTTGAAGAACAATGGGTTTTGCACACCAGCATAACCAGTGTTCATAGAACGCTTAAACACAATCACTTCTTTAGCATTCCAAACTTCCAATACTGGCATACCAGCAATCGGACTGTTTGGATCGTCTTGCGCTGCAGGGTTCACCGTGTCATTGGCACCGATCACCAAAACCACATCCGTTTCAGGGAAGTCATCATTGATTTCGTCCATTTCCAACACGATGTCATATGGCACTTTGGCTTCAGCCAACAGCACGTTCATGTGACCCGGCAGACGACCGGCAACCGGGTGAATACCAAAGCGAACATCAACACCGGCATCACGCAGCTTTTGGGTGATCTCAGCCACTGGATATTGCGCCTGCGCAACCGCCATGCCGTAACCTGGGGTAATGATCACTGAGTTAGCATTCTTGAGGATTTCCGCCACTTCTTCAGCTGACGTTTCCTTGTGCTCACCCTGATCTTCGTCACCGCCTGAACTTGAACCATCGGTACCAAAACCACCGGCAATCACGCTAATGAACGAGCGGTTCATCGCTTTACACATGATGTAAGACAGAATCGCACCTGACGAGCCAACCAAGGCACCTGTTACGATCAGCAAGTCGTTGCTGAGCATGAAACCGGCAGCCGCTGCGGCCCAACCTGAGTAGGAGTTGAGCATTGACACAACCACAGGCATGTCAGCACCACCGATGGACGCTACCAAGTGCCAGCCAAACGCAAAGGCAATCAGAGTCATCACGATCAACGGCCAAGTCACACCGCCTTGTTGCACGAAGTGAATCATCAGCACGGTTGAGAACACAATCGCCATCAGGTTGAGCTTGTGCTTGAACGGAATGCTCAGTGGCTTGGACGACATAATGCCGCGCAACTTGCCGAAAGCGACAATTGAGCCGGTAAAGGTCACCGCACCGATGAAGACGCCTAAGAAGACTTCTGTGAGGTGAATGTTGACCACTGCAGAATCCATCGCCAGCTTTTCAAACTCGGATAGATTGTGGTGTTCAAAGTAGCTGTTGAAGCCAACCAGCACCGCCGCTAAACCAACGAAGCTGTGAAGAACCGCCACCAATTCTGGCATTTCGGTCATTTCAACTTTCAGTGCCAAGCGGATACCAATGATGGCACCGATCACCATGGCCACCACGATGTAGCCAACGCCGCTGACTTTCGGGTCTAAAATAGTCGCCACCAAGGCGATGGTCATACCGGCAATACCATACCAGTTACCAGCTTTGGCGGTTTCTTGCTTGGACAGGCCAGCAAGCGACAAGATAAATAACAGGGCAGAAACAATGTATGCCGCAGTAACTAATCCTTGAGACATTCTGCTTACTCCCCTTTACTGAACATCTTCAACATCCGGTGGGTGACGGTAAAGCCCCCGAAGATGTTAATGGCGGCAATCAATACCGCTATAAAGGCCAACACAGTGATCAGCCAGCCCTCAAGCCCGACCTGCAATAACGCACCAACAATAATGATGCCGGAAATCGCATTGGTCACACTCATCAGCGGGGTGTGCAAGGCATGGGTGACATTCCATACCACGTAGTAACCGACCACACAGGCCAGAATGAACACAGTGAAGTGGGCAAGAAAATCAGCCGGCGCAACACTACCAACCCAGCCGAAGGCAGCAACACCGGCGGCAGCAAGAGCAGGCTTCAACCAAGGCTTCGGCGCTTTTGGCTCTTCTTTCACTGGCTCTGGTTTTGGTTCAGCTTTCGGCGCAGCGCTCACTTGAATCGGAGGAGGAGGGAAAGTGACTTCACCTTCTTTCACCGAGGTCACACCGCGGATCACCACATCTTCAAAGTCGATGTCGATGTTGCCGTCTTTTTCTTTGCACAGCAGCTTCAACAAATTAACCAAGTTGGTGCCGTAAAGCTGGCTTGATTGACCCGGCAAGCGCGATGGCAAATCGGTGTAACCAATAATGGTGACATCTTCTTTAACCACGACTTTTTCAGGTTCAGTCAACTCACAGTTACCACCGGTTGCGGCAGCCAAGTCAACGATCACGCTGCCTGGCTTCATCAGTTGCACCATGTCTTCGAGGATCAGCTTAGGCGCTGGTTTACCCGGAATGAGTGCGGTAGTGATAATGATGTCAACTTCTTTGGCTTGCTCGCGGAACAAGGCCATTTCCGCGGCAATAAATTCTTCTGACATGACTTTGGCGTAACCATCACCAGAGCCTGCTTCTTCTTCAAAGTCGAGCTCTAAGAACTCGGCACCCATGGAGTTAATTTGTTCTTTCACTTCTGGGCGAGTATCAAAGGCGCGTACTTCGGCACCTAGGCTACCGGCAGCACCAATTGCAGCCAAACCGGCAACACCTGCACCAATCACCAATACTTTGGCCGGTGGCACTTTACCTGCGGCAGTGATTTGGCCGGTGAAGAAGCGGCCAAAGTGGTGGGCCGATTCAACCACGGCGCGATAACCGGCAATGTTGGCCATTGAACTTAATGCGTCGAGTGATTGGGCACGGGAGATCCGTGGCACCATATCCATCGCCATCGCACTGACTTTGTTCTCCGCCAGTTTGTTCAATAACGCTTCATTCTGGGCAGGCCAGATGAAGCTGATCAACAATGCACCCTCTTTCAGTTGATCGGCTTCGTGACCGTCAGCGGTCTCTATCGGACCATTAACTTTTAGGACGATGTCACTTTGCCAAGCCGTTTGACGATCGACGACTTTAGCGCCTGCTTGTTCGTATGCCTCATTACTGAGGCTGGAGGCAAGTCCCGCATCCGCTTCAACCACCACGTCAAAGCCAAGCTTAAGCAGCTGGGCAATGCTGGTGGGAGTCGCAGCAACACGTTTCTCGTTGTTTGCGATTTCCTGTGGAATCCCGATTTGCATGAGATGGTTCCTAATTGTACTGGTACTCTGTCACACCCCTATGGCTTGTTGCTAAAACGGAGTGTGAAAAACAGGCGTTCTTTATCAGTCATTTACCTTGGTAAAAAATTGACCAAGAACAACCCCATGTGGCTTTTTAACGCTGTAAGCTTGTTGTTGGACCTGTTATGAACGACTTTCATTCGGCTAACGGCCCGTTATTATAGTTGCTCATTTGTAGTTACTGATTGCAGCGACTATTTGGGCAACTTCACTTACCTGTAGGACAAAGTCAACGGGCATCATACCGGCAAGTGAAAAAATATGCATCAAAAATGACTATTTAGTCACAATCATTTAGTTATTTTCTTATCTCAAACTTATTTTAAGCAACAAAAACAAACTATTACCAAATAGACGGCCATTCATTTGTTACCCACTATCGGGTCGCCGTAATACTCTCTCGCGCACCACATCAGCAACAAATCCAAACATCAATGGCATAAACCCGCAGCGGAACTTTTGAGTGTGTTAAAGTGCTGCCAGCACCGTTGTTCACTTTTTGCGAGTTTGTATGTCCATGCAGTTTCCCAGCTTAGATAAACCCCTTCGAATTGCCATCAACGGCTTTGGCCGCATTGGCCGCAGTGCCTTTCGGGCCCTGTATGAGTCTGGGTTGAGGGATTACATGCAATTAGTGGCGATTAACGAACTGGCGACCCCAGAAGCGATTCGCCACCTGACTCAATACGACACTACTCACGGCCGATTCTTTTTGCCGGTCAGCATTGGTGAGGGTGTGCTTTGGGTCGAAGAAGATGCCATTGCCCTCACTCACGAAGCTGATCCAGAGCAGTTGCCATGGGAAGAGTTGCAAGTGGATATCGTCCTTGAGTGCACTGGCGTGTTACACAGTCGCGAGGATGCCGAAAAACACATCACCGCGGGTGCCAAAAAGGTGATCTTTAGTCACCCCGCCGATGCTGATGTTGATGCCACCATTGTCTTTGGCGTCAACCAACATGAATTGCAGCCGCAACACACCATTGTTTCCAATGCTTCTTGCACGACCAATTGCTGCGTGCCGGTACTCAGTGTGCTGGATGAAGTATTTGGCATCGAGCGCGGTGCCATTACGACCATACACTCAATGATGCATGACCAGGTGGTGATCGACGCCTACCATCACGACTTGCGTCGTACTCGTGCCGCCAGCCAGTCGATTATTCCGGTCGACACCAAGCTAGCTCGGGGCATTGAGCGGGTGCTGCCTCACCTCGAAAACAAGTTCGAAGCGATCGCCGTACGGGTGCCAACCACCAATGTCACCGCCATGGATATTTCGCTAACGCTGTCGACGCGGGTCGATGTTGCCAGTATTAACGCCATGTTGAAGCAAGCCTCTGAAGAGCGCTTTATCGGCATCATGGATTACACCGAAGATGCCGTGGTATCGGCTGACTTTAATCACGATGAGCACTCAGTCATTGTCGATGGCAGCCAAACCCGAGTATCAGACGGTCATTTGGTGAAGTTGCTGATCTGGTGCGATAACGAATGGGGCTACGCCAATCGCATGCTCGACACTTGCCTGGCGCTTGCCACCATCACCGCCAACGCCGATGCTCAGCAAGATGATGAACCAGACGACGATGAGTGATAATCATTGATAAAAGGGCTGCCACTTGGCAGCCCTTTTAACTTGAAGTGAATCGATGTCGAGGTTTGCTAAGTGCTTGCTCGCTGGTGTAACGTCAGCCACAACACACTGCCAGTAACCATCAATAAGCCAATGGCCTGACCCCAACCAAAGGGTTCATTCAAAATAAGGTAAGCCATGACTGCGGTACTGACAGGGCCAATCGAACTGGTCACTGAGGCTTGATCGGCACCGATTCGACGAATGGCCTCACTGAACAAGTACCCAGGGATCACCGTCGCCATAATCGCCATGTATACCGCATGCCAATAGACTTCTACCGGCTGCGCAAACAGGGCGCTTAGATCTGCAGTGACGCCGTAGTAAAGCAGCGCCGCGGCGCTTGCCGATGACATCACCACGCTGCTGAAGATGCCCGCGCCAAACCATTGGATCATGCGTTTGCTGCACAAGGTATAAAAGGCAAAGCAAACGGCGGATCCCAATACCAACAACACGCCAGTGACAGTGCCTTCGCTATTGATGCTGAGTTCAGACCACATGCTCACCGCTATGCCAAGCCAACAGCAGGGGATGGTCCACAACAACGGTCGGTGAAAGGTCATGCCAAACAGGCTGCAGCCAAGCAAGACAACCAATAGCGGGTAGCTGAATAACACCACCCGCTCGAGTTGCGCGCTGATGTAGCTCAGACCAATAAAGTCCAACAAGCTAGCGATGAAATAACCCAAAATCCCGATTCCGATGACGGCTAACCCTTGTTTGCTCCACAGATGATGAGTTGTATTTGTTCGGCGCGACCATTGCAGCCCCAGGATCACCAAGCTAAATGGCAGCGTGAATGCCATGCGCAGCGCCAACAAGGTGGTTGCATCAACCCCGTATTGGAACGCCAATTTGATCGAAATGGCTTTGCTTGAGAACAGTGCTGCAGATGCAACACACAGCAGAGAGCCCAGCAAAGCCGAGCGATTTGGCCGCGCCAAACTCGGCGGTGGCTTATCAGTGCATGTTTCTGTGGTCATAGTTCGCCTCCCTAGCGGTTAGTTAACCTTTGCTGATAGGGCTGCGAAACGGGGGGCACTCTGGCTGCGTTTCGCAGCCAGATTTGAATGTTCAGTTACACACGCAAACAGGCTGCCGCTCGTTTAGCACGAGTAGCCAGTGTTGTTTGCGAAGGGCAATTGAACAGTTCATAAAGTTGGTCATTAAACAATGAAGCATCTTGCTTACAAGCTAGCGGCCAAGGTGAATCATGGCAAGACCGTTCGATTATTTATTGACCGTTTGTAGAGCACCTTTTGGACACTTTTGTTGACACTCACGTTGGTTGGCGGAGTGCTGAGAAGGGTCAACTCAGCAGCAGAGTAGCCGTCATAAGCTTGGATGCATCTGCCGCAGGGATGCGGCGGCTGAGCCATCAGGGAAGATTTCTCGGCGTCATCCGAGATTATGACGGCTGCTTTGATGCTCAAAACCAAAAAACGACGCGGATCAAAAAGCCATCGAACCAGTTCATTAAGCTAGCAGCAGACGGAATCGATAGTGAGTTCAGGAATGGAACAAGACAGCAGCCAACTCGGAAGCGACACTCGCTCCAAAATCACCCCTTACGCCTTTCGCGTGGCGCCGCAACTATTGGATATTCCGCTTGCTAGACCATGGCGACGGGGCATAGCCATGCTGATTGATCTAATTATTATTGGTGGCGCAGCTGTGCTGCTTGATGTGGCTTGGGCACTGCCAATATTTATATTGCTGTGGTTGATCAAACAGCACCTCCATGGCATCGGCAAACGTGTCGCGCTGATTGCGGCGTTTATCTTTATCCCCATTGCGGCAGTGATGCTCAGTGATGACGAAGACATACCAACGACGCACCAAGTATCGGACGCAATCAGCATCTTAAGCCAAACACCAAGCTTTATTGCCATCAACGAATGTGATGATACCAACTGCGTTAAGGCAGAAGCTGTCAACCTGAAGCAGGCCCTTGCCGAAACTAGCTTAGATACCGATGTTCAATACCAAATCTTGGCCGAAATCCTAGCTGATACCGAGCTAACTGGGGCGGAACTAGCACAACTATTAGACGCTAGCAGCGACACACCACCTTCAGCAGCCGACAAGGTAAGCAAACCAAAAGTCGCGGCCGAAGAAACTGAAATTCGAGTTGGCGGTATCGGAAAGATTGACGACTGTGAGCCAGAAGTAACACCAATGGGGCTTATTCGCGGCGCGATGAAAGACTTGGGTATCGGCTTTAGTTGGGCCATCGCTTACTTCACCATTTTGCCCGCGTGGTTTAATGGCCAAACTGTTGGCAAGCGATTGCTCAGAACCCGCGTGGTCCGACTCGACGGCAAGATACTCACCGCTTGGGGTTGTTTTGGCCGCTATGGCGGCTATGTTGCCGGTTTAGCCACCGGCATGCTGGGCTTCTTACAAATCTATTGGGATCCAAACCGACAAGCGATTCAGGATAAGATCGCAACCACAGCGGTGATTTATCGCAAACGTTGAGCCTGCGCCTTAATCATGCTGCGCGTTTTGTACCTTTGTGCAGGTGATTGAACCAACATAATTCAATATTGCAGCCCCGCTTCACTTGCCAAACTGGCAGCAAACCAACTAAGTTAGATTAACTGGTCGGAGGAGTTGGCAATGTCGGATAATTATGTACTTAAAATCTACAACAAGTTTAAAAAACTACCGTTCGGTCAGTGGCTATTTAGCCGCTATGCCGCGCGCCGAGCGCCTTACTTTAAGACCATCAAGCCGTTGGTGACTCACATTGCCGAGAATCACTGTGAAGTGCTCATCAAAAAGCACAAGGCGGTGACCAACCATATTGGTACTATCCATGTCATAGCCATTTGCAATGGCCTCGAAATGGCGATGGGCTTCATGGCCGAAGCATCCATTCCTAAACACCTCCGCTGGATCCCCAAAGGCATGACGGTGGACTACACCGCCAAAGCCGAGACCGATATCGTTTGTCGGGTCAAAATCCCCGCCGAACTATGGCAACCGGGCGACATGCTGGTACCAGTAGAGGCGGTTGATAGTCAGGGCTCCGTGGTGGTGAAGGGAGCCATCACTCTATGGATCACAGAAAAGGGAGCAAAAAAGTAGCCAGTTCAAAGGCTTCTCGACCTTAGAGTGTGAGCTTGCTCACCGAAGCAAACGCCACACTCGTGTTCACCACGAGTCTGCGTCATATTGGCAGTTGCGCAGCTTTCGCTGCGGGTTGCATTACACTTACTATCATTGTAATCAGTGCTGACATTAGTCTGCCAACACCAATATCTGTAGAGGTTTATGGGCTTGCCAACAAGGCTCTCGATCAGATTCCTATCGCACTGCAGCTGCTGGCTCATGTTAGCGGCTGTGTTTTGTTTTACCTTGTTTTCAACAACGGTCCTTGGCGCAGCGATCCCTGAGCACGTCAAATTTCAACAACGCAAAGTAACACCTGAATCATCGATTGGTGCGGTGCTCGATATACATCAAGATAAGTATGGCTTTTTGTGGTTCGCTGGGCGCTTGGGGTTGGCACGATTCGACGGCTACGACTTTGACATATTTCGCTATGATGAGGACAACCCCACAGGGATCAGTGCCGACACAGTGCATGACATCGCCGACGATGCTGAGGGCAATTTGTGGTTTGGCACCGAACATGGCTTAAGCCGCTACAATTTCACCACTGAGACATTTGATAACTTCTATCCGGGGCAAGAGACTGAACAACCTTCACTCGGTAATCCGGTGTTCAGTATTCACTTTGAAAACAACACCATGTGGCTGGCGACCCGCCAGGGGCTATGTCAGTCAGATGGCGATTACAGCTCATTCAGTTGTTATCCGCAAAATGACAAGCATAACAATCTACAAGGAGAATACGTGCTTGACTTGGCCCATGATCAAGCAGGCAACTTATACCTAGCTTCGGGCCAAGGCTTTAAGGTATGGCATCGGCCAACTGATACCGTCGATGTCTTTGTCAGCGAGCGCAACGTACCGAGGCGACTGCAAACATCACTTGTTCGGTCGGTGTTTGTCGACAGTCAGGACAATGTTTGGGTTGGCAGTGAAGCTGGCTTGCTGAAGTATTTGCCGGATACCAAGAACTTTCAGTTTTATCCAACCCAACTCGATGAATCCGCGCCATTAAACCAACACGATGGCGTGCCGGTGAGCGCCGCTGTTTGGGACATCTATGAGGACAGTGAAGGAATTTTGTGGGTCGCAACAGACGGATTTGGGGTGCAATGGCTTGACCCAGAAAGCGACCAACTGATGACGCTAGGTAGCTTTGTCAGCGATATTTACTCGCTTGGTTCGAATGTTGTGCGGACCATCATGGAAACTGACAATGGCGACATCTGGTTCGGTTTGTACCCTGGCGATGTCAGCGTATTTGAACGCCATCGGTCACCATTCCATGGCGTCTCTGACACCCGCATTAACGATATCATCCATCCGCTGAGCAATATTAAGAGCATCGAAGAAGACCATCATGGCCACCTTTGGCTGGCACTTGATGGCAATGGTCTGGCGCGCTACAAACCCGAAAGTGGTAATTACGATTTCTTCCGCCATCAACCGGGTAACGCCAATAGCTTAGGATCGGATGGCGTATTGGATCTGTTTGTTGATGAAGAAGGTTGGCTGTGGATCGTCACTTGGACCACTGGCATCACTAAATATCATATCGACAGCGACACTTTTGTCCGTATGCCACCGATTGCAGAAGACTTAGGCGTCAACCACGTCAATCATTACTGGACGATTTTTCGCGATCAAGCAGGAACAGTCTGGCTCGGCTCTATTGGCGGCGGTTTGACCCGAGTGGGCAGTGACACGGCAGCAGCCAAGGTGTTTCAGCATGACCCAGCAGATCCGACGAGTTTGCCCGACATTAACGTCTGGGCGATGACCGAAGACTCGCGAGGCAATTTTTGGTTGGCCACAGAGCAGGGCTTGGCGCTGATGGACCGAGAACAGCAAAGCTTCAAGGTCTATAAAACGATTCGAGGTGATGCCACTAGCCTCAACAGCAATCAAATTCGCACCGTTTTTGAAGACTCCAATGGTCGCCTCTGGATTGGCACCAATGGCGGAGGTCTCAGTGAATATCACTATGATAGCGAGACCTTCTCTACCATTCGTCGCAAGCATGGCTTGCCATCTGACGTAGTAGTGGCCATTACCGAAGATCAACAGGGCAATCTTTGGTTGGGTACTGATAAAGGGCTGGTGAGTTACGATCCGAATAGCGGCCTGACGCGTCACTTTGATAGTAGTTTTGGTATTGCCGGAGATGTCTTTAATGTCGATGCCGTGTTGTTGTCGAGTTTCGGGGAAATCATCTTTGGCGGATTAGAAGGTTACACCCGCTTTGATCCAACGGAAATCAAAGCCAGTAACGCTCGACCTCGGGTGGTATTTACCGATATCGAAATTCTCAACGCGCCAGTGGCCATTAGTGACCGAGGTTCACTGCGCCAGAGCATCACTGTAGCGGACAAGGTGAAGCTCAACCATCAGCAAAACGTGGTGTCGTTTGAAATATCAGCGCTAAATTTTCGCAGTAGCGCAGCCAATCGCTATGCCTACAAACTCGAAGGCTTCGACAATGATTGGATTAGTGCCGGTAGCAAGCGTCGGATCACCTACACCAATCTCGATCCAGGGACCTACACGTTGCACGCCAGAGCTCAAAACCGCGAAGGACGATGGAGTGATGAAGACGCCTCGATTGTGGTCGAAGTAACCCCAGCGCCATGGCGCACATGGTGGGCCTATTGCGCCTATGTCTGGCTGGTATTGGTGGCCGTGTTAACTTACTTGAATGCTCAATACAAACGACGTAAAGAACTCGAACGCTGTGTGCAAGAGCGAACCCAAGAGCTCCATGAAGCCAACCAAAAGCTAACTCAAATTAGCTTTTGCGATCCGCTGACCGGACTTAGTAACCGACGATTCTTCGAACAATTTATTGAAGCCGATGTCGCCGAGGTCAAGCGACGCTTCCAGTCATGGCAACGGCAAGAGGATCAGCCGCTACCAGATAATAGTGATTTGGCGTTCTTCTTAATCGACTTAGATCACTTCAAACAAGTCAATGATGTCCATGGCCATTCGGTGGGCGATATTGTTCTCAAACACATCGCTCAGTTACTCAAACAAGCCACCCGTGAATCCGATTATGTGATCCGTTGGGGTGGTGAAGAATTCTTGGTGCTAGCGCGTTTTGTCAGTCATGAATACGCCAGCGAAGTTGCTGAGCGGATCTGCCAGCTGGTGCGTCAGCATCCCATTAGTATCAATGACCAACTCTCGCTGGATGTCACCTGTTCAGTAGGGTTTGCCACTTATAGCTGCCAACACCAACAAGTACAGCAGTTAGGCTGGCAACAGATTATTGATATGGCGGACATCAACCTGTACTGCGCTAAAAATTCTGGCCGTAATGGTTGGGTTGGGGTCGATTTTGCCCAGCAACGCATTAATGGTATGGCGGGCTATCGCGAGCAAATTGCCAGTGACGGCATCAAGGTACTGACGTCGTTTCGATCAGCATTGAAATGGTAGGCGCTGGCAGTCTCCCGCCAGCGTATTCGTTCATCAGTTAGTCGGCTTGATAGGTATCGATGACAACCTTCTCATGCAACGACATGGCAAGATTATTGTCGTAGTAGGCCGCTTCATTAACGAAGCCTGGGTAGACGGTGTCGTCTCCCTCATACTTGATCACTGTGCCATCAAAACACTGGAACATCGGGTCACCCGGGTGCAGTGGTTGGAAATCATTATCCTGCACATTGCTGTGAACCATACCGAGGCGGTTATCAAGAGCATCGACCGGTAACTTCAAGCTTTCGGTGTAACGATAGGCATCGACAGTTTCTGGTAATTGCGGCAACTGATCGGTGTTCCACAGCTCAAGGAAGTCGAGGATGTGCTGGGTCATTTGATGACTTTGCTGATAGACGTCCTCTCGCAACACTGCTTGTGGCACTGGGCCGACTTCAACGATGACACCAAACTTACCGGTAGTGGCGAGTAGTCGATGCTCTTCACGTGGCAGATGGTCGAGATCGCGGATGACAATAACTTCCGGCATTTTCATCGTCACATAGGCAGCCAACTTACGATAGATTTCGCCCGGTTGCAGCAGCAACAGGGTCGCGCCCATATTGCTAGTGGTGGTATGCAAATCAATAACAAAGTCGATACGCGGGTTGGTTTTCGGGCCAATTTGCTGGTTAATCGCCTTGGCACGACTTTGCTCATAGCTGGTCAGCTCTGGGTTTTCTAAATCAGCAACAGCAAATTGACGATTTAAATCATGATCACAATAGCGCTTGTTTTCGCCGTGAGCTCGCGGGTTAGCGAACACCAGCTCAGTGCTAAAGCTATCGCGACTGACGCTTTGTGGTTTTTGCTGATATTGGCGGTACAGATACACGCCAGTAAATTCATTGCCGTGGGTGCCGCCGACAACTGCGACTCGTTCAATTTTACTCATGCTGTCTTACTTACCGCCTTTTGCTAACAGGTGGAAATGATAAACGGGCTATCAATCTAGCACCGAATCGACGCTTGCCCAAGCCAACTATAGCTGTGGTCGAGTCAGGGCAATATCCGACCAAGCGTGGTTTTGCCGAAGCATTTTACTCACTTCATCAACGTAGGCCTGGCCGCGCTCGGAATACTTACTCAACCCCTTAGCCATTGCTTGGGCATTCAGATCATTGGCCAAACGTTGCTCTCGCATCGCCTGATACGCCCGGTGACTATTGATGTTGTGGATATAGGCGGCGATTGCCATCAGCGGCGAATCAAACACCGCCACTTCATGATCCGCTCCGGCATTGCGATTCAATGGCACTAGGCCACAGCCAGCCTGAAAGCACCAGTGGCCAAACAAATTATTGCCTTGGCGGGCAAATCGGGAAGTACCCCAACCCGACTCTTTAGCTCCCTGAGCTAGCGCCAATGACACTGGCACAGCATTAATCCGCAGGTTCAGCTCATCGTATAGCGCATCATTGGCTTGGCAATCGACTGCCACGCGGTAGGTATCACAAATCTGTTGCAACCATTGACGTTCAGGCTGTCCCAACTGGTTCCCTTGTTGTACCAGGGTCAGCGCGGCCTGGCGGACATCGAGCACATGTTGGTTGGCTTGCTGCACCAAAGGAGCGAGGTAATCGGCAAACATTTGCTTGCGCACAGGCCCAGCAGGATAAGCGGCAAAGTCCGGCAGCGATTCAGCGTCGGTGGTCAATTTGATGGCCGGCAAGTCTATCAATGGTAATCGCTTAGTCACCACCAAGGTCAAGCCAATGGCTAACGCCAGCAACACAAAACTAGCAACCGCCAGCTTGGTTAAACGCTGATTACTCAACTGCACACCACTCTCCTACATCATTTTCTTTGGTTGCCTGAACGATAGATTTGCTGTGCCGCAAACACAAGCATAAGCAACTGTTTTTAAGAGTTTTTGAGAACTCAACTTCAAGCTGTTCACTGCTGCGACATATTGTCGCACTTTGATGGTTTTCCGTTGAGCCCAACAATGCTCTCTCTTATGTTTGCCAACAAATTGATAACAAGACTAAAACCACTCTGGAGTTTCTCTTGGCACAGCCGTTCTTTGCCCGTTCCCTCAGCCTTATTGCTGGCACCTGCGTCGGACTATCGGTGCAAGCATCGCAACCCGATCACATTGAAGTGATCGGCCATCAGCAGTTCAACGAAATTGTTGCCGAACTTGAGCCCGGCTATCACAACCCGGATCCCGGCGAACTGCTAAAAACCTTGCCCGGAGCCAACATCAACCGCAATGGCCCATTAACACCCATTGCTCAATATCGCGGCCTTTATGGTGATCGAGTGGCTGTCACCGTCGACGGCTTGGGCGTCATCGGTACTGGCCCAAACGCAATGGATACGCCACTCAGTTACGTGCCGATGATATTGCTTGACTCAGTTGAACTGCACCGCGGCATCGCACCGATCAACAGCGCCATTGAAAGCCTCGGAGGCGCATATCAGATCAACTTACGACCGATGCCAACGGCGATGACTGAGACATTCGAATCAGCAGCGGCAGCGCAAGTTGGTTATCGCGACAATGGCGATGTCGGGCAGGCGGCCGTGGTAGTAGAAACCGGCAATCGCCATCATGCCATACAAGCTTTCTTTGATTGGCGCCAAGCGAGCGAAGATACCGAAGCAGGTAACGGCAAAGCGATTGAGCCAACCGACTATGACAAGTGGGTAGCGGGGATTAAATACCAGCGCAACTTTAACAGCGGTCACTGGCAAATATGGGCTCAACGCTTTGATACCCAAGATTCCGGCACCCCAGCTTTACCGATGGATATTCTCTACATCGAGACCGATCGATTTGGCTTTGCAGGGCAATTTGACTGGCAACATTGGCAAACTGAGCTGCAGCTTGGTTACAGTGATGGCGAACATCTGATGGACAACTTCACCATGCGCGCTAATGGCCCAATGATGTCTCGCATGCGGCAAAACCTAGCCAATTCAGATGACTTGCAATGGTCGCTGACAACACGCCAAAACAGCCAACAGCAAACCATTGAGCTGGGCTTTGATGGTTTACGGGCAAATCACGATGCGACCATTACGGACCCCACTAATCCGATGTTCAAGATCAGTAATTTCAGTGCCATTGAAGATGACAAAACCAGTGTCTACGGTAATTGGACACAGGGCTTAGGCGATTCGGCGTTTTCACTGCAAACAGGCTTGCGATTGAGTTACGTTGAGGCCAATGCTGGTGATGTTGAACACTCAATGGCTGCGATGAATCCGATGATTGCGCAGTTGGTGGAACAGTTTAACAGTGCCGATCGCCAGCAAGACGACTGGTTAGTCGATGCAACTTTGAGCTTAAACTGGCAACAAACCAGTCACTGGTCGCACTCGCTGGCATTGGCTCACAAGCAACGAGCGCCGAGTTATCAAGAGCGCTATTTGTGGTTTCCGCTCGAAGCCACTGCCGGGTTGGCTGATGGTCGCAGCTACATCGGCGATCCAGATCTGGATGCCGAATCAGCATGGCAACTTGACCTTGCAACACGCTGGCAATCAAGTGCGTTGAGCATCGAGCCCCATCTGTTCTATCAACGCGTTGACGATTACATTCAGGGTACGCCACTGCCCGAAGACAACGCCTACATGGCCGCTAATAAGGTGGCAACCATGATGTCAGGCAAACCGCCCTTGCTGTTCGCTAACGTTGAGGCCGAACTTTACGGCGCTGACCTAGCACTCAATTGGCTACTGACCGAGAGCCTGCAATGGTCTTCAACACTGAGTTATGTTCGCGGCAAACGGCGCGATATCAACGACAATCTTTATCGGGTTGCACCACCAAACTGGCGCCAGCAGCTCAGTTATCAGTGGCAACAATGGCAACTGAGCGCCGATTGGCTGCTGGTTGCCGAGCAAGACAAGGTGTCGACGACCAATAGCGAGCAACAAACCGGTGGCTATGGTTTGCTGGGCTTGACCCTCAATCGGCAACTGGAGTTTGATGGCGACCGCTCGGGCTCGTTGCATCTGGGCGTCGATAACTTATTGGACAAGCACTACGCCGATCATCTTGGCGGCTACAACCGAGTGATGGCAGCAGAACAAGCCAGCGGCGAACGACTCGATGCGCCGGGCCGGTCAATCTGGGCCAAGCTTGAGCTTACACTTTAACCCCTTTGAATCTCACTCTGGCCCCACGTTTAGGGTAAGCGCCCTGTTATTGTTTAACAGGGCGTTTTTGTAACTTACGTTGCAACGTCCGACGATGCATATTCATCGCCCGAGCCGCAGCTGAGACATTACCGTCGTGCAACGCCAGAACCCGTTGAATGTGTTCCCATTCTGCTCGCTCCGGCGACATCGTTTCATCAACCACCGCTGGCTCAACAGCATTTTGACCTGTTAAAGCCGCTAGTAACGCCGCGGAATCAACCGGCTTTGACAGATAATCGTCGGCACCCAGCTTCATTGCCTGAACGGCAGTAGTCACGCTGGCATAGCCAGTGAGTAGTACGACTCTGGCATGCGGCACCAGTTGCCGTAAGTTGGGTAGCAGCTGCAAACCACTATCGTCGCCGAGCTTCATATCCAGCAATATATGCGACGGCTTTAACTGCTGTGCTTTGCCCAGTGCAGTAGCAGCATCGAACGCCACATCGGTAACAAAACCATGGCGCCTCAGCCGACGTTGCAAGAGCTCAGCAAAAGTCTGGTCATCATCGATGATTAACAGTGAATCAGTTGCCGGTGCTGTCATTGATGCTCCTCATTGAGCGGTAACCAGATAATCACCGTGATCTGTTGCTTATCATCGGTCTGATGCAGCTGTAAGCGAGCGCCGAAACGCTCGACCACACTGCGGCTGAGCAACATCGCCATACCAAACCCCGACTCGGAGAACACCAACTGCTCGCCGGTCAGTTGGGCGACATCAAAATCGTCAGGACAAGGGTTGGTTATCGCCAGCCGACAACAGCGAGCGTGTTGTTCCGCTCGCTCCACTTCAAGCCGCACGGTGACTTCAGCAAGCCCGCTTGATTCGCTCGCTTGGGCGGCATTCTGCATCAGGTTAGTGAGCGCCGGTAATAGACTCGAATCGGCAACGATCACGCCATGCTCATCGCTAGCGCTTTGGTCGATATGCAATTGCCAACTGATTTGCGGCCACAACAGCCGGCTGCGCTCAACAACAACAGTCGCCAACTGCGCCGGTTGCCAGTGTTGCGAGCGCTGCTCGCGGATATCAACGGCCAGCTGGCGCAGCTCCGACAAACTTTGCTGGCAGCGCATTAACGGCGCTTGCAGCGCTTCGATATCAGCGTTGCTGGGATATTGTTCGGCGAGTTCTTCATGCAATAAGCTTAACGTTGCGATGGGCGTGGCCATGTCGTGAGCGGTTTGGGCCGCCGCCGTGCCCATCGCTAACAATTGCTGTTGTCGCATCGCGGTCATTTGCTGCTGTGCTAACAATGCATCTCGCTGGCGCAACCCTCGGGCGATTGCTGCGACAACAAAGGCGACCACCAAAGCAGACAACAAGAAGTTAATCCACATGCCAACAAAATGCCCTTGCATGTCATGTATATGATGCATTTGTTGTGGCAGCCAAAACACCATACTGGAATATGAAGCAATCGCCGCAGATAGCACCAACACCGCGCCCCACATCGGCAACATCACCCCAGCAAGCGCCACCGGCAATAACAAACCCGACACATAGGCATTGGTGGCACCGCCAGTGGCATATAACAAACAACTGAGCCATAACACATCGAGCAACAACTGGCCGCACAGCGCTATGGGCTTAATCGGGCGGCGAGCACGATACATCAGTAGTGCACTGGCTTGCTGGCCGAGTTGGCCCGCCAACGCCAACCAGATCAAGCTACTCCAAGCCTTCAACACAGCACCAGACCAAACCAACAGCAGCACCACTTCCACCAACAGTAATAGCCAGCGCAGCTGAGTCAGCCGCGACCAATGATTGGTTGCTGGATTGTGTTGCTCGATCATCCTTTATCTGCCTTTTTGTTCGATTTGCTTTAGCAGCAAACTAGCCAATTTCTGGTTTGTTCCGCCGATCACCAATAACGCTCGCCGGTTGGCCGCCAACAATGCCATAGTCGGGCACATCTCGGGTTACCACGCTGCCCATCCCGATCACGGCATGATCACCAATGGTGACACCATCCACAATGCCAACACCGGCACCTATCCAAACATCTTTGCCGATGATGACGCCATTGGAACTGACCGGTTGTTGCCAGACTTCGCGATCTGGCGCCATGCCATGGTTAAACGCAAAGATTTTTACCGCGTTGGCAATTCGCGTGTCATCGCCAATAGTGATCCCCGCGCGACCACCATCGAGGCTGCAGCCATGATTAATACTGATTCGGTTTCCAGCTTGAATTGGGCCATGTATGAAGCTATCTGCTGCGATCATGCAGCGATCACCAAAAATAACATCGCGCCCTGGTTCAGCAAAGATACGCGCGCTTTCGGCAATAAAGCAATCCGTGCCGAGCGACACCGTTTCTAATTTTTGTAGGCGCTGCTGAATGCTTGTTTGCCAAGGTTTGGCCCACTGCAACTGTTTTGGTTTGAGCGAGTAATACAGCCACGGCATCCAGTTCAGTCGCTGTTTGTGCTGGTCAATGTAATCGTGGCTGGTCGGCTGAAATTCAGCGGGCTGATCATGCATGGCGGAGAATTTGGTTGTGGTGTCGCTGCGCTGATGATATCAGCTTGGGTTTAGAAATCATTGTTCCTCGCGACTCTTGCTGTCGTGCATCATCAGCAGCAAAGTGATCACCAATTTGGATGGGATCAGCAACAACAAGCCTGCGCCAATGGTTAGTGCGATTACTCGTACGCCACCGACGCCGTCAGTGCGCAAGTCGGTGAATGCGATGAGACCAACACCAACGACAATCAAGGCGATACCAAACCACATCGCCACCATCAGTAGTCGTTTCCATTGGTTAAAGCTCATTGCGCTTTCCTGTCATAGGACGATCAAATTTCTAGCCGCGCTGCTAAGCCAATTCTCGGTTATTTTTCGAAACGCCGCATTCGTTGCCACCAGAGGTAGGAGGATAGCTAGTTGTTCGAGCATCTGCTGCATGGATGCAGCAGCTGAGCCATCAGGGATGATTTTACGGCGTCTCGCGCAAATAGCTATCGTCCTACCTTCGTGCAGAGATTCATCTTACTCGGTTCTAAGCCAATACCTCTGACATGTATCAAAAACAAAAAAGGGCGCCTGTAACAGACGCCCAAAGGAATACACAACTAAGGTCAACAGACCATTTAGGGGGGTGGATCAGTTAATCGTTTAGCAAAGCCTTTGGCAGCACTAAATCGATTTGCTTGATGGCGTTATCGCGAGAGAACAGATGTTCACTGATCTCAGCGTTAAGCACCAAGCCTGCAATTGTTTCAGTGCGTCCGTCAGCCCACTCAATGGTGATTGCTGCATCTTCACTGTCAATTGCTTGGAAGCGCACCGGAACCTGACAGAAAGTGAAGGCCAAAGCAGCAGCAGGAACTGCCAACTCTTGCCAATCTCCGGCCAAATCCAGATAGCGCAAACTAGTGGCTTCGCTGGTAAATTCTTGCGCACGCAGCAGGCTTGGTTCGAAACGAATTTCGCCGTCCCAAATGCGCAAGCCCAACTCACCCCAACGGGTCAGCACTTCTTCTTTCACCTGGCCGGTCATACCGGGTTGCTGAGCACCCAAGTGTGACGGCGTATGCGAATACGGGTCATAAGGGAATGAACCATATTCTTCAGGTGTTTTATTGAAGCCAATGCCTTCACGTACGCGATAGTAGTAGTCTGCCAGTGCCGCAATCGTTGCCTTGTCGGCACCTTGAGCAACCGCACTGAAGTAGTTTTCTTGCACCGCCAACAACAACTTAGACACCATGTGCCAATAGATGCTGCCGAGGCCTTCAAAGCCAAACATGGTGCCCGAACGACCAGTGAACGCTTTGTGGTTAAAGATAGACTCGTATAAATCCAATACCGCTTGCTTGTCCTGCTCAACCGCAGTGCCAAATTGGCCGTTCAGCTTTTCCAACGCCACGATCAAATCGCCAGCATTGTGGAAGTTGGCGTTAAAGCGATATGCACCCGCAACGTCCTGCTCGATGATACGGTGGTCGTTCTCTGCCAGCATCATGCTCAGTACCGGAATCGCGTTGACTTGCTCAGCGGACACTTGGTTTTTGGTCAGGAAGCTCGGTAAATCGCGGTCTGGATAGAGCATAAAGGTGCTTTGATCAGCACGCCACATATCGCTGGCAAACAATGCATCCAGTACTTTGACTGTGTTGTCTGGCGAGATGACACCAGCGCTTAGGGCGGCCACTTGGCCTTCCAGCATTGGGTACAAGTAATCAACACTGGCTTGCTCTGGCGCCACTTCCAACAAGTTGTATGCTTCGTACAAACCGTCTTGACGGACATTGTGAGCGATCGAGTGGTCAACAAAGACCAATGCATCATCGAGCATCGCTACGACGGCATCAACTGATTGCTGCTGCGCACCGCTAAAGCCGCTGGTGTAAACCTGTTGACGGTACTTGCCTGCCGCTTCGCCAAGATCACGCAGAACCTGCCAGCGGAACTCGTCCGTAACTTTGTCATCGCCAAGCTGCGGTGCATATTGCGCCAATACTTTCGCAGTATCGGCCAGCCATTCGACAACCTCTGCCGACATGCTGTAAGCAGTTTCACCTTGCTCGGTCAGCAAGCGCTGCATAAAGGTGATGTAACGGCGCACATAGTACATAGTGACCATCGACAAGCCCTGACCAACCAAAGCATTGTTCGCATCGTTCCACTCAGGGCGTTGGGTGTTCAACCAAATACCACCATCAACCACCAAGTTGCTCAATTTGCTCAGCAGTGGCACCAATAGCTTTTCAAACAGGTTAACCTGATAGACTTCATCCGCACCAGTAAGTACCAACTTACCGTCAGAACCAATCTTTTCAACGCGCTGATCAATAAGCTTCGCTTTGTCATGATCAAAGTCGACGGTGTTTTTGAAGTCGGCAACCAAGGCATCAAACGGCTTAATCACGTATGGTACGTTGGCATAACAGAACAACGGCTGTTGCAACAATGACTGCAATTGCTGAGGGTGGAACTGCTTCGACGCCTCAAGCAACTTCAGCAAATAGATAATCTGGTGGTCACCCCAGTAGCCAATGTTGCTCCACGGATCATCCGGCTCATCCAATTCCCAATCGATACCGTCTTTGGTAATGCGGTATGGGTTGTAGCCATCAATGGTTGACGCATTGACGAACTTGGCAATCACATTCTCAATGAAGTCTGGGTAACTAACAGCCAGTGCTTCCCAGTTTTGGAAGATATCGCGCCAGTTACCTTGATAAGACAACAGGCGGTTACCGGCATCATCACGCAATTTGATAACAAAGTGGTTCCAAGGGCGGCTTGGGTCGCCATGGCGACGACCAAAAGTGATCGGCAGGTATTCGTAGCACAAACGCTCTAGTTGCGGATCGTTTTGCGCGATGACTGCTTTGTGCAGTTCTTGATACGACAGTACTTCTGGCAGATCACGAATAAATTTCTGATGACGTTGCCATACCGCTTTGTTCAATACCGACAGGGTGGCGTTGAAGTCTTCACGCGGCACTTGGTATTGATCGTTAAAAATACCACCGCGCATCACGTTGAACAGTACATTGGCATAGTGGTGGGTACTAACGTGCTCTTCGGCAGTCGCTTGGAAGCCGTCAGCGGCAGCCATCAAACGAGCCAGTTCATCGGAATTGGCTTCGATCGAAGCGGCGATTTCATCGGCTAATTGAGGGTTTTCAGCAATTTGTTTACGCGTCGCGACAACGTCTGATTGTGACTGGCTAACATCAGCAATCAGCTGCCAACTTTGCTCTGTGTTGCCTGCCAATTTCAGCTTAGTCACCAACAGGTAAGCACCAGGCTCAGCGCGCATCAATTGTTCACTATGGACTTCACGGCCCATACGGAACGCTTCGAGCTGACGAGTCGACAACAATACATTGGCTTGTGGCAAACCTAGGCTAAACACACCAGAGGCTTTGAGCGACTCACTTGGCTCAGCGCGATCAGAAATAGCGGCATAAAGCGCAAATACAGCATGATTCGTGGAGGCATCAAGCTCATTCCACTTATAAGCATCAACCAAACAACTCGCTTCAGTTTGCGTTTTGCGCGGTACAGCCCAAGGCAACAAGTTAGTCACGCCATCTAGCAATTGAACATCAACGGTATCGCTGTTGAGGTTTTCTAAATAGCTTTGGCGAACAAAGCCAAACTCATCACTGGAGCTCCAGCTGTAGCTGAACTTCAAGCCCAGTTCATGGTTGGTCTCAGTGAACACCAACTTGCTGCCAAGCAGGTTCTTATATAGTGTGCGAGTGACTTTCGGGCTGGTTGGGCCTTGCTCAACAAATGGCTGCCACAACACAGGGCCGTTTTCAGTGGCCACCCAGAATAGCGATTTGGAGCCAGTCTTATGCGCATTACTGTGAATCTTATCGACCGACTCATAAGGGAATAGGGCATTTTCTGGCTGGGTACGACCAGCGGTTAACGCTCCTGTTGAAGAGATAAACAACCAATGATCACTACTTGATACCAAGCTGATGAAGAATGGCGGCATTTGGTCATAGTCTTTGATCGCGTAAAAGCGTTCTCCGTTGAGCGTTACGAATCCGCTCGAGCCGACATCGGCCGCAAAGTGAGTATTTGTCATTTTTTTATCCCAAGAAGCGTAAATACATTTGCTTGTTGAACACCATCGCCAGAGAATGATGAATGTTCATGTAAGCGCTTACAGGGAATTTTCATTACATTTCGTCAACAATGCAAGGGGCATTTGAATGCGGATCGACAAAAATGAGAACTTAGATCAAAAAATCAGCTTGAATAACGCCAACAGCCATGAAACCAAATGAATATAACTGCTTGGTTTAGATGGAGTTTAAATGAAAACACAATGTTACCGATAACAAAAATATCCAAAAACAGGTTAATTGGCGATTTTGTGAACTGGCTGGAATAAATGACGACAGCGCTGTCATTTCAAAATTACTGCATCATATAATCGCGAAAAGAAAACGCTTACATAAAAATTGAACGAATACGTTGTTTTGAGGTTTAGAGCAATGAGACTCAACAAACTAATTGCTTTGCTGTTATTCCCCATTTTACTGGTTTCACTGACAAGTAAAGCTGCGATCCAAGTGAGCTACTATAAGCCAAGCAACGAGAATGATCGTTACCCGGTAGATTTAGTGGCCTTTCTACTCGACAAGTCTGGTCAAGATTACCAATTAACCCCGATCCCTTCTGAAAACTTAACCGAACAACGTTTGATCAGTGATGTTCAAAGTGGCCAAGTATCTTTTATTTCCATGGCCACCAATGAAAATCTCAACAAAGAACTACATGCTATTCAATACCCAATGTACCGAGGCTTGCTTGGGCATCGAGTATTTATCATTCGGCAGGGCGACCAGCACAAGTTCGATGGCGTCAAATCATTATCAGACCTAAATCGGCTAACCGGTGGCCAGGGTCGATTCTGGGCCGATACCGCGGTACTGAAAAGCGCAGGCTTAGACGTTGAAACCCCGGTCAAGTATCACAGCCTGTTTTACATGCTCGAAGGTGATCGTTTCGACTACTTCCCTCGAGCCATTCATGAGCCACTCAATGAGATAGCAGCTCGTCCAGAGCTTAACCTAGCGATCGAAGAAAACTTATTATTGGTTTATCCAATGCCGATGTTGCTCTACACCTCCAAGACCAACGAGCAACTCTACAATGCGCTGGAGACCGGCTTTGAAACCGCCATTCAAGATGGCAGTTTTGCCGATTGGTTTGTATCACACCCAGCCATTGAACAAGTGCTATCAAAGATCCAATTACATCACCGTACGGTGTTGCGCCTCGAAAACCCGCATTTGCCAGCAGGCACACCGGTGCACCGCAAAGAGCTTTGGCTCGACATTGATCAGCTTAAAAAGCGCTCCTAACTCTATGGGTTGAGCACGGACGCTTGCCCACCCCTGGCTCCCTTCTCTCTATCGTTCAAGCTGCCATCAATTCATCTATTTGTGATCAGTAAACCTACTGACGCGACAATGAAAACGTTATCATCAGCATTATCTTTAATTATAAAATGGATGCGGCATAGGCAGTTAGAGCGCGAATAAAAAAAGTGTGACATCAGAATCTGGGATCGAAAGGAAAAATCAAGTAACCTAAAAGTCAAATTGACAATAAGATAAAAAACGCCACCAATTTACTCGATGAGAAGTAAAACAACATGAAAAATATAATAACAACGCTAATTATGCTGAGCACAGTGCTGCTGTGGCCGATGTTGGCACATGCCGAGCTGAACGTGCGCTACTATGAACCTCGAAACAAGAAAGACAAATACCCCATTGATTTGGTCGAGTTCCTGCTAACCAAAGCTGGCGCTCGCTATACCCTAGACCCGGTCACGGCATCAGATTCGACAGAAATGCGTCAGATTGCGGACCTCAATGCCGGCTACATCAGCATTTCAACGCTAGCAGCTAATGACAACCTCAACAAAGAACTTCATGCCATCCAGTACCCGATTTTTCGTGGTTTACTGGGCCATCGAGTATTTATCATTCGCAAAGGCGATCAAACTCGTTTCAACGACATCGAAAATATCCAGCAGTTGAGCAAACTCATTGGGGGCCAAGGCCGTTTCTGGGCCGACACTGCGGTGTTAAAGAGTGCCGGTTTGCAACTTGAAACCCCAGTCAAATACGACAGCCTGTTCTACATGCTCGACGGCAACCGATTCGATTATTTTCCACGGGCCATTCACGAGCCACTTACTGAAATCGCCGCCCGCCCCCATTTAGATCTAACAATCGAAAACAATATTTTGTTGGTCTACCCACAACCTATGCTGTTTTACACCGCCAAATCCAATACCGAGTTATCTAGAGCCCTCGAACAAGGCTTTGAGTTGGCCGTTAAAGATGGCAGCTTTGCCAGCTGGTTTATCAATCACCCAATGATTGAAGAGGTGATGTCGAAGATAGATCTCGACAGCCGTACCGTGATTCGCATTCCAAATCCACATTTGCCAGCAGAAACACCGGTCGATCGCGCCGAGCTGTGGCTCGATGTGACACAACTAAAACAAGCCAGCTAAATAGTCGTTCCCTGTTCTCCCCCTCTCAAAGC
Organism: Neiella marina; assembly: GCF_002165625.1. Taxonomy (GTDB): domain Bacteria; phylum Pseudomonadota; class Gammaproteobacteria; order Enterobacterales; family Neiellaceae; genus Neiella; species Neiella marina. The sequence continues at coordinate 355,651 of NZ_NGNS01000001.1, forward strand.
ATCGGCAAGGACGCTGTGCTTTGATTCATTTTTGTGAATCCAAATCAAGTTTTAAGCTACCAGCACCGGTCAATCCTTGATCTTGTCTTTACATCTGCATAACCTTTCCATGTAAGCGCTTTCTTGTGGTGTTCATCATCAACTTAGTAGCGTGAAATCGCACGGAATAGGGCACTTCCAGCAACCTGAGCGGCAAGTGCACTGAAGCTGATTGGATAACCGACACTGCCTCTTCCAACCAGATAGGAGCAGTCGTGCAAACCATACATAATTCATAAACGGGGCAAGCTTAATGCTGAAAACCAAAGAAAAAGTTGCCTATGGGCTAGGTGACACGGCCAGTAACTTTATTTTCGCCATCGTGATGTCATTCATCACCTACTTCTATACCGATGTCTTTGGCATTTCAGCTGCTGTAGTCGGCACCATGTTCTTGGTGGTACGCATCATTGATGCGGTTACCGATCCGCTAATGGGCGCCTTCGCCGACAAAACCGAAACCCGTTGGGGCCGCTATCGCCCTTACTTGGTGTGGCTGGCGGTACCATTTGCCTTAATTAGTGTACTGGCCTTCACCACTCCAGATTTATCGCCTACCAACAAAGTGCTGTACGCCTACGTCACCTACATCTTGTTGATGCTGGCCTACACGGCGATCAATATTCCTTATTCAGCACTCGGTGGCGTTCTTACTGAAGATCCGAAAGAGCGAGTATCGGTGCAAAGCTACCGCTTTGTCTTTGGCATGATCGGTGGCTTTATTGTCACCTCACTGACCCTGCCACTAGTGGAATTTTTCGGTAACGGCGACGAAGCCAAAGGTTTCCAATACACCATGGCCGTCATGAGTGCCGTTGGTATTGTTTTGTTCTTGCTGTGCTTTGCTGGCACCAAAGAGCGAGTGTCACCCCCTAAAGATCAACAAATCAACTTCCACACCGCAATGCGCTCGCTATGGCAAAACGACCAATGGCGAATTCTTTGCGTTGCCGCCATTCTGTTACTAACAGGTATGGTGATCCGCGGCACCCTAGCGATTTACTACGTCAAAAACTATCTAGATGTCAGCTCAGTGATGCACTATCTCGACTATGGCTTTATCAAGTTGTTTGTTGGCGATAGCTATGTTGGCTTATCAGAAGCAGAAGCGTTGGAAAAAATGGTGCCGATGCTCATTACTGTGTTCCTGACTATCGGCATGGTTGGCAATATCATCGGTAGTTTCATCGCGCAGCATGTCACCAAACGAATTGATAAGGTAAAAGCCTATGTTGGCTTGCAGTTCATTGCTGCCATTATTTGTGGCGTCAGCTTCTTTGTTGCTCCAGAGCAAGTAGAAACAGCGATCTTCATGAACTTCATCTACTGCTTCTTCTTACAAATGGCAACGCCAATGCTTTGGGCCAAGATGGCTGACACCATTGACTACGGCCACCTGAAAACCGGTATGCGGGTGACCGGCTTGGTTTACTCAACCGTCGTATTCTTCATCAAACTCGGGGTTGCCTTAGGCGGCGCGATAGCGGCTTGGTTACTGGCTTACTATGGCTACAACGCCGACCTAACCACGCAGGCAACTGAAACGGTTGATGGCATCTTGTTCACCTTCACTGTATGGCCGGCAATTTCTTGTTTGATTGTTGCCTTCGTCATGCGCTGGTACAAATTGAATGACAAGAAAGTTGAAGAAGTCCATCAGCAACTACAAGCAGGTACGTGTTAATTCTCTGCCGCTCATCGTGTAAGATGAGCGGCGTTTTCAAGAATTTAACCAAACCAACGGATTGATCATGGCTACGATATACGAAGTATCTAAACTCGCTGGCGTATCACTGGCAACAGTGTCCCGAGTGATGAACCAGAATGCTTACGTAACGGATGCAACCAAGCAAAAAGTATTGGACGCGATGAAGGAGCTCGATTATCGCCCCAATTCAGCAGCGCAATCCTTGGCACTAAATCGCAGCGACAGCGTCGGTGTTTTGGTTGCCGAGCTTGACGGTCCGTTCTACGGCCCGGTGATGGCCGGCGTTGAATCAGAACTGCGCAAAGCCGGTAAGCACGTAATTATCGCTGCCGGTCACGATGATGAAGATACCGAAAAAGATGGGGTTGAATTTCTCATCGGTCGTGGCTGCGATGCACTCATTCTGTTGGCCGAAACGCTTACCGATGAATACTTGGTTGAGCTCTCCAAGCGAGACACCCCGTTTGTCATGCTCAACCGCTCGACCAAAACCCTAGAGTCACAATGTATCACCCTTGATAACCAACTCGGTGGTTACCTCGCCACCAAGTTGTTAATCGATCAAGGTCACCGCGATATCGCATATATTTCTGGGCCGTTGTGGAAACACGACGCCGAAGATCGCTTCGCCGGCCACAAACAAGCGCTCGAAGAAGCGGGTATTGACCTCGATCCTGGGCTGATATTTGAATCCGATTACCGCGAAGCGGGTGGTAGCAGTGGCCTATTGCAACTACTCAATAGCGGCCGCAAGTTCACTGCGTTGGCATGCGCCAATGATGAAATGGCTTCTGGTGCCATGATTAGTGCCATGCAAAAGGGCATTCGCATTCCAGATGAGCTATCGATTGTCGGTTTCGATAACGTTCACTATGCCCGGCTGCTGAGTCCATCGCTCACAACTGTCGAATTCCCAATTAACGAAATGGGTAAAATGGCAGCACGCTGGGTGTTGAAAAATGCCTATGGCAAAACCAAGTTGACCTATAACAACTACTTTTCGCCCAAGTTGATTCAACGTCACTCTAGTAAGCCCCCAGCAACCCAATAACTGATTTGAAAAGGCAGCTCAGGCTGCCTTTTTCATGCGCCACATGAAACCCATGTAAGCGCTTACGTGAGCTAGATCTCAATTCTGTAACTTCCACTGCGATCCAGATCGAACAAACCGTGAACGGCCCGTGATCAAAGGCGGGGTAGCAGAATATGCTCTACGTAAGCGCTTACATAAATGCAGCATAACAGCAAATAGTCGATTACATGACAGCAGCGCGAAACACACCCAATTTCGAGCAACGATTGAAAAGAATCACACGGAGATACGGATGAAAACCATTCATTTATTACCGCTAGCAGTAGCGGTATCCGTCGGTTTATCAGGCTGTGGTGGCAGTGATAATGTCACCAAAAAAGTTGACGAACCCCCAATGATAGAGCCGGGCGGATGGACACTAGCTTGGGCAGACGAATTTGATGGCAATGCCATCGACATGAATAACTGGGAGCACGAAGTCAACTGTAGCGGTGGCGGCAACCAAGAGCGTCAGTGCTACACCGATGACGCAGCAAACTCCTACATCGAGAACGGCGTACTGAAAATCGTTGCGCTACCAGCAGAAGGCTTAGACGGCGGCAAAGAATATACCTCCGCTCGTTTACGCACCATCAACAAAGTTGACTTCACTTACGGTCGCGTTGAAATTCGCGCCAAAGTACCGACTGGTCAAGGCTCTTGGCCTGCGGCGTGGATGCTACCAACCGACTATGTCTACGGTGGCTGGCCAACGTCTGGCGAAATCGACATTATGGAAACCGTCAACATTGGCGTGCCATTAGCTGACGGCGGTGTTGAATCAACCATTCACGGCACCTTGCACTACGGTAAGCCATGGCCAGGTAACGAAAACAGCGGTAAATCTTACCTATTGCCTGATGGCAGCACCCCTGCTGATGACTTCCACACCTACGCAATTGAGTGGGAAGAAGGCGAAATTCGTTGGTACGTTGATGGCGTTCACTATGTCACTCAGCGCCAATCAGAAGTGGAGTACAACACCTCTGGCGACGCAGTTGGCCTTATCCACAAAGGCTGGTTCACTGAAATCGATGGCGAAATCGTTTGGGATTCACGTCCATTCGATCAGGACTTCCACATCCTGTTGAACTTTGCCGTTGGCGGCAGCTGGCCTGAAAATGTCAACCAAGGCGGTGTCGACCCAACAGCATTCCATGCTGATAACGCCTATGAAATTGACTATGTTCGTGTCTACAAGTGTGAAACCGCTTCCTTAGACGGTACCGGCTGTGGCACCTTGGACTTTGGCTACCACTTCCCTGTTGAAGAGGGCGGCACCCTAATTGAAGGCGCAGCGCCTGCTCCAGTGCCACCATCATCTGGTATTCCTGAAGACCTAACTATCTTCGACGAAGAAGCAAATCCAAACTGGCCAGCGTGGGCTGATGCTCAGTCTGATCCAGCGATCGTGGATGATGAAGATGGCGACTACGGTAAAGCGGTTGAATTCAACATTGTCGGCAACCAAGTGGCAGGCTTCAACACCCGCATTGCTGATGAAAGCAAACCATTTGATGCCTCGCCAATCAAAGATGTTGGTGCCCTTGAGTTTGACCTCAAGATTGTTCGCCAACCACTAGCAGGCCCAACCAACTGGTACGTTAAAGTTGAACAAAACGGCGGTAGCCAAGGCGGCGGTACCGATGGCGAAGTTACCATCACGCCACCGGCAGAGCTGGATACCTGGGTCCACTACAGCATTCCATTGAACAGCTTGAGTGGTCTCGACCACAACGGTATTGATGTGGTGATGTTGTTCCCAACTTGGGGCCAAGGTCAAGGCGCAATCTATCGCATGGATAACGTTGAATTCACCGGTGCTGACAAAGTAGGCGACGGTAACGATCCAGGTGGTGAGTTCGTCATGCTAGACGCCAATGGTCCAGCTGAAGGTCTGACTCTCAACGGCTATGACGGTGCTGACAACCCAGACAACAACGCGATTGTTGATGGCGTACTGCAAGTTCGTATCAATGGTGCCGGTAATGCTTACCTAGAATCGGCTGATGCGCTGGACTACACCGAGTACCTGACTTGGGATCTGGTCTTCGACCTGAAAGTGAACAGCTTAGGCACCAACGAAGATGTTTATGTTAAGTTCGACAGTGGCTGGCCTGCAGTAAGTGATATCAAACTGGCGGAAACGTCAACTGGCCTGCAAGACGATGGCGAGTGGCACACATACACTATCAGCGTCAGCGAGTTGCTCGACGGCACCAACCGAGTCAACGGCAGCGGCCAAGCAATCCCGACATCAATCCTCAACCCAATCGTGTTTGAAGGTGTTGGCGGTGCTGATTTGTCAATCGATGTTCGTGACATCCGCTTGTTCAAAGAAGGTTCAAACGGCGGTGACAACGGTGGCTCAGGCGGCGAACCTATGGTTTGGCTGGGCGCAACGCTGGCCGATGGCTTCGACCTAAATGGCTTTAATGCCGACGCTGAAGACTCTTGGGTGATCACTGCAGAAGGCATTCTGGACGTTGACTTCGCAGGTGGCGGTAACGTCTACTTCGTCGCTCCAGAAGCTTTGGATCTGTCAGCTCAAACCAGCTGGTACCTGACCTTTGATGTCAAGATCAACAACCTTGGTGGCGCATCAGACCTGCTGGTTAAAATCGACAGCGGCTGGCCAAACGTGAGTGATATGCCGCTATCTGAAACATCAACTGGCTTGATCGACGATGGCGAATGGCACAGCTATTCAATCTTGCTGAGCGACTTGCTTGAGCGCCGCAACAGCATCGACCCATCAGGTATTGGTAATGCAGCAAGTGTCATCAACCCATTCGTGATGGAAGGTGTTGGTGAAGATGCTTCATTCGATGTTCGCAACGTGGTTCTGACGCCGACGCCATAGTCGTCCGCAGCAAAATAGTTAGTCAACACGTTCGTTGAAACGGCTCCCTCGGGAGCCGTTTTTTGTTGGCTGATTGCCAGCGTAATTAACCCATTAGCAACAAGGTGATCAAACACCAACTTATGTAAGGCCTTTCTTGAAAGCTGACATAAGCATGAAAAAATAGCGACAACGAGCACCTGTTGGAGCCCTCATGCTAAACACATCACCAGTCGCCTTGCTCAGCCTTGGCGCACTTGCGCTGAGCTATATCATTCCTTCTCCCGTGCTAGCGCAACCCGAGCACCAGCAGAAGCTAGCCGTTGCCGAATATCAGGACAAAGTCTACGCCGCTTGGCTCGGCCAGATCATTGGCAATATCTACGGTCTCTCTTATGAGTTTCGTTTTATTGACCAACCCGGCCCTAACCAGTTTCCATATGGTTTTGGACCGTCGCTTGAGCGAGTGGAGCAAGTCAATGGCGCATTTTCTGATGACGACACCGACATCGAATACATGTACCTACTGCAAATGGAACAACATGGAATTGAGCCGAGTTACGCGCAGCTCGCCGAAGCTTGGAAGCATCACGTGCGCGACAAGGTTTGGGTAGCCAACCGCAACGCACTAACACTAATGCATGCCGGTTATAGTCCGCCGCTAACAGGCAACAAGCGCTACAACCCCAACTGGTTTCAAATCGACCCGCAGTTGGTCAACGAGATATGGGCAGTGACAGCGCCCGGTATGCTGGACTACGCCACTGCCAAGTCAGCGTGGGCGGCACGCATTACCAATGACGACTTTGGTATTGAGCCAACAGTGCACTATGCCGCCATGTATGCCGCGGCGTTTTTTGAAAGTGACATCAACAAACTGATTGATATTGGCACTGCTGCGCTGCCCCCAAATGGCCGCTTTGCCGCCATCGTCGAACACATGAAGCAGCTATATCAGCAGCACCCGAACGACTGGCAAGCCGCACGCCAACAAATGGCCAGCCATTACTTCAAAGAGTTCGATTACAACCGTGGCGCTTGGACCGTAGTTGATGCCAATCTCAATGGCGCCTGTGCCATTCTGGCGCTGTTGTATGGCCAAGGCGATTTCCAACTGACCCTAGATATTGCCAGCGGCTTGGGCTTTGATGCCGACAACCAAGCCGCCACCATGAGTGGCTTGCTGGGAATAATTGGCGGCACTAAAGCCTTGCCAAAGGATCTGCTATTCCCACTCGAAGACGCCGACTGGCAATTACCGTTCAATGACCGTTATATCAATGTCAGCCGTTATGATTTGCCCGATGCTTCCTTGCGCGATATCGCCAACCGCACCGCTACTCAAGGCGAGAAAATTATTCTGGCAACAGGGGGCGAGCGCAAATCAGACGCCAATGGCGATTATTACCTGATCAACACCAAGGGCGCCTTTAATGCGCCACTTGAGTTGCCAACCGCACCGACGCTCAACGCCGAGCTGGGCCAACCCTTTGAGTTCGATATTCAGCCACAGCTGGGCCATGACGCTCAGCTATCACTGATCTTTGGCCAGCTACCCAACGGACTGTCACTGAACGGCACTAAGGTCGTCGGTAAAGCCAAAGTCACTGGTAACTATCAATTTACTGTCGCCCTTCGCCGAGCAGGGCAACAGGTCAAGCAGAACTACCAACTTACCATCATGCCTGCGGACTTAGCGCTGCAAGCCGATGAGGTGATCGTCAGCGGCTCGGTCAGTGCCGAACAAGCTGAGCTGCTGCGTCAACCAGATCACCGACAGACCATTTACAATAAAAGCACTGATTCCACGCCCAAAGTCGATTACTACGGTTATCGTTGGTCACAACCACAGCGGATTAACACCCTACTGGTTAACCCTGGCAACCCAAACGAGTTCGGCGGTTGGTTGTTGTCGCTTGATGTGCAATACCTTAACTCGCAAGGCCAGTGGCAAACGGTACCGAACATAGCAATATCGCCAGCAATGAACTTTGCCAACAGTCAGTGGTTGAAAGGTAGTTTTATCGACCATACGATCACCTTCGCCACGGTAGAAACCAACGCCATTCGGATTATTGGCTACGCTGGCGGAATTGAGCCTGACGCCTTTAACGATACCCCGAAGCAGTATTTCAGCGCCCTCAACAGGCTCAAGGTCTACCACCAATCAGAGCCACAATAAGTTTTAAAAAGGAGTCACTTAATATCACACCGAGTTAGCTCTATACTCCAGCTAACTCCCAGGGATAAGGTGATCGAAGTGACTCCAAAACAAACCTTTAGTGTGCTCCACAATTCACTCGCAACAGTGGTCATTGCAGCGCTTTTGCTAATGCTCATGGCGGCAATCAATACGGCTGTTGCTGAAGAAGCGGAAGCACAACCAGCCAGCGATAAAGTCTACCGAATTGCCACCCGCCACGCGCCGCCATTTAGTATTCAAACGGAGCAAGGCTGGCAGGGCATCACCATCGAATTGGTCAAACGAGTAGCGGATGCCAAGCAGCACCGTATTGAATTCGTTGATATGAGCATTGATGAAATGCTCGACGCCACTGAAACCAACAGTGTCGATGCCGCTGCCGCAGCGCTGACCATCACCGCCGATCGCGAAAGACGGCTCGATTTTACCCATCCCTACCTGACGTCAGGCCTAGGTATTGCGGTAGCTCAAAGTGAGCAAGTCAGCATCATGGCGGCAGTTAAGCGTTTTGTCTCTGGCGACTTTTTACAAGCTGTTGGCGCCTTGTTATTGGTCCTTTCGGTGATTGGTATTTTGGTCTGGCTAGCAGAGCGCCGCCACAACAGTCAGTTTTCAGATAATCCAATGCGCGGCATCGGCGCTGGCCTTTGGTGGTCGGCGGTCACCATGACCACGGTGGGCTACGGCGACAAAGCGCCACAAACCACCAGCGGCCGCATTATTGCGTTGATTTGGATGTTCGCCAGTATCATCATTATTTCTGGTTTCACCGCCGCAATTGCCACATCGCTCACCGTCACCCAGTTGGGCCAGTCGATTACCAGCCTCGATGATCTGTACAACAAGCGCGTGATTACCGTCGCCGAAAGTACCAGTGACCAGTTGCTAAAAGAAAAGCTCATTCGCCACCAAACAGTCGCGACTATCGAAGATGCGTTAGCGGCCTTGGCCGATGGCAAAGCCGCTGCGGTGGTCTATGATTTGCCAATCTTGCAATACATGGTGACCAATGAGTTCAACGAAGAGCTGCGTGTATTACCGAACATTCTGGTACGCCAAGACTACGGTATTGCCCTACCACCGGGAGCGCCGGAGCGCGAAACCATTAATCAAGAGATTCTGACCGTGATCACCGCTTCGGAATGGAACAACGTGTTAGAAGGCTACTTAGGTCGTAATTGATGAAAATTGAGCACATTGCTATTTGGACCGAACCGGCGATGGCTACTACGAGAGTTGTGTCCTCGACCCTGATGGCAATCGCTTGGAGATCACCGAGTAATGGCTAAACGTCGGGTGCTCAGTGCCGAGCAATACCATCAAACCGATGCGCCCACTTATGCAGGTACAACCGATGGTAGCTTTAAGCAAAGCGCCAACATGGCCACGGTTCGCTATCAGCCTGCGCACCACAATCCGCAAGCGCCATTGGCACAGCAAGGGCAGGGCGAAACCCTTGGCACTTGGGTGTTTAATGAAGAAAAAGGCAAAGCCGAAGGGCTACTTGCCAGCAGCATCGAATTGATGATGGACAGCAAGCTCGCTCCCCACGCCACCATCGGCTTGCATCAGCACCAACAAACAGAAGAAATCTATTATTTGCTGGAAGGTCAGCTCAACATTGAATTGCATCGCGCCGATGAGCAACTGCAGCTGCAGCTTAACCCAGGCGATGCCCATTTGATTCGTCCCGGCGAATCGCACTTTGTTCAAGCTGGGCCTGACGGCGCTCGCATCATAGTGATCGCAGCCCGTACCTTATGAGCAGCATTGAAACTGCAGCCATCATCGGCACCCATTGGGGCTTGGTTCATCTCCCCACCTTGCAATCCCAAGGGATTACTATCACCGCCTTGGTCAGCAAAGATTTGCCACGAGCCAAGCAAGTCGCAACCGATCATCAAATTGCGATGGTCACCGATCAGCTAGAGCAAATCGGCCAGCCCGATTTGGTCATCGTGGCAACGCCCGCAGTAACCCATGCAGCGGTCATCCAAGCGTTCCCCAACAGCCATATCTTTTGCGAGAAACCCGTCGTTGGTCCCTATGGCAACCCAGCAGATTTGCCTGCTTGGGCCGATCGCGTGTTGATTAACTACGCCTTTAACCAGCTTGATTCGGCACGCTGTGTCATGGCGCAACATCTGATCCCAACACATATCCAATTGCAATCCAGCGTCAATCTCTCAGGCTTCAACTTTGATGCCGTGCAATGGTTTTTTGAGGTCACCAGTCACCCCCTGTCTTGGCTGATTCACTGGCTCGGACCACCGACACTCGAACAGCGACGCATCGACCGCGATCAGATTGAACTACGACTGCGTTGTGGCGACACCAGCATCGATATCGATTTTAAAGTCGGCGGTAAACCCGGCATTCATCACCAGTTTGATATGGCAACGGCAAGCGGCTCCTTAACGCTCAATGGTTATTACCAGCCAGGCCACCCGTGGCGTTTTGAGCCTGTGGTGTTGGCTCAGAAACCACTAAACCAAGGCGAATTCATCGATAACGATTGCTGGCTCAGAGCCAACCAACGTTCGTTGTTGCTGGCGCTCGATTGCTTTAACGGCCGTTTAAGCCGAGCAGAAGCAATCTGTCAAGGGGCTTTTTCTTTAAGCAAAGCGCTCACCATTGAATCATTGTTCGAAAAAAAGCCCGGCGCTTAGGCCGGGCAAAAGATTGAACGATAAGGGGGGAGAGTGTGCGTTACAGCTGCACTCTTACCGTTTGTACAGCGTTGGCATCAATGGTGATATTGGCGGTTTGCTCACCAATTTTTAGTGCGTAATCAATCGGCTTCTTGGTGGTATTCAACAACTGCACACTCAACAAGTTGTCGGCCGACAAGGTGGCGCTGGTATGCAAGTCATCATCACCCAACTGGCCACGGTCAATGCTGGTTTGAACCGCTACGTCACCTGGGCGAATGGTACGGCTGAATTGGCTCAACACATGGAACACTGGGGTGTAGTAAATCTCACCTGTATTGGTGTCGATCATAATCGGCGCACCGCAGAAGTTACCGACATGGTTCGGGCCACCGTTGTGGTCAAGCACAATGTTCCAGTCAACCCAGCCTTCCATCCAATGATCAAGGCTGACAATGATGTTGCGGGCATAGCGGTGAACCGGGGTATAAATCGGATGATCTTCGGCATTGGGAGCCCACTCAGCAGAGTAAGCCCAGTCCGTTGCCGTGTCGTTCCACCAGAACGAGTCATTGGCAAACCAATCGCTTTCCTGGAAGTTTTCCGGGTCGGTCACGCCACCCGGTGCAGGCTTGCCTAAGTCATCGATGGTCGCTTCGGTGTTGATGATGCCGTAGCCCGGGAATTTGGTGGCAACGCGTTCAAGGGCTTCTTCATACACTTTGTAAGTGCTGCTGTACCAATGCACGGCAGTACCATAAACATATTGCGCGGTGTCTGGATCCCCCAAAATGGTATCGGTCCAATCTTCGAGGTGATCGCGGTTTTGATCGTAAATCAGCACATTGACGTCTTTGTGGCTACTTGCCGCCAATGTCGGGCCCAAGTGGTCTTTAATAAAGTCGCGCTGGGTTTCTGGGGTAAAGTGCATGCTTTCCCACTGACCACTATTGCCCGCAGGCTCATTGACCGGTGTGATGGCCCAAATATCAATCCCTTCGGCTTGGTATGCATCGAGGTATTTCAGCAGGTAATCGGTGTAGGTGCTCACGTACTCAGGCTTCAACTCGCCACCAGTGCCTTCATAACCGTTTTCTGGCGTTGGCCGAATGTACCAAGTATCGATGTCTTTCATCCATGATGGCGCGGTCCAAGCCGATGAAATAATGCGCAGATCCGAATCATCCTGCTTGGCTTTAATGGCCAAGGCTTCCTGAATCATTGGCAACACATCAAAGCTCTCATCTTTGATGTTTGGATACTTCGCTTTGCTAAAGCCGTTTTTGTCTTCCTCAATCGAGAAGTGTTTGAGGCTGACATCCCCTTCAACATCGGCATAAGACCACTGGCCCTCAACCGAGAAGTCGGTGGCGCCAATGGGTGAGCGAGTCAAACTGAAGTTGGCACCCTCTTCGCCGTAAACATTTTGCATCACCTCGGCGCGCTGTTGCGGCTCTAAATGCGCGAGTACAAATGCTGACGATTCAGTAAATGAAGAGCCAATACCAACAATGGTTTGCTTCTTAATCTCAGGGCTAATGGTGATCACCGCTTGCGCTGATTGCGCCTGATCAGCAAACACCACATTGGGTTTCAATGCCTGCACGTCACCCGCTTCACTGGTAACAATGATTTCACTGGTTTTTGATAGTTCATAGTGATTGCTGGTGGTTTGGCTACAAGCGCTCAATACACCAACGGCCAGAGCGGCAGAAATGGCTGCGACAAGCTTTTTGGGGGCAACTGTTTTCACAATTCGTCCTCTGCATTCGAGTATGTCATTGGGTTAGTTGCAGCTGATGCTGCCAGTGACTCTAGAAACTGTAGTCTGACTCCAAGTCGGGCAGCCAAATTTACCGTTCGATTGCTTGTCGCTCAGTCGAACAACCCTTATCTAGCAAGGGTTTGATGGCTATTTAGCAATGTTCGAGTTCGTGATCTTGATCGCTAGCAGCGCACCACAAAATGACGCAAGGCAGGTGAGGTTGAAGTCAAAAAAGGCGCCAGAATCAACTTCCAGCGCCTTGAGGTAAGGTCTAAATGAAATGGTATTGGCTAGTTTTTCGGTTTCAGCGGCTCAATTTTCGGACACAGTAACCAAATCGCTAACAGCGCGGTGATCGCCAAGCCAGCTCCAAAGACAAAAGCTGGGGCAAAGTTACCGCCAGCGGTAATGGCCGGAATAATGAAGGTCACGCCAGCTGCAGCAAACTTAGCTGCCATGCCAGCAAAGCCAGCTAAGGTACCGACTGTCTTGCCGCCAAACATATCGGCAGGCAAGGTTTGCACGCTGCTAATAGCAATCTGAAAACCAAACAGTACGCCTGCCATGATCAGCACAGCAATGAGCGGTGATGCTGGTTTCGCTAGTGCCAGCAAACAAACCAGCATGATCACGCCACCAAAGGTGATCACCAACTTACGCACGGCATTGACGCTCCATTCGCGCTTCATCAAGCTTTGCGACACAAAGCCTCCGAACAGGGCACCAACCATAGCCCCCACAAATGGCACCCAGCCAAAGCGAGCAATTTCACCAACGTCCATACCAAAACTGGTGCTGAGGTAAATCGGAATCCAAACCACAAACAGCCACCAAATCGGATCAATCGCCGCGGAGGCAATAATCACCCCCCAGCTTTGCTTGCGACTGAGCAGCTCCGCGGTGGACGGGTTGTAGGCATCCACTGGTTTATCGGCAGACTCGCTGCTCGATAACTGCCCTGAGAGAATAAACTCTCGCTCTTCTTTGGTGATCCACGGGTGCTTTTCCGGCGGCGCTTTGACCAAAACCAGCCATGGCACCAACCACAAGAAGCCAATCAAGCCGACCACAATAAAGATCATTTGCCAGCTCATGACCAAGGCCAAATAGCCGATAATGGGAATAGACACTAAGCCACCAAACGAGGCACCAGCGTTAAATATGCCCTGTGCCAACGCCCGCTGCTTGGCAGGAAACCACTCCGCATTGCCCTTGGCAGCTCCGGGCCAGTTACCAGCCTCAGCCACGCCGAGTACAACTCGGAGAATACTGAATGATGTAACACCCTTGGCAAAGGCATGCAGAACGGTCGCAAACGACCAAAAGCCAATGGATAAAGCAAATCCGATGCGAGTTCCGACCCAATCGAGGATTTTGCCGAAAATCGCCTGACCAAAGGCATAGGCTAGGATGAAGATAGTACTGATCAGACCATAGATTTCATTACGCTCATCAATGGTTTTATCAGGATACAGATCGGCAGCAATGGTTGGCCACAGTACTGCCAACGTTTGTCTGTCGATATAGTTGATGACAGCGGCAACGGCAATAAGACCGACCACCCACCAACGTAATCCTCTCATTTTCATTTGTTTTCTCGCTTTTATGTTTTATGTCACACCAGCCCAACAGCACATGGGTCTGGCACTCTCCAGTTTTATAATTTGCGAGTGATTTGGTTGTGGGGGGACTTGGCATGTTCTCCGCCATACTCAAGCCCTCAGCCATAAAATATACAAACAGAGCCGTTTACAACAGTTTTTTCTGCGGCGGATCGCGATTGCTTTTGAATTCTTGGATTCGCCAACAAACATCAAGTACCATCTCCAGCCGATGGATAAAGTCCTTTTCAACCTGCACGATCTGACCCTAGCAATGACGGCATTACTATGTGCCGTACTGGCGGGTTTGTTTTATCTAGCGCAACGCCAAAAGCATCCCAGCACACCTTTTTTGGTGGGCTTTTTGTTGGCACACACGCTGATCGCATGGCACGAGTTAAGCTACTACGGGCTGCAATTCCGCTACACCATTCTTGACGCCTCAAGCAATCTGTTTTTTATCGGCAGTTTTGGCTATTTAGTCGACGGCGTGTTGCTGTTCTTATTTGCCAAAACCTTGCTCTATCGCGATTTCAAAGTTGGCAGGGCGCAGCTCATTCACGCCTTACCGGTGATCGGTTATCTCATCTACATGGTGACGGTTTACTACAGCCACAGCAGCGCTACCAAGCACAGCATGATTAACGACTTTAGCCTGACCATTTCGTGGCATTACGTAACCACCGATTTGCTGATTAAGCTTGGTCGTGTCGCTTACGCCGTTGGCTGTTTGCTGCTGATTGCCCGCTACCGCGAGCAACAAAAAGAAACCAAGGCCGACTTAACTGCGGTCAACCTCACTTGGCTTCATACTCTGGTGGTTGGCTTTGTGGTGGTGTTTGCCGGCGATTCACTGTTAGCGGCGGTGAAGATTATCAACTTGTTTGAGCCTATCGAAATCAGTGTTCTTAGCGACATTGGCGTGTCGATTTACCACCTGACGTTTATTCTGCTGTTGGCGCTACTGACCTATACCATTGCCCGCGGCCCTTGGGTCGAGCAAATCCAGCTGCCTGAGGCTGGGGAAGCCAGCAGCAATCAGGCCGACTTCAGCAGTGACAAGGGCGGCGAGGTTGAGCGTATCGAACACTACATGCGCTCCGAACAACCCTACCTTGATTCAGAGATCACCATCGACAGCCTTGCCACGGCATTGGCCATTAGCCCGAAAGTGCTATCAGTGACCCTTAACCATCACTTCCAAATGAACTTCTATGAGTTCATCAATCACTATCGAATAGAAGATGCTAAGCGCACTTTGGTAGAACAACCCAACAAGGCCATCACCGACATCTTTTATGACGTTGGCTTTAACAGCAAATCAGTGTTCTACAGTTTCTTTCGTAAAAGCGAGGGCATGACTCCGTCGGCTTACCGGAAAAAGCAACTATCGGCCGATCGTTAAAATCGGCCAGATCAGCAGACCTAGCTCACAGTTTTCCTCAAGTTCGGCTTAAAAACCTGTAAACAGACGCCGAGAAACCGGCGAAAACCTAGTATTTGCGCAACTTTTCCCGGTAACAACGAAATCAACATCCTGGAGTTTGTATGAAGCAACTACTTTCTTTGGCGCTCATTCCCACCGCCATGTTTGCCGCCAATGTGTTGGCTGCTGAGGCTAATCCAGCCACAGCCGATGACCAGCAAGTCGAATGGAAAGTGGATTTTTTTGATGACTTTGACACCTTTGATCCCGCCAATTGGCAGGACCAAATCCTGTGGGTTAACAATGAAGATCAGTGCTATGTCAGAGACGGCGCCCACAACACTCGCGAAGTTAGCAACGGTACCTTGAAGCTGCGAGTCGTCGATTTAGGCGTCAAAAAGCCATGTGACAACATAGCCAAAGATGGCAAACAACACCCAGACACTCAGTATGTTGCTGGCCGAATCGCCTCTAAAAACCTGAAGGAATTTGTTGGCGGCAAGTGGACGGCGCGTTTGCGGGTGCCAAACAGCGGCCAGAACGGTATGTTCCCAGCTTGGTGGTTACTTGGCGCGCAAAACAATGAGCCGCCGGTACAAGAAGCAGATGAAACAGTGTGCTGGCCAATGGTTGGCTCAGGTGAACTGGACATTTTTGAGCACCACAGCGACGGTGGCCCAAACCATTACGCTGCGCGCACAATTAAGAGCCTAGGCCATTGCGATGGCGGCGACTGGCAAGCGCAAATGCTGGTACAAGAGGCCAACTTGGATGAGTTCCACGATTATTCAGTGGAGTGGCTTGGTGGCGATATTATCTTCCGCCTTGATGATGTTGAAGTTTACCGCCTCAAAGGTGAAGCCAGCGCCTTGCCAGAACCTTTCTTCGCGATTCTCAACTTTGCCAAAATCAACGACGGCAAGATGCACGTACCGTACTGGGAAATGGAAGTCGACTGGGTCAAGCACGAATACTTGCCATAAGCTCAGACGATGAACTCGATCTAGATTGGTGAAGTACTCAGTTTGAACGAAGACCTTCGTAACTTCACCAATCAACACTTCTTCGTTGCAACTTGCTGCCGATGGCCGCCAGCGCATAGAACGTAGGGATACAAGAGGAACAATAATTCCTTTCACAAGATGCCGTAAAATCTTTGCTGCCGGGCTCCTGCCCTCGGCAAAGTCCCGCTTCGGCTTCCTGCCTTCGCGACAAATTAGTTAATTTGTCCCATGATGGCTCTACTGCCGCATCCCTGCGGCAGAAGCTTGCTGCAGGAACAATCGCTCCTCTTCAATAAGTTCTGCGGATGCTCCATACCTAGATTGGTGAAGATCTCGGTTTGAACGAAGACCTTCCGCAGCAGGGAAGCTGCGGTAGAGTCTACATGGAAGTATTCACGACGTGTCTGAGTTTGAACTGAGTACTTTGCCAATCGGCATTACACCGCATTGGCGTACGGCTAATGCATTGAACGGCGGAACCAAGTTTCACCTCAAACCGTTGTTTCATGTGAAACATCAGTCTTGGTGCAGCCAGTCCATCGCCTCTTGGGGATTGCTGAAGTAGCGTCGCTGAACCTGAGGGACGTGCTACAACTACTTCTGCCCACTATTGATTTCCGCCAATTTAAATACCTTCTGGTATTATGAACGCCCTTTATCCGACAACCGGTAACGAGTCCGTCTGAATGTTCCGTTTTTTTGAGCGCCTGATTGAGCCATTTCCCGATCAGCTCGACACCCCGCCACCAACTGGATTGTGGCAATTCTGCCGCTACTACACCCGAGGTGCAGGGCGCTTTTTACTGTTGATGTCGCTGTTCACCGCCATTATTGCCATCATCGAAGCGAGCTTGTTTGGCCTGGTTGGTGTGCTGGTCGACTGGCTCACCACTGTTGAGCCAAGCGCCATCATTGACCAGCATGGCTGGAAACTGATTGTCATTGGCGTGCTGGTCGCCATCGGCATCCCGCTACTGGAATTACTCGGCTCCACCATCAAGCACCAAACCCTGCTGGGTAACTACCCCATGCGGATCCGTTGGCTGGCACACAACTTTTTGCTCCAGCAAAGTATGGAGTTCTACCAGAATGACTTAGCAGGCCGGCTATCGACCAAAGTCATGCAAACCGCACTGGCGGTGCGCGAAACCGTGATGAAAGTGCTCGACGTCATGCTTTACGTCAGCGTGTACTTTTTCTCTATGGTGGGCTTGGTGGCTGCTGCTGACTTACGCCTTGCGGCGCCCTTATTGCTGTGGTTGCTGGCCTACGTTTTGGTGCTGCGGCACTTTTTGCCCAAGCTCAAACGAGTATCAGAGCAACAAGCCGATGCCCGCGCCACCATGACCGGCGCGGTGGTCGACAGTTACACCAACATCAACACCGTTAAGCTGTTTTCCCATGCTCGGCGTGAATCCGATTACGCCAAAGGCACCATGAAAACCTTCCTTGGCACTGTTTACCCGCAAATGCGTTTGGTCACCAAGTTGGATTTTGCCGTTGCTCTGATCAACTACAGCTTGTTGGTCATTATTGCCGCGGTGGCGATTTACCTGTGGTCCATGGGCGACATTACCACCGGCGCCATTGCCGTAGCGCTGGCACTGTCGCTGCGTTTGCAAGGCATGTCGGTATGGATCATGTGGGAGGTGGCGTCACTGTTCGAGAATATCGGCACCGTCCAAGACGGCATGAATACCTTATCGCAGCCGGTAACGATTAAAGACAGCGCCGACGCCAAACCACTGGCGGTGCCGCAAGGTAAAATTGAGTTTCGCGATATCAACTTTAGCTATGGCGACAAAACCATTTTCAACGACTTGAACCTGACCATTCAACCGGGTGAGAAAATTGGTTTAGTCGGCCGTTCTGGCGCTGGTAAGTCAACCTTGGTGAACTTGCTGCTGCGCTTTTACGATCCAAACTCAGGCCAAATTCTGATAGACGATCAGGCCATTCAGCGGGTGGAGCAAGATAGCCTGCGCGGCCATATTGGCATGGTGACGCAAGATACCTCGTTGCTGCACCGCTCAGTTCGGGAAAACATCTTGTTCGGCCGCCCTGATGCCAGCGACGCGCAACTCAAAGAGGCGGCTTGTCGCGCTGAAGCTGAAGAATTCATTCTGACTCTGGAAGATAACAAAGGTCGCCATGGCTACGATGCCATGGTGGGTGAGCGTGGGGTGAAGTTATCTGGCGGTCAGCGTCAACGCATCGCCATTGCCCGAGTGCTGCTCAAAGACGCGCCAATTCTGGTGCTCGATGAGGCCACGTCGGCATTGGACTCGGAAGTGGAAATGGCAATTCAGCGGAGTCTCAATGAATTGATGGCAGGTAAGACGGTAATAGCTATTGCTCACCGATTATCAACCATCGCCGCGCTTGATCGCTTAATTGTGCTTGATGAAGGGCGCATCATAGAGCAGGGCAGCCACCAGCAACTGCTGGCCCAAAATGGCACCTACGCCCGCCTATGGCAGCACCAATCCGGCGGCTTCTTGGGATTGGAGTAACCGAGCAGCCCACAGTACTTCAAAGAGGTAGCGAGTTGCTGCCGATTACACACCGAGTAAAGAAAGCTAGGAATCAACTTCCAACTCAGACACGTCGTAAATACTTCCCTGTAGACTCTGCCGCAGCTTCCCTGCTGCGGAAGGTCTTCGTCAGAAGTTCATACCTAACTTTGCCAACGATGCAACTCAGACGAACTGTTTGTACTGCCAGCCCAGCCACAGTAGGATATTTGGCAGCCAAACGCCGAGTAGCAGGACAAGGAAGCAACACCATGGCCCAGCCAAAAACCATCAAACTGCCGATCACCAATGTGTATGCCTTTGGTGACTACACCGCCACGTTGCACATTGGCAGCGAGCAAAGCCCAGTCAACTTGATTCTTGATAGCGGCAGCTCAACCTTAGTCATGAACCAAGCTTGCTACCATGCCACCGGCGATACCCTGCTAGAGCCAACCACCTTAGCACAGGAAATCACCTACGGTATCGGCGGCTGGGACGGCCCGGTCATCAATACTCAAGTCACGGTTGAACATGCCCATGACGCCATTACCATGGACAATTGCCCCGTCGCGCTCATCTCCAATGAAAACCAAAACAAAACCTTTGGCAAAGCCAACGGCATTTTGGGTTTGGCTTATCGCCACCTCAATAAGAGCTATGATCTAGCCCACTATCTCGATCATCATAATGTTGAGCCGCCACATACCTATCCATGGCCATTTGGCACACCCAACTGTGTTGAAATGGGCAATGCGCATTTTAATAGTGACGATCTCAAGCAGTTCAAAAAATTCCTTTGGCAGCAGCCAGAAAAAGACTTGTTGCCTTATTTCACCCAAATGGAAGAACTAGGGCTAACTGCCAACAAGTGGTCGTTTTACAGCAAACGATCCAGCGTTCATGTCACCGACGCCAAAGCCGATGACGAATCATTAAAATCCGACCCGCTCAACCAAGGCTATTTAATCCTTGGCGGCGGCGAAGAGCATACCGAGCTGTATCAGGGTGAGTTTCAAACCATTGATGTGAAACACGATTGTTACTACAACGTGGTACTCAATAAATTTCAGGTGGGTAGCGGCGCGCCGGTGGCAGCAGCGCCAATCGATCAAGCCCATGAACACAATTACTTTACCAATGCCATTGTCGACACTGGTTGCTCAGTGCTCGCCCTGACCCATGATTTGTTTGAGCACATGAAACAAGGCTTCGCTGCGGTATCAGAAGAATTCAACGCCTTAATTGAGCCATTTAAAGACACCAACTATATGGCAACCGGTATTGATGCCAACAAAATTAATCTTAGCGACTGGCCTGATTTACACTTCCATTTTGACAGTGACGGCGGCGAACAAGTATTGACCTGCAAGCCCAGTGATTACTGGCAATTGAATAGCCCAGAGCCGGGTAAAGCAGTGTTTAAGATTATGAGTCAGTTACCCAATTGGCCCAACCAAAGTCTAATAGGTCTGCCGCTACTCAATGACTACTATGTAGTTTTCGACCGAGCAGAACATGAGCTGGGTGTGATTCGATTTGCTCCCGCCAGTTAGCACTTACTTTGAGTCAACGCAATAAAAAGTGCCGATTTAGGCTTGATCATTTTTTGTTAACGACTATCATGGGCCGCTCATTTTTTGACCACCACTAACACGATTTAGTAAGTAGTAAGGGAAGTATTATGTCTAGTTGGGTAGCCACTCTTGAACAACTCGGTGCTAACGCATCAAACCAAAACGCAGATACGCTGGCAGCAATGAAAGAACAATTCATGGCCACTTGTCAGAACCTTGTGAAGCCAATGAATATGATTGTGCTCACTCCAGATGAAGATGGCACCGGCGAGGGTGGCTGGGCAGTATAAGCCCTAACAAATGATCGCAAGTGCTCTGCTCGAAACATCCTGTCTCAGCACTCATCGTTTAACGCTGCGTAGATTATCCAAGGTAGATCAACGTCTTTACGTTGGTCTCCATACAAACCCTAACGTAATGCGCTACAACGACAAAGTCTGGGCAGCTGATAAAGCACTGCGATCATTTCATTTTGCCCTCAACCAACAACAACAGAGCCCCCCAAAAACGCTTATGTGGGGCGTTCACCACAATCAATCAAATACAGCCATTGGGCTTTTAGCCTTTTATCAATTGGACTGGCCAAACAAACGAACGTGTTTGGGAGTATTGCTAAAGCCTGATGCTTGGGGCTGCGGCTACGCAACAGAAGCATTGACTGCAGCGTCGGTTGTTACTTCCAAAACCTTGGGATTAGAACACCTAGTGGGCTTTTGCCACCCCGATAATCGCGCAATGCAACATTGCTTCGGTAAAGCCGGGTACCAATTGCAAAGTGCAAATGACAACGCGCAACGATGGGAAATTGAAACACAAGGTCAATAAAGCAACAAATACCCCATCTTTCGTAACGAAACAGTTTTAACATTGCTCAAAAATTGTTAGTTTTGTGTCTTTGCTACAGGGAGTGGAAAAAATGTCAGGGAGTCTTGTTTGCGTTGGCACAGGCATGATGCTGGGCGCGCATATTTGCCCGCTTAGCCGCAGCTATATTGAGCAAGCTGACAAAGTCTTTGTCTTGGTGTCAAACAGCCTTGTCGAAGCTTGGATTGGTGAAATGAATGCCAATTGCCAAAGTCTCCAGTCCTTCTATTCTGAAGGTAAGAACCGAAATAAAACCTACAATGAAATGGCCGAGGCCATGTTGGCAGAAGTTCGTGCTGGCAAAAAAGTAGTCGGCGCCTTTTATGGCCACCCCGGCGTTTTTGCTTTGGTACCCCATAAAGCCATTGAATGGGTTAGAAAAGAAGGTTTTGACGCCCGTATGCTACCGGGCATTTCTGCCGAAGATTGTTTAGTCGCTGATTTAGGCTTAGACCCAGGCAAAACCGGCTGCATTCAATATGAAACCAGCCAGTTTATGTTTTACCAGCGCCAGCTAGACCCCGCCGCCTTGCTGATTTTATGGCAGGTAGGCATAACTGGTGATCGCAGCCTAAGTAAGTTTTCCACCGATAGCGCCAAACTTCAGATTCTGGTCGATATGCTTGCCGAGTATTACCCACTCGATCATAAAGTCATTCTTTATGAAGCGCCCGTACTGCCCATTGATGATACCCGCATTGACCGTATTCCATTGCGCGAATTGCCGCAGGCAGAGTTGTCACAACATACCACTATGGTGGTACCGGCTTGCCAGCCAATGCAGCGCAACGAACCGATTTTGGCCAAACTGGCCAAATTAGAAGAAGAAACTCAATTAAACCCAGCATAAGAAGGATTGAATTTATGTCGACCATTATCGATATGTTAGAAAAATTGGGCCAAGACGCTAATTTACAAACTCCAGAAGCTCTAAAAGCAGCGAAAGCTGACTTAGCAGAGCAAATTCGTACTCATAATCAGCCTATGAACTTTATTGTCGTTGTGGCCGATGAAGATACCGACACTCAGCAAACAGGTGTTGCTAATGAACTAACCCAAGAGGTTCTCGAAGAAACTTTAAATCTCGATAGTTCAAAGTGTATTTTGGTATTACCTGCTGATGATGATGATGAGTCTGAAGGCGATAATACAGAAGAAAAGAACCTTAAAGCAGCCTAGCATCATTGTGACTAGTCTCTACTTCTTAGCAAAGTTAGTTCTAATACAATTAGCACTAACTTTGTTTTTTCCCTTACCAACTTTTGCTTCAAATGCAATTAATGCACAAGAAGTAATTGAGGAGCTTTATACTTTAAAAAGTGCCGACACAAACAAGTTTAATAAAAAGCTAGGCTATTTAAAAACAATAGAAAATCAATTAACTAAAGAGCAACGGTTGGAGCTGTTATATTTCCACGCTTATAGCGTTTTCTTTAATGGGAATATAGAGAAAACAATTGAAATAGGCAGAAATATAATTTCAAAAAGTAAAAATATAGACCTACTTATTAGTACGCATTTGCTGTTAGGTACCGCATCTCTTTATGCCAGATCGTGGGAAACTGGCTTAGAAAGCCTGCTATTTATCTCTACTAATATCGACAACATTGACAAGAAAGATCTACATGATACTGCAAATTTGTTTATTCCTTTTTTCTACGTGCAGTCAGGTAAATACGAGGCAGCTCTTGAACATCTTAAAACTGTAGATACAAAAACTCTAAACGGCAGAAACAAGTGCAGCTGGCATCAGCTGGCACTTGAAAGCAATCTAAGATTAGGAATTAGTGCACCACAACTTTTCGAAGCTGGTGTTGAAATATGCCATCGTTCAGGCGAACAGTATATTGCAAATCTCATAAAGTCGAATTACTACCATTCTGAGTCGAAGAAAAAGCCGCAATATGTAATTTCAGAAGCACACTTTTTACTCGACAACCTTGACAGCTTTGGTGCAGATTTACTCGAGCCAGATTTATACGCAACAATTGCCGAAGCATACATTGCAACTGGCGATTTTGATAGTGCTGAAGTGTACGCAAAAAAATCTATTGAGTATAAATTAGAGCGCACGACATTATTACCAATGATATCTGCCTACTATAGCCTTTATGAGATAAACACCCACAGATTAAACTTTAGAGAAGCTCTCGAATACTATAAAAAGTACACCGACATAAACAATAAATACCTCAACGAAATAGAAGTCAGAAACTATTCTCTGCGCTTAGCAGAACACAAAGTTAACGAAATAGCTAGAGAAAATAAGTCACTTGCAGACCAAAACAGTCTACTAAAATTAGAGCAACAACTAACAGAGTCAGAAAAAGAAAATCAGCAATTATTTATCATGTTGCTGGGCACCTGCTTAATTCTTTTAATAGCTTATTTATACAAAGCGCGGCAAAACCAATTACGTTTGAAACAATTGGCCGAATTTGATTCGTTAACTGGTGTTTATAACCGTGGTCATTTTACTCAATTAGCTAAAAGTGCTTTAGGCTTTGCCAAAGACAGCAAGCAATCCGCCAGTATTGTGCTGTTTGACTTGGATTTGTTTAAGAAGATTAATGACACTTATGGCCATGCCTGTGGTGACTGGGTGTTAAAACAAGTAGCCACCGTTTGTCAGGAGCTAACACGTAAAAATGACGTGTTTGCTCGCGTTGGTGGTGAAGAGTTTTGTTTCTTACTGCTCGGCTGTGACAGCCATACCGCACTGGATGTTGCCGAAAAGTGTCGCCGAGCGATCAATGCCATTGTCACCAAAGAGTCCGGCTTTGATTTTAAAGTGAGTGGCAGCTTTGGTGTTAGTGACAATGTGTTATCTGGCTATGAACTCGACCGCATCCTAGCTGATGCTGATGAAGCCCTGTACTGCTCTAAATCGAGTGGCCGCAACACTGTGTCGCTTTACAATCCTGCCGCTGAGCAAACTTCCCTGCTAAAACCTGACGGTTCTCCAGCCACCTTAGGCTAACTTCTAGCCTGTTCAGTCAACTCGATACGACTTTGATCATAAGTTGTATACAATCTATTTCATTCGTCGTTTTTTGTTGCTAGTTTGATCCGCCGACAAAGAATCGCTCAAAGTAAGCGATTACGATGGGCTAGGCCCGTCAAAAAGGCATGCATTTGATTAGTAAATTTGCAAAAAGCTGGTACTTGTTAGTGCTGTTACTCAGCAGTTCGGCTATCGCAAAGGCAGAGCAACAAGACTTCAGTACCATTTCGACTCCTGAGCTGATTGATTCAGCGGTCGCTTTGCGCTCGTCAAACATAGAGCACTTGGCAGCCATGATTGCTGAGTTGGAATCTCGGCCATTGGTCGGCGCTCAAGCCAGCTACCTTGCATATTTACAAGGCTATTACCTCACACTCCATGGTCGCTTTGCCGAGGCTGAACCAAGTTTGGCATCTCTTGCAACCCAAACTCGCTCAATTGACGTTGCAATCTTAGTTAATATTTCCTTGGTCAACGTCTACACCGCAACAGCAGACTGGCCCAATGGGCTTGCCGCTGCGAATAGATTAACTAAACTGGTCAGCCGGGTATCAGAATCCAACAACCTGAACCACTATGCACTTGCTGTTATCGCTCAATTTTTCAACCACATTGAACAATACGAACTGGGCTATCAATACGCTAAGAAGCTTGTTGAACTAAATCTCAGCGGCCGCCTCGGTTGTGCTGCCGGTATGTTTTTGATCAACGCATCAAACCACCTCGACTTGCCAAGGGGCGATAGCGCTCTTTTAGAGACTACTTTAAAAGTTTGCTCTGAGATGGCGCTATTATCTCTTCCAGCCAAACTTATTGCTTCAGAGCGATACTTGCTCGATCAACAACCTAAAGCAATTGTCGAGCTATTGGAGCCTCACCTCGCAGAGTTTGAGCAGTCAGATACGTTACTCAACTTTATTGAAATACATTACCTGCTAGCGAGCGCCTATTTGCAACTCAACCAAGTTGGTCAGGCTGAAGCCATGCTTGAGCGTTTAACAACGCTAACCGAAGCAGATGTAAACTTGGCAAAGTTAGCCGACGGCTATTTGTTATTGGCCGATATTCGCCAACAACAAGGGAATGCAGAGCAAGCATTGGCATTAATGCGCCAGCATTTGCAGTTGCGCGAGCGCCACCTGAGTAATGCCACCTCAAAGCGTTTGGCTTATCAACTGGCTCAGCAGCAAATCGCCGAAAAAGAGAGTGAAATTCAAGCACTCAATGACAAAAACGAACTACTAAAGACCCAAGAACAATTGTTTGAGGCGCAGCGGGCGAATGATCGTCAATTTATCGCCGCGCTTTGTGTCGCGCTGTTACTGCTGGGAATGTTTTTGTATCGCAGCCGGGCAACTCAGAACAAACTCAAACAACTGGCAGCCTTTGACTCATTAACCTCAATTCATAACCGTGGTCACTTCACCCGCTTGGCCGAGCGCGCGCTGAGTTATGCCGAAGACAACAAACAAGCGGTCAGCATGGTGCTGTTTGACCTTGACCACTTTAAGAACATTAATGATACCTACGGCCATGCTCGCGGTGACTGGGTATTGCAGCAAGTCGCCAAAAGCTGCCAGAAACTGACCCGTCGCAACGATCTGTTTGCTCGCATTGGTGGCGAAGAGTTTTGTTTGCTGTTGTTAGGCTGTGATCACAAGCGGGCGCAAGAAGTGGCAGAGAAGTACCGGCAGACCATCAATGCCATTGATGCTGGCTCGCCGGGCTTTGAAGCAATCATTAGTGCCAGCTTTGGTATCAGTGACAATCGTCTGTCTGGCTACGGTTTGGATCGGATGTTGGCTGATGCCGATGAAGCCATGTATCGGGCTAAATCGGCCGGGCGTAACCGCCTGACTGTGTTTGAACTGCCATCTCGACGCAAATCGCAAATCAAGACACCGCCGAACCCGGCCTCATCATAGCGGTCTAAGATAATTAATATTGCATCCTAGCGGCGATGCATTACCATTTTCACCACACACGGTTTCGGCGTTTATCACGCTAATTTACAAGGATTTCCCATGGCTCTGAGTGTTGTCATTCTGGCTGCCGGCAAAGGCACCCGCATGCGTTCCCGTCTTCCTAAAGTGCTACATACCCTGGCTCACCAATCATTAGTTGAACATGTGATTGATGCTGCCAGCGAAGTCGGAGCCAGCAATATCCATCTGGTTTATGGTCATGGCGGTGACTTGGTCAAACAAGCGCTCGCCGAGCGCGATTTGCAGTGGGCCGAGCAAGCGCAACAGTTGGGTACCGGCCATGCCGTTGATCAAGCCCTACCGGCTATTGATGACAATGATAAAGTGTTGGTGCTTTACGGCGATGTGCCGTTAACCAGCACCGCCACTCTCAACGCGTTGGTCGACTCTCAGCCCGAAGGAGGCATTGGCTTGCTCACGGTGAAGCTGGCCAATCCAACGGGGTATGGTCGAATTATTCGTGATGATAACGATCAGGTCGTTGGCATTATCGAACAAAAAGATGCCGCACCAGAGCAATTGCTGATCAATGAGTGTAATACCGGCATTTTGTGCGCTGATGCCGGCAACCTCAAACGCTGGCTGAGCAACCTCGACAACAATAACGCCCAAGGCGAATACTACCTCACAGACATTATTGCCATGGCGGCATCAGAAGGGCGCAGTATTGTCGCTGCTCACCCAGCTACTGAGGCCGAGGTGGAAGGGGTCAATGATAAGGTGCAGTTAGCCAATCTGGAGCGCGAATACCAGCGCTTACAGGCCGAACAGCTGATGCGCGCCGGTGCGCTGCTGCGCGATCCGGCCCGTATTGATGTCCGTGGCGAGCTAACCGTTGGCCAAGACGTTGAAATTGACGTCAATGTGGTGTTTGAAGGCAAGGTGACGCTGGCCGACGGCGTCAAAGTAGGGGCCAACTGTGTGCTAACCGATTGCAGCATTGGTGAAAATACCCTGATCCGCCCCAACTCCATTGTTGAATCCGCTACCGTCGGCGCCAAATGCACCTTGGGGCCATTTGCTCGATTGCGCCCTGGTGCGGTACTGGCTGACGACGCTCATGTCGGCAACTTTGTTGAAATGAAAAATGCTCGTCTGGGCAATGGCTCAAAAGCCAACCATCTGACTTACTTGGGCGATAGCGAAATTGGCAATGGCGTGAACATTGGCGCAGGCACCATCACTTGTAACTATGATGGCGCCAATAAACACAAAACCATTATTGAAGATGACGTATTTGTTGGCTCTGATTCGCAATTAGTTGCCCCAGTGACCATTGGTAAGGGTGCGACTATCGGCGCAGGCACAACCCTGACATCAAACGTCTCAGAAGGTGAGTTAGTAATCACTAGGGCAAAGTCTCGGACCGTAGCCAACTGGCAACGACCAGTCAAAAACAAGTAACGTTCAACGCCGTGGCAACAGTGCTGGTTAGAGCATCAATTCTTCATATTGAACTTGATTTCGACCAGCGCTCTTAGCTTTGTAGAGCGCCAAGTCAGCTTGTTTGAGTACCGTTTCAATACGCTCTTTGGCTGGTAGCGCAGCCATTGAGTTGAGCTGGTTAGCACTGACAAATGTCGAGCCGATGCTAATGGTGACGTTCGGTAACTGCTCAGAGATCCCCGTTTCAATATTCTGCCGATAGCGCTCAGCAATGGGCGCAATATGGTGAATTTTCGAATTCGGTAGTGCCACGACAAATTCTTCGCCACCCAAGCGCGCCACCATATCCAAACCACGGGTGTTGAGTTTGAGCATGTCGGCAACTTCCATCAATACCTTATCGCCGGTGTCATGGCCATGGGTGTCATTAATCTGTTTAAAGTGGTCAATGTCGATCATCAGCAGGCCTAAGCCGCCATCGAGCATTTTTAATGAATCCAGCAATTGTTCCATTTCGGCAAAGAACGCCCGCCGGTTGGCAATACCAGTAAGATTGTCGGTATTGGCTTGATGCTCGAGCTGAATGGTGGTTTGCATTAGGGTGCGATTGCGATGCTCCAGCTGTTGCTGAATCATTTTGTATTCGGTGACGTCTTGGAATACGCCAAACAACGCCACCACATCGCCTTCAGAATTCACTTCGACGTCGCCTTTACTGCGCACGTAACGAACTTGACTGCTTTTGTTGAGCAATCGCAATTCAAATTCAAAGCTACTTTTTTGGGCAATGGCTTGGGCCATGAACTCGTTCACTTTGTCGCGATCGTCTGGGTGATAGAAGTTAATCGCGTCGGCAATATTGGGTTGGTAAAGACTAGGGTCAACGCCATGAATACGGTAAACCTGATCGGACCAAGACAGTTGATTGCTGAGCAGGTCAACACTCCAATAGCCAATGCCAGCCATTTGCTCGGCCATGGTGAGCATATGAAGCCGCTCGCGGGCCGTTGTTTCAGCCTGTACCCGCAACGACATATCCCGAACCACCCCAACATAAGCGGGTGCGCCAGCAATGGTTTGCTTAGCAATAGCGATTTCAATGGGAAACAACGAGCCATCACGGCGCTTAGCCAACACCTGGCGGCTCTGACCGACATTATTAATGGTGCTGCCATGACTTTGCATCATGGTGTCGTGATGATCGGCAATGGATTTGGGCATCAGGGTTTTGACATCAAGGCCAATCAGCTCGCCAATGCCATAGCCAAACATTTTGTCGGCGGCCTGATTGGCAATTTGGATGATGCTGTTGGTGCCAATCACGATCACGCTATCGGCCAACATGTTAAATGAAGTATGAAGTGTGTGTTTGTGCTGTGCGTCTGTCATCTTGTATCCACTTCGGCGCCGTCGTTATATTTTTTGTAACAGGCTGTTTGCTATCGACTGCGCTTTTATCACGCTTACCCTTGATTCTAGCGGCAGATTGGTCGATAGCATATTGGGCCATTGGCGGCTGGCATTCGTACTGCAAGCTGACATAAATGTAGCAAGACTGTAAGATGCTGATCCGTAAATTGTATACAAAATGAGAGCGCGATTCTGAAAATCGCCGAATAACTACCCCAAAATTGTCAGGAAATCCGTTCGTGAATAAATTATGCGTAGCGCTCGCCAGCTCGCTTGTGTTGCTGGTAGCTCACTCTGTTGAGGCCAAAGAATGGCCGAAAAATCAGCCGGAAGATAAATTCCGTCAGCTGGAAGAAATTCTCCCTACTCCTAACAGTTACCGTACCGGTTCAGGTGCGCCAGGCCATGAATACTGGCAACAACAGGTCGATTACCACATTAAGGTAAAACTCGACGATGACAATCAGCGCTTGCAAGCCCATGAGCTGATCACCTACACCAACAACAGCCCAGATACCCTCAGTTACTTGTGGGTTCAGCTGGATCAAAACCGCTTTAAACCAGATTCAGACTACAACCTCAGTATGCCGGGTGTGACTCGCTATGAAGTCAAACCGCGCACCGAGGTGGGCGATAAACTGTCGCTGAAAGACTTCCGTGGCCGCGTCGCACGGCAAGTATTTGATGGTGGTTACAAAATCACTCAGGTGGCCGATGGCAGCGGCACAGAACTGCCGCACATTATCAACAAAACCATGATGCGGATTGATTTGCCAACAGCGCTGGCGCCTGGGGCGCAAACCCAGGTTCAAATCAGCTGGTCACATAACATTGTTGAAGCTAAGAAGCACGGCGGCCGCGGTGGCTATGAGTATTTCGAGCGCGACGACAACTACCTCTACGAAATTGCCCAGTGGTTCCCACGGATGGCGGTTTACGATGACGTCAACGGCTGGCAGAACAAGCAGTTTTTAGGGCGTGGTGAATTTGCCTTAGAGTTTGGTGACTACACCGTTGAGATCAACGCGCCGGCCGATCACATTGTCGCATCCACCGGCACCTTGGAAAATCCAGACCAAGTGCTGAGCCAAACCCAAAAGCAACGTTTGGCTGATGCCAAAGGGGCAAAAACGCCGGTCATGATTGTCACTGAGCAAGAAGCATTGGCGAATGAAAAGTCTCGCAGCAAAGAGCGCAAGACTTGGGTGTTCAAAGCAGAGAATGTTCGCGACTTTGCTTGGGCATCATCTCGTAAGTTCCTGTGGGATGCGATGACCGTGAAAAGCGGCGAGCAAGACGTACTGGCGATGTCTTACTACCCGGAAGAAGGTTTGCCACTATGGCCAACTTATTCAACTCAGTCCATCGTTCACACCATTGAGCAGTACAACAAGTATTCCTTTGACTACCCCTATCCGGTGGCCATTTCGGTCAATGGCCCAGTGGGCGGTATGGAATACCCAATGATCACCTTCAACGGCCCGCGACCAGAAATTGACGAAGACGATCGCAGCAAGCGGACCTATTCGCGACGCACTAAGTACGGGTTAATTTCGGTGATCATTCACGAAATTGGGCACATCTACTTCCCAATGATAGTGAACTCCGATGAACGTCAATGGACCTGGATGGACGAAGGCTTGAACACCTATCTGCAGTTCGTCGCCGAACAAGCATGGGAAGAAAATTATCCAAGCCGTCGTGGTGAGCCTCGTAACATTGTCGATTACATGGCATCGCCTAATCAGGTGCCAATCATGACCAACTCCGAGAGCATTCTGCAGTTTGGTAACAACGCCTACGGCAAACCAGCAACGGCGCTGAATATCCTCCGTGAAACCATTGTTGGTCGTGAATTGTTTGACCATGCATTCCGTGAGTACGGCAAACGCTGGAAGTTTAAGCGACCCATGCCAGCAGACTTCTTCCGTACCATTGAAGACGCTTCAGCAGTTGATTTGGATTGGTTCTGGCGCGGTTGGTTCTACAGTACCGATCATGTTGATATCAGTATTGATAGTGTGCGCGTGATGTCGCCTGATACCAAGATCCCTGAGGTTGAGCAGCCATTCAAACGGGCCCAGAAACAAGCCGAGCCAACGTCTATTACAGTGATCCGCAATGAAGGTATGGCGCGCCGCGTAGAGCAGTTCCCTGAGCTTAAAGATTTCTACAACGAAAATGATGAGTTCACGGTTACCAACACCGATAAGAACAACTACAGCTCAGCGAAAGAGAAGTTCGAAGATTGGGAACAAGATCTTCGCAATGACCATGGTTTTGCCTACGTCATCGATTTCTCCAACATCGGTGGCTTGGTCATGCCGCTAATCCTGCAACTTGACTATCAAGATGGCAGCTCAGAGCTGGTACATATCCCAGCGGAGATTTGGCGCCTTAACCCGAAGAAGACCTCGAAGTTATTGTGGCGTGATAAGCAGCTGGCGAGCGTGACTTTAGATCCGTACTGGCAAACAGCCGATGTTGATCTTAGCAACAACTATTACCCGCGCCAGATCATGCCATCACGTTTGGAGCTGTATAAGTCGAAACCTCGCAAGAATCTGATGAAAGAGGCACAGGCTGAGCTCAAGACCGACGACAAAGACAGCAAAGAAGGCAATTAATGCAGCAGCCAACAACGATGTCTAAAGCAGTAATCGCTTCGCTGTTGGTGCTATTGGTAATGAGCTGTGGCGCTGCCATGGCTCATACCTATCACGCCATTCGCACCACCATGACGTTAAATGCTGAAACCGGCTCGGTGGAAATTATTCACCGAGTGTTTGCTAATGACTTAGGCGCAGTGCTTGCGGCAGAGCAAAATCAGCGGCTTGAACTGTCTGAATCGGCAGCCCACCAGCAGTGGACCGAGCAATATTGGCAGCGCTACTTTGCCGTACTTGACCGCCATGACCAGCCAATTGAACTCACCTGGGTTGGAATGGAAATTGATGACCATTACGCTTGGGTGTATCAGGAATACCACGGTGATATTGCCGAGCTATTGGCAAGCGACATTCACAATGGCTTGTTGATGGGCAACTTTGATCACCAAATCAACACCGTTGATGTGGTGTTAGCAGAGCACAAGTCGGCCTTGGTGTTTTCTGAAGCAAAACTCCGCCAAGCCATCAAACATAGCTCCAAGGCAGGCGACCACCATCACCACCATTAAGGCCGGAGTTGCTGCACTTGCGGCTGATGACGGTCTAAATTGTCGAGCAAATATTCGGTTGCCTGATCGGGCCACATCGGTTTAGCAAACAGGTAACCCTGACCAAAATCACAGTGGTAGCCATGCAAGGTGCGCCACTGATCTTCAGTCTCAATCCCTTCTGCCACCACCTTGACCTTCAAGCTATGGGCTAATGAAATGGTGGCTTTGACGATTTCCTGAGTACCCTCGTGCTCTTCACCGCGGTCAATCAATGAATTGACGAAGCTGCGGTCAATTTTGAGTACCTGCACCGGCAGTTGATCAAGATAAGACAATGACGAGTAGCCGGTACCAAAATCATCAATCGCCAACTCAATGTGGCGTTCGCGCAATGAGCCGAGGATCTCATTGACCGCTTGGGTGTTTTCCATCAGCGCAGTTTCGGTGATCTCTAGCTTCAAATGACGGCCTTTGGTGCCGGTTCGCGCCAGAATGACATCGAGCTTGTCGATTAAATTGGGCTGATTCAGTTGTACCGCTGACAAGTTGACAGCAATGGTTGGCAAACGATGTTCGTCAACCAACTCTCGCCACTGTTGCAACTGCTGGCAGGCTTGTTCAAACACCCACAGGCCCATATCGAATATTTGTCCGGTCTCTTCAGCCAGCGGAATAAACTTGTCCGGCGGCACCATGCCTAATGTTGGGTGTTGCCAGCGCATGAGTAACTCAAAACTAACCAAGCGTTGGCTTTCGAGGCAGACAATCGGCTGATAGGCAGCCTTGAACTGGCCAAGCTCCAACGCTTGGTACAAGTCGACTTCCAATGCCGCCATGGCCACCTCTTGCTCACGCATGTGACCATCAAAGACCTGATAGGTGCCACGCCCCTTTTCTTTGGCCTTGTACATGGCAATGTCGGCATCGCGCAGCACTTCTTCGGGCTTGGCATACTGGCGCTTACAGTGGACCATACCGACGCTCACTCGGAAGAACACTTGCAGTTGATCAATGAGAAACGGCTGCTCAAACTTGCGGACAATCAGCTCGGCAATATCGATCAGTTGCTGCTCTGACTCTACTTCGCGAACCAGTACGGTAAATTCATCACCACCCAAACGCACCGCCGTGCATTCCTCAGGCAGCAGAGCTTTAAGCCGGTTGGCGGCATCGAGCAACAAGCTGTCTCCCAACAGGTGGCCATGGGTGTCATTGACCTTTTTAAAGCGGTCGCCATCGAGGAACAGTAAACCGTAGGCCGAATCACTTCGCTGGGCATGATCAATGGCATGTTCGAGCTGTTGCAACAACCATGGCCGATTTGGCAGGCCGGTCAGCGGATCATGAAATGCCATATGGAATAATTTGGCTTCTGCCGAGCGCCGCTCTTCAACTTCCACCGACAGTTCCTGCGTTCGTTGGATCACACGTTGCTCAAGCTCAGCATTGAGTTGTCGAACCGATTCGTTAGCACCGGCAAGCTCAACAGTCTTGTTGCGCACCAGCTCTTGCAGTTCAGCCTGACGCTGCTTATTTTGCCGCACTTTCCAATAAACAATGGCGTAGATGGTCAGCGCCCCAGCCACCAATTGCAGTAACCGCGCCCACCAAGTCTGCCACCACGCCGGCAATACGGTTAGCTGTAACCGCTTGGGTTGCTGGCTCCACAGGTCATCATTGTTACTGCCATAAACTTCAAAGACGTAATTGCCGGGGTTTAGGTTGGTGTAACGAACAAAACGACGACCGGAATCGACATGATTCCAATTGGATTCCAAGCCGGTTAGCCGATAGCGATACAAGTTTTTTTGCGGCGAAATGAAATTGAGCGCGGCAAATTCAAATGCCACGTCGCGCTGATGATATGGCAACACCAAGCTATCGAGCTGATTAATATCGGCGTTCAAATACTCTGAGTTGCGGGGTGTAGCGACTTGCTGCGCCAACTCCAGCCGAGTCAGCACAATATAAGGCTGAGTGGTATTAGTCGGCAGTTGCTTTGGATCGAAGATGGTCAGGCCATCGGAGCCACCAAAATACATCAGTCCAGCTCTGGTCTGCAGGTGGCTATAACGGTTTAACTGGGAGCCGGCCAAGCCATCTCGGACATCATAGGTAGTGAAGGTCTCATTGCGCGGATTAAAGCGGTTGAGGCCATTGCGGGTGCCAAGCCAGAGGTAGCCCAATTCATCCTCTTCGATGGAAGCGACAAAGTTATCAGCCAAGCCATCGCTATCCATATACACCGTGTGCGTATCTTGTTCAGGCAGATAACGGATTAGGCCTGCAGAGCTGGCAACCCATAGTTGGCCTTTATCATCCAGATGAAGGTCAAAAATTCCTTCGAAGTAGGGCAGATCCACCCGTTGAAATGTCTCTGTTTGTGGGTCAAACAGCTCCAAACCGCTGTGGCCACCAATCCAATAACGGCCATCACCGGCTGGCTCAAAGTCATTGATGGAGTAGTTAGTGATGCCTGATTCTTTGCCGATACCGCCGGGGAAATAGGATTTAAATGTCTGATTATCAGGATCATAAATCTGCAAGCCTTTGCGCCACAGGCTCAGCATCATGTGGCCGTTGGGCATAAACTCAATACGAAAGATGTTGTTGTTCTCTAACCCTTCGCCTTCAACATGATTCACTTGCCGTTTGATATGAGAGAAGCTTTCGGTTGCTGGATCGAATCGGTTAAGCCCGCCCAAGTGCCAAACCACAAATGACCTTGCTGATCTTCGCCAATGGCAATCACCGAGTCGCTGCTCAAGCTGGTGTCGTCATTATCATCAAAGCGGTAGTGTTTGAATTGACCGGTGTCCGGTGAGTAACGGTCAAGGCCGCCACCATCGGTGGCAATCCAGATGGCGCCATGCTTGTCTTCATGCAAGTCGAGAACGTTGTCAAAGCCCAGCGAGTCAGTCGAACTGGAATTGTTACGCAAGGCAATGAACTTCTCTAGATGTTCGCTAATTCGATAAATGCCAAAGTCAGAGACGCTAAACCAAATCGAGCCGGTTTCATCTTCATAAATATCTGACACCGCACCTGGCGGAAAAGAAAATTCATCATTTGGATCGGCAGGCACATGCAAAAAGCTATCGGTCTCGGGCAGGTAGCGGTGAACGCCTTGTTTGTCAGTGCCAATCCAAATCTGGCCGCGAGAATCTTCAAATATGCTCCAGATGGTATTGCTCTTTAACGCACCCTGTTGGTCTTGCTTGGCGGTGTAGCGACGAATTTGCTCGGTTTTTGGGTCCAGCACCACGATGCCGTCTTGGGTACCGACCCAAACAAAACCATTTTGGTCTTCGACCACCGCTCGAATGGTATCAATGCCGGCATCTAAATCGGCTGGGATATTAAACTTGCGAGCGCTGTGGTCATTGGTATTGAAAAGATACAAGCCATTGCTTGACGCTATCCACACTGAATCGCTGTAACGGTGTTCAACAATGGCATTGATGAATCGCTCATTTGGGTCGGTGAAATATTGGTAGGTCAGTTGTTCGGTCTTTAGATCAAAGCCCCGGAGCCCAAAGCCTTCGCCGCCAACCCAAAGAATGTCGTTGGCATCGCGGTATATTGCCCAAATCGTGGTGCCATCGGAAACAGAGAAAACGTCGAAATTATCTAGCTTGGGGTTGTATCTACTGAGCTTGTGACCACCGGCCCATAACGTGCCATCGGCCTCCATCAGCAGTGTTGGAATAGCGTTGGCACCAACACTGTTCGGATCTTCAGGCTCGTTAACATAGTTGGTATAGCGGTAGCCATCATAGCGCTTTAAGCCATTGTCACTGGCTATCCACAAGAAACCTTGCTGATCCTTAACAACGGCATAGTTGTAATCGGCCTTGCCTTCATCTTCAAGGTAGATTTGGTGAACGTTAATCTTGGCATGGCTAGCGCTGGTCAATACAACCAACAAAAAGGCCAGAGATAGATTAAGCAATAACGTTAAGAATGGGCAGCGCAACCAAGAACCCCAGAGTAAGTTTTAGATGACATCAGTAGCTATCCTAGCCCGAGCACAACAACATGCCACTGAATTCCTTTGTCGAAATATAACAGGTTCAATGAAAGCGCCAAAAATGGGAGCTGAAAAATGAGCAGTCAAGCCGGACCTAGTGCGCAAATCGATGCCGATTACTGCGGCTATAACCGGACTTGGGTCATATCGAAGATTTGATTCAACTGCTAACCTAAGCGTCGTATTAATTATTGAATGGACAAGGAAATCACTCATGAAACTGTTACGGACAACGGTGGCAGCGTTGCTATTGGCAACGCTCTCTGGCTGTTCGCTGTTTGGCGAAAAAGTCGAAGTACCTCCCGCTTATGTCGGCAAAATTCTCACCAAGAACGGTTATAAACCTGAGACTGTTACACCGTCGAAATTTCGCCTTGATTCGTGCTTCGCTTATTGTGACAGACTGGTGTTGTTGGAGGCTTCTGATAGTGGCAAAACTGAAAAATTTGCCCTGTTCATGCCAAAAGATCAGCTCAACATGTCATTTGATGTACGGATGACTATCTCGGTAGATGACAGCAAAATCGACAACGTTTTCGACCGAATCCCGCCACAAAAGGGTGTCATCGCCTCTAACATGATTTACATCACCTATGCGCAACCCGTTATTCGCGATGTGGTTCGCCAGGTGATGGCCAAGTACACCATCAATGAAGTGGCTTCGAGTCGCGAGCGAATTAGTCAGGAGTTGTTTGACTCGGTCACTCAGGCATTGCGCGGCACACCAATGAACGTCAAACGCTTTGGCTTGGCAGATGTTCAGTTTCCAGCAGTAATTACCAAAGCAAAAGAGGCTGCGGCAAAGCGCCGTGAGCAGATCGCTCGTGAGCAAGCTCAGTTCGAAATTCAAAAAATCCAGCTTGAGCGAGAGTTGGAGCAGGCCAAAATGATGCGCGCTATCGACCGTGAAAAGGCGGAGGCAACCAAAGAGGTGAATGCCATTCTGGCGAAATCAGTGACCGATAAGTACTTGGCTTATCGCTCGCTAGAAGTGCTTGATAAGATGGCCGACAGTGAAAACAAGGTATTTGTACCAGTCGAGGCCCTTGGCACCGTAGGCCTTCAGCAAGCTGTGTTTGCTGATCAGGTATCGAAAACGGCCAACAGTAAGTAGGTGACAGCAATGACGTGGCAAACAAGCAACTGGTTGGTCGGCATATTTGGCAGTTTCGCTACTTTGGTGGCAGTCATCATGGTGTTAGCGATAATCGGTTGGATAGGCTCTTACTGCTATTGGCAGTGGCCGAATCGCCACGTCAGTCTGCCGACTTTGTACTTCGGCGTGCTCTGGCGCTTGGCGCTCGGTTTGGTGCTAGTCATGGCGTTATTTACCTTTAGCAGCAACTCGCCAAAGGTGACGCTAGAGCCTGACTATGCAGCAGAGCAAGAGGCGAGCCAGCAACAATTGAGCAAGCCCACTGAGCCCATCAATGACTTATCTCCTGAGCAGCTGACCCCAGAGCAACGCAGCGCCAAACTGGAAGCGCTCAGAGAGCAGCAAAAGCAACAAACAGAAAACGAGTAGGGTAGCGCACAGAGCTTCGAAGAGGTAGCGAGTTACAGCGAAGTCGTGCTTCAACAAGCAGGGATGCTTGTTGCAGAGCGTTCCATGGATGGACTTGAGCGTCACTACTTCGTTGTAACTTGCTGCCGATTACACTCCGAGCACAGTAAGCTAGGAATCAACTTCCAACTCAGACACGTCGTGAATACTTCCCTGTAGACTCTGCCGCAGCTTCCCTGCTGCGGAAGGTCTTCGTCGAAAGTTCATACCTAACTTCCGTACCGTTCAGAGCAATCAAACAGCCCACACAACTTCAAAGAGGTAACGAGGTGCAACGAAGTCGTGCTTCAACAAGCAGGGATGCTTGTTGTAGAGCGTTCCATGGATGGACTTGAGCGTCACTACTTCGTTGTAACTTGCTGCCGATTACACTCCGACTAGCAAATTCAGGCAAAAAAAAAGCTCCCGAAGGAGCTTTTTTGGTACCTGAACTGGTATTAACCAAAACGTTGCTTGGTGTATTCCACCACGCGTAGCTGGGCAATTGCCTTAGAAAGCTCTTGCGCTGCTTTTGCGTAATCGAAGTCTGCACTGTGCTCAGCGATTTGCTGCTCTGCGCGACGTTTTGCTTCGGCCGCTTCGGCCGCATCAATGTCAGTGGCTCGAATCGCAACGTCAGCCAACACGGTGACGTTACCAGGTTGAACCTCAAGCACACCGCCCGAGAGGTAGAAAACTTCCTCATGGCCGTGCTGCTTGACAATGCGAACCATGCCAGGCTTGAGTTGAGTCAGCAGTGGTGCGTGACCGGCGTTAATACCGAGTTCACCTTCACTACCAGCAACTTGCAGGCTCTCAACGCGGCCACTGAAAATTTCGCTTTCAGCGCTTACCACATCAAGGTGTACCGTCATTGCCATAGCTTGCTCCTAATGGTCGTTGATGCTTAAACGTTTTGCGCTTTCTCAACCGCTTCGTCAATGCTACCAACCATGTAGAAGGCCTGCTCCGGCAAGTGGTCATATTCACCGGCCAAGATGCCTTTAAAGCCATGGATAGTATCTTTCAGCGATACGTACTTACCAGGAGAACCGGTGAATACTTCCGCTACGAAGAATGGCTGAGACAAGAAACGCTGAACTTTACGAGCACGGGCAACGATCAGTTTGTCTTCTTCAGACAATTCGTCCATACCCAAGATCGCAATGATGTCTTTCAGCTCTTTATAACGTTGTAGCTGAGACTGAACTTCACGCGCTACATCGTAGTGCTCTTGACCGATAACCAGAGGGTCCAACTGACGAGAAGTTGAATCCAGTGGGTCAATCGCTGGGTAAATACCCAAAGCAGCAATGTCACGGCTCAGTACCACGGTCGCATCCAAGTGGGCGAAGGTGGTTGCTGGTGACGGGTCAGTCAAGTCATCCGCAGGTACGTATACCGCCTGGATCGACGTAATCGAGCCAGTTTTAGTCGAAGTAATACGCTCCTGAAGAACACCCATCTCTTCAGCCAGAGTCGGCTGGTAACCTACCGCCGATGGCATACGACCCAACAGTGCAGATACCTCAGTACCAGCCAGGGTGTAACGATAGATGTTATCGATGAACAGCAGTACGTCACGGCCTTCATCACGGAATTTCTCTGCCATTGTCAGACCGGTCAAAGCAACGCGCAAACGGTTACCCGGTGGCTCGTTCATCTGACCATATACCATGGCTACTTTAGATTCGGTGAAGTTCTCAACGTTAACAACGCCAGCTTCCTGCATTTCGTGGTAGAAGTCGTTACCCTCACGAGTACGCTCACCTACACCAGCGAACACTGACAAACCCGAGTGTTGCAGGGCGATGTTGTTAATCAGCTCCATCATGTTTACGGTTTTACCTACACCGGCACCACCGAACAGACCAACTTTACCACCCTTGGCGAACGGACATACCAGGTCAATAACCTTAATGCCGGTTTCGAGCAGCTCAGTTGAGCTTGATTGATCTTCATAGCTTGGCGCTTCACGGTGAATTACGTAACGCTCTTCTTCACCGATTGGGCCACATTCGTCAACAGGCTCACCCAAGACGTTCATGATACGACCAAGTGTCGCAGCACCAACAGGAACCTGAATACCTTTACCTGTGTTACTTACTGGTTCGCCGCGGCGAAGACCGTCAGAAGCACCCATGGCAATGGTACGAACGACACCACCACCGAGCTGCTGCTGAACTTCCAGTACCAGACCTTTGTCGTCTACAGTCAACGCATCGTAGACCTGTGGTACGGCTTCTTGTGGGAACTCTACGTCCACTACCGCGCCGATAATCTGGACGATTTTACCGTTACTCATTGTATTTCCTCTGAATCTCGTTTGATTCCCTACCTACACAGCAGCCGCACCGGAGACGATTTCAGTCAACTCTTGGGTAATACCGGCCTGACGGGCCTTGTTGTATACCAGAGTTAAATCGTCAATCAGGTTGCCTGCGTTGTCAGTTGCGGCTTTCATCGCAACCATACGTGCAGCTTGTTCACATGCTAGGTTTTCTACCACGCCCTGATATACCTGCGATTCGGTGTAACGAATCAAAAGCTGGTCAAGCAGCTCTTTGGCATCTGGCTCGTAGATGTAATCCCAACGATGCTTCAAATCGTCGTCATCTGACTTAGGTAGAGGCAGCAACTGATCAATGGTCGGATCCTGCTTCATGGTGTTAACAAACTTGTTGCTCACCACGTAGAGGCGGTCAATTTCACCATTATCATATTTTTCCAGCATCACCTTCACAGTACCAATCAGGTCCTGTACCGATGGGCTGTCACCCAGACCGGATGCTTGCGCAACAACATTGCCACCTAAGTGAGCAAAGAATGCGGTTGCCTTGGCACCGACAAGGGCCAGATCGACTTCAACATCTTTGTCTTGCCACTGTTTCATATCTGTAATCACAGATTTGAACAGGTTGATGTTCAAGCCGCCACACAGGCCGCGGTCTGTAGAAATAATAATGTAGCCGACACGCTTGGCTTCTCGTTCTTCCAAATAGGAATGACGATACTCCAAACTACCAAGCGCAATATGACCAATCACTTTGCGCATATTCTTGGCATATGGTCGAGATGCAGCCATTTGTTCCTGCGCTTTGCGCATTTTACTGGCTGCGACCATTTCCATCGCGCTGGTGATCTTCTGAGTGTTTTTAACACTCGCGATCTTCGTTTTAATCTCTTTTGCGCCGGACATCTTCTACTCCAAACATTGAAGGCAGGCCTCGCGGCCTACCTCTTAATAGGTTTGTGTTGCGACGAACTTATCGAGTGCTTCTTTCAAAGAAGCCGCGATGTCGTCGTTGTAGTTGCCCGATTCGTTGATGGTGTTCATCAACTCAGCGTACTCACTGCCTACGAACGAGTGCAGAGCGGCTTCAAAATCATTGATTTTGGCCAATTCTACATTGTCCAAGTAGTTGTTCTCTGCAGCATACAGAGTAACCGCCATTTCAGCAGTGGACAGCGGCGCGTATTGAGCCTGTTTCATCAGCTCGGTAACACGTTGACCGTGCTCCAACTGACGACGAGTCGCGTCATCCAGATCCGATGCGAACTGAGCAAATGCTTGTACTTCGCGATACTGAGCCAGTGCAGTACGAATACCACCACCGAGCTTCTTGATGATTTTAGTCTGAGCAGCACCACCTACCCGAGATACCGAAATACCTGGGTTCACCGCAGGACGAAGGCCAGCGTTGAACATGTCAGATTCCAAGAAGATCTGACCGTCGGTAATCGAAATTACGTTGGTTGGTACGAATGCTGAAACGTCACCCGCTTGGGTTTCAATGATTGGCAACGCAGTCAAAGAACCGGTTTTGCCTTTCACTTCACCGTTGGTGAACTTCTCAACATACTCAGCGTTAACACGAGCAGCACGCTCTAGCAGACGCGAGTGGAGGTAGAATACGTCACCTGGGAATGCTTCACGGCCTGGTGGACGCTTGAGCAACAATGAGATTTGACGATAGGCAACAGCCTGCTTCGACAAATCATCATAGATGATCAGCGAGTCTTCACCGCGGTCACGGAAGTATTCACCCATGGCACAACCAGAATATGGGGCCAAGTATTGCAGCGCTGCTGCTTCAGAAGCAGATGCAACCACAACAATGGTGTTTTCCAGAGCGCCGTGTTCTTCCAGCTTACGTACCACGTTAGCGATGGTCGATGCTTTCTGACCAATTGCGACGTAGATGCTGAAGATGCCAGAGTTTTTCTGGTTAATGATGGCATCAATTGCAATCGCCGTTTTACCGGTTTGGCGGTCACCAATGATCAGCTCACGCTGACCACGACCGATTGGGATCATCGAGTCAATTGCTTTAATACCAGTCTCTACCGGCTGAGATACGGATTGACGGTCAATTACGCCCGGTGCAATCACTTCAACAGGAGAGAAGCCGTCGTTGTCGATTGGGCCTTTACCATCGATTGGCTCACCCAAGGTGTTAACAACACGACCCAACAGGCCACGACCTACTGGAACTTCCAGAATACGGCCGGTTGACTTAACTTTTACGCCTTCCGCTAGGTCAGCATAAGGACCCATTACAACCGCACCAACCGAGTCACGCTCAAGGTTCAGTGCAATTGCATAGCGGTTGCCAGGCAATTCAATCATTTCACCTTGCATTACATCAGCAAGGCCATGAATACGGATAATACCGTCGGAAACCGAAACGATCGTACCTTCGTTTCGCGCTTCACTTACTACATCGAACTTCTCAATACGTTGTTTGATCAGTTCACTGATTTCTGTGGAATTCAGTTGCATGCTCTAATTCCCCGATTAGGATTGCAGCGCTTCTGCCAGGCGCTCCAGTTTGCCACGCACTGTGTTGTCGATGACCAGGTCGTCGACCTTGATGATCATGCCGCCAACTAATTCAGTGTCGACAGTGCAGTGGAGACGAACTTCACGCGCAAGGCGTTTGGTCATAGCTTCGGTGACTTGCTTCTTCTGAGCATCGGTCAACTCATTGGCTGATGTTACGTAAACATCGGCTTGCTTTTGATGCTCGGTCACCAGTTCAGCATAAATATCCTGAACATCTGGCAAAGCTGCCAGACGACCATTTTCAGCCATTACCTTAATCAGGTTCTGACCGTGTTCATCACACTCGTCACCGCACACCTGAATGAACAGGTCGGCAATGCGCTCTGGCGCTTCACCGCTCGCCAACAGAGTGGCGACTGTTTCATTCTTGGCGACTTCCGCCGCAAAGGACAGCATGGTGGACCATTTGTCTAACGCCTTTTGCTCAACAGCAAAATCAAATGCTGCTTTCGCATATGGACGGGCGACAGTTGTCAGTTCAGACATTCGTCAACCCTCCGTTATAGCTCAGACGCCAATTTGTCCAAGATGTCGCTATGCGCAGCAGGATCGATGGAACGCTCCAAAATTTTCTCAGCACCGGCAATTGCCAGAGCAGAAACTTGGGCACGCAGCTCTTCACGAGCGCGATTGCGTTCAGACTCAATTTCAGCTTGGGCTTGAGCAAGAATTTTTTCACGCTCAGCTTGGGCTTCAACTTTGGCTTCATCAACGATCTGGTTTTTGCGCTTGTTTGCCTGTTCAACAATTTCGCTGGCTTCTGATTTAGCCTGCTTGAGTTGGTCCTTTGCTTTCACATCGGCCAATTCAAGACGCTTCTCAGCTTTTTCTGCATCCGCGAGACCGTCAGCAATTTTCTTCTGACGCTCTTCAATGGCTGCCAATAATGGCGGCCAAACAAACTTCATACAGAACCAAACGAAAATAAAAAAGGCGATGGTTTGGCCGATAAGGGTAGCATTAATACTCACGACCGCTCCTCCTTCGTTGGTTCGATTCGCTGGTTAATATTCAAGTAGAAAAACAATGTTTTTCAGATATTAAAGAGCGAACAGCATGTACAGACCGATACCTACACCGATCATGGTTACAGCATCAAGCAGACCAGCAACGATGAACATTCTAACTTGCAGTTGCGGGGCTAATTCAGGTTGACGAGCTGAGCTTTCCAGGAATTTGCCACCCAGCAAACCGAAGCCGATACCGGTACCTAGGGCACCAAAACCGATCAGAAGTGCTACGGCGATAAATTTAAGACCCAGTACAGTTTCCATTGGTGTCTCCAATCAATTGGTTGTTATGTGTTAGTAAAAAAGTAAAGTCTAATTAATGGTCTTCACTGGCCATGCTTAGATAAACAATGGTCAGCATCATGAAGATAAAGGCCTGCAACGTGATGACCAGAATGTGGAAGATAGCCCAGCCAAGCTGAAGCACACCTGCCAAGCCGCCTAGCAAAATGCCAGCGCCGTACATAATGGCAATCAAGATGAAGATCAATTCGCCCGCGTACATGTTGCCGAACAAACGCAAGGCAAGCGATACAGGCTTCGCAATCAGGGTGACACTTTCCAGCAGTAAGTTAACTGGAATGAATAACGCCTGAACGAATTTG
The DNA here is from genome assembly GCF_002165625.1 of Neiella marina. Lineage (GTDB taxonomy): Bacteria > Pseudomonadota > Gammaproteobacteria > Enterobacterales > Neiellaceae > Neiella > Neiella marina. Next base: position 399,895 of record NZ_NGNS01000001.1, read on the forward strand.
TTTGGAGAGCTGAACGGGTGAAGCGTCAACTCTTTCACTAACCCAGAAACACCTTTGACACGAACGGTGTAGAACAAGATCAGGAAGAACACACTGATACTCAGGGCAAATGTAATGTTTAAGTCGGTTGAAGGCACCACTTTCATGTAAGGAATGCCAGCGGCCATGGCTGCTTCTGGGATCCAGTCAACAGGTACCAAATCCATCAGGTTCATCAGGAAAACCCAGACAAAAATGGTCAACGCCAACGGCGCGATCAAGCGACTACGACCGTGGAAAGTGTCTTTGACGTTTTGGTCAACGAACTCAACGATCATTTCAACAAAGCACTGGAGTTTGCCTGGAACGCCGGTGTCGGCTTTTTTGGCAACAGAGCGGAAGAGGAACAGGAAAGCAACACCAAGGATTGCAGCCCAGAACAGTGAGTCAACGTTGAGCGTCCAGAATCCTGAACAGTGACCGTCAACTACATTCTCGGCAGCACAAACCTGAAGGTTTGTAAGGTGGTGCTTGATGTACCCTGCGGAGGTCAGAGTTTCACCTGAGGCAGCCATAAATCATCCCGATTTTCTATTTAGTTTTTAAAAACAACGGCCCGAGCCAAACCGGTACCATGCATGCACCATATGCAAGCATGACCCATTCGGCATGAGGCCTGAATAGTAGCAGTGCGACAACCAGAATTATCACACTGGAAAAAATTTTTATCGCTTCGCCAAGATAGAAAGCTCGCACCGTGGCTTGCGCCATGCGTGCTCCTGAAAAAGCAAAAGCAAGATAAACGAACAAGGTATACGGAATCAAGGCTGCTGAGCACCCCAATCCTGCGGCAATCGCTTGCTGAACACCAAATCCAAGGCCTAATGCAATTATTGCAACTGCAACGACCAGTTGGGCTCGTACCAAAGTTCTAGCTAGATTCAATCCAGCCGATTGTATCCGTCGCTGAGAATGGCCCGGACCGGTATGACCATCTCGTAAAAAAACGAAACTAAACATGACCTATCTCAATTTTTGCGACAAAGCTGGCGGATTCTAAGACTTTTTGTCGTTAAAAAGCAACCAATTCCAGTCACCATTAACAATTACTACAGCAAGCCAACAATTACGCAACATTCTCAACCAGCGATAAACTGCCAATAACCTTAGTTTATTCGGCTTAAAATGCCATCCAACTCGTCGAGGCTACTGTAATTAATCACTAATTTACCTTTGCCTTTGTCATTGCAGGAAATAGCGACATTTGCCCCTAAACGCTCACCAAGAGCAGTTTGCAGTGCTTCAACGTTTGGATCGATGGTTTTAGCCTTTGCTGGCTTCGCTGGCGTTAACAATTTTTTCACCAATTTTTCAGTTTCTCGAACTGATAATGCTTTGGCGGTAACGGTGCGTCCGGCTTCGACCTGAACGTCGCCTTCCAGCGCCAATAACGCGCGTGCATGGCCCATATCGAGGTCGCCATGCTCTAGCATGGTCTTAACGGGGTCGCAGAGGCTATTCAAGCGCAATAGGTTAGTCACCGTAGTGCGTGACTTACCAACGGCCTCAGCAACCTGCTGATGGGTCAGTTCGAACTCATTCATCAGACGGTCTAGGGCAATGGCTTCTTCCATGGCATTGAGATCTTCTCGCTGAATGTTCTCAATCAAGGCAATGGCAACTGCTGCGTTATCTTCAACTTCTTTGACCAGACATGGCACCACGTCCAGACCCGACTGCTGTGCGGCACGCCAGCGGCGCTCACCGGCAATAATTTCATAATCGCCATCGCTGACCGGGCGAACCACGATAGGCTGAATAATACCTTGCGCCTGAATAGAGCTAGCGAGCTCTTCCAGCGCCTCTGCTGACATGTCTTTACGAGGTTGATATTTGCCCGGCCGAAGCAGCTCAATCGGCAACTTTTTCAATTCGTTGGTCGATTCTGGAGATGGTTGTTCACCATCTAGCTCTTGATTGTCAGCGGTTTTATCGCGAGCGGCCTGGCTATTGGAAAGCAGCGCTTCCAGCCCCATTCCTAAGCCTCGTTTTTTAGCAGACATGAATTGCAGCGTCTCCCCACCTAAGCGGCGGTCTCGTTATTATCGTCAGAAGGTTGTTCGGCTCGACGTAAAATCTCGCCAGCCAGAGACAAGTAAGCTTTCGAGCCTGTCGAGCCCTTGTCATAGTACATCACAGGCGCGCCAAAACTGGGTGCTTCAGCGAGACGGACATTGCGAGGGATCACGGTGCGATAAACCTTATCGCCAAAATGGGCCCGTAACTGATCCGACACATCATTAGCCAAACGATTTCGTGGATCAAACATGGTCCGCAGAATGCCTTCAATGTGAAGGTCTGGATTGACCACAGACACCAACTGATTAATGGTTTCAAGCAGTGCCGTTAGTCCTTCTAAGGCATAGTATTCACACTGCATCGGTACCAATATCGAATTGGCGGCCGACATTGCATTGACAGTCAGTAAGTTCAGCGACGGTGGGCAATCGATAAAAATGTAATGGTAATGGTCAAGGAAAGGCTTGAGCGCGTTACGAAGTCTCACTTCACGCGCGAATACTTCCATGAGCTTAATTTCAGCGGCAGTCACATCAGAGTTGGCAGCAACCAGATCGTAACCACCGGACGTGTTCTTTACCGCGACTTCTTCGAGCGGTTTCTCATCAACCAGCAGTTCATAGGCGGTGTGCTCGACATCGTACTTATCGACACCGCTCCCCATGGTGGCATTACCTTGCGGATCGAGGTCGATCAATAACACCTTGCGTTTGGTTGCAGCCATGGAGGCTGCCAGATTTACCGCCGTAGTGGTTTTACCTACGCCGCCTTTCTGATTGGCAATTGCAATTACCTTGCCCACGGGAACTCCGGCTTTCACTTAAGTGGATGCTTTGTCTATGACGATTAAATGCCGCTCTTCCGGGAGCTGAAAAACATCCAGCTGATGGCTCACCGAAACTGAAAAATTATCAGGTAATTCAGCAAGTTCTTCAGTAGGGTATTGACCTTTCATGGCCAAAAATTGAGTTCCCAGATGACCGCACCAGCTGAGCATATCATTGATTGAGGCAAACGCGCGACTGAGAATTGCATCGAACTGGTGTTCATCACCAAAGCTTTCCACCCGACTTTGAACTGGCTCAATATTCTCTAGTTTCAGCAAGTGTTTGACTTGAGTCATAAAGCGCACTCGCTTGCCAAGACTATCGAGCAATACAAAATTCGCTTCGGGCAATGCGATAGCGAGCGGGATCCCCGGCAAGCCAGGTCCAGTGCCGACATCAATGTAATTGCCTGTGGGGTTCAAATGAGGCACCAACGCCAGACTATCGAGAATATGACGAATCATCATATCGGCCGGCTTGCGCACTGAAGTCAGGTTGTAGGCCTTGTTCCATTTATCGAGCTGTTCGACGTAAGAAACGAGTTTGCGTTGTTGCTCAGCGGATAAATCAAGCTGCTGATGCTCGAGACCGGTAGCAAGTAGTTCGGCAAGTTGACTCATATCAAGCAGATTTCCTTAACAAACCCATTTTCTTCAAGTGAACCAGCAACACGCTGATCGCAGCCGGAGTGATGCCAGAGATCCGTGATGCCTGACCAACACTTTGCGGCTTGGCGTCGTTGAGCTTAGCAACCACCTCATTTGACAACCCAGGCACTTGAGCAAAATCGAGCTCAGTCGGCAGCAGGGTGTTTTCGTGGCGTTTTTGCTTAGCAATCTCATCAAGTTGGCGCTCAATGTAACCGGCATACTTGATTTGCACCTCAACCTGCTCGGCGGCTTCGGAGTCATCAAGGCCTGGGCCAATGCCGTCGATCGACATCAGATCTTGGTAATTCATTTCCGGTCGGCGCAACAGTGTTTCCAAGCTGTGCTCTCGACTTAACGGCGTTTTTAGCAGCGGGTTGAGCTGCTCAGCAGTGGCATGACTCGGGTGGACCCAATTGTCTTTTAAACGCTGTTTTTCCTGCTCTACCGCTTCCATTTTGTCACTAAAGCGCTGCCAGCGGGCGTCATCAACCAAGCCCAACTCACGACCTTTTTCGGTTAAGCGAATATCGGCATTGTCTTCACGCAGCAGCAGTCGGTATTCGGCACGACTGGTGAACATGCGATAAGGCTCTTTGGTGCCCAAGGTTGCTAGATCATCGATCAGCACACCGAGATAAGCTTGATCGCGGGTTGGTGACCAAGGCTCTAAATCGGCGGCTTGCCGCGCCGCATTTAAACCAGCGATGAGGCCTTGAGCGCCGGCTTCTTCGTAGCCAGTGGTGCCGTTAATCTGCCCAGCGAAGAACAAACCGTTAATGATTTTGCTCTCAAGCGAGGCTTTCAGATCGCGCGGATCAAAGAAATCATACTCAATGGCATAACCAGGACGAGTAATATGCGCTTGCTCAAAACCTTTCATCGAGCGAACCAGATTGACCTGAACATCAAACGGTAAGCTGGTTGAAATGCCATTTGGATACAATTCGTGGGTCGTCAGGCCTTCAGGTTCGACAAAGATCTGGTGAGCATTTTTATCGGCAAAGCGAGTCACCTTATCTTCAATTGATGGGCAATAACGAGGCCCAACGCCTTCGATCACACCGGTGAACATTGGGCTGCGATCTAACCCAGCGCGGATAATATCGTGGGTTTCGCTATTGGTATGGGTGATATAACACGGGATCTGCTGAGGATGCAGATCGCGCGATCCCATGAACGAAAACACCGGGGTAGGGGTGTCGCCTGGCTGTGCCTGCATGACCGAAAAGTCGACGCTGCGAGCATCAATACGCGGTGGCGTACCGGTCTTTAACCGATCAATACGTAGCGGCAGCTCGCGAAGCCTGTGGGCTAAAGCGATCGCCGGTGGATCGCCAGCTCGGCCACCAGAATAATTCTGCAAACCTATGTGGATCTGCCCTGCCAGGAAGGTACCGGTGGTTAACACCACGGTTGTTGCCGACAATCGCAGGCCCATTTGAGTCACCACACCTTTGACTTGATCGCCTTCAACGATCAGATCATCACAAGCTTGCTGGAAGACTTGTAGATTAGGTTGATTCTCAATGACTTGGCGTATTGCGGCTCGGTACAGTGCGCGATCGGCTTGCGCCCGAGTGGCACGAACTGCTGGCCCTTTACTGGCATTTAGAATGCGAAATTGGATCCCTGCGCGATCGGTTGCTAAAGCCATAGCGCCACCTAGGGCATCTATTTCTTTGACCAAATGGCCTTTGCCAATACCACCTATCGCCGGGTTACACGACATCTGGCCAAGCGTTTCAATGTTATGGGTTAGTAGTAGGGTTTTGCTACCAATACGAGCTGCGGCAAGGGCTGCTTCAGTACCTGCATGACCACCACCAATCACGATCACATCAAAGTGTTGGTCGAGATTCATGGAATATTCCTCAAGTAAAACGTAGCCGAGTATTTTAACCGCGAAGTGAGCGAAGAGAAAGCAAAGGATCAAATTGGATCTGAGTTCTGATCATTAAAGATCATTAAGAAGATCTTTATATGATCTTGTTTTTATATTTATTAAGGAACGCGATCTTTGTGGGTAAGTGATTTTTTGTTAAATAAATCAATATCTAACAGCGTTTGTTATTTGTGATCTAGTTGGGATCTGCAGTTGTGTATCCAGTGATCAAACCCTTTGGTTATCCACAGGGCTAAAGGGTTTCGATCTTGTCCAGTGGATAGCCAAGTTAGGATCAATGGATATTAATAGGGTTATCCACAGCCCTAATCGGTTAAGTATTGCTCAATCCAACCTTTTAGCCACCGTTGCGCAGGTTCTTCGGGCAGTGAATCGACTTGTACATCGATATGTAATGGCTGCCCAAGACGCTTGGCACCGGTTTGTTGCAGTAGCTGATCGAGGGTGATGGAGGCTTGGTTGAAGGTGTCGTAACTGGTGTCGCCAATGCCGATCACACCATACTGGAGATGACTTAAATCTGGGTTCTGGCCTAAATAGTCTGCCAGCGGCTCAATGTTGTCTGGTAGATCACCGGCGCCATGAGTTGATGAACAGATCAACCAAACGGCATTGTCGGTTAAGGCGGCAATATCGTCAAAATCAATATGAACTTGGCAGTTATGGCCGGCAGCAGCAAGATCGTCCGCTAAGCAGTCAGCCACGTATTCTGAGCCGCCAAGCATAGAGCCAACTAAAATATGAATGTTAGTCATTGAGTGTCATTAATTGTGTAAGTAAAGCAATATCATAGCTTGATTATTGGCTATTTCAGTGGTTTTCATAGCGGTGTTGGCAGTAATCAATCGCTTGAATCGAAAATAATCAATTGGTTTAATAACGATTCGGCAACACTTCCCCTATTGCCGGTTATTCTTCTGGATCGTAGCGATCCGTTTTTATCTGTGACTTTCACAAGGAGAGCGAGGATGTCCCTTGCCAACAAATCTATTATCGCCAGTGCATTACTAGGCGTTTCGTTCGCTTCTCATGCTATTACGCCTATTGATACTTCCGCTGATCCGAAAGAAGGTTTTAGCGGCTCAGTTGGCTTGGGCTTGAAAGGTAAATCTGGTGGTAAAGACGAGCAGGAATACAACATTAGTCTGCTTGGCCGCCATGTTGCTGGTGAGCGCACATTACTATTAGTCACCGACTATAACTATGGCGAAACCAACGACAAAAAAGATGAAGATGACCTGTTCCTGCATACGCGCTGGATCCAGAACAACTTCTTCCGTCCGAGCTTAGATCTCGAAATGTTTGCCCAGTATCAGTATGACAAGTTTGATGATCTCGAGAGTCGCAAGCTGGCAGGTTCAGGTGTGCGTTGGCGTTTCAAAAGTGAAGATGATGCTGGTGTTTTGAATACCACCTTCGGTGCTGGCGGCTTTGTCGAAGAAGAAGAGTCTGAAAGCACGGGTGAAACCGAATCAAACTGGCGTGGTAATTTTTACGGCAAATGGGTGTGGGATCGCAAAGGTAATTTTCCGTTTAAGCTTTATGGTCGCTTGTATGTGCAGCCGGTGCTGGATGACTTAGGCGATGTCCGCGCGACTGGTAATGGCGGTATTCAGTTTAGTATTACCGACACTATTGCGCTGAGCTTTGATGCTGAAGTGGAATACGATTCTGAGCCATTTGATGAGGCTGACAGCACTAATACCGAATACGGCGTTAAGTTAAGCTACGCCTTTTAAACTGTCTAACCACGTTGGCAGCAGTTCGGGCTGCCAACGTTCTTGTTTACCGCCATTTTAGCTGTGCTTTTTACTATGCATAAAAGACACAGTGAGCCAGAGCTTGAGTTGAATATGGCTTGATAGTTGCTGATCAAGTTCGTCACGGATCGCATCTAGTTGACCAAGATTCAAAGCAAATGTTGGATCGTTGCCAATAAAGCTCAACTCTAAACTCAATTCTCGGCCAGTCTTGGCGATGCGGCTGACGACTTCATCAAAGCCATATTGTTGTCTGATTTGCTGGCAGATCCGTTCTACTTCAATGCTTACTTTAGCATCCGGCTCTGGTGCCATCAGCATCAACTCGCGCAGACTGTGCTTTAGCGCTTCCAGCGGCATTTTAAAGAAATAGCTGGTTGCTAAGATCACCATCGCTGAGTCGACGTATTTGACCAGATAATCAAAGTCGGTACCCTTGAGCAGGAAGCCGATGACGAACCCCACCAGCACTGCCGAACTTAACAATGTGTCCATCAACCATTGTTGCTTTTCAACCATCAACAAACTTGATGCTTTGACTTGCTTGATCCGCCAGCTGATGTAGAGCCAGCTGGCTAGGCAAGCCAAAGTTGCGACAACCGAGTAAACAATGGCTGACTCAATATTGGTGTCACTACCGCCATTGAGCAAGTCGATAATGGCGGTAATAAAGGCGTACAAACAGATCGAGAAAATGGCCAGCGACTTAAAAAAGATCGCCAATGGCTCTATTTGGGCGCGGCCGAATTGGAACTTGTCGTCGTCTTCTTTGCGCAGCAGGCCAGACACATAGAGTGAGATGGCCGATAGGATGACGCTAATGAAGGAATAAATGCCATCAAAAATAAGCATCTGCGAGTCGATTAAGAAGCCCCAAATAAAACCCAAAAATGCAAAGCCTACTGCTGCAATAACAGAAAACATCAATATGTGTTTTTCGGCTTTTTGTTTACTAACCGCCATATCAATACCGTTCGGCACCATGCCGCAAAGAAAAGGGCGGACGTTATACAGCCAAATGTCGCTAGGGTGGTAGTAATTTATTGTTGTTTTTTTGTTCGATTTTAAAGCGGTGGTTTAGCAGCAATCCCAGGTAAGTACCTGGTTAGCGTTTCATGAGCTACATCATGTATTTGTTAATTGAATGCCAGAACCATCAAGCTGGTTGTTGTCAGCTAACAACAGCTTGCTCATAATGAATTCAAATATTGTTAACAATAGACAATTTCATGAATCATCTCAATTTGGCCATGCTATTGGCGCTTCTCACTTTATTTGCCGCGCTTGCCAATGCTGCTGACAAGCGCCCTAACATTATTGTGATCCTCTCAGATGACGCAGGATTTACCGATCTCAATAGTTTTGGCGGTGAAATTGACACCCCAAATTTAACCGCGTTGGCTAATCAAGGTGTGCGTTTTAGTTCGTTCTACACCAATGCGCGCTGCAGTCCAACCCGAGCCACTCTACTTAGTGGCGTTGATGCTGCTCATGTCGGCTTTGGCGGCGGCGTGGTCGGCGATTGGGTTCGAGAGCTGCCATTTGACGCTCATCGCGCGCGTTTGCCGTACCATCAACCATTGGTTTCTGAGTTGTTAGCTGGCAATGGTTATCAAACCATGATGGTCGGCAAGTGGCATTTGGGTGGTAGTTATATCAAGCAACAGCCGCATTTGAAGCAGTGGTGGCTCGATAGCCACCCGCCGATGATGAAACTGACCGATGAGGAGATGGAGCAAGACTATCTGGCATTGCCGCCCCAGCGCGGATTCCAGCAAAGTTTTGTTTTTCATGGCGCCCAGGGCAACTTGTTTTATACCCCAGATGACCAGCATGACTACTATGAGGGTAACCAGAAAGCCAAACTGAAATACGATTACGACTACCAAATGCATTGCTATGCCGACAATGCGTTTAGCAAAAAGCACTATGGTGCTTGTCATGGTAAATCAGGCAAAAATTTTTATGCCACCGACAGCATGACCGATCGTGCCGTTGAAATGATTCAACAGGCCGCGAAAAAAGACCAACCTTTCTTCATGTATGTTGCTTATCGGGCGCCACATAAACCGTTGCAAGCGCCGGAACACTTGGTGCAAAAATACCTCAAGCGCTACGCTGATCTGCAGAAAATTGCCGATGATCGGCACGCTGGCTTGGTAGCTCAAGGGTTGTTTCCTGCCAACGCAAAAACGCGCAATGCCAATGCCATGTGGACTGAACAATCAGCGCAGAAAATTGAAAAATTCCGTCTTCAATCTGCTGTTCATGCGGCCATGATGGAAAAAATGGATGAAAACATTGGCAAGTTGCTCGAAGGCCTGAAAAAGACTGGGGAATACGACAACACCCTAGTGCTGTATTTTTCTGACAATGGTTCGGCATCGCACATCGGTGACCTAATGAATGCGCCATACACTGGCGTTAAAGCCTTGTTGTGGGAAGGTGGCGCTCGCGCCCACAGCATTGCCGCTTGGCCTGGTGTCATTGCGCCTGGCACCATCAATGATGATGTCGTTTGGGTTGGTGATTTGCTACCGACGTTTTTAGAAATTAGCGGCACTGAATTTCCAGCGCAATTCCGCGGCGCAACGCCACGACAACCTGATGGTCGCAGTATCCTAAAGAGCTTAAAAGGACAGTCGATGGAGCCTCCTGAAGCACTGTTTTTCAACGATAAAGGCCAGCAAAGTGTGATTTATCAAGGGCGCTGGAAGCTACTCATTGAGCCGGGTTGGTATCTGCAAACCTTGGCTCAGCCCGGCACTGCATATGAGCTATATGATTTGAGCAAGGATCCGGGGGAGACCAACAACTTGGCCGCCAAAATGCCGGAGCTAGTGACGAAATTAGAGAAAATGTGTGAGGTCTGGAAACAGCAAAACAATATCGTCGACTACGCCGAAATTATTAAGATTAAGCCCAACGATCCCTATTAAATCGAGTTAGTCGACCGCCGTTCAATTGGCTTGTGAATGAACCGCTATCTGTATTCAGAGTGCGGTTTTTTCTTTCCCTTTATATCGTTGTCAACAATTTACTTTATTGGTGGATTTCAATGTTGTTCAGTACTCACGTCAATACCCTCGTCACTACTAGGCTAATCGGCTTATCTCTGATCGCCGCAATGGTCCAAGTTAGCGGTTGTTCGGTCAATCATGATAGCCCACATCCTTGCTTGTCAGCGGCGCAATCTGACTCGTGTCGGGCTATCGATTTACCCGCGATGGTCAGTAATACTAAGTCGGTCGACTTACCTTTTGTCGTTGAAGGTGAGTTGGTCAAACGGGTCAACTTAGTTGTTGATGCTCACGCCGCTTATGCCAATTTGAGTTTATATGCAGGTGAACAGTTGCTTATCGACAATCTCGATATTCCGACTCAAGGTCAGCAAACCCTCAATGTCTTGGTTAAATTTAGTCAACTAGGCCAGCAAACGTTGCGAGTGGCGGGGCGAAGTGGCAGCTTTACCTTGAAAAGCATTGAATTTGTTGAGTTGTCCGATGTTGATGTACCTGTTTTTAATGACATCTCACAACAGGTGGGACTGATCACCGAACAAACATACAAGTACGGTGGCCCGTCGATTGGTGACATTGATCGTGATGGCCATTACGACTTCGTTCTCAACAACCATAACTTTGTGTCGACTCAGTTGGTGATGAACCAAGGCAACGGTCAAGTAGAGATAACGCCGCTATTTCCGTTTGTCCAAGACTTCCATGGCTCAGCTCTGGCCGATTATGACGGTGATGGTGACCTTGATCTAATGGTGGCATTTGGTGGCGCCAATGGCACCAGTCCGACGTCGTACACCTTGCTGCGAAATGATGATGGCACCTTCAATGATGTGTCGGCGCAAGCAGGTATTAATGCGCCAGCTCGAGGACGTTCACCGCGCTGGTTAGATATGGACAGTGATGGTGATTTAGATTTGGCATTAATCAACGCCAACAACCCCAATGCCAGTGGCCCACAGCAACTTTTCTACCAGAACAATGGCGATGGCACTTTCAGCCCCAAGCGAGTTGCTGGACTTGAACAGGCATTTGGAGAGCGCGCCCTGATCACCGATTTTGATGGCGACGGCAAATCGGATTTGATGCTGTTCTCGCCGATTACCTTGTGGCGTAACAATGGCGACTTCACCTTTACCGACATGTCAGCCCAATGGCTACCGGAATCTGCGTCTGGTGAATGGGTCGACTTAGCGGCGGCTGAAATGGACGTCAATAATGATGGCCGCTATGACATCTATATTGCGCGCGGTAAAACGCTGTATGAGCTGTCGAAAAAGTCGATTGATTTTAACCCATTAACTCAAAAGATCGATATTCGTGATGATGGCGAAAAAGGCCGCACCGAGATCAGTTTTTATGCGCCAAATACCATTGTCCTCAATGAGATGAACCTGACCTATCGCCAATACAATGGTGATTTTCCAGTGTTCTTGGGCAGCAACAAAACCCGCCATGTGGTCAAAGCGACTGGTTTCCAACCAGTGCAGCTACCTGAAGAAATGAAAACCGCCGATGATCATTTGGTGATCGATATGGCGATGGCGCAAGGCTGGCCTGATGAGCAACTCGAAAATGGTTTGTACATTGGTCATTTGGGCAATGGCCAGTGGCGTGCTGAATGGGTTCGCAACAACATTGTTTACTGGAACATTTCGTTTGCCCTATCTGGCGTCACCGATGTCCGTTACGACTGGCAACCCAACAACCGTAATATTCAGGATCTGCTGCTGATTAATCGTGGCGACCATTTCGATGACCAGTCGGCTGCATGGAATTTGCCAAAAGGCGGTAATCACCGGGGAGTCACCCACGGCGATTTCAACAATGATGGCTGGACCGATTTGTTTGTTTATCGCTATGGTTTCTTAAAAGAGCGGGTCACCGATTTATTGTTGCTCAACAATGGCAATGGCAGCTTTGAAATCACCACAGTGCATGGCGCACATGATGTTGATGATCCCGGCCATGGCGATATGGGCCAAGCCTTTGATTGGGACCTTGATGGCAAAGTTGACTTGCTCAATGGCAGTGAAGAGGAAGGCTACTGGTACTTGTACCAAAACCAAACTCAAGGATTGGGGAACTATGTGTTGGTGAGCGTTGGTTATAGCCCTGAGCAACAGCTTGATCCACTAGGTGCTGAAGTGGTTGTTACCACCTCGACCGGCAAGCAGCTCACTAAACGAGTGGCATCTGCGGGAGAGGTGTTCTCTCAGGGCCAAATTGATACTGTCCATTTTGGCGTTGCTGATGCACAGCAAATTGCTTCGATTGAGGTTCGTTGGCGCAATGGTGAAGTGGCTCAGCTACACCAACAGCAGACTAATGCTTTGTATTATGTTGGTCGGCACTAATGTTGAATCGTTGAATAACAAGAGGGCTGAATGGCCCTCTATTTGCCGATACAGAAACTGCCAAATATTCGGCCCAACAAATCATCGGAGCTAAACTCGCCGGTAATTTCATTCAGGGCTTGTTGGCATTGACGCAGATCTTCGGCCAGTAGTTCGCCGGCATGGAAACCTTGCAGTTGAGCTAAGCCTTGCTCTAGATGATCATGAGCTTGATTGAGTGCTTCTAAGTGGCGCTGGCGAGCCATGAACTTACCTTCGACTGCACTTTGGTAGCCCATGCTAGCTTTTAGGTGGGAGCGCAATTGTTCAACACCTTCGCCCGATTTAGCCGACAAAGAAATAACTCGAGATTCACCTTCATCATGATGTTCAATGGCTTCGCCCGACAAATCAGCTTTGTTGCGGATCACGGTGATTTTCATAGTGTCTGGCAGTTTGTCGATAAACTCTGGCCAAATATCGTGGGGATCGGTAGCGTCGGTTTCGGTGCTGTCGATCAGGAACAATACTAAATCGGCTTCATCAATTTCTTGCCAAGCTCGCTCAATACCGATTTTCTCGACGGTATCTTCGGTTTCTCGCAACCCGGCGGTATCAATGATGTGAAGTGGCATGCCATCAATGTGAATATGCTCGCGCAACACATCGCGTGTGGTCCCGGCAATCTCGGTGACAATGGCTGATTCTCGTCCTGCCAAGGCATTTAGCAAACTGGATTTACCTGCATTTGGTCGCCCCGCCAAAACCACTTTCATTCCTTCGCGTAATAAGCTGCCTTGTTTGGCCTCTTGTTGCACCGTTTCGAGTTGGTTGATGATGCCCTCAAGCTGCTCTTCAACCTTGCCTTCGCTGATGAAATCGACACCCTCTTCATCGGGAAAGTCGATCGCTGCTTCAACGTATAAGCGCAGGTTAATGACTTGCTCCACCAGCAGGTGGACTTCATTAGAAAATGCCCCTTGCAGCGAGTGCAGGGCAGAGCGTGCTGCTTGCTCTGAACTGGCATCAATCAAATCGGCAATGGCTTCGGCCTGAGCTAAATCGAGTTTGTCGTTGAGGAAAGCGCGTTCTGAAAACTCACCAGGGCGGGCCATGCGGATACCGGGAATTTTACAAATGGCGCGGATCAGCATATCGATAACAACCGGGCCACCATGACCTTGCAGCTCCAATACGTCCTCGCCGGTAAACGAGTTGGGGGCAACAAAGTACAAGGCGATGCCTTGGTCGAGTACTTCACCATCGGCGCTGAAAGGCAAATAGTCGGCATATCGAGGCTTTGGCACTTTGCCGAGCAATTGCTCTGCCACCAATGCTGCCTTGTTGCCAGAAACGCGAATAATACCAACGCCACCGCGACCGGGAGGCGTAGCTTGGGCAACGATGGTGTCTTGATCCAACATGACGACAATTCTCAAATGACGATAACGGCGGCAGTATACCTGCTCAGTTTGCTTTGGTCAGGTTTAGCCGGTGACCATAGCGCTCTTTCCAACGTCGGAATAGCCAGCGTTCCAGTGAGTGGGCAACGATGACGATGTAGCTACAAGCAAACAAAATTTGCACCAACCGATCCCAAGATTTGGTATCAATACTGTTGTCGTTCGATAGCGCCAAGCCGCTGAACAACACCAAATAGCCAGTAATGGCCCCTGCGTATACTTTGCCAAGTTTCGAACCGACAAATATTTCGCGGCCAAAATAGACCCCGAGAGTTGCCATAAACAACAGCAAATAAGCCAAGCTTGGGATCATTACAAACAGCTCGTACGTGATGATGGCAAACAGTGCCGAGACGATATTGACGATGAAATACAGCTTGAGCGCTTTTAATGACTCCTTAGTGGAGACCTGCATCAGGAACATGGCGGAGAAAATCAGCACCAAGAGCGCGTGGGACGGCAAGAAGTACAAGTAAAACACCAATAGCGGCATTAACACGATGACGCTTTTGACTGCGATCAGAGTGCGAACAAACTCCGAATACGGGCTCGCAGGCAATTGGAAATCTTGCTGTGGCTCAGGAAAAAATATATGTGCAACGACATAAACAATAAGCGCTATCAGCGATGCTTTCATCAGGTTTTCCGTTAGAACAGTGACTGCAACACCGTTTAGTACGCCGAAGAAGCTGATAAGAACGAGGAAGATAATGCCGAATGTTGAGAGCAATACGAATTTTTGCTCGGTGCCCAAGTAGTAAAACCAAATCAGCAGCAGTGACAGCATCACAATCATGATTTGCGGCTCAAAGCCAAATAGCATGACAAAGCCGGAGAACAGCAATGGCATGACGATGAGGCTGAGTACCAACACCATGAGCCCTTTGACCGATGGTGCCGCTGGGATGGTGAGAAACTTGGCTGCTAGTACCAAGATCAGGTTGGCCAGAGGGAAGTCGAGACTAAAAGCGGCAAAGCAAGCCACCACCATGCCAAACGTCAGGCGATAGACCCGACGTTGTAACAATTGTTGTGGGTTCAGCGCGGTCATTAACGAGCGTACGACATAATGGCGACAATGCGGATCCAAATGGCGCCAAGGGTGTTGAGAATCCAACTATCGGTGGCGTAGATAATGACATCGACCTGACCGCCATGGCGCATCAGCCCTTTGAGTTCCTCTCGATTATCAAAGGTAATGGTGACCGGGAAACGCTGAGGATCGCGCATCCAACCTTTCGCTTGCTCTGACTTGGCGAGCTTTGATGGATCGGTATTTTCCCCGAAGTCTACCGCCCAAGAGATGTTGGATACGGTGCCTTTGAATACTCGGCCGGGGGCGTTGTCGAGCACCATGGCGACTGAGTCACCCACGTTAATATGCTCTAAGTTGTTCTCACGGAAGTAGGCTTCAACCCAAACATCTTCAGCGTTGATGTAACTAGCAATTGGTTTGCCTGCTTGGGCGAAGTAGCCGCGTTCAACCTGCAGATTAGCCAGTGCGCCAATGGTTTTGGCGTACAGCTTGGTGCGCGCCAAGTCCAGTTGCGCTTGTTCAAGTTGCAATAGCGCCGCTTTGATATTGGCATTGTCGGCGCCGGTAGCGCCCAATGCTCGCCGCGCTTTTTGCAAATCAGCCTCAGCGGTGATCACTCGCGCCTCGGCAGCATCAAGTTTGCCTTGGGCATCATCGGCATCCGCTTGAGAAATAATGCCTTTGCCAGCCATGGAGAAGATACGATCGGTTTGTTTGACCATAGTCTCAAGCTGAGTTTTGGCGTCAGCCAAGCGGCTTTGGGCAACTTCCACATCGGCCATTTGAGCGCCAACTTTGCTACCTGCGAGCCGCAAATTTTCTTGCGCTTGTTCGACCGCTACTTGATAGTCGGTAGGATCAATCGTGAACATCAAGTCGCCCTCTTTGAGGATCTGACTTTGTTTCACGTGAATCTCTTTGATGTGGCCTGAGACCTCAGGCGTAACTGGAGTGATATAGACCTTAACCCGCGCCAGCTCAGTGTCTGGCGCAAAGCGGTCCATGATCAAATACAGCACAAAGAATACTGCGCATAAACCAAGCAGGATCTTACTGACCTTTTGCAGCGCATCACTCTTGTTCGCTTGCTCTGCAGATTGCTGCTCGTTGTCCTTCTCTGTCATGTGATTGACTACCTTTGTGTCCGTTACGCTTCGATGTCTTTGTTAAGCCAGTGAATGAAAATCTCATAGGTGATCACTAAGATCACCGCTCCGGTAAACAAGCCGACGATGCCTGAGCTAACGAAACCACCAATAGCACCAAGGAAGATGACCAGCATTGGCACATCGACGCCGCGGCCCATGAGGATTGGTTTGAGGACGTTATCTGCCAGCGCAACGACCACCATGGCAATGGTGTAGGCGATGGCTGCGGCCATGGAAATATTCGAGAAAGCCCAGCTGGCGGTGCCGATAACGATCAGGGTAATGCCTATCCCGAGCTGCACGGTACTTAAAATCATGATTGCTAAAGCCCATAGTCCAGCAGCTGGAATACCGGCTAGAATCATCACCAGGCCACCGGCACAGGCTTGAATAAAGGCAACACCAAGGACGCCTTGGGCGACACTTTTAATGGTAGCGCTGGACAAGGTGGCGAACTTAGCACCTGTTTCGCCAGCCATGCGTTGCCCAAATTTCTTCACCGCCGCCGCACAGCCATCGGCAAATGCCATGAACACGCCGGCGATAATGATGGCGACCAAAAACATACCAATACCAGCGCCTGCGCCAGAAATGGCTGCAATCGCTTTATCTTTGAGTGGATCGAGAGTTTTCTGATGGCGCTCATAAGCCATCTCAATATCTTGCGAGGCATCATCCCAAATGTCATAGACTTGTTCGCCAATCACTGGCCAGTCTTTGACTTTTTCATCGGGTTTGGAGACCTGCAGGGTGCCTGTTTCGACTTTGTGTCTAAGATCCTTCGCCGAATCGACGGTGGAATTAACCAGCATCGCGGTTGGCGTGATGAGAATCGCCAGAGCAATAATGGTAAATAAGATCGACGCCAACTTATTGTTACCACCGAGTAAGTTTCTGAATTTCAGAAACAGAGGGTAGAGCGCCACTGCAATAATGGCGCCCCAGACCACCACCAAAACAAATGGTTTGATGATGCTGTAAGACCAGAAAATCAGCAGTGCGATGACGCCGATACGCAGCGCCGATTCAACATAGGTGGATATTTGGTTTTGTGAAGCAGACATACTTGGAATCCCTGTTGTTATAGGAAGTGAGTTGTAGGGCCTGCAAACTCACTTCCAATCCAAGAACACTATCGAGTGGAGTTGGTTTTATACTAGCGCAGCTCGGCCCTACTGCAAGCATAAAAAAAGCCACCCGCAGGTGGCTTTTTCATCAATTAATCAACTCGTTATTGAGCATTTTTAGCTTCAATGGCGCGATTAATCATCAACTGCTGAGCAATTGAAATCAGGTTAGACACCACCCAGTACAGGACTAGACCTGCTGGGAAGGTCACGAACAAGAAGGTCATGAACACAGGCATCAACATCATGATCTTTTGCTGCATTGGATCAGTGATGGTGGTAGGCGATAGTTTCTGCATCAGGAACATCGATGCGCCCATCAGAATTGGCAGTACGAAGTACGGGTCTTTTACTGACAAGTCGGTGATCCAAAGTGCAAAACCGGCGTGGCGGAGCTCAACACTCTCAAGCAGTACCCAGTACAAAGCGATGAAAATCGGCATTTGCAGCAATAGCGGCAAACAACCACCCAATGGATTGACCTTCTCTTTGCGGTACATTTCCATCATCGCTTGCTGCAGTTTTTGCTTATCTTCAGCATAACGTTCTTGCAGCGCCTTCATTTTTGGCTGCAATACTCGCATCCGCGCCATCGACTCATATTGCTTTTTAGTCAACGGATACAAGAAGGTTTTGATAATGATGGTGACCACGATAATGGCGACACCCCAGTTGACAACCAAGCCTTGCACTAGAGTCAGCAGCCAATGCAATGGCTGCGCTAGCCACCACAAGAAGCCGTAATCCACGGTCAAATTTAAGGTTGGAGACAGGGCTGACAGGCGCTCTTGGTCTTTCGGGCCAACAAAGAACGACGCTGACACAGTTTTGGTGTCACCCGCAGGGATCACTAACTGCTCGCCTTTCATGCCGACAATGCCGCTACCGCGAACACTATTGGTATAGAGCTGGTTGTTGCTGTCGGCGTCTGGTACCCAAGCTGAGACGAAGTAGTGCTGCAGCATCGCCACCCAACCACCTTGAGTGGTTTTGTTTAACGCCTTGTCTGTTAAGTCATCAAAGGTGTATTTGCTGTAGCGCTCGTCGGCTGTTGAGTAAGCTGGGCCACGGTAGGTTGGCATCATCATGCTGCCAGACTCACCGGCAATGGTTTGCTTGAGCTGCATGAATGGCTGCATCACCAGATTCTGGCCGCTGCTGTTGATGACTTCAAAGTCCTGTCCCACGGTGTAGCTACCTGGTGTCAGAACGAAGCGTTTGACAACAGTGACACCCGCCTCAGTGACATGCTTGAGGTTAACCACGAGCGGACCATCTTGAGCAACAAACGAGTCGCCGTCAGCTTGGTACAGAGGGCGACCTTTGCTATCTGGGCCATCATTGCCAATTAAACCGCTTTGAGCGATGTATTCAAAATGACTGTTACGATGCAGAATTTGCATCGGTTCTGAGCCGCCTTGCTCGATCGGAAAAGCCAGTAACTCCGACTCAACGATATCACCGCCAGTCAAATCCACTTTCAGACGCAGAACGTCGGTTTCAAGCGTGATCAGCTTGCCTGTTGCGACGGTTGCTGAAGGCACCGCAGCCTGCGCTGATGATGAAGCTTGTGGCACATCATCTGAACTCGGTACTGCCGAATCGTTCACCGCAAGCTCAGGCGTTGCAGCTGGTGTCGGTTGAGGTCCGTACATGCTTTGCCATTCCTGGTAAAGCAGCACACTGACCAACATCAGGCCGACGAATATAAAAATACGTTGTGATTCCATAATTTATTGGTTCTTTGCTGGCGTTTTTTCCGGTACCGGATCGTGCCCACCGGGATGAAAGGGATGGCATTTTAATATGCGGCGAGTAGCCAGCCAACTCCCTTTTATCACTCCGTGAGTTTCGATGGCGCCAATGGCGTAGTGAGAGCAACTCGGATGAAACCGACAGCGTTGCCCGAGGAGTGGACTGATAAACCACTGATAAAACTTAATTGGCGCTATTGCGATGTACGACAACGCTTTTTTAATCGAGGCCATAGTTGTTTCACCAGTTGCTGTAATTCAGGTTTGGCAAGTGTACCAACTCCTGCTTTGCCGATCACGACGATATCCACATTCGGTAGATGATGTTGATTGAGGCGGAAGCTATCTCGAATCACCCGTTTGATGCGATTGCGCTGCACAGCTAGTTTTGCTGATTTTTTCGATACAGCAAATCCAAGACGCGGATGGGGGAGATTATTTGGAGTTGCGAGTAGGGTCAGGTGCGACGAACCAACTCGAATTGGTTTGCCTTGAAAGACAGAATTAAAATGGGCGGGAGTTAACAGTCGTAACTCCCGCCCATATGAATAAGACGACACTGTAATAAAAAGGTGTGCTTATTTGCTTAGCTTAGCGCGACCTTTAGAACGGCGACGAGCCAAAACTTGGCGACCGTTTTTAGTGGCCATACGAGCACGGAAACCGTGGTTACGCTTGCGCTTCAATACGCTTGGTTGAAAAGTTCTTTTCATGGTTCTACCTAAAACTAATTTGTTTGGCTATTGAAGCCTGGACAGACCGCCGTTATCGATAAAGAAACTGGCAGTCCCCTAAAAAATGAGGGCGAATTTTATGCGACCAACACGCCAGAGTCAACGCCTTAAGGTGAACAAATTTTGATCGCAGTAAAAAATGATCCCTGTGCGATCCTTGTTCAATTGTTGTTCAAAAACCTTTGATAACTTGTTGGTATGTGTTTTTTGTTGATTTTATTCAATTAGTTGCGCTTGTTGATAACCCTTTGATAAATGATCGAAAACGATCTGGAAAGGGCGTTATAGATCCCGCATAATGTCTGCCCAGCTAACAGATGATCCCTCCCCCTATATTCGACTGTATCCGACGGTCGTTTTCGCCTGTTCGATAGTAATAGGCCGTGGTGGCGATGTTTAACTATGAGGAGATGGCATTGACCGCTTCGTTGTGGCAGACCTGTGTTGAAACCCTTAAACACGAGTTGCCAGCGTCACAATTCAGTACTTGGATTCGGCCGTTGCAAGCCGATTTTGATGGCGAACGCCTGGTATTGTTCGCTCCCAACCGCTTTGTGCTTGATTGGGTGAGTGATAATTATCGTGGTCGAATCAATGAGCTGCTGGCGCAAGCTTGTGGTCCTGATGCTCCGGCGCTGCATCTCGATATTGGCAACATTGCACCGCCAACACCTGTGGCACCAGAAATGCCAGCGGATCCAAAGCCCGTTGCACAAGCGACGTCCAATCCTTGGGATCGTGGCAATAAGCCTAAGCCAGAGATCCGCCATAAGAGCAACATCAACCACAACTATATCTTTGACAACTTCGTCGAGGGTAAATCGAATCAGCTTGGCCGTGCTGCTGCTTCGCAGGTGGCTGAGAATCCAGGTGGTGCTTACAACCCGCTGTTTTTGTATGGTGGTACCGGTTTAGGTAAAACCCATTTGCTTCATGCTGTTGGCAACGCCATTTTGCAAAGCAAAGACAACGCCAAAGTGGTGTACATGCACTCTGAGCGCTTTGTTCAGGATATGGTTAAAGCCCTACAAAACAATGCCATTGAAGAGTTCAAGCGTTACTATCGTAGCGTTGACGCTTTGCTGATCGATGACATTCAGTTCTTTGCCAATAAAGAGCGTTCGCAAGAAGAGTTCTTTCATACCTTTAATGCGCTGCTGGAAGGCAATCAGCAAATTATCCTGACCTCGGACCGATACCCCAAAGAGATTGATGGCGTTGAAGATCGCCTTAAATCGCGTTTTGGTTGGGGTCTGACGGTTGCCATCGAACCGCCTGAACTAGAAACTCGGGTGGCGATTTTGATGCGCAAAGCACAAGAAAGTAATGTTCACCTGCCTGATGAAGTGGCGTTCTTTATTGCCAAGCGGTTGCGCTCCAATGTTCGTGAGCTTGAAGGGGCGTTGAATCGGGTGATTGCTAACGCAAACTTTACTGGCCGAGCAATTAATATCGATTTTGTGCGCGAAGCATTGCGAGATCTCTTGGCTTTGCAGGAAAAGTTGATCACCATAGACAACATTCAAAAAACTGTTGCCGAATACTATAAAATCAAGCTGGCTGATTTGCTCAGCAAGCGTCGTAGCCGTTCTGTGGCACGCCCACGCCAACTTGCTATGGCGCTGGCGAAAGAGCTGACTAACCACAGCTTGCCTGAGATTGGCGATGCATTCGGTGGCCGCGACCACACCACGGTACTTCATGCGTGCCGTAAGATTGAACAGTTGCGCGAAGAAAGTCATGATATTAAGGAAGATTACCAGAATCTGATTCGGACTCTGTCTTCCTAATACTCTCTGTGATGAGAATGGTGCGATAAAGGGATTGCATATGAAATTCACGGTCAATCGTGAGCAAATTCTAAAACCGCTGCAAGCGGTATCCGGGGCAGTTGAGCGTAAGCACACGCTGCCTATTCTTGCCAATATCTTAATGCGCGTAAGTGATGGCTCACTTACCATGATCGGTACGGATTTAGAGGTTGAGTTGTGCGCAACGTTACAGCTGGCGGACCCTGAATTAACCCCTGGTTCGATCACTGTACCGGCCAAAAAGCTGGTTGATATTTGCCGAACGTTGCCTGATGGCGCTGCGATTGAGCTGAATCTTTCAGGTGAGCGTTTGGTGATTAAATCAGGCCGTAGCCGTTTTAGCCTGGCGACCTTGCCTGATACCGAATTTCCGCAGATTGAAGAATCAACGTCATCGATGCAGTTTACTGCAACCCAGCAAGAGTTGCGTCGATTGATTGAGTTGTCCCAGTTCTCGATGGCCAATCAGGATGTCCGTTATTACCTCAACGGCATGCTGTTTGAGATCACAGAAGGCACTCTGACTGCCGTGGCAACCGATGGTCACCGTCTAGCATTGTCGCGCATTGCTGTACCTGAGCTACAAGAACCATTCCAGTGCATTGTGCCACGTAAAGGTATTTTGGAGCTGATGCGGCTGTTGGATCAGGATGACAAGCCAGTGACGGTGCAATTGTCTGAAAACCATATTCGTGCCGATATTGGCGATTACTTGTTTACTTCCAAGCTGGTTGATGGTCGTTTCCCTGACTATCGTCGGGTATTGCCACGTGGTGGTAATAAGTTGGTTGAAGGCGATAAGGAAACCCTCAAACAAGCATTTGCCCGCGTTGCCATTCTATCTAATGAGAAGTTCCGCGGCGTGCGTCTGCAAATCGATACTGATGAGCTGAAGATCAGTGCCAATAACCCAGAGCAGGAAGAGGCCGAAGAAGCCATTGCGGTGTCATATCAGGGCGAAGCAATGGAAGTGGGCTTCAACGTCAGCTACATCCTCGATGTGCTCAACACCGTTGATGGTCAAAACGTTCGGTTTACACTCAATGACCCAAATAGCAGTGGGCTGATTGAAAACGCTGACGACGACAGTGCGCTTTATGTGGTGATGCCAATGCGACTCTAGCGTCGACCAAAGCAACGGCTGACAAGAACCGCCCAATCGGGCGGTTTTTTTATGCTTGCTCAACAGGCTCGCGGTCTACACTGTCTTATGACTCGGGCGATAAGGCGGACAGCATGCTGACCAAAAATACTGTGGTGCTGGTTGTTGAAGACATTGAGGTGATGCGAAAAATCACCGCTGATCAAGTCATTCAATATGGTCCGCAAAAAGTACTGCAGGCATCTAATGGCAAAGAAGCGTTGCAAGTGCTACAAAACAACCGAGTTGACCTGATTGTCTCAGACTGGAATATGCCATTAATGGATGGCCTTGAGCTACTCAGACGGGTGCGGCAAAACCCCCATTGGCAGCGTATCCCTTTCGTGATGGTGACATCGGAATCTGAGGGGACCAAAGTCAAACTGGCGGTTCACTACGGCGTCAGTGAAATCGTCGTCAAACCATTTACTCCCGCTATCTTGCGATCTCGGCTTATCCGAGCAGTGCGCAATCCGGTGCGAGTGCCATTGCAACTTAGTGAACAACAGCCACTGGCCGCCGAACCCGAGCAAGCAAGCGAAGATGCAGCTCAGGGTTCCATTGACAGCAAAGACGGCTCATTGCTGATTGTTGACGATACGCCCGATACCTTGTTGCACTTGTCGACTTTATTGAAAGACAAGTATCGCGTTCGATTAGCGAATAACGGCCAAAAGGCATTGGCAATATGTCGCTCTGACGATCAACCAGACTTAGTGTTGCTCGATATTATGATGCCAGAGATCAGCGGCTACGATGTACTAAATAAATTGCGTCAATCACCTGTGACCGAAAACATTCCAGTGATTCTAGTGACTGCGGTTCACGGCCTTGATGCTGAAATCAAAGGCACTGAGCTTGGCGCCATTGAGTACATCACCAAGCCTGTTGACCCGGTGCTGCTGTTATCAAAAGTGCGCAACTTTATGCATCACGTCCGTCGTCTTCATCGATTGCAAGACAGTTATGATTTCATGGTATCGGCGGCAGTCGCGCGCGATTCTGCAGAGCAATTAATGCGCCATGACATTAAAGCGCCGCTATCGGCAATATTGGCGCTGGCCGAACAAATTAACAGCAAAGCCGGTCACCGAGATAGCATTGCTGATCTCGCTAAGAATGTCGAAACCACTACTCGTCAGGTATTGAGCCTGGTTGCTCGCTCAGTTGATTTATATAAGATTGAAATGGGCTTGTTTGAGTATCAGGCCAAAGCCGTTGATCTGGTCAAAGTGCTGAAATTGGTGATCGACAATTGTAAGTCGGTGTATCAAGTGAAGCAGTTGACCTGCAATCTTTACTGGGATGCAAACGCTATTAGTCGCAAACAGTTGATGGTTTCCGCAGAAGATACTTTGCTTTACGCGGTGAGCTCCAATCTGATTAAGAATGCTTTTGAGGCAGCACGCGAGCGAACTGCCGTGCAAGTGTCATTGTCATTGGCGCAGAACAACACCCTGGTCAAATGTTCTATTCGCAATGATGGCATGGTGCCCACCAACATTCGCCACTGCTTTTTTGACAAGTACGTGACCAGTGGTAAACGCCTGGGGTCTGGTCTTGGCACCTACTCAGCGAAGCTAATGGTTGAGGTGATGGGCGGCAAGATAGCCATGCAATGTGACGACCAAGAGCAAACCACGACGGTTGACTTCAGCCTCCCTGTAGTCAGCTAGTTGTTTCAAAAAATAGATATTTATCAGTTAATTCAACGTTCGATGGCTGTTTTTATGGCTACACTTTGTGGAGTTCATCATAGTCATACTATGCGCTAACAAAGGAACGCTCGAATGATGAAGTCCAACGCCATTGCCTTAGTCGTTGAAGATATGGAAGCCATGCGCAAAATCACTGCCCAGCAGCTACGCCAGTATGGTGCCAAAGAAGTTCATCAGGCCAGCAATGGTGCAGAGGCTCTGCGCGTGCTGCGAAATCATAAAGTGGACGTCATTTTGTCTGATTGGAATATGCCGGTAATGACGGGTATCGACTTTCTTAAAGCCGTGAAAGAAAGCCCCGATTGGCAACGCATTCCTTTTGTTATGGTGACCGCAGAAGCCGAACGCGACAAAGTCCGTGAAGCCATTGCCTATGGTGTCAGTGAGTTGATCATCAAACCGTTTACGCCTCATATGATGCGTGAGCGAATCGAGCGGGCGTTCAAGCGTCCCGCTCGTATTCCGTCAGAAATTCGGATGAAGCAACCGGTCGAAGAGCCGCCGGCAGAAGTGGTCAAGCCGAGCGTCGACTTGGCTGATGTTAGTGATAGCGAATCAGGGCAAGATGCTTCCAAGCTAAAAGAGGGCAATATCCTGATTGTTGACGATACGCCGGATAATTTGCGTTTGCTGGCCGATCTATTGAAAGACGATTACAAGGTGCGATTGGCCAACCATGGCCGCAAAGCGCTGGACATTTGTCAGGGTGATACGCCGCCTGACTTGGTGTTACTCGATATCATGATGCCAGAAATCAGCGGTTACGAAGTGTTGGAAACCCTCCGTGAAGATCCTGCCACTCAGCACATTCCCGTTATTATGGTGACCGCCATGACCGAACAAGAGGCGGAAATCAAAGGTATTCAGCTTGGCGCCATCGAATTCATTACCAAGCCGATTCAACCGCAACTATTGCAAATGCGAGTTCGCAATTTGATGCGCCAAATTTGGCGAGTTCGAGAAATTCAGGATAGTTACGATGACATGATCGAAGCGGCGGAGGCCAAAGAAGCTGCTGAGCAGGTGGTTCGCCATGATATCAAAGGGCCATTGGCGGGTATTTTGGCGGCAGCAGAGCAAGTCGCGCTCAATGCCAAGCGGCCAAATATGGTGACCGAGTTGGCTGGTGACATTGATACCATGGCTCGTCAGCTGATGAACCTGATTAACCTGACTCAGATCGTCTACAAGATTGAGACCAATCAGTACACCTTAACGCCTGTGCCTGTCGACACCATTGCGCTACTGCAAGATGTCGTCACCAGCACCAAGCGAGTGTTCGATAGTAAACGGATCACCTGTAATGTGTTTTGGCCCAAGAGTAAAGGCGCCGAATCCATGGTGTGCAAGGGCGAGGAGTTGTTGATGTTTTCGGTGTTCAATAACTTGCTGAAAAATGCTTTTGAAGCGGCTCGCCCGAAAAGTGCGGTACGCATTGATATTGGCCAAAATGACGCGCAGCAAATTGAAATCAGTATTGCTAACGACGGTGTGGTGCCAGAAGAAGTGCGTGATGTATTTTTTGATAAGTACGCTACCGAAGGCAAATCGGGAGGCTCTGGCTTAGGGACTTATTCGGCCAAGCTACTCATTGAAGCGCAGCTGGGCGACATTCAAATGGATACCGACGAGAAGGCAAACTCCACTACCATCACATTGCGTTTGCCTAAGCCGTAGCTGGACTCTTTCAAGTGTTGGGCTAGGGCATGGTTCAAGGTACACTGTGCTTTTATTTTCTGGTGCTCATTGACTGAATGACCATATCCAGGCTCGCCATTCAGGCTGTGCGCAATATTTCTGAGCTGTCGATTCATCCTTCGTCTGGCTTCAATTTCATTTATGGTAAAAACGGTGCTGGTAAAAGCAGCGTGCTTGAAGCCATTCACATGCTTGGTTCAGGGCGCTCGTTCCGCACTCATCGTCATAAACAACTGATTCAGTATGAGCAGCAGGACTTCACCATTTTTGCTGAACTCCAGCGTCGTGATGTCCACTACCGTGTCGGCATGAAACGCACTCGCAGTGGCGAACCGGAAATTCGTATCAACGGCGAGTCGACTCAACGTTTGGCTGAATTAGTTGGCCTGTTGCCAATTCAAATCCTGACACCTGACAGTCCGGTGTTGCTTACCAGTGGCAGCAAAGTCCGACGGCAGTTCCTCGATTGGGGATTGTTCTACCGGCAAGAATTGTTTTATCCGGCGTGGCGTCGCTATGCCCGATCACTAAAACAACGCAATGCCATGGTCCGTCAGCAGCTGCCTTACAGCCAAGTAGCACCTTGGGAGCATGACTTTGTTGAAAACGGGCGCCTGATCACCCAAATGCGCACGGAGTTTGTTGCTCAGCTACAGGCTGCCCTAGTAACCTTTACCGACCAATTTTTACCCGGTTCCGCCGTTGAGTTGAGCTATCAGTCTGGCTGGTCTGCAACGGCTCAGGGCGACGACTACTTGAGCCAGCTTCAAGATGGTTACAACCGGGACTTAAAAACAGGCCATACCCAATTGGGTCCACACCGAGGTGGATTCAAACTCAAAGTGGATGGCGTAGCTGCCGAAGAAACCTGTTCACGCGGGCAACTCAAGCTCTTGGTAGCTGCTCTTTTATTAGCGCAGGGATCGCTGTTATCCGAATCTCAGGGTACTTCCTGCATTTATTTGATCGATGACTTCGCTGCAGAGCTAGATGAAGCGCGCAGGGCACTATTAATTGAGTGCCTAATCGCGATAAAATCACAGGTCTTTATCACCGCGACGGACGAATTGTTTGTAGAACAAGTTCGACCGCAATTAGCCGCGGCGAATCGGCCCTTTAAGCTGTTCCACGTGGAACGCGGGCAATTAGTAACTTGATAAGAGTGACCCTATGTCTAACGAGTATGACTCTTCCAGTATTAAAGTATTGAAAGGCCTTGACGCGGTTCGTAAGCGTCCTGGCATGTATATCGGCGACACCGATGATGGCACCGGTCTGCACCATATGGTGTTCGAGGTAGTTGATAACTCAATCGATGAGGCACTGGCGGGACATTGTAATGACATTATTGTCACCATCCATGCTGATGGTTCAGTTAGCGTTAGCGATGATGGCCGTGGTATTCCGGTGGGGATGCATCCAGAAGAGGGCGTGTCTGCTGCCGAAGTGATCATGACCGTACTGCATGCAGGCGGTAAGTTCGATGACAACTCCTACAAAGTCTCCGGTGGTTTGCACGGTGTGGGTGTGTCGGTTGTAAACGCCTTATCTGAAAAGCTGGAGCTGCGCATTCGCCGTGAAGGTAATGTTCACGAGCAGGTCTATACCCTAGGCGTGCCAAATGCGCCGTTGGGCGTTGTTGGCGAAACCGAAAAAACCGGTACTCGCATTCGGTTCTGGCCTTCGGATCAAATTTTCAGCGACATTAATTTCCACTACGACATTTTGGCCAAGCGTCTGCGCGAGCTGTCGTTCTTGAACTCTGGCGTATCAATCAAGCTGAAAGACGAGCGCGATGGCCGTGAAGATCACTTCAGCTATGAAGGTGGTATTCAGGCATTCGTTGAATTCCTCAACCAAAACAAAACGCCAATTCATCCAGAAGTATTCCACTTCACTCACACCCGTGAAGAAGATGGCATTGCGGTTGAAGTGGCAATGCAATGGAATGATGGTTTCCAAGAAAACATCTTCTGTTTTACCAACAATATTCCACAGCGCGATGGCGGTACTCACCTTGCTGGTTTCCGCGCCGCGTTGACCCGTACCCTCAACACTTACATGGAAAAAGAGGGCTTCAATAAGAAGACTAAAACTACTGCTAGCGGTGATGATGCCCGTGAAGGTTTGACGGCGGTTATCTCGGTCAAAGTACCGGATCCGAAGTTTTCTTCGCAAACCAAAGACAAGTTGGTTTCTTCTGAAGTGAAGCCAGCAGTTGAGACGGCGATGGGCACCCACCTGTCGGATTACCTGCTGGAAAAACCAAACGAAGCAAAAACCATTATTGGTAAAATCATTGATGCCGCACGAGCTCGTGAAGCTGCTCGTAAAGCGCGTGAAATGACCCGCCGTAAAGGTGCGCTGGACTTAGCTGGCTTGCCTGGTAAGTTGGCGGACTGTCAGGAAAAAGACCCGGCACTCTCTGAACTATACATAGTGGAGGGTGACTCAGCGGGCGGTTCTGCAAAGCAGGGCCGAAACCGCAAGAACCAAGCGATTTTGCCGCTTAAAGGTAAAATCCTAAACGTCGAAAAAGCACGTTTCGATAAGATGCTGTCGTCACAAGAAGTGGCAACCCTGATCACTGCGCTGGGCACAGGCATTGGTCGCGATGAGTACAACGCCGATAAACTGCGTTATCACAGCATCATTATCATGACCGATGCCGACGTCGACGGCTCCCACATTCGTACCTTGCTGTTGACCTTCTTCTATCGTCAAATGCCAGAGCTGGTCGAGCGAGGCCATATCTTTATTGCTCAGCCACCACTTTACAAAGTGAAGAAAGGCAAACAAGAGCAGTACATTAAAGACGATGACGTGCTGAATGAGTACCTCACTGCATTAGCGCTAGATAAAGCATCGTTGTTTGTTAATCCAGATGCGCCAGCGATTGCCGGCGAACAACTTGAAGGCTTGGTGAACAAGTACCACGACGTACAAGACATCATCAAACGCCTAAAGCGCTTGTGGCCAACAGAAGTACTGGATCGTTTGATTTACACTCGTCCGGTACTGCAAGCCATGCTTGATAACGAAGCGGGCATGCAAGAATGGCTTGCTGACTTCCAGACCGAACTGGATTCTTTGGCTGCCGGTGGCACGACTTACACGGCTGGCATTGCCCAAGACGAAGAAACTCATCAGTACTTACCGAAAGTGACGGTTCGTCAGCACGGTATCGATACTGACTACCTGTTCTCGGCAGACTTCATTAAATCGAAGGACTACCAGCAAATCACAGCACTTGGCGATCAGATTGCCAACTTGATTGAAGCGGGTGGCTTTGTTCAGCGTGGCGAGCGCACTCGTCCGGTAACAACCTTTGTTGAAGCGTTGGAGTGGTTGATCACTGAGTCGAAGCGTGGTTTGAACATTCAACGCTACAAAGGTCTTGGTGAGATGAACCCTGAGCAGTTGTGGGAAACGACCATGGATCCAGACACGCGCCGGATGTTGTGTGTGACCATCGAAGACGCCATCGGTTGTGATCAATTGTTCACCACGCTGATGGGCGATCAGGTTGAACCGCGCCGCGAGTTCATTGAAGACAACGCCTTAAACGTCGAGAACCTCGATGTCTAATTAATAGAGTTGTTCTCGAGAGCAAAAAGGCAGCCGATTGGCCTGTCTCTTGATCACATCTTAGAGTTCAAGAGACTTGGCTAGCTCGTACCCTTCAAGGATGGCTTGTAATTTGAGCCATCCTTGCCACAGCACTTTAACTGAA
>NZ_NGNS01000010.1 GCF_002165625.1 Neiella marina
CCTTTGAAGTGAAATCGAGTAGGTCGGGACACGTGACATCTTGACTGAACATGGGGGGACCATCCTCCAAGGCTAAATACTCCTAACTGACCGATAGTGAACCAGTACCGTGAGGGAAAGGCGAAAAGAACCCCTGTGAGGGGAGTGAAATAGAACCTGAAACCGTATACGTACAAGCAGTGGGAGCACCTTCGGGTGTGACTGCGTACCTTTTGTATAATGGGTCAACGACTTACATTTTGTAGCAAGCTTAACCGACTAGGGGAGGCGTAGCGAAAGCGAGTGTTAACTGCGCGTCTAGTTGCAAGGTGTAGACCCGAAACCCGGCGATCTAGCCATGGGCAGGTTGAAGGTTGAGTAACATCAACTGGAGGACCGAACCCACTAACGTTGAAAAGTTAGGGGATGACCTGTGGCTAGGGGTGAAAGGCCAATCAAGCCGGGAGATAGCTGGTTCTCCTCGAAAGCTATTTAGGTAGCGCCTCGGACGAATACCAACGGGGGTAGAGCACTGTTAAGGCTAGGGGGTCATCCCGACTTACCAACCCTTTGCAAACTCCGAATACCGTTGAGTACTATCCGGGAGACACACGGCGGGTGCTAACGTCCGTCGTGGAAAGGGAAACAACCCAGACCGTCAGCTAAGGTCCCAAAGTCATAGCTAAGTGGGAAACGATGTGGGAAGGCTTAGACAGCTAGGAGGTTGGCTTAGAAGCAGCCATCCTTTAAAGAAAGCGTAATAGCTCACTAGTCGAGTCGGCCTGCGCGGAAGATGTAACGGGGCTAAGCTATGCACCGAAGCTACGGACTTGTCTTTGACAAGTGGTAGAGGAGCGTTCTGTAAGTGGATGAAGGTGAATCGTAAGGTTTGCTGGACATATCAGAAGTGCGAATGTTGACATGAGTAACGATAAAGGGGGTGAAAAGCCCCCTCGCCGAAAGACCAAGGTTTCCTGTCCCATGTTAATCAGGGCAGGGTGAGTCGGCCCCTAAGGCGAGGCTGAGAAGCGTAGTCGATGGGAAACAGGTTAATATTCCTGTACTTCTTGTAATTGCGATGGGAGGACGGAGAAGGCTAAACAAGCATGGCGTTGGTTGTCCATGTGAAAGTATGTAGGCTTGAATCTTAGGTAAATCCGGGATTCTTTAGGCTGAGATACGAGACGAGCTACTACGGTAGTGAAGTTGTTGATGCCCTGCTTCCAGGAAAAGTCTCTAAGCTCTAGATTACAAGAAACCGTACCCCAAACCGACACAGGTGGTTGGGTAGAGAATACCAAGGCGCTTGAGAGAACTCGGGTGAAGGAACTAGGCAAAATAGTACCGTAACTTCGGGAGAAGGTACGCTGATGACGGTGATGAGACTTGCTCTCTAAGCTATTGTCAGTCGCAGTGACCAGATGGCTGGGACTGTTTATTAAAAACACAGCACTGTGCTAAATCGAAAGATGACGTATACGGTGTGACACCTGCCCGGTGCCGGAAGGTTAATTGATGGGGTTAGCGTATGCGAAGCTCTTGATCGAAGCCCCGGTAAACGGCGGCCGTAACTATAACGGTCCTAAGGTAGCGAAATTCCTTGTCGGGTAAGTTCCGACCTGCACGAATGGTGTAACCATGGCCATGCTGTCTCCACCCGAGACTCAGTGAAATTGAAATCGCTGTGAAGATGCAGTGTACCCGCGGCTAGACGGAAAGACCCCGTGAACCTTTACTATAGCTTGGCAGTGAACATTGAGCCTACATGTGTAGGATAGGTGGGAGGCTTTGAAGCAGCGTCGCCAGATGTTGTGGAGCCATCCTTGAAATACCACCCTTGTATGTTTGATGTTCTAACCATGCACCGTTATCCGGTGCTGGGACACTGCCTGGTGGGTAGTTTGACTGGGGCGGTCTCCTCCCAAAGCGTAACGGAGGAGCACGAAGGTTGGCTAAGTACGGTCGGACATCGTACGGTTAGTGCAATGGCATAAGCCAGCTTAACTGCGAGATAGACACATCGAGCAGGTACGAAAGTAGGTCATAGTGATCCGGCGGCTCTGTATGGAAGGGCCGTCGCTCAACGGATAAAAGGTACTCCGGGGATAACAGGCTGATACCGCCCAAGAGTTCATATCGACGGCGGTGTTTGGCACCTCGATGTCGGCTCATCACATCCTGGGGCTGAAGTCGGTCCCAAGGGTATGGCTGTTCGCCATTTAAAGTGGTACGCGAGCTGGGTTTAGAACGTCGTGAGACAGTTCGGTCCCTATCTGCCGTGGGCGTTTGAGAATTGAGAGGGGCTGCTCCTAGTACGAGAGGACCGGAGTGGACGAACCTCTGGTGTTCGGGTTGTGACGCCAGTCGCATTGCCCGGTAGCTAAGTTCGGAATCGATAACCGCTGAAAGCATCTAAGCGGGAAGCGAGCCTCGAGATGAGTTCTCACTGACTCTTTAAGAGTCCTGTAGGGTCGTCGAAGACTACGACGTTGATAGGCAGGGTGTGGAAGCGCTGTGAGGCGTTAAGCTAACCTGTACTAATTGCCCGTGAGGCTTAACCATACAACGCCCGAGCGGTTTTGTATAAATGAGCTCTGACTAAACATGATTGACTCAATAGAGTGACATCCAAGAATTTCAAAGCAACTGCTAAGCATTAGCGGTTGGGTTTCTAAGTTAACTTTTTCGCTTGGCGGCCATAGCGTTGTGGACCCACCTGATCCCATTCCGAACTCAGACGTGAAACGCAACTGCGCCGATGGTAGTGTGGGGCTTCCCCATGTGAGAGTAGGTCACCGCCAGGCACCTAATAAAACGTCAGAAGGCCACCCAATAGGGTGGCCTTTTGTCGTTTAAGCGCCTAACGGCGCGCTAATCTCGCGCTGAAGTGCCGCAGGCTCCCAGCTTCGTAGCCACTGTTATTCGCCACCTCCATGTGGCTCCCCCTTCGGGCCAGCTAAAGCTGTTCAACATTTGCTCCTGCAATGTTGTCGCGCTTAAGCCATGTGAGCCACTTTCCTTTAATAACCATTGTCTTTGTAATGATGCTGTTTGACGAGTGTCAAAAAACCGTGATTGTTGTATTTTTGACATGTTATTCAAATATAACTCACTGTATAGTCAGCGGTTATAAATCTAAGTCGTTCAAAAAGAGCGATCTATAACTCACAGTGCTGCTATTTGGGGAAGAAATGAGAGCGTTAATTCTCGTATTGATGCTTGGTGCGTCTTGTCACGTTCAAGCGGGTTTAATTGCTATGTCGGGTACCTTTGATTTTGTTCGGGATCAAAAAGGTTCGGCATTGGACTGGATGAACTTATCTTACAATGAAGGAAGAATCTTTTCCGACGTGTTAGCTGATACCGCTGTGGGTGGTATCTACCAAGGTTGGCGCTTAGCGACGCGCTCGGAGTTCAATACCATGCTGGCTTCTTTGGGCTACAACATTGGTATCGATCCATCCGAGCCCAACTATGCAATCGATGCTGCAGTGCCGACAGGCAGAGAACTTTTTTCGCTGAAAGCGCTGGTTGACCTATTTGGCGATACTTGGGAAAGCTTTATCAATCGAACAGATTACCTGACTCTAAAGAATGGTGACACCAATACCATGTACTCAGGTGGTCTGTTAGCTTCGGATAATGACCCTTCAAGTTTTTATCTTGGTTTCCTCTCCCAGGGTGAATTTCACTTTTCCGATGATGCTGGTAACGATTATTCGGGCAATCATGTGCCATATTTTGCCAACAATACCGTTGTCGACGTGGTTCAACGGGATGCTTATTCATCGTTCTTAGTGAGAGATATACCTACTGTGTTACCGGTCAGTGCTTTCGCAGTTCGACAAGCGTCTATTGTGCCAGCCACTCAAGTGTCTGAGCCAATCAGTTGGTTGATATTGTTGTTTGGTGCTGCATCCATCATCGTCATCCGGAAGAAATCGACACAAAAATGAGTTGATGTTTGACCATTGTCCGGAAAGATTGAAAATTAACCGGCTTCGCATCGCTGGGTGCTATGGTATATTCGCCGTAAGGCGAGATGTTTATGAGCCTTTGGAATACAGAATAAATCGGGCTGGCGATGCTTTCTATTATTAGAGTTCAGGCCAATAAAAAATAACGTTGCGCTAATTATATGAATCTGAAACGAGGGGTCAGTATTACCTTAGGGGCAAATATTGTCTTTGCGTTTTCGCAATGGGTAATTATTGCTGGCCTAAACCACCTCGGCAGTGTTGAAGATGTTGGTCGGTATGCTTACAGCATTACGCTTGCCGGATTCTTTCTGACCGTCGGTCAGATGGGGCTTCGGCAATACCTATTGTCTCATTCCGCTTGTTCCAATCACTTAGAACAAGCAATGTCAGCTCGGGTTTTGACATCGTTTTTGGCCTGGTTCGTTCTTGTTATTTACGCTTCAGTTTCTGTCGACCACTCTTATTTTTACCTCGTTTTATTGCTTGGCTTGGCGAAGTTTGTAGAAAACATTTCTGATATTGCCCACGGTTTATATCAACGTAACCTGAAGATTGCAGAGATTGCTTACTCTCGGTATGGCCGTTCATTTTGGACTCCGTTAGTTTTCTTGGGGATCTTTTATCTCACTGCAAGCATTACTTGGGCTTGTATCGGTTTGATCGTGTGTTGGGGCGTTTTGTTTGCAAAGTATGATAGGCCTGCTTTGTTGGTGCAGAAGCAAGCACCACTTAATAAAACACCTCTGCTAGAAATGCTAAAACGTTCGACGCCTCTAGGTATCACCAATGTACTGGTGCTATTGGCAGTAAGCCTGCCGCTTTTTCTATTAGCTGAATTTGTTACTGATGTCGAACTGGGCCAATACGCTTCAGTCTTTTACTTCGTCACCGCTGCTAGCCTGATTTTGCAGTCGGTGTTGCAAGTTGTATCGCCAGTGTTGGTAACGCATTTGTCCAAAGGTGAACAGGTTGCAGCGAAACGACTGGTGGTTTACTCCTATTTATTGGCAGGTAGCTATGGTGTCTTTGGTGTCGCCGCGGCGATGCTAATCGGTGAATGGGTCGTGGCGTTTATCTATGGCGATCAGTTTGTCGGCTTGGGTTACCTCACGGTTTTGGCGGCTACGATCAATTTTGCATTGTCGATTCAGGCCGTTGGCGGCATCGTATTAACGGCCCATGGGGTGTTTAATTATCAGATGTACGTGATGGTTTTGTCGGTGATAGTGAGCGCTGTTGGCGGCTATCTACTTATTGCCAGTTATGGTTTAGCTGGAGCATTCTACGCCGGTGCACTCACTGCGTTGGTCAATGCTCTGTTGTTTGGTATTAGAGTTGCGCTAGAGATACAACATAATGAAAAAAACACGTGTCTTACACATCATCAATAGGCTCAATACCGGCGGCGTAGAGCGTTGGTTGTTGGGAGTCGCTGAAGGGTTACAAGATAGTGATATTCAAGTCGATGTATTGGTGCACACTGAAGAGCCCAGCGAGTTTGACGAGGCGTTCACTGCAACAGGCAGTAAAATCGTTAAATGCCGTTACCAACGCGATCCGTTTAGTTATGCATGGCGGCTCTACCGAACACTAAAACAAAATCCGCAATATGACGTCATTCAAAGCCATGTTGATCACTTTTCTGGCTTGATCATGATGGTGGCATTTTTTGCTGGGATCAAACTGCGCATCTGCCATAGTCACAGCAATCGCGAGAACATAGAGCCAAAAAGCGGTCTACGCGTTTGGTACTTGAAGCTGATGAAGCGGCTAATCTATTGGTTTGGCAATAAGTTTCTATCAGTTAGCCGTGAAGCTGAACGATCCTTGTATGGTGATGTGGTGCCTGAGCGTAAACGCGAAGTGTTCTATTGTGGCCTAAAGCACCTCAATGAAGTCACCGTCAATGCCGACCTCAAACAGCAACTCGGATTACCATCTAGCTCGTTTATCGTTGGTCATGTTGGGCGCTTATCCGAGCCCAAGAACCACAGCTTTATCCTGAAAATATTCGCCCAACTGAGAAAGTCTGTTGATGCTACTTTAGTGTTGGTTGGCGATGGCGAACTCCGGCCTGATATTGAGCGCGAGATACAACAGCTTGGTCTAGGCGAGCATGTCCGTATTCTTGGTATGCGCTCTGATGCGGTTGACATCATGGCGTCTGTTTTTGACGTCATGTTGTTTCCGTCCCTCTATGAGGGGTTACCTTTAACTGTGGTTGAAGCACAGGTTGCGGGGGTACCTATTTTAGTCGCCGATAACATTACCAAAGAAGCAGGATTTACCGATACCTTGGTCGACTACGCGTCCCTCGATGATTCTCTTGAGGTTTGGTGTGAAAAACTGATCAAATTACATCGAAATGCTGACAATTCGGTTGCCCAGCAGCGTTTTCGCGATACCGATTTCTATATGCCAAAACACTTGGAAAACCTGCAACAACTCTATCAAGGCTACTAAAGCTTACTATGCAAAGGGCAAGCTATCAGTCGTACGGCTTTATTGGTCTAAATGCACTGATATGCGGTTTGACGATATTTTTTCGGATCCTCAATGCTGATTTGAATACCGATCAGACGTTAGTGGTTCAGAGTTATGCCATCATCAGTTTAGTGGTTATTCACTCCTACGCTTGGTTTAAACAGGGAGGCAATGATTTATCACTAGCGTACTTGTTCTTCTTGATGGTGTTTATTTTTAACTGTGGCAAAGCAATCCTATTCGTATTTTTCGCCGATTATCACGAACCATTTTTCAGTTTTTTTACTGAGCGCGAGCATTTGGTTTTAATCAGAGCATACGAATATTCATATATTGGTTTGTTTGCGATGTCGTGTGCGATGTTAGTTGGCTCCAACCATCGTGCTGTCGAACAAGTATCAACGACGCTTCGGCAACAAGATGCCGCTAAAGTGACTGGTGTTGTTTTTCTTTTGGTGTCCGTTCCTGCAGCAATTTACGATTTAGTCGATATGCTCCGACTTGTGTTGTCGGGCGGGTATTTTGCGTTGTTTAACAGTGAGCAAAGCTATGGTGCCAGTGGCATCATCAAGGTACTTGGGTTTTTCTTGTTTCCAGCACTGTATTTAACGCTTATTGGGTTTCGCGATAACCGACCCGTTGTCACTCTACTGTGGTTGCTGGCGACAGTGTTCACCGTTGTCAAGCTAGCGATGGGCGCACGTTTGGTGGCTCTGGTGCCCTTTCTGATCATGCTGAGCCTATGGGATGTCACAGTTCAGCAGGTTGGGCGCAAATCCATCTATGCAGTCGCAGCCGTCCTAGTGATTGTTGTTTTTCCTGCTTTGTCTTTGTTGCGCGTTGGTGGTGAACTGGATCAAAACTCGGGAATAGGTCATTCCATGTTTGAGATCATCAAGGAAATGTCTGACAGCATTAGCCCGTTGGTTTGGGTGATGCAGCGTGTCCCGTCTGAAATGGACTTTACCCAAGGTCATAGTTTTCTGTTAGCGGCTAGTACTGCGATCCCCAATCTATTTTGGGATGTTCACCCCGCGCAACAAGGAAGTTTGTCGAAGTGGTTGGTTTATGAAGTGGATCCCTGGATGGCCAAGCAGGGCGGAGGTTTTGGTTTTTCAATATTTGCCGAATTCTATTTGAATTTTTACTGGTACGGTATTCCTCTTATTTTTTTCACTACCTTGTTAATTTCGCGGTTTTCCAGTGTTAGGGCAAATCCGATTAATACCGCATTTTGCTTTAGTTGCTTTTTGGGCTTGATGCTCTGGCCACGGGGCGAATTAGTGGCGGTTGCTCGCTTTATTATGTGGAATGCTGGCATTCCATGGCTTTGCTATCATTTTCTTTGCGCAATTATCCCTAGATTCAATCAGCACAATCGCTAGTCAATCAGTTATTTTAGATTCAAGTTAACAGGAGTTGTCGACAAAGGTGATGGGATGTTAACCTCAAGAAAAAATTATAAAGGCGCGCTATGAAACTCGCTGTAACGTGTGAGTTCAGGTTTTATCGGACTCCGGATGGCCAAGTTTGGACCGAAAGTGTTTTTTTATATGACTTCTGGCTTCGCTATTTAAAGGTGTTCGATCACGTTACTGTCGTTGCTAGAATTCTTGAAGTTGAACAGGCAGATCCATCTTGGCGTTTATCAAGTGGCAATAAAGTCGAGTTCGTTGCATTACCCTATTACGTCGGTTTCGTCGGCCTGCTAAAAAATATGTTCGCCATCAGACGACGTATTCATCATCAATTAAGTCAGTCTGATGGGGCAATATTTCGAGTCCCTTCTCAATCCGCCAGTATCGCCTGTTTTCTTGCTAAACCAGTGAAACCATATGCTGTCGAAGTCGTTGGCGATCCACTCGATGTATTCAATTCAGGGATCACAGGTACTTTGTTTGACAAAGTACTGGGCGTTGCAACTTATTTAAGTTTACAGCGTATCTGTAAGAAGGCAGCGGCAGCTTGCTATGTGACTCAAGAATACCTGCAGCGGCGTTACAACACGGCAAGTGGTAACATTTCGGTAGGTTGCTCTGATATTGAGTTACCAAAGGAATCCATCCGAAATCTACCACGTATTTATTCAGCCAATGCGTCAAAGCTTGTATTTGTTGGTTCCTTTGAGCAGCTCT
This sequence comes from Neiella marina, assembly GCF_002165625.1. Taxonomy (GTDB): domain Bacteria; phylum Pseudomonadota; class Gammaproteobacteria; order Enterobacterales; family Neiellaceae; genus Neiella; species Neiella marina. The sequence continues at coordinate 8,579 of NZ_NGNS01000010.1, forward strand.
ACAAAGGGCCTGATGTATTGATTGAAGCCGTTAGGCTGCTCAAACAACAAGGCGTTGAGCTGAATGTCGTCATGCTGGGGGCAGGCCGGTTCTTGGGTTCAATGCAACAACTCGCCGCGCAAAAACATTGTTCGGACAATTTTGAGTTTGTCGGTGCGATCAACCACGCCGATGTGATTCGTTATCTCGATGATGCCGAGGTGTTTGTGATGCCGTCGCGCACCGAAGGTTTGCCACGAGCGTTGATTGAAGCGATGGCAAGAGGGCTGCCTTGTGTGGCCTCAAACGTTGGTGGTATTCCTGAATTGTTGCCCGAGCAATTCTTGGTTGATAAAGACGATGCCAAGGGCTTAGCCGACACGCTGGCATCGTTGTGCCTATCGCCCCAAACTCTAACGCAAGCATCGGCAAACAATTTAGCGAAGAGCCGAGAATATGAGCTAGACGTTCTGGTTGAACGAAGAACCAATTTCTATTTGGATTATCAACAACGCGTATTGTCTCTATCGACATAGGAAGTTGCCGTGAAAGTTTTACATCTATTAAAAACTGCCGTTGGTGCCAGTTGGGCGCTAAGACAAACACGTGAATTGATTAAGCTTGGTGTCGAAGTTCACTTGGCATTACCCGACGGGCCAATGGTTGAAAAGTATCGAGCTCAGGGCGTTGAGGTTCATATTCTACAAACGGCGCTCAATATCAAAAAACCGTGGGCAAATATAAAACTGTTTCGGCAGTTCAGGCAGCTCGTTGCCGACGTTCAACCCGATATCATTCACTCTCACTTTGTGGCGACGACCTTGACCATGCGCTTGGCATTAGGCCGCAATGATCCGATTCCGCGTATTTTTCATGTGCCAGGACCACTGCATCTAGAACATGGTCTGTTCCGCCGAGTTGATTTGTGGACTGCATCGAAAGCCGATTATTGGCTGGCATCTTGTGAGTGGACTCGACAATGTTATTTACAAAATGGCATTAGTTCCGAACGTCTTGGGCTCGCATATTACGGTGTTGATATCGAAGCTCACCATGGTCAAAACACTGGCAAGTTGCATCGTGAGTTCGACATCCCGGCAGATGCGCCAGTTGTTGGCAATGTTGCTTATTTTTATCCGCCCAAAAAGTATCTCGGCCAAAAGCGTGGTTTAAAAGGTCATGAGGATCTCATTGATGCGGTCGATATCGTGGCGCAACAAGTTGCCAATTTACACTGCGTGTTTGTTGGCGGCCCATGGGGAGAGTCGCACGCTTATTTCGAGTCGGTGAAAGCCTATGCTGCGGAAAAGCAGCATGGCCGATTTATTTTTACTGGTACCCGTCATGATGTGCAGGACGTTTATGCTGAACTTGATGTGGCAATTCATCCATCTCATTCGGAAAATGTTGGCGGGGCGGTCGAATCGCTGTTATCAGGAGTTGCGACCATTACCAGCGATGTCGGAGGTTTTCCCGACCTGATTAAAACTGATCAAACTGGCTGGCTCGTACCTAAAGCAGATCCGCAGGCGTTAGCAGAGGCAATACGCGATGCATTGGCAAACCCTGATAAACGTAAGCAGTTTGCAGCTCAGGGCTACGATTTGGCGGCCTATTTACTCAACGTCAAAAACAATGCGAGCGATATTACTCGTTATTATCAAGCCTTGATTCATGAGCATGCTCTGACTCCCAAAAATAACTCGGAGAATCACTGTGAAACGACTGTTTGATCTGTTGGTTGCTGGGGTTGCGCTGTTGCTATTGTGGCCCCTGTTACTGATTGTTGCGTTGCTCATAGCGGTGAAATTGGGGCGACCGGTGTTGTTCAGTCAAGTCCGCCCTGGAACTCATGGGCGGCCGTTCAAAATGTACAAGTTCAGAACCATGACTGATGCTCGCGATGGTAATGGTGAGTTGCTCCCTGATAGTGATAGATTGACGCCGTTTGGCCGTTTTTTGCGCTCCACCAGCTTGGATGAGTTACCCGAGTTGTGGAATGTTCTGATTGGCCAGATGAGCCTAGTTGGCCCTCGGCCATTGCTGATGGAGTATTTACCACTTTATAGCGAACATCAGCGCCGCCGCCACGAAATGCCGCCAGGTATCACTGGCTGGGCTCAAGTGAATGGTCGCAATGCCATTTCATGGCAACAAAAATTTGATTATGACGTCTGGTATGTCGATAACCATTCGCTTTTGCTCGACATAAAAATTCTTTGGCTGACCATCGCTAAAGTCATCAAACGCGATGATATCAGTGCTGAGGGAGAGGCGACGATGGGCAAATTTGAGGGCAATTCATGAGACGGCTAGTGATCCTTGGCGCTGGAGGTCATGGCAAAGTGGTCGCGGATATTGCTCGCTTAACTGCTCGTTACCAACAATTGATGTTTTTAGATGATGCGTTTGAGGCAATCGGCTTGACTCTTGATATTGCAGTCGTTGGCCCGTTGAGCGCTTTCTCCAATTACATCGATGATCGTACCGATTTCTTTGTTGCGATGGGCAGCTGCAAGGGGCGAGAGAATTGGCTACAACAGCTCTTGGCGGCTAACGCTTCAATCGCGACCCTAGTCCATCCAAATGCCATTATTGCCAATAGCTCGCGGGTTGACATTGGCGTGCTTGTTTGTGCTGGTGCGATTATTAACCCAGATAGCCATATTGGTGTTGGTACGATTGTTAATACTGGCGCTACCGTCGACCATGACTGCTCAATAGGCTCATATACCCACATATGTCCCGGCGTATCGGTCGCTGGTATGGTCACCGTTGGTGAACGTTGTTGGCTTGGTATTGGCTGCAATGTTATCCAGCAAATTGACATAGCCGATGATTGTACCCTCGGCGCAGGTGCAACGTTGCTGCAATCTACCCAAGCAGGCCAAACCTTGGTTGGTGTTCCTGCTCGCCCTCTTACTCGATAGGATTAGTTCGATGTTGAATACTAAAATTTCTCCGTGGCCAAGCTTTACTCAACAAGAAGCTGATGCTGTTCAGCGCGTATTGTTATCCAACAAGGTCAATTACTGGACTGGTCAGGAGGGTCGACAGTTCGAGAAAGAGTTTGCAGAGTTTTCCGATTGTCAATTTGCTATCGCGGTTGCCAATGGCACCGTGGCGTTGGATCTGGCGCTGCATGCGCTGGAAATTGGCCAAGGCGACGAAGTGATCGTCACTTCTAGAACGTTTTTGGCGTCAGTCAGCTCTATTGTGAACTCGGGAGCCAAACCTGTATTCGCCGATGTTGATGCCGATAGTCAGAATATTACCGCAGCAACCATCGCTCCTCACATCAGCAACAAAACCAAAGCGGTGATATGTGTTCACTTGGCGGGTTGGCCATGTGAAATGGACGACATCATGGCGCTGGCTGCTGCGCACAATTTCAAGGTAATCGAAGATTGTGCTCAGGCTCACGGTGCAAAATACAAAGGACGCTCGGTCGGCAGTATTGGCGATATAGCTGCTTGGTCGTTTTGTCAGGATAAGATCATGACCACAGGAGGTGAAGGTGGCATGGTGACCACCAACGATGAAACCTTGTGGCAACGAGCTTGGTCGTTCAAAGATCACGGCAAGAGCTACGACAAGGTTTACAACACTGAACACCCACCTGGATTTCGTTGGTTACATGATTCATTCGGCACTAATTGGCGACTCACGGAAATGCAATCAGCTATTGGCCGCATTCAATTGCAGCGTATGCCGGAGTGGAAGGCGAAGCGCCAACAGTTAGCGACGTTGCTGGATGAAGCTTTTGCTGCTTACCCGTGGATCCGAATTCCAGAAATTCCAGACCATATTGATCATGCGCGTTATAAACACTATGTGTTTGTGCGTCCGGAATTGTTACCAAAAAGTTGTAGTCGAGAAGACTTTATGTCTGCCCTAAATCAGTGCGGATTACCCGCAATGTCTGGTTCATGTTCAGAAGTTTACTTAGAAAAAGCGTTTGAAGGGAAAGGCTTGCGACCAAAAAAGCGATTACCTATGGCACAGGAGCTTGGCGCTACAAGCTTGATGTTTATGGTCCATCCGACCATTGAGGTTGCAGAAATGTATCAAATTGTCGATACAATTCACGTTGCGGCAAAGAAAATCAGCAATTAGTCATTTTTTTGACTGGTTGGTTGTTGTACAAGCCTGGGTAGGGTGGTAAGTTCGAATCCATAATTAATAATAAGTGGTTGTGCGCTATGATGAATACCGATCTTCTCGATCGTTTGCCTCGTCGTGCCAAGCAGTTGCTGGTAGTCGGTTACGATGCATTTGCGATGTCCCTAGCGTTTGTTGCTGCCTTTTGGTTACGACTGGGTTGGAGTTCATCAGAGCTTCACCTTGATCACTTGTTAGTTCTGACGACATCCATTGGTTTGGGCATAGCGCTGGCCTCCATTACTGGCGTTTATCGCGCGGTCACTCGCTTTATGACTGGCAGCGAATGGATCTTGTCTATCTCGTGCGTCATTCTGGCGGCCACTTACATGTATGTGGCCGGTTTACTCGCTGAAATCTTCATTCCTCGGTCTATCCCTATCTTATTTGGCGCATTGTCAGTGGTGATGATGAGCGTCCCCCGCGTATTATTGAGCGTCAGCTTTGCCCAGCATCGAACGATGAATAAAGAAAAGGTAGTGATCTTCGGCGTCGGTTCTGCTGGACGTCAATTAGTTACTGCTTTGAATGCCGGCATTGATTACCACCCAGTTGCTTTCGTTGATGAAAAGCAACGCTTTGTCGGCAACACTGTACTGGGACTCGCGGTTTATAGTTTGGCCCAGCTCGACAAACTTAAGAAACGCCACGGCCGAATTAAAGTGCTACTGGCGTTACCTGATACCACTGCAGATCGCCGCCGCGAGCTGATCCACAAGATTGAACCTCATGCACTTGAAGTGTTACAAGTGCCGAAAATGTCTGACATCGTCAGCGGTAAACACCGAATCGATGAACTGCGCCCCGTTAAAGTCGAAGAAGTATTGGGTAGAGAGCCAGTTAAACCAATTCCAGAGTTGTTTGAACGTAATATTCGCAACAAAGTAGTGATGGTCACAGGGGCGGGCGGCTCGATTGGTTCCGAGTTGTGTCGTCAAGTATTGGCTCAGCAACCGAGGGTGTTGATTTTCTTTGAATTGTGCGAGTTTAACCTCTACCAAATCGACAATGAATTGGCCAAACGCGCTAAAGAGCAAGGCACGATGCTGGTGTCAGTCTTAGGTTCAGTGATGGATGGCAAACTCATGCGCAACAGCATGAAACAGTATCGAGTTGATACCGTCTATCATGCTGCAGCCTACAAACATGTACCCATTGTTGAAGCGAATTCGATGTCTGGCGTGCGCAATAATATCTTTGGTACCAAAGAAGCTGCTGAGGCTGCCATTGATTGTAACGTTGAGACCTACGTTTTGGTGTCGACAGATAAAGCTGTGCGACCAACCAATGTCATGGGCGCCACCAAGCGCTTCGCTGAGTTGGTGTTACAAGCTTTAGCTCAGGAATCTCACAACACCCGTTTTGTGATGGTGCGATTTGGCAATGTACTGGATAGTAGCGGCTCGGTCATGCCGTTGTTCAAGAAGCAGATTTCCCAAGGTGGCCCGATCACGGTCACTCACCCTGAGATTATTCGCTACTTTATGACCATACCAGAGGCTGCTCAGCTGGTGATTCAAGCTGGCGCCATGGGGACTGGTGGTAACGTCTATGTCCTCGATATGGGAGCGCCGGTGCGCATTGTCGAGCTCGCTTACAAAATGGTTCACTTAATGGGACGCTCGGTCAAAGATGAGCGCACTCCCCACGGTGATATTGAAATCCGCTTCACGGGCCTGAGACCGGGTGAGAAGCTCTACGAAGAGTTGCTTATTGGTGAAGACACCATCGACACCCAGCACCCTCGAATTATGTCGGCAAGCGAAGTATCACTGCCCTTATCTGAAGTTGTGCCTTTGCTTGATAAGCTCGAAGTCGCTCTTGAGCGCCATGATGGTCACCAAATTAAGCGCATTCTGCTTGAGGCGCCACTGGCATACGATCCGAGTGAGCCGGTGATGACATTGATTTCTGGCGGCGATCAAAAACTTGCAGCGGTTGCAAATTAAGCAATTAAATCGCTTTTTTAGAAAAGCGCTTTACCTTTCGGTGAGCTTAGGTATAATCCCGCTCGCTTATCTAGGGGCGTAGTTCCAATTGGTAGAACATCGGTCTCCAAAACCGATGGTTGGGGGTTCGAGTCCCTCCGCCCCTGCCAATTTTCAAAACCCAGCTTCGGCTGGGTTTTGTCATTCTAAAGCCCGTCAAAACCCCTTTTGATTTGATTGCACTATTTTGGTTCAAGTGTGCGATAGTTGCTAAATCTCCTTCCCAATATTAATGCGCAATATCGGTGCGTTCGTTTTTATTTTTTAATAAATTCAATTGGTTAATATTATGGCCTGCTCTTTGCTTTTACTCTTTCAACGTTAAACACAAGCTCCACCGTAGAGTTTGTGCCGATAATGCAAAGGCGCATTTGAGTAAACATTAATGAAGCAAATTGAAAATACGGCTATCAAGGTCATGTTAGTTGATGACCAAGTTGAGCGGGCCGCTCTGGTTGAAACAGCTCTGAGAGACCACGGGTTTGATGTTGTCGCCAACTTGCCCAACGCTTCAGGGCTACTACATCAGATAGGCCTCTCGATGCCGGATATCGTCATCATGGAGTTGGACTCGCCAGATCGCGATATTCTCGAAAGTCTGTCCTTTGTGAACAATCATCATCCTATCCCTGTGGTGATGTTCTCACAGCAAGATAACCCTGATTTTATGCAGCAAGCTGTCGGAGCGGGAGTTAGCGCCTATATGACGCAAACCATTGAGCCGACACAAGTGAAAATGGCAATTGACTTGGCAGTTGTTCAATTTCAACAACATCAAAGTTTGAAACAAGCGCTGGCTGACAGCCAAGCTGAGCTTGAAGCAAGAAAACGCATTGAGAGAGCCAAAGGTTTGTTGATGGCAACGAAAAAATTAACAGAGCAGCAAGCTCATAAACACCTCAGAGATTTGGCGATGCGCCAGCGCTGGCGACTTGAACAGGCCGCTGACAATTTGATTGAAGCGCTGTTGCCCGAGGCAAATGGGCAACAGGCGGGTAAGGAAGTAGAACATGGGATCGGTCAATGAGTAACGACGACATAATAAAAATTGGTTTTGTTAGGCTGACCGATAGCGCCCCCCTAATCATCGCGGAACAGCTCGGTTTCTATCAACAGCATGGGCTCAATGTGCAATTGCAGCGCGAGCGCTCATGGGCAGCTATTCGGGATAAGTTACATGCCAACATAATTCAAGGAGCGCAGTTACTGGCACCACTGTCGCTAGCTATCCATGGCGGTCTGATGGGACCAGCAATGCCGATGGATATGAGTTTGAGCCTTGGCTGCAATGGTAATGCTATTTCGATGTCGTCGCGTTGTTGTGCGCAGATTCGCGCTGTTGGCGGCGAATTGGGTGGCAACCCAATGGTCAATGCCCAAAGCTTTGGTGAATGGGTAAGGCAGCGCGAGCAAAAGATCACGCTAGCAACGGTTCACCCATACTCGGTACACACTTTTCAGCTCCATGCTTGGTTACGTTATGCTGGTTTGAATCCGACAGAAGATGTCCAAATCGTTACCTTACCGCCAGAGCAAATGGTTGATAGCTTGGTCAATGGTCACATTGATGGCTTCTGCGTTGGCTCACCCTGGAGCTCAGTGGCGGTACAACGCGGTGTTGCAGAAATCATGGCTGCCGGCTGTCAGCTTTGGAGTCAAACTCCAGAGAAAGTGCTTGCCATGCCGCAGGCTTGGGTGATTCAGCACCAAGAGCAATATGAAAAATTATTGGCCGCTATTTTGGCCGCTTGTGCTTGGTTAGGGGAACCAGAGAATCAAAAACAAGCGATTAGTATTCTGGCTCGGCCCGAGTATCTAGATTTACCGGAGGCAGCGCTAAGGCCGGCAATTTCAGGCCAGTTGGTGTTAAACAGACTCGGTGAGCAGATTTATGTTCCCAATTATCATCAGTTCTACGGTCGCTTGGCGAATCAATTATCCGAGATCCAACAGCAGTGGTTGTTGACTCACATGAGCAGCTGTGTGGCAGAGCACGATTTGACCCTAAGCAAAATTCAGGGCTGTTTTGACGCGTCGATTATGGCGCGAGCAGAACAGCTCGCCGGGGTTGCGCTACCTGAGATCGCTGGCCATAAGATGCCGGCACTAGTGACATTGGCTTGATGTGGTGGAGCACTCATTGATGAACAAAATGAAAGGATATGTCAGCTTGGTTGGTGCCGGTCCGGGGGATCCTGAGCTGATTACCATCAAAGCCCTCAAGGCCATTGAAAGTGCCGATGTCATTGTTTATGACCGCTTATCTTCACCTGAATTATTGCAATACGCACCTGCCGACTGTCAGCAGATATACGTTGGCAAAGCCAAGGGTTGTATTCAGATGTCACAACAAGAAATCGATCAACTGTTGGTTACTCTAGCCCAGCAGCCACGTCATGTTGTTCGCCTTAAAGGAGGCGACCCATTTGTGTTTGGTCGAGGTGGCGAAGAAATGCTAGCGCTGCGTCAAGCTGGAATTGACTATCAAGTGATCCCGGGCATTACTGCAGCTAGTGGCTGTGCCGCAGCAACCGGTATTCCGCTGACCCATCGCCAGGTTGCTCGCGCGGTGACGTTTCTCACCGCCCATGGCAGCGATGGCAAGTTACCCTGTGGCTGGAGTGCACTGGTTCACCCAGAGCATACGCTGGTTATTTACATGGGATTGAGCAAGCTGCCTGAAATCACCGCAACTTTAGCTGCCCAAGGTCGGGCAAGCACAACGCCGATTGCAGTGATTAGCAAGGGTAGTACTGCCGAGCAACAACAAGTGATTGGTGATCTGGACAATATTGTTGAGCGAGTCGCTGACGCCCAGTTACCATCACCAGCTCTGATTATGATTGGTGAATCAGTGCTGTTGGCCAACGACTTGATGGCAGAGTATAGCGACCATCAGGGTCAAAAACTTGATAGCGAAGTCGCTTAATCGGTGCCACTAAAAACACCTAGTGATTCTGCCTGTGTGAATGAGTAAGATAGCCACTGGACCTTGAAGGTAGTTGTATGAATCAAGCACAGTGGCAAGTTTTACAAGCGATGGGAATCGATTGCTGGCAGCAAAAAGCTCCCGGTGAGCAAGTTGGTGCTATCGGTGTGTTTGCTGCGCCAACTAAAGTACCGTCGTTTGCTGTGGTGACTAACAGTCGTGATGTTGGCGAACATCGTCCGCTGTTGTCATCGATTATCAGCGCCGTAGGCTGGCAACCACATGATTACTTGTTAATTGACGATGCCAGCGCATTAACTGCCCAACAACGCGCATCAGTAGACGGTGTTTGGTGGCTATCTGGGCCGCCAATGGAACACTTGTTCGGTGACCAATGCCAACACATCTCATCGGTTTCACTGCCCGAACTTGCCACCAACCGTGCTGAAAAAGGAGCGTTGTGGCAGCAGTTAAAAGGCTGGCGGCAAACAACTTGAGCGTCATTTTAAGGCCAATGAATCTGACCGATGTTGCCGCTGTCGCAGACATTGAGCAACAAGTCCAGTTTAAGCCTTGGTCGGCTAGTTTGTTTGCTGACACGTTAAAAGTATCTCGCTATTTTGGCTATGTGCTGATGCTCGAACAGCAACTAAGCGGCTTCTATATTATCGAAGTTATTGCTGATGAGGCGACCCTCCATAACATTGCGATCACGCCTACACATCAAGGTCAGGGCCTAGGTCGTAAGCTAATCCAACATGCGTCCGAGCAATGCCAGAAAACCGGGGTAGCGCGGCTTCTCCTAGAAGTACGGGAGAGTAATACCAGTGCCATTGGTCTTTATGAGTCGATGGGATTTGAATTAGACGGGATCCGCCGCGATTACTACAGTGCTCCTTGGGGCCGAGAAAATGGCCTGCTAATGAGCCGCCTGCTAGCCTAGTCCACTGTTGCTTGATGCCATCAATTTGTCACGAAAGGATCGTATCCTGATCGGATAGTTACTGTCTTGCCGCAAGGATGCCCATTGTTCACGCGATATTTTCAGCTTGTTGTTTGCTGGGCAATTGCATTGGCCACACAAGGTTGTTCGAGCATTGCCAAAGGTGTCACCGAAGCTGTCCTCGAGCAGGATCAAAATAGCTATAAGCGCCAGTGCCATGTCTATGGCGCGCCATTTGATGGCTTAAATCAAAACTGGTCGAATCAAAACCCCTATGAAAATCGCGAATTACGTCTGCTGGTGATTCACGGTGCCGGCGATTACCCCAGTGGCTACGCTGATGCCATGAGTTTTGCCTTGGCTCAACGCATGGGATTGACCCGAGTCGATGCTCGTCCGCGTAAGCTCGAGTTGAATCGGATTGATACCGGAGTTAATAACGGCGGCTCAGGACGCAGCTTAGGCCAACTCAATGTCTCTCGCTTTCGCAATGCCCAAGATAACCGACAGTTGCTGGTGTTTGAGCTGAGTTGGACCGACATCGCAGCAGCAGATAAAGCTGAACTTGCGTTTGATGAATCGACGGCAATGACCAGCCAACGAGTGTCGGTTAATCGGCAACTCAAAGAGATGGTTAATATGCACGCCTCTGATCCGATGATTTATATGGGACCTACCGGGGACCAGATCCGCGAGTCGGTGGAGACAGCAACTTGCTTAATGACCCAGTCAAGTTGGCAGCAGTTACAGCCGGAAGGCGTGTTTGACTGTCAAAACTATCACCAGAAAACCTTTAGCCATGAGGTTAACTATGCGGTGATCACCCATAGCATGGGAAGCCGGATTATCATCGACGTTATCCAAGGCGCGGCAGAACGAGGAGAGAGTGGCCAAGGCTTTAATCCAGCATTTAAAGACAAGGTACTGAACATTTATATGCTGTCGAATCAGTTGCAATTGTTTCAGTTGGGGCGGCCGGCTCCCGAGGCCACAATGAATGATTCCGAGTATTGCTTGGCCAAAGGCACTCATGCTGACAACCGGCTGGTAAAACAGACGCGCCTAGTCTCGATCACCGATCCTAACGACTTGTTCAGCTACACCGTGCCACAATCATTTGTTGATGATTATATTGACCCGCGTTTGTGTCCCAGCTTAGTCAACGTTGTCACTGAGGTCGCAGCACCAATTAATCTGCTCGGTTTAGCGAGAGTTGCAGAGCCAATGGCGGCCCATAAAAGCTACTTTACCGATACCAAGGTGCTGGATGTCATTGTCTTCGGTCTGAATGGGGCGCTGACATCGGATGACGGCCATGAAGCTTGCCAATGGCACGATGTGGTCAATTGAGTCGCATCTATAGAGCAGACAGTGATCACAAAAGTAACAATTGATTCGCGATCAAAAACTGGGTGATATTGCTCATTAAGTAGCTAGTTTAGAGCTACTTGGTTAAATTTTAGAACTTCGACGAAGTTTGAATTTGAAGGGTAATCAGGGCATTGTAATCAGCTTGTAAATGCTGTTTGTTGTCGAGCTGATCGTGAAAGAACGCTTGTTAATTACCGTTGCCAGCTATCAAGGTGCTCGCCAATTCTTGGTGCACAAGCTGTTGCTATGGGCAAGCTTGTTGACCTTGATGGTGATCGTCGGCGGAGTTTATTTTTACCAACAACAAGTGAAATCGTTGCGGGCAGAATTGCATGCCTCGCAGCAGCAAGTGAATCAAGCTGAGCTATCAATCGAAGCGTTACAGCGTTCGGGTCAGAATATGTTTAGCAGTTTTGATCTGCAGTACGACCAGCTTCGCGCCTTTGAATATCGGCTGGCAGAATTAGAGGCTCTAGCGGGCAACATTGCAAGCAACAAAGTATCGATTACCGGCTCTATTGACGATAGATTGAGCTCAACGCAGCGACAATTATTGGTCCGTCAGCAAATGCTGGCTAAGATTCCCAATGGCTTGCCAATCAAATATCGGCGCATTAGCTCCAAATTTGGTACTCGTCAGCACCCAATTTCTAACAAGCGCCACAGCCATGTGGGTATCGACTTGCGGGCTGACAAAGGGGTGCCTGTGTTTGCTACTGCTGATGGCTACGTCCAGCTAGCCAGAAGCAACTATGATCGTGGCTATGGCAATATGGTGAAGTTGTCACACCAGATGGGTTTTGATACCCGCTATGCTCATTTAGATTCTGTCGCGGTTCAGTATGGCCAGTTTGTTCGAAAGGGTGAGCTGGTCGGCTATTGTGGTAATTCCGGTGATAGCACCGCATCGCATTTACATTACGAGGTCCGGTTCCTCGGCAAGGCACTCGATCCAAAGCCATTTATGACATGGCAATTGGATAATTATGAAGACATTTTTGAAACCGTAGGGACGTTACCATGGGACTCTTTTCAGGACGAACTAAAGCTCCAGCTGCAACCTCAGGCACTTCAATTATCGCGCCTGGTACCGTCGTCGATGGTGCCCTCAAGCTCAGTTGCAACCTTCATATCGACGGAGAAGTAGCTGGCACAGTGGCATGTCAATCGATAGTAACTATTGGTCGAAAAGGGCTGTTGAAAGGCGATTTAACCGCGAAGAAGCTGGTGGTGAGCGGTAGCTTTGACGGTTGTTGTAACGTCGATAGTTTGGAAATAACCAAAACTGGCAAGGTGATGGGGGAGATTAGGGCTACCGAGTTGATTATCGCCAAAGGTGGTCGTTTTACCGGTCATTGCCGCGAGAAGGATGCGCCACAAGAAGTCGCAGTCACCGAAGCTCAAGAGCCGGTTAAAGGCATCGAGCGCAGTGGTAAGTCGACGATTGAAAGGTGCCTAGATGGCAAGCTACCGGCCAGTAATCAAGCCGCCAGCTCACCACAGAAAGAACGTTTGAAGACCGGCTAGCTCGCTAGCTGGGTTTGATACTGCTGACGACAAAGGCGATTGAGCAGGCGCGTCGAGATTCCCTCGCGTTCCGCCTTGTCCCACCATTCAACTAACTGATTCAATCGTGCTTGTTCTTGCAGGTTTACTTCACATTCGAGCTCGATCTGCTGGCCGCTGCCAGCTTCCATCTTGCGCACTAATGGGTGTTCAGAAATATACCGCAAGCAGGTTGTAAATAGCTGATTACGCTTAATAAATCTCAACAATGGTAAATCTTCAATAGATACTTCAATTCTCATAAACATACTTCGCCTGAAAATCACGCCGCTACTATGCGGCCGATATATGACAGCCAGATGAAGGTTAATCGATGAATCTATTACGGCATTGAACAAAGCGAAAAATCTGTGATAACAAACCCAAAAGCGAAGTTGTTATCACAGTTGTTTTGAACTGAATCACTTAGTGGTCATCTTCATGGCTTGTTGTGCTTGACCCGACAAATTTGCAACATGATTCATAACATGAAAAATAACATTTTGTTCATTGGTACCGGTCAGCAAGTGAGCCCCCGGACCTCGGGCAAATACCCCTACATCCTCGCCGCCGTGGGTTTCTGAGCCAAGTGGCACCAGCGCTTCTTGGTGGTAGCCGGGCTTTGTGGTGTCGATATTTGTTAAATCTTGACGACCACCGACAACTGGCTCCTGATAGCGAATACCACCATTGGTGCGGCCGTGTACATGGGCAAAGCCACGACCATTGTAATATCCAACCGTCGTGTACGGCAGGCCATCCATTGCTAGCTTAGGCCCTGGCAACGGCTCGCCATATTCATCGTTGTAAACTGCTTTACCAAGAATCGGATTGCCGCGAGTTGAGTAACCGCCCATGGTCATGACATGGCTGTGATCGGCGGTGACAATAATTAAGGTGTCTGTTGCGTCAGTTGCCGCTGCTGCATGGGCAATGGCTTTGGAAAATTCAATGGTATCAGTGAAGGCGTTATAGGCGCTGCCAGCATGGTGGCCATGGTCGATGCGACCAGCCTCTACCATCAAAAAGTAGCCATCATCGTTGCCAGCCAACAGCTCTAGTGCTTTGGCTGTCATCTCGGTTAGCGATGGTTCATTGCTCTGGCTTGCCACTCTATCGGCTTCGTAGCGCATGTGAGAACTGTGGAACAAGCCCAGCACTGGCTGATCTTGTGCTGAGTCTAGGGCATCAAGGCCCGCTTTATCCATGACATAGCGGCCGCCTTGTTGCTGCCACTGTTCGATCAGATTGCGATTATCGCGTCGTTTACCTTGATTGGGTGCGTCGGCAAAACTATCAAGTGATTGCGGATCGCTGCCGTAAAACGCTTTGCGACCGCCGCCAAAGACAACATCAATTGGCGCGATGTTCGGATGAGCTGCGCCATCGTTGTAGCGTTCCGCCATCGTTTGTGGCAACTGCACTAGCTGATGGGCAATATCGACACACCCGAGTTCGGCTTCATTGCCTTGAAAGTCGTTGTCAGACTCCCACTCTCGCTCAGGAGATTTAGCGTATGTGGCAGCTGGGGTGGCATGAGTGACTCGCGTTGTGGTGACAATGCCTGTCGACTTGCCTGCCAGCATAGCCAGTTCTAATGCTGTGGCGAGCGGTTCGCCATTGTTAAGAAAGTCCTCGCAATCACCTCGTCTGGCAGTTTCACTGATGCCGATAAACCCCGCTTTTGATTTTACTCCGGTCACAATGGCTGTCATTGTGCCCGCTGAATCCGGGGTTTGTTGATTGGTGTTGTAGGTTTTGATTAGTCCGGAGTAAGGGAACTTGTCCCAGCTTAACTCATACTCTTCGCCACTCAAGCCCTGTTGTTGTCCTGCCAAAATGCGACTGGCCGTAATGGTTGATATCCCCATACCATCACCAATAAACAGAATGATGTTCTTTGCTGCACCTTTGCGGTTATCAATCACTCTTGCTCTTGCTTGGGCGACTGCCGCTTCGCCATCGCGATACCAAGACGAAGCTTCAGGGGAAAGCTGCGTGGTTTGTTCTTTGTCTTGAGCCGAGTCGATATCAAGGGTGACTTGGCATGCCGTAAGCGATAGCAACACAGCTGCAGGAACTATAAAACGCATAACTACATGATTCCATTTGGGTAACAAAAACTGACCTGAAGCTTGGCTCGGTAGATCAGCAAACACTCATAATTTAACAACAACTGCTGGCTCAGTATTAACTGAGTCAAGGTTATGGCCACCAGCGGCGGACTTCCTCAGCAATACTGGGTAATAAACTAACTACCAGTAAGCTGGCCATACAGTAGTTGAACCAACGTCGCGCCTGAGGGCGATTTAACCATCGGCGCAATCCTTGCCCTGCCAACAACCAACAAATGGTGCAGGGCGTCCCGGCGATAAAGTAAAGACCAGCAATGGTCAGTACTTGCCAATGCAGTGACTGTCCTGCTTGGGTGAAGCTAGCAACCGCACCAATAGCCATGATCCATGCTTTGGGATTGAGCCATTGAAATAAGGCTGCTTGAATAAAACTAAATGGTGGCCGCTGTTTATCTGTGGCCACCACAGCAGAGGATGTGGCTATCAGATAACTTAAATAAAGTAGGTAGCTAATTCCAAGATATTTAATGATATTTTGAATTACAGGGTACGCTGAAAAGACCCCCGATAAGCCCAGGCCAATGGCGATTACCATAAGTGGAAAGCCAATATCAATACCGAGTAGATGGGGAATGCTTTGGCGCCAGCCATGATTAACGCCGGACGTTAAAATCATGATGTTGTTTGGCCCGGGAGTAATCGACGTCGATACCACAAAAAACAATATTGGCCATAAATCCATGGTACTTGTTCACTCCTTCGGGCGCTCTCTGGGCGGCTCATCAATGTAAGGATTAGTCACTCGTTGTCGACGGTTATTATTGGCATTTGTCGCCAGCGATTGTGACGTGAAACTAGAAAATCACCAAGCTGAACTTCACATGCACGAGTAATACTGTATGTTATCGTTAACATTTGGTTTCCTGTTGTCGTTGATATGTATCGGTTGACGGCGATACCAAGGCCCATAGCCGTTTGATAAAAGGAGTCGAAAGTGATGACAGAGGCATCAAAACGTTTAGTTGTAATAACCGGCGCAAATTCTGGAGTAGGGTTGCAAGTCGCTAAAACGTTTGCAGCTCATGGGTATCCGCTACTGCTACTGGATCTGAAAACGGATGTGGTAGAGCCATTGGCACTCGCAAACAGTTTATCGCGGCAGGTGGATATCACCAATCTCGAAGCACTTGAGAAAGCCGTAGACGAAGCAGAGCAGCTATTTGGGCCGGTTGATTGCCTCATCAACAACGCCGGTATCATGTACATGGATCAGGTCACCGAACAAGATCCCCAGCAATGGCAATTGATGTTCAATGTGAATGTGATGGGATTGATGAATGGCATTGCTGCTGTGGTCAATAAAATGAAAAACAACGGTCGAGGCACCATCATTAACATGGGCTCTTTGGGCGGCATAAAGCTTATCGAGAACCAAACCGTGTATTGTGCCACCAAGCATGCAGTGCATGGTGTCAGCGAGGGCTTACGACAGGAATTGGCTTTGGCCAATGTGCGGGTCACCACCATTGCTCCGGGGGCCATTGAAACCAACTTGTTGGCATTGACTGAAAAGCGTGAATTCGCTGATGTCCAAGACAACTGGGCAAAACAAATTGGCGGTATTTTGGTCTCAGAGGATATTGCCAATACCATGTTGTTTGTCTACCAGCAGCCGCAGAACGTTTGCTTAAGAGAAGTCGTGTTGGCGCCAACTAAACAAGTCTTTTAACCTGTCATTGATTCCTGCATGGCCTGATAGAGCAACCCTATCAGGCCGATATAAATCTCCTTTTGCAATTGCAAATGATAATCACTATCATTTATTTAAGTTCTTGAGGAGAACATCATGAAAACAACCATCAAAACAACCATCAAAACATTCACTTTTGCGATTACTCATTTTTCTGTCGCTTTTACTATCGCTTATTTGTTGACTGGTAGCTGGGTCATCGGCGGCACCATCGCGTTGGTGGAGCCGGCAGTGAATACTGTGGCATATATGATTCATGAAAAGCTGTGGGAGCGAATTGATTTGCCTTTTTTTAAATCAGCAGCGGCTTAGTTCGAGCGGTTATCTTGCTCAGGGATAGATCACGTAATTTGAGATTTGGGTGGTATTTTAGCTAATGTAATCTTTATACTGTTAACAATATTGTGGTGTAAGCAGGTCCTCAGAGCTGAAAAATCAGGCTAAATTATGTTGAGGCCGGCACAGAGTCAACATGGAGCACAAGCAGTGAAAGATTATCAATTATTTATCAACGGCCAATGGCAAGATTCCGTGACCGGAGCGACGGTCGAGGTGTTGAGCCCATCAACCGGTGAGGTAGTAGCTACCATTCAAGATGGCAATGAGGTCGATGCTGAAGCTGCCCTCAAAGCTGCTGAACAAGCCCAACAGCAGTGGAAAAAACTACCTGCTCGACAGCGAGCTGACTTGCTGCGAGATTTCTGCACAGAAATCAAAAACAACCGTGAAAAATTAGCGACGCTGCTAACCAGTGAACAGGGCAAGTTGCTTAAAGTGGCTCGTTTTGAAGTTGATGTTTGTTGTTCCTTTATTGAATATGCCTGTGACTGGGCACGCCAAATGGATGGCGACATTGTTCAGTCCGACAATGCCAACGAGCATATTTGGATTCACAAGATTCCTCGCGGCGTAGTTGTTGGTATCACGGCTTGGAACTTCCCTCTGGCGTTGGCTGGTCGCAAAATTGGCCCGGCCTTGGTAGCGGGCAATACCATCGTCCTTAAGCCAACTTCTGAAACTCCTTTGGCAACGTTAGAGTTGGCTGATATCGCAAATAAGGTCGGTATCCCACCTGGCGTACTCAACATCGTCACCGGCCCAGGACGCACCATGGGCGATGCGTTGTGTCGTCACCCAATTACGAAAATGGTATCAATGACCGGCAGCACTCCAGCAGGCCAAGCCATTATTAAAGCAACGGCTGACAACATGGCTCACTGCCAACTTGAACTTGGCGGTAAAGCGCCTTTCATCGTGTTGGAAGATGCCGATTTAGAGCAAGCGGCGAACGCTGCGCTACATTCGCGCTTTGACAACTGTGGTCAGGTTTGTACCTGTAACGAGCGCATGTATGTGCAAGAATCGGTGTACGATGAGTTCATGAACATCTTCATGCCGAAAGTAAAAGCATTGAAAGTAGGCGACCCAATGGACGAATCTGTCGACATGGGACCTAAGGTCAATAAGAAAGAACTCGACCACATGAAAGAGCTGGTGGCGGTTAGCGTCAAAGAGGGTGCCACGGTAGCTTACGGTGGTAAGGAAGCTGCAGTTGAAGGCTTTGAAGGTGGCAACTGGTTCGAGCCGACGATTCTCACTGACGTGACGCAAGATATGACCATTGTTCACGAAGAATCATTTGGTC
Organism: Neiella marina; assembly: GCF_002165625.1. Lineage (GTDB taxonomy): Bacteria > Pseudomonadota > Gammaproteobacteria > Enterobacterales > Neiellaceae > Neiella > Neiella marina. The sequence goes on from NZ_NGNS01000010.1 coordinate 26,965, forward strand.
CGATTCTGCCCGTAGTGAAGTTCACCACCCTAGAGCAAGCCATTGAGTATGCCAACGATGCTGATTACGGTTTGGCGGCGATGGTTTGTACCAAAGATATGAAGAACATCATGCGCCTGACCGATGAGCTCGAATGTGGCGAAATTTACATTAACCGTGGTCATGGTGAGCAGCATCAAGGCTTCCACAATGGTTACAAGCTTAGCGGTACTGGTGGCGAAGACGGCAAGTATGGTTTCGAGCAATACCTAGAGAAGAAAACCTTCTACGTTAATTACGATTAATGCCTGAGCGACACATCTTGATGATTTAAGTTTGAGCCGTGCTCGCATCAGAGCACGGCTTTTTTGGCGCCAAAATTCGGCACATTTATTCGCGATAAATCATCACCTTGATTGGCCAGCGCCGACGCTAATCGCTAGTATTGTCGGTTCTTGCCATTGCTGATTTAGGTCCTGAACGGCCAAACGGCATCAACATCAAGGACGTTATGAATATCGTATTCGATGAGCTTAGTGCTAATCAGATTTATCATCTGATGACTCAGACAATCATTCCTCGGCCAGTGGCTTGGGTATTGACCGAGTCGCCGCAGCAAATCCTTAATCTTGCACCGTTTTCCTACTTTACTCCGCTATCGAGTTCGCCCCCACTATTGATGATCTCGGTTGGCAAGAAACCGAATGGCGATAAAAAAGACACCGTCGTGAATGCTAATGCCACCAACAAGCTGGTGGTTCATATTGCATCGGTTGGATCGAGCGAGGCGATGACCGCAACGGCAGCCACACTTGAGTACGATCAGTCTGAAATCGAGGCCAATGCGCTTGAGCTAACCCCCTTTGAAGGCTTTGCTTTACCGCGCCTTAGCGAAGCCAAAGTCGCGTTTGGCTGTGAGTTGGTTGATACCATTGAAATCGGTGATACGCCGCAAACCTTACTTATCATGCAAGTGAATGTGGTTCATATTGATGATGAACTCATCGATATCACTGACGGCAAAGCCAAAGTTTATGCAGAGAAGCTCGATCCGATTAGCCGCTTGGGGTTGGGTGAATACGCCGGCTTAACGGCACCATTTACCGTGAGTCGACCAAAGTAACAAACGGGTAATCAACTCGGTTCATTGAACTGAAACTGGTCGACTTGCTGCAGAAAGTTGGTCACCAGAGACAGAGTTTGGTTGCTCTTTGGGTACACCACATAGAATTGCCGAATGAGTGGGCTAGGTAAATGGATTTGGGCAACTTGGCCGCTTGTCAAAGCTTGTTGGCATGCCAATTTTGATGCCAGTGATAGCCCCACATGCTGGCCAACAGAGCCAATAATGGCTGCCAGATTGTTTAGTTCTAGCACCAGCTCCATGTCGCTGATATGAGGTGCAATGTGGTGTTCAAAGTGTTCTCGGCTGCCAGAAAAAGGTTCGCGCAAGATCCATTGCTGAGCTTCCAATTGATGCCACTCAATCTGTTGCCCTGCGAGTGGGTGTTGAGGCCCTGCGATCAGGATCATTTCATCGGTTAGCCAAGGCTGTCGTGTCAGTGCGCTGTCTATCACATCGCTCTCGATCAAGGCTACATCGAGTTGGTAGTTTTTCAATGCTTGCTGCAGCTGGCTGCTGTTTGCCAGAGTTACCTCCGGAAGCTGATGGTGTTTGCTCAGTTGAGCTAACAGGCTAGGAACGACAAAGTTACCTATGGTCAGGCTCGCGCCGAGCCGCAATTTACCTTGGCTAGATTGTGGCTGGAACAAATCCCAAATCGTATGCTCGCACTGCAGCAGTTCATTGGCCAATGGCAATAGCGCGTGACCATGGCCATTGAGCTGCAAACGTTGGTTGCTTCGTGCGAATAGCGCAGCGCCCAATTGCTGCTCTAGTGATTTCAACGCTTGCGAAGCTGCACTGCGGGTCATGTTGAGTTGTTGCGAGACATCACCAAGGCTGCCGGTTTGCGCCGCGGTAACGAACACTCGCAATTGTCGAATCGATAAGTCGTGCATTTGAGATGTTTAGAAAAACTTAATGGTTCCTTAAAAAGTATTCGATATTATTTAATGGTGCAAGTTGCGACAATACTCGCGTCGTTCATATCAGAGATTCATCGGTCATGACCACAGAGTTCATTAAAGGGCATGCGTCAGGTTGCAAGTTGCATCACCACAGTCAGCATATTCCTGCGCCAGTTGCGGGCTTGGCACTCGGTATTGCATCGCTTGGACTATGTCTAGCTGGACGATTACCTCACTATGCTTGGCTACAGCCAACGTTGGCTGTAGTCGCCGCCTTGATACTGCTGATGGTTGTTAGCAAATACCTGATGCACCATCATTTATTTGCGCAAGATTTGCGTCACCCAGTAGTTGGCAGCGTCATGCCAACATTCGCAATGGCGTCAATGGTGCTGGCTAAAGGTCTGGTCAATACATCTGAATCCATTGCCGTGGCGCTCTGGTACGGTGCCATTGTGTTGCAGTTTCTGCTGCTTGTCGGTTTTGTTTGCCATCGACTCCGGCAGCTTGAGTGGCACCATTTGGTGCCCAGCTGGTTTGTGCCACCGATTGGTATCGTGGTTGCCGCGGTCACTTGTCCAACCGAACAGCAATTGTTGCTGAGTCAGCATTTGGTGACATTTGGCTTGATTTGCTACGGCTTGATGTTGGTACCTATGTTGTACCGACTGATTTTCTATCCGCGTATTGACAGCGGCGCCAAGCCAACTATTGCTATTTTGGCAGCGCCAGCGAGTCTGACATTGGCCGGATATCTCTCGGTGACCGAGCAACCGTCAGTTGTTTTGGTTGCGGTACTGATGGGCGTCGCCGTGTTGATGACGAGTCTGGTATATTTATCGTTGCTGCACTTGCTGCGCCAGCCATTTAGTCCTGGTTATGCTGCGTTTACCTTTCCCACAGTGATTAGCGCAACCGCCATGTATCGCTGTGCTGAATTGTTTGCTCATCACGGACTAAAAGAGTCACAACTGTTGCTTAGATTGGCAGATGTAGAATTGGCCATTGCTTGTCTGCTAGTGAGCTACGTCGCGTTGCGATACGCTCATGCAGCGTGGCGCTATTGGCGTCAACGCCGAACGCATTCAGAGTTGCCTTTTGAGCCAGTATCAGGATGATAAGTCGCCTGATTGATTAACACATAAAAAGCAATGAGCGAAACAGCGCCAATGACCAAGCTCCAACAACTACTTGAACAACTAGACCAGCAAGCCGACAACATTGTGTTTGCTGATGTGATGGCAACTATCGACCAGCACTATGATTTTACCCCTAGTGCATTCGACAATGGTGGAATCCATAATGCCGCTGGTGAAAACAATGGTTCTTGCAAAGTGTTTGCATTCGGCCAACTTCAACAGCTCAATGAGCAGCAAGTTCTGGCATTGTTTGGCGAGCATTACGCGGCGGTGAAAGGTAACCCTGACGGTTCTGATCACCAAAACATCCGTAATTTTATGGCGCATGGTTGGGCCGGGATAAAGCTGCATGCTGCGCCGCTCACGCCGCGATAGCTGTAAAAGCATAGTGCTGCTCGTTACCGTGAGTGGCACTCATCATCTCGTCACCTGAACAAGTCAGTCAGCAACTAATTCCTCGTACCTGCCGGTGAAACATATTTAGCGATCAAGATCTCAATTATAAATTGTTAACAGTAAAAAGATTAATATTGTCTTTTTCTATTTTGGATTATGTGTAATCTTCCTTTTCACTATGTGCAAAGGAGTGGCTCCATGGGCGCCCCAATATCCCCCTCTGACATTCACTCGGTGCTGTTAACAGAGTCAAATACCATCTACAACCGCTTGTTATCAGATATCACTAGTGGCGTGTTGAGCAGCGGTGACCGATTAGTCACCACGCAACTGGCCGAACTCTATGACAGCAGTATTAACCCAGTGCGCGAAGCGTTAAAGCAACTCGAAGGCGAGGGGTTTGTCACCTTTCAAAAAAATAGCGGTGCCCGAGTCACCCAGTTTGAATACGCCACCATGCGAGATGTGTTCGAGCTGTTGCAGTTACTTGAACCCTATTTTCTGCAATGGTTTGTCGACCATTACACCGATGATCAAATTAGCCGACTGCGAGATATCGCCAAGTGGATGCGGCAACTAGATACCTCTGATTTTGCTGGCTTTCGCGAGCTGGATACCGCTTTCCATTGGCACATGTATCGCAACCATTACAACAAGTCTGCGGTGCAATTGTGGCGTCAGAAGAAACTGGTGTTACAGGCTATGCATGCCAATTTAGCCATTAGTAAACGGCGTTTTGTCGATGCCATTGATGAGCATGATGAGATGCTTGATTTGATCGCATCGGATCAAGCGGATGCTGCAATTGATGCCTTGCGCCAACACATTCGTTGCAGTGGCGATTACTGGCAAAAGGTGCTGGCAAAGTAACTTGCCCGCTTGCAACAAATTAAGGACAAGCAATGAAAATTACTGACATTAAGCCATATGCCTTTTGGTTGGGATATCGCAATGTGTGCTTGGTAAAAGTTGAGACTGATTGCGGAATCTACGGATGGGGTGAATCGGGGTTATCGGGCCGAGAACTGGCTGTGGTCGGTGCGATTGATCACTTCAAGCAATTCCTGATTGGCAAGTCGGCGCTCAACATTGGTGCCTTGTGGCAGGAGATGTATCGCGGTCAGTATTTTGAAGGCGGGCGAGTATTAGCTGCGGCGATTTCGGCCATAGACATCGCTTTGCATGATGCTTGCGGCAAACATTTCGGAGTACCTGTATACCAATTGCTCGGCGGCAAGCAACGCCACCACATCCCAGTATTTGCAACATCCATCTTACCCTATGGCCAAGCCATGATTGACGAGTTGGTGGCCATGAAAGAGCAGGGCTGGCAAGTGCTGCGCACCACTACAGGTATTCATGGCAATGGTGAGAGTTCTACTGAATTCGAGCCGCGTCAGTCGATTGCCGAAGCCGCCCATTGGCTGACCAAAGCCCGTGAGGCGCTTGGCCCTGAGATCGTCTTGGGGGTTGATTACCACCATCGCTTATCGGTTGCTGAAACTATTTCGTTTTGCCAACGCATGCCTAGCGGTACCTTGGACTTTCTCGAAGAACCGATTCGCGACGAATCACCGGCTAGTTACCAGTCGTTGCGGCAACGGATTGATGTGCCGTTGGCTATTGGTGAAGAGTTCGCCAGTAAATGGGACTTCTCTCCCTATGTTGAATCAGTATTGACCGATTTTGGCCGAGTGGATGTGTGCAATGCCGGTGGCCTGACCGAAGCGATGAAAATCGCCGCACTCTGTGAAACCCGATATATCGACATGATGCCCCACAACCCATTGAGCCCTATCTGCAGTGCGGCATCGATTCACTATTGCGCTGCGATTCCAAACTTGGCGTGGCTTGAATGGCCACCGTATGACGGCGACATGTCCGATTACGACCGGGTATTTACCGAACGTCCAATGTTAACAGACCAACATGTACTGGAAGTGCCAGAACGACCAGGGCTTGGCATTGATGTTAATGAAGCCGAGCTGCAAGGGCAGCGCTTTAAATACTGGGAAGCGCCACGAATGCACAAACCCGATGGTTCATATACCAACAGTTAAGGACGATGTGATGACAGTAGAAGCAAGTACTGCGACATCTGCAGTAGAACCAGCTGAGCAGCAATCGAATAAAGGCAAATTTGGCGTGCTGGTACTGATTTTTGTCAGCGTAGTGATCAATTACATGGATCGTACCAACATCTCGGTAGCAGCGAATGCTATTTCTGCAGATTTAGAGCTATCAAAAGTGCAGATGGGGATTATTTTTTCAGCTTTCGCTTGGACTTACTCCATTATGCAGATCCCCGGCGGCATGTTGGTGGATGCTGTACGAGTGCGGATTTTATACCCTGTGATCTTGGTTGCTTGGTCTATCGCTACTCTGGTTCAAGGGATGGTGAGTTCATTGGCCGCTATTGTGGGGGGCCGGATGGCAATTGGGGTCTTCGAGGCGCCATCTTATCCGGCAAACAATAAGATCGTCACTCACTGGTTTGCTGAACACGAGCGCGCCGGCGCAATTGCGATATATACCTCCGGTCAGTTTATTGGTTTGGCTTTTCTATTACCGGTTTTGGCTGTGATTCAAGAATGGTTCGGTTGGCGCGGGTTATTCATTGTCTCGGGGTTAATCGGTATTGGTTGGGCAGGTATTTGGTATTGGCTTTATCGTGAGCCGAAACAAATCACATCGACAAATCGCAACAACACGAATGACCAGCCAGTAGAGACTAACTCCGAATCAGTCAGTGCGATTGAGCCGCAAGCGCAAGTGAGTTTGGCAAATCTCAAGTTTGCTTTCAGTCAACGCAAGCTATGGGGTATTTACATTGGCCAGTTCTGTTTAGGCGGCACATTAATCTTCTTTTTGACTTGGTTTCCAACCTATCTGGCAGAGTATCGCGGCCTCGGTGATTTGAACTCAGGGCTACTCGCAGCGATACCATTTTTAGCGGCTTTTTGTGGTGTGTTGCTGTCGGGGTTTGTCTCTGATGCATTAGTCAGAAAGGGATTCTCAAACGAATTTGCTCGCAAGACTCCGATCATTGTTGGCTTGTTGCTATCAAGCTCCGTCATTGGTGCTAACTATGTTGAAAGCACAGCAATGGTGACGTTCTTTTTGTCACTCACTTTTTTTGGCAATGGCTTGGCTTCTATCAACTGGGTGTTTGTTTCACTCATTGCGCCGCGCCACATGGTTGGCCTAGTTGGCGGCTGCTTTAACTTTATTGGAGGGTTGTCCGCTGTGACCGTGCCGCTAGCCATTGGTTACTTGGCTCAAGATGGCGATTTTCGTCCTGCGTTGGCAATGATTTGTGGGCTCGCGTTACTCGGGCTGTTTTCATATTTGTTTTGGGTCGGCAAGGTCGAACAACTGCAGCATCATCCCGACGGAGAATCGTCATGAGCGACACCCTACGAGCAACGCGCTTAGCCACCATCATGAACGAAAAGCTGGTGGCGATCATTCGGGTCACTGATCCTAACGATATCAAGGGTATTGTCGACTGCTTGGTGGCTGCCGGAATCAAGGCGATTGAAGTCACCAGCAATACGCCTGGCTATGCCAATGAATTGCCAAAACTCAAGCAACAGTTCCCGCAAGCCATGTTTGGCGCAGGCACCATCACCAATTGCCAAATCGCTGCCGAAGCGGTTGCAGCGGGTGCTGAATTTTTGGTGACTCCCAATACATCTGAGGCAGTGGTTGAGTTTGCGCATCGCCAGCAAGTACCGGTGATGATGGGCGCATTCACCCCAACCGATGTGGTCTCCGCGGTTGAAGCAGGCGCCGATGTGATCAAGCTATTCCCAGCGGAGCCTGCCGGCATTGAATATTTTCAAGCGCTAGCCAAAGGGCCGTTTTTGGATGTACCGATTTTCCCTGTCGGTGGTATTGGAGAGCACAACATTGCTGAGTGGATGTCCGCTGGTGCCACTGGCGTCGGCGTAGGCGGTAGTTTGTTTCAGCCGGTTCACAACGACGAGCAACGCCAGCAACTTATCGTTCGCTGCGAAGCGTTACTCAAAGGTCTCAGTTAACGGCAGCAGATAACTTTTCAGTCAAAGGTTTTAAAGGCAACTAAGCGGTCCCCCTAAGGGTGGTGGTTTGGTGAAATGTGCATGCACCGGCCACTGCCCTTATTTCTCGGCCACTGGTGACTCGGTAAAAGGGCAGGCATCGCACAGTTCAACCACGCGGTTGCGGCCAGATTTTTTCGCTTCATACAAAGCCGAATCCGCACATTTGATGAGCTCAGCCAGTGATAATTCATTGAGATTCTTACCGGCGCAAACCCATTGGTTGGAGCCTGCTGCACCAATACTCACAGTGAAGTTGACCGACCCCGATGGCGTATTGCAGCGCAGTTCTGCCAATGACATTCGAATGCGCTCAGCAAAGTTACGCCCCTCAGCCTGACTGGTGTTATTCAGCAGCATAATGAATTCTTCGCCGCCCCAGCGGGCAATTAAATCGGTTTTTCGGGTTGAATTTGCTAAGCAATTGGCCGCCAACTGAATGACCTCATCGCCCACGGTATGGCCGTATTGATCGTTGATGCGTTTAAAGTGATCAATATCGATTAGCAACACCGCAACGTCTTGATTGTTTGCCACTGCTGCATTGAATAAGGCTTCGGCCGGTTGTTGAAAGCCGCGACGATTGTTGACGCTAGTTAATGGATCGGTGTGGGCAAATTTTTCAGCCACGGCGAGATCTTGCTGTACCAGATTAAATCGTTTGGCCAGAACAATCGCCAGCATGATGGCCTCGAACACCATTCCCACTTCAATGGCCTGAAAGGTATAGGTGTTATAAGGCACGATACCCGCAACTGCCATGGTTGAAATACCGATGCAACAGGCGGCGGTCACCGATGCAATGATAAATAAATTGGCGGAATCGACCTGCGCTTGTCGGGCCCGAATACCCATAATGATGAATAACGTAGCGAAGCCAGAATTCAATAAAAAACCAAGAAGCAGAGAGAACACCAGCTGGTTCGCTATGGCGCCGAGCAAAATACCAAGCGGAAAGACAATGGTGGTCCAAACCACCACTCGGTCTAACACCGGAGCGTAGTTTTTGGTTTTCAGCAGCGCGCGAGCAAAATGTAAACCGGCGACGCTATAGGTGATCATTAGAAAGCAGTCGAGCCAGTCTTGGAAATGAACACCAAAATCGGCGGTGATAATCTCGTGCAACTGCCCCGTGTAGGAAAAACTATTGACCACAAAACCGGCCAGATAAAGGCTGTAGAGCCCGAATTCTTTTTCTCGGGTGATCAGGTAAAGCAGCAAGTTGTAAAGCGACAGCGCCAACAACATACCGTAAAGCAAGCCGTAGCGATAGGCGTTACCAAGATCCAGCTGTTGTGCTTGTTCAATGCTACTGAGCTCGATTGGAATCGCCATCGGACCCAGTGATTCCACTCGTAAATAAACATCGCTTAGTCCGCTGCTAAAACCATGTTCAAAGGCAAAGTTCTCATGAGCCATTGGCCGCTGTTCAAACGGCAGGTAGTCACCACCGTTGATATGCGCAATGAGGGTATTGTCGGCAACAATATAGGCATCAATGACATCAAGCCACGGCGTTTTTACTGCCAATCTGATGCCTGCATCGGCTTGTGTCGGGTTGTTCACTTGAAAGTGCAACCACACCGGATCCGTGCCAATGCCCAAAGCAATTGATTCACTGGCGCCATAAGGGTAGTCAGACTGGGCAAATGCTCTGGCGGCTTGCTGCCAGGACAACTTGTGATCCTGCTCTTGAAAATAGCGGCTGTGCTGACCCAGCATTTGTGATTCAAAACCTGCTAGATCAACAACGCGATCACTGGGTTGTTTGCCACAACCGCTAACGAGCAGGACAACAAACATCAACGACAAGATCAATAACCTCAGACCCATGTTGTTTTCAGCTCCGACTCATCGCCCTGATTGGTGGCCAACGTGTAGTTAAAAGACGCCTGATTGTATTTCACTGTTCATTAACAAGCCAACTTTCGCCGCGTTTTGTCATCTCCAAATGTGGCAATTTTATCTAACAGCTGCTTCTATGAGTCAGTAAGGGTATGTTGTTAAAAGAAATAAAAATAAACGAAAAAAGGATAGAAAAATGAACATTCGGACGATTAGCTTGCTGCTTGCTAGTCATAGTGCTGTCGCGTTGTTGGCTTTTGCTGCCGGTATCTACTTTTTGCCCATTTTGAGCGCTCCGCCGGCACCTAGCGCGGCAATGATCCAACAGATGTCGCAACAACCAACTTACACCGCTGAGTTCATTCGTGAGCTGCAAGATAGCGACTTTCTCCATTGGGGCGAGGGAACCGTTTCTCTTGGGCCAGAGTTCATCACTTTTGTTGGAGAACTGGCGCCCGGGCCAGAGTACAAGTTGTATTTGGCGCCCGAGTTTGTAGAAACAGAGACTGCGTTTAATCAACTTAAACCAAGTATGGTGTTGGTTGGTGATGTCAAAACATTCGACAATTTTGTGGTCAAGATCCCCGAAGATATCGATTTATCGCAGTATTCCACCGTGATTGTGTGGTGTGAATCGTTTGGCGAGTTTATTACTTCGGCACAATACAACTAGCCTAGTTGAGCTAACCATAGGAGCGATCATCATGACCGATCAGTTTGCACAATTAGCCACTACTGAATACGCCAATGTGCTCAGTGGTGAGAAGTTTATTGAGCCATCGATTCGGCCACTTTGGCCCAATATGTCTCGTATTGCAGGCCCAGCTTATACCGTCCAACTAGCCTCGGGCGATCATCTCATGCTCCATGCCGCCATTTATCAAGCACCGAAGGGATCAATCATTGTCGTTGACGGTGTAGATTGTGCTCGCGCCGTTGCCGGCGGCAATGTTTGTGCTATTGCTCAGCAACGAGGCATCAAAGGGTTTGTTATTGACGGCGTGATTCGAGATTTAGCAGAGATCACCGAGATGGCATTTCCAGTCTATGCCAAAGGCGTGTTTCCAGTACCGGGTAACAAGCAGCAGTTCTTTGAATTGGCTCAACCAATTACTTGTGGCCGTGTGCGAGTCGAAACGGGCGATATCATGGTCGCTGATATTGAGGGAATCGTGGCTATTCCAAGAGATTGTGCGACAGATATTTTTCAGCAAGCTAAAGCGAAGTATCAACAAGAGTGTGCCATGACATTGGCTCAATGGCAGGCTCAGCATGAAGTCAAAGTGAAGCAAGCGCTCGCCGCTGCAAAGGCCAATAACTAATGGAACTTCAGCTCAATCACAGTTAATTCACCACAGAATGATTCTGACCGCTAGGCTAGAACGTATATCAAAGGTGGCTAACATTTCGTTGGAGTGGCGCGTGTTCTCTCGACTGTTGATTATCGGTTTCTTACTCTGTTCGTTGTGCGCGCGCAATGCAATTGCTGCATCGTTGCAAGTAACAGGCGCTGATATTGAGGTGGCTTTCGAATCCTCAATAGCGGCCAATGATCAGGCTAAAATCACGGTGTGGTTGCAACGCAACAGCGAGAGCCTAGCGCTTTTGTATGGCCGCTTCCCCGTCAATCAGTTAACCATCAATGTTGTTTCTAATCCATCGAACCAAGCGGTACCGTTTGCTCGGGTGAAGCGAGGTAGAATTGATGGATTGGTGTTCTATGTTGACCCCAGCTATCCGCTCGAAGATTTCTTTGCCGATTGGAAAGCTCCGCACGAGTTTGCGCATTTGCTGATCCCATATCCGGGCTATGACGACATCTGGTTATCGGAAGGGCTGGCCAGCTTGTATCAAAACTTCCTACCCGTTGTTAGTGGCACTTGGACCGAGCAACAAGCTTGGCAGGGTTTAGTTGATGGGTTTAATCGGGGACGCCGAGACAACAATCAGACACAGTACTCGCTTTCTGAATTGGCGCCACTGATGCACGAAACTAGCAGTTTTCGCCGAGTGTACTGGAGTGGTGCCGCATTCTTTCTGGCTGCCGCCAAACAATTGCAACTGGCAGGCACTAGCTTACCGCAAACACTAGAGCAGTTTCAGCGGTGCTGCCGCCAGCTACGGATCAATTGGAATGGCGATAAGTTTGTTCAACGCCTTGATCAGTTCAATAAAGAGCAAGTATTTGAAACGTTGTACACCATGTGGCAACAGCAACATTCCATACCCCAGCAAACCGAATTGCTAGCTTGGTATGGCGTGCAAGTGAGGAGCCAGCAAGTCAGCCTGTCATATCAGATGGACCATGTGGAACGACGATTGGCGTTGTATCGAGTAGACTTCCCAGCTTTTTAGACGGGGAAATCGATCAAAGACAGATACAAGAGAGTTATATGTCCACGTTACACGTCGGGCATGGGCGATGCGCTCCATCTCCTATTTTTAAGTACCGCTCTTGTCCGTTATCCAAGCTTCTTAGTATTAAAGTCAGCTGGGCACTGAGGACAGGACCCATTTCTCCCTCGGCGCAAACCAACGTAGTTTTATTGCTGAGAGAGCGGCCACACAAGGAGCAAAGGACAGCTTTGACTTTTGTCTTTTGCTCCATTCGTATATGTAGAGGTTGTAAGCCGATAGCGGCCACCTCTAACCCTGTTTTGCAGAACCACGCTCGGCTATTGGTGATGGAGGGTTGGGGTATCTAGGTAAGCGACTAATATTTGCTTTTGCTTTTCTGGAAACTTTTGTTTGTTTATTGATATCAATAACAGCCACACCTGCGATTACATCTGATCCATCGTCGCTTGTTATCAGAGGGTAATCGTTAGGCCCCAAGGATAAAAGTGATACATAGTTGACAACAATCTGGTTGACGCTGTGAACAATTTGATGTTCGTTACTTTCGCTAATATTGAAGTAAGTATTGCCACCATAAACGGCTTCGCCGATGTTTCGCATGCTCGCACCCATGCTAATTAGAAAATCATTTTGATGTTGTATACCCGTACTTAGCATGTACTTATCGTTTTCTCCTACGTATACAATTCGCCCGCCTTCAGATGCAAACTTCTTCAAGCTAACTATTTCATTTACCGAGTAGTTTTCTTGAGGAGTCCATAGGATGATGAGCTTGACGTTTGGCTTCACTGTTTCGATGCCACTTTTTTCATAGTTCTGCTCTATGTTAAACCCTTCATTTTCTAGTTCGCTTATCATTCTGCTGAATGAGTTGTTGCCACAGGTATTGTCACAACGAGAGTCATGGGATCTATCCCACATTATTGTGGTTTCAGATGAGCGTTCTGATGAATCGCTAAAGTTTGCTAGGTTTTTAACAAATTGAATGTTATCAGCGCGCCAGATCCTATCGTCGTCAAACACATTGACGTCGTTAATGACAATTAAATCTCCGCCTGGAGAAGGGGCTGCATCTTTGTCAAAAATAAACCCAGTTGTTGCGTTTCCTGTATTGCCATCGGTATCTGTTACGAAAATGGTAATCGTGTTTGTCCCCTCAATGAATTCGACAGGAGATAGAGAAAACTTGAAGCTACTATCAGATAGAGCGAGTGGTATAGTTTTCAGAGCTCCGTTGTTGATTGAGACCTTTAAATCGCTCACAACAGATGGGGTATCGAATTGACCCTCTATGATCACATTACTGCTAAGGATTTCTCCACCTGATGGAGAAGTTATATTAACTAGTGGAGGAATAGGGAGAATTAGCTCCCTAGTGGACTCTGCAATTTGTTGGTAAGATGTTAGCCCTGATTCTTGTCCTGTTAATGCTACGTCCAAGACACACGCATTCAGACGGCTTTGTTGCTGAACATACTGACTGCACAATTCCAAAATTCGTTGGTATTCCGTGATTCCAACTTGTTCTATTAGCCGTTCTTTTGTCATCAGACTTCTAGGGTAGTTTCTGTTGATGAAACCCTCTACTGATTCGTTATCGAAATAATCGAATAATGTGGATTCCTCGGTAACTCGCCAACTCTCTCCATATATATCGTATAACTCGTTGAAGTTAGAGTTTGATATATTCTGCCCAGTAGAGCTTTGGAGTTCATTTTCTATTGAACCATCGAAACGGCCTAAAAGACCGTTTACGGAACCTGCTCGTTGATTGTTCAATGCCGTTTCTACTTCGACGAAGTCGCCTCGTCGGAATACGCGCATAGAAGAGCCGTCAGCCCAAAATACTATGAACTCTCTTTCTTTTCTCTCAATAGCTGCCCCATTGGACAGCTGGTGGGTGCCAAAGCTAATATCTGACAGTTCCCCCTCTATTAGTAGGGCAAGTCCAGTATTTCCGCGATAAAAAGCTAACCTATTTCCTTCTACGTCAGCTGCTATTGCTGCGTTTAATGAAACACTTTGGGACCTTTCTACGGCTTCATATCTTCCCTGAATCTCTAAAGAGTCTAGTGATGACTTGGCTAATATGTACTCTCCTACTCCATGAAAACCGTAGGAAAGACCATCAAACGTTCGAAGATTTGGGTCTCCGGTTACGCGCGCTGTTTTCGTTAAGTTACCTTGGCTGTCAATAAGAGGTTGAGGAGATAAGTCGTCCTCATTTATCGGGGTCAAAAGGACAAGATTAACCTCTCTGTCGGCTTTTTCAATTTCGATCGGTAGCGATTCGGGGGCGTAACCTGATTTGGTAGCACTCAACGAATATGACCCTTCGGATACCCCTGATAGATTGAATTGTCCTGAATTGGAAGTAATCGTATTTCTTAATGTTCCAGTTGCGCTTCCGAGAAGTTGAATAGATGCATTGCTTAGAGGTAAGCCTTCTGGATCCGTGACAGTACCATGAATCGAGCTAAACTCAGTCGCAAAAGGGCAATCTGTTTTTTGCCACACAGGCTCTCCAAAGTCGTATATATCAACACTCTCCTTTTTTCTCGATTCGGACATACCCAAGATATCCCCGACGATCCCGTAATCAAAATTTGCATCAACATTGAAACCCAGTGTTAAATCCAACAAACACTCAATTTGCTCCTTAACAACATCGAGTTCAGACTTGGCTGTGAATGTAGCGAACGGGCCCATTTCAAGACCGATTCCTGGCCCATCTATGATAATTCCATCTGAAAAAGGAATAGGGATGGTAGTTTCATACACGGATAAAACGACTTGAATTTCAGCTTCTGCTCGTGCAGATGCTTCAGCCGATAAGTCATACGTTGGACCGATTGAAGAAATCGTAGGCTTAAATTGATTTATAATGTCTAGATTATCATTGTAGTAATCGAAACCAGTCTCATATTCTCCAGTGGTCGCTACTCCAAATTTTGCGTTGATGGCTCCAGCTACTCCAACCTTTGCTTCCAGCTGGGGAATGAGCTTTACATTGAATAAGATTGGAATCCCACTTACGTATACGACTGTAGAATTATCAACTATCGGATTGAATGATTGCGACTTGTCGAATAGTTCCTTTTCAAAATCGTAGTCTAAAGCAATGTGAGCTTTTGTTTGATAGTCTGCATTGGCTATGGTTGCTATTCGTTCTATTTGCCTTTTGAGTACCGAAATATCGAAATCAATTTCTACCGCAGAGTTCATTTTTAACTCTACTACACTAGTTATTTCAGGAGTGAACTCATGCTGAATAACTCGGTTGAAACTGAGCAGGTCGGTTTTGCTCTTGTAAGAAGTTTTGCTCCCATTAGAAACTATATCTGCCCGTGTTCGAGTAGAAGAGTTAGAAACAGTTAAGTTGATTGATAGTTCTGCATCTGGAAATGCATCAGTAAATCGAGCTCTAGTTGTCGCCAAGATGTTGCCGTTTAAAGACTGTACTTGACGAAGAAAACCCGCTTCTCCGCTATCGGTTACGCCAACAATTACATCCCCAACTTGAATTGTACTTATGTCACCAGACTCTAGTGTCAAATGCCCTGGACTAGGGGAAAATATTAACCCCGTTTGAGGGCTCGCAATCAAAGTCTCATATCCATGTTCATTCCGATTTGCTGGGGTAAGTTCGCTGTCTTCTGAAACGGTAGGGGTAATAGTTATATCGCTCAGAGTAGGTTCATCGAATTCGCCAGAAAAATCTATAAAGGTAATTGCTTCAGAGATGTTTACTTCCGTGGAGGTTGTACCAACCCCTCCGTCGTCGAATAAAGCTTCTACATGAACAATTACCTCACTCTGCTGTATGTCTGACGGGATATTTATTTGTGCAGATTTTTGGTTTTGCTCTCTGGGAACGATTGTTACTTTCGGTGAGGATGACCATTTAATGCTAGCGATAGTCTTGTTTTCTAGAGGGATTACTTCTGCATATATTGTAGAGCCGGCAGATACTTCATCTGCTGTTAGGATAGATACTTTTGACGAAGAATGGGGGGGAGTAACAGAAATGATAACTTCGTCGCTTGCTGTAGCGCCCTTGTCGTCAGTAGCGATAATTTCAAACGTCAGCGATTCATCGGCGGATACAGCCGGCGCAGTGAAGCTAGCTTCTTCTGAGGCACTATCGTTCAAAACTACGGCTGGCCCATCTATTTGCTTCCATAGCAGGCTTGCAATAGATCCATCTGAGTCGGTGGCGCTTGCTTTTAAATAGACAATAGAACTGCTTTCTACTGTTTGTTGTTGGCCTGCGTCAACGAATGGCTTTTGATTTAATTCTGATACAGGGCTCGAAGAATCCGAACTGCCTCCACAGGAGCTAACAAACAACAAAACTATGCAGAGCTGAATCAATTGAAGTAGAGATTTGAATAAGTTTGAGCTTGAAGGTTTCCTTTGCATGTGTTTCCCTACACTAAAAACTTAATAAAAAGATGGGCCCTTGAAACTAATCGAAGGGATTAAAGTATTTGAGTAGGAAAACGGTCTAGTTTTGCAGTATTCGTGGAGAAAAAACCTAGGAGTTAGTCCCTTAACTCAATATAAGCACTTTCATATATTTTGCATGCTATGTTTTTGATCTGGGTCATGTAGGTCTATTGCTTTGAGCGATAGCCGAATACTCGTTGCTCCATTTGTATGGATTTACAATGCTGCGGTTATTAAAAATATTGAACTTGGCAATAACATTAGAAATTTGCTTGTCTCAAACAACTTAGTGAACGCCTTCCCATTTAGGTCGAATTTTTATTTCGCAGGAGCATACAGTTAGTACAAATAGTTTTTATTCAAAAAATTGTTTATTTCAGTTGGCTAGAGTTAGTTTGGCGTCCCCACCAGGACTCGAACCTGGATCGATCGCTTAGGAGGCGACTGTTCTATCCAGTTGAACTATGGGGACTCGCGCGGATGCGTTGGATAGGCGGCAGGATTATACAGCGACGAAATCGAAAATGCAGCTCCGGTGAGTCATTGTTATCAATCTATAACTCGCTGTAGTTGCTCCGGTTATTGCATCGTTAATTGTAACGTTTTGCCATCGGTTTGGTGGACATCCCCTCGTTATCTCCCTAAGCTTGCGACAGCTTTTCTTTGGCACAGCTTGGTGTGCTGTGCATTCACCGATATGAGTGATTCGATTATGAACCGACCGTTTTATTGGGCGATTGCCGCTGTCGTGGCAGTGGCGACCTTGGTGTTTTTTGTCGCCGTGTCTTTGGAGCCAACGGCACAAAAAATGTTGATGCGTGAACATGGCCCGATAGAGGCCTTGTCTGCGTTTGGCTATTTGCTATGTGTTGCTGTGATGGCCAAAGCTGGTGGCAGCGATTACCTGAAGAAATACTGGTACTTTGCTGTTGTGCTGGTGTCGTTTGCGGCTCGTGAAATGGACTTTGATAAAGCCTTCACCGAAGTTGGCGTACTGAAGAGTAAATTCTTCTTCAGTCCTGAAGTCAGTGTCATGGGCAAGTTGGTCAGTGCTGTGATACTCGGCTTTATCTTGTTTGCCCTAATCACCATTGTGCGCCGCCATGGCAAGTCTTTTCTCGTTAAAGTGTTTAGCTTCCGCTGGGATCCGGTGATTTGGAGTGTTGGTTTTGCCGGTACGTTTTTGGTGGTTTCGAAGTCGCTTGATGGCCTTGGCCGCAAGTTGCGTGGCTGGGGTATTGCTGATATTTCACCTGAGGTAGATAAAGTCGCCAGCTTAGTTGAAGAGTCGATGGAATTGGCAGTCCCTTATCTGTTTATCATTGCCGTGCTGGCTTATTTGCGCAGCCAGCGGTCAGCTTAACGGCTAAAGCGCTGAGGCTACCAATCTGGTTTCAGCGCCTTAAACATCACCACGTCGTTAATACTGACGTTGGCCAAATCTGATGAACGCTTGGTGGTTAAATAAGCCTGGCGTGCTTCAACCGCACTCACGACTAACTCAATTGACGATGCGTCAAAGCTTGTTTTGACCTTGCCAAATGGATCCATAAAGGTGGTCATTCGAGTCAGTTGTGCCGTTTGGCCGCGGACAATACCGTCCTGCGCCCCCATGTTGACTATTACGCCCGCGTCTTTGCGATTGATGATGTTGGCGATACTTGGAGTACATGACAGCGCTGTTTCGATATCGTTCTGAGCATCACCGAGCATTTGCCCCCAAGCTTTTCCGTAATCGCTCTGCCAAAAATCTGCCGAGAAGGGATCAACCACTTGCTCCGGCGGGAAGTCCCACAATACTTGGTCGCGGTAGCGAAAACGCTTAACCAGTTCGCCCGTCATGCCATCGAGTAAATCCAGCTCTAGTGACAACGAGCGAGGTTTGGGCTCGTATGTCCAGAACTTCAAATTGAGCGACTGCTCTTGCGAGACACTGATGTCTCTGACTTGGCCAACTAACACGTATTGGCTATTGGAGCGACGGGCCAGCGTCCTTGCTAACTCATCGACTTCGGGAATGGTGGTTAACTGCGAAGGGTCGTAGGCCAGCACTTCATCAAGCCACAAGTGACTCTTTACTTGCGTGCTGGTCTCTTGAAAGGAACTATGCATCACTTTACTCACTGCGCCACCGATATCATAGATACCGCCGTGAGCAGCTTGCTGGCGATGAGCCAGAGGGAAGCGAGCAATTGTCAGAGTGTGGCTCAGGCCACTGTTTGTGCATTGTGCTTCTGCAAAGATCTCAGCGCGAATGCGAGCGGTCACCGACTCATCGGTGGTGGTGTAGGACAACACCTCGAGGCCGACTAGCTCGCCATTGCTCTGATAGGAAATAGAATCTTGAGTGAGGGTACCGTTTTCGACTTGCTGAACACTGGAAATCGAAGCGCCAGCAAACAGCACCGCTGACTTCACAGCTTCTTTCACTGCCTGCTCCTTGGCGCGCTCAATGTTGTTGCCGATAATGACCGCAGAGCCTTCGGATTCGTACCATTGGGCAGAAGCCGGATATGCTAAAAGCAAAGCCATACAAACGCCAATTGTGCCCAGCGAACGGGTTAAGTCGGCGATCAAACATGTTATACGGTATTGGCTATTGTTACTCATTGCTTTGCTCGTTGTTGCTGTCATTCAGTCTGCGCTTAGCGTGAATGCCTGACTTCCGGCGTGACCGCCATTGTATCTTCGTATGCATATCGTTGTGAGCAAATCAGTAAGCAAAATTGGTGCCGGGTATGTTTTGACGGATTCTTGTCACTCTTTGCGGCACGGATTTTGCTGAACTAACCCCGAAGAACCATCACAGTGGCAAGTTTCTGCCTGTGACATGAGGATTGAAGGGTGAATAAACGTTTACTAACCGGATTACTGGCGATTTGGGGGCTGGTAGGTTGTGCAAGTCAGCCGCTGCCTGAGCACGATCCAATCATCGTATACAGTGATCAAGAACCCACGCAACTGGTCGGCGCCATTGATGACATGGCTCGGCAATTGTTTGCCACCCGCAAGTTCGTGACCCTCGAAACACCGATTGCCGTCACTTCGTTTGTCGAGTTGAAAAGTCTGCAGAAGACCAGCGAACTTGGCAATCAAATGGCCGAAAGCTTTGTCCATCACCTGCAGGCCAACGGTTATCGGGTTATCGAATACAAAGCGCCAGGGTATATCAAAGTCACCGAGCAGGGAGACTATGCACTGAGCCGTGATTATCAAGACCTAACTGGCAGTTTTGAAATCGACTATATCCTTACCGGCACCTATAGCTCAGTACCTCAAGGCATGATGGTCAATGTCCGCATGTTTGCCGCTGAAAGCAAAATTGTCGTGGCGACGGCGCAGGGTTTTATTCCAAACCAAGCATTAGCTAAAGAGCCGATCAAAAACACCGATCATCAAGCGCTGCGAATGGAGCATGGTTCCTTGGTGCGTTCTGAACCTGCGTTGACTGTACCAACAACAGAACAACGGAGCGATGATGACGAAGAGGGGGACTGGTTATGATTCGTTGCTTGGTTTTGTTAGCAACGCTGATGATGGCAGCGTGTTCATCCTTTGATACCGCTTACGAAAAAGAAGTCGAATACGAATACATCGAACCCGAGTTTTATCCGGTTTTGACGGCGGTTGGCTATGCGCCAATCAGCGCTCAACAGGGGGCTGATTACAATGCCAAGTCACTCCGTGCGATGAAGGCATCAAAGCTCGAAGCTTATCGGGAGTTGGCCGAACAAGTCTATGGCCAACGCCTGCAAGGTAAAGCGACTGTCGCAGATATGGTGGTGGTGGACGACGGCGTTAAATCCAAGGTCGATGGCTTAATCCGCGGTGCTCGGGTGATCCGCAGTTACCCAGTAGGAGACAACTACGCGACGGAAATGGAATTGGATATGGAGCGTATCTACCACATCACTCGCTCGGTTAATAAACCGCGCCGTATTAAAGACGTTCATTACTACTAGCAGGCTCGCAAGTTCATGCTTAACAATCGAAAAAGCTGCCCTAGGGCAGCTTTTTTGGTTTTAACCCGCAGGCAGGGTTAGCAGTGGTGCTTGTTGTGATTTCGGTGATGCTTGAATGTTGTACAGGTACATCATTAGGCCGAAATAGCGTTTACTCATGATGTCGTCGTCGCGAATGTAAAACCAGTGGTCCCGATACGAGATAGCAAGGTAGGCATCGCTGGGGTAATCGACAGAGCTGTGAATGGTCATTGGCAAGGTGTTCGGATCGATATGGGTATTGACCACCGCTTGTTGGTGAGGCGCTGGGATCACGATTCCTCTGGACATGACTGACATGATCGGTAGCAAACCGCGAGTCTTCACTGTGATTTCCTGATCTGATCGTGATGTTTGCTTCGAGGTAATCAAGAAGTTGTTTTGACTCGGATCGAGCGACAATTGACTTTTCAGTTCGGCAATTGCAGCGGCGTGCTCTTCATCAGGGTTAGCCTCAAAGATCAGCTGCATTTGTTTGCTAGCGCCAATATTCCGAACTTCAAATGCCCCTTCATTACCCAATTTGATAATCAGTCGCAGCACATGCTGAAAGCGCTGATAGTCTTCCAAATCGGATTGGTATTGTTCATCTTGCTCGGCCGCGTTGTGACTTTTGGTAATGCCAAAGGACATGTTCTCAACGTCGTTGAGTTGTTGTAAACCGGCACTCATTAACACATCAACCGGCCAGCCTCCTTGGGCGATGGCAAAGACAAAATCGACCGGTATTGGGCGCATCATCCGCATCGCGAATTCATGGCCACTAAGCGGTAAAAAGGTGATCGTTGGGCGTTCCGAGTATTGGCCGCCAACACCGGCATTAACGGAGCTGCCGGTAAAGCCGTTGTCGCTTAAGTAGCCAGCAGATGCGTTGCCGCCGTAGCTGTATTGGGTCAGTACTGAACTGACATCCAAAAACACCGGAATATCCATGTAACGGATCCGCACGACGTTAGACAGCATCTGCTCTTTGGTGGCGTCGGAAATTGCGCTGATATAACTAATATTGTCACTCTGCAGACGGCTCGCACCGATTTGACTGCAGCCAGATAACAACAAAACGGCACCAACAAATAGCGATGCCAACCGCATAATTTGAACCATCCTGGCTCCATGGTTGTTCTAATTTATTGAAGGGTAATGACAAATTAGTTCATTGTCGGTGGGGTTGGCAAGCTTTGTCACGGTTGAATCAAGCGCATAGCTGCTACCGACCTGTGCCACCTTATAGCCAGCGGCGCTGAGCGCTTGGTACTCGCTTTGATTTAGATAGTGATACAGCACCAGTCGCCTTAGCACCTGAGGCTGATAACTAGTGGCCAAATCTACTAGGCCGGTGTGAGAAGGGTTAGCTTGTAATCGGCAGTCATGAAAAATCAATTCCGAGCCACTCAGTTGGTGAGCAATGATCTCAGGGATAGGGCGGGTGTCGGCGGTAAAGTAAAATCAATAGATTGCCGCCACTTTCGTCGGGTTGATAAACCGCTGCAGAGCAACCCAACTCTGGATCGAAGCCGCCACCGACGCCCAGAAAATGCATTTGTCCCATTGCTGCTGCCCTAACTCAATACTGCGATGCCACAGCAGCATCGTGTTGTGTGGCAACAAATTGCTGAAAGCTACCGCTAAAGCCATCTGATTGGGCTTGCTTGAATTGCAGATTGGTCGATCGTTTGCGTGTCAGCATATCGGCCACCAAATCGCGAAATGCCGGTTGCGCAAACCCCAAACCGTCATCGGCGAGTCGGCTTAGCGAGTGGCTATAACCACGCTCAGCGCGCTCCGAGGCATCTTTGCTATGGCAGATTGAGTCCTCTCGAACATAGTAGCGATGGAGGCTCTGACTCAATACCGGCACATCGTGCTCGAGCTGCTCCATGAGGCGCAAATGAAAAAGGGTATCTTCGCCAAGCTCGATATCGCTTTGCCAGGGTAAGGTGATCAGCGAGCGGCGAAATAGAAAGGTCATTGGTACATCGGTTTGGCAGTAATCGTTGGCATTTAGCCAATGAATACCGCCGTCAGCGGCGAACAAGGTGCGAAGTAACTCATCACTTCGGTGATCGACTACGCTGACATTGTCGGCAGCCATCCCGAACCGTTGTGCCAACGGCAACAGCTTTTTGAGTCGCTTGGGCATAAAGCTATCATCGGCATCCAAAGTCGCTATCCATTCTCCTTCGGCGTGTTTGAGTGCCAATGAACGAGCGTGATTAACACCCGCTCCATATGCGTTGGTGGATAAAAAGCGTATGCGAGGATCACTAATGCCCTGTTGTGACAACACCGTTTGATAGTTGGTTTGATCATCGCTAATCAGCAGTAACTCCCAATTGTGATGAGTTTGGGCGATGACGCTTCGTACCGCTCGGGCGATGTAGGGTTCTGCGTTAAATGCAGGGGTGATAATGGAAATTAAATCGGGCGTCTGAATCATGACAATACCGTAAACTGGTTTCGACATTGTCAGGCTAGACGCCCAATTTTACAGTCACATGACGGTTGATACCGCGGCGACGATTGAATTGAAAGCTGTGACCTTAGTCAGCTTTCGACGCTGGTGGGCAAAGCGATTGCCGCTCGATCAGCTTTGGTTGCAAAATGTGGCCGACTGATTCACTGCGCTGACCCGCCATCGCTAAAGCCATGTGACCAGCGCGCTCGCCCATTTCTTCAACTGGGAAGAACACACTGCTGAGTGATGGATTGAGGTAACGCGCGAAGGTGACATCATCGAATCCGACCATACATGTGCCGTGCAGCAAGCCATTTTGGTTAAGGATGTCGCGCGCACCAATGGCAATTAAATCATTGCCGCAGAACATCGCGGAGAACTCTCGTTTGAGATTCAACAGCTTTTGACACATTCGGCGGCCGCCGTCTTCGTTATAGTCGTCATCGAAGACCAGCTCTTGCCGAAATGGCACGCCAAACTCTGCCAATGCGCGTTGATACCCTTCGAGCCGTTCAACACTATCGTGATGGGTAAAGTGCCCGGCCAGAAAAGCAATGCGGTTGTGGCCTAACTCAAGCATGCGCTTAGTGGCCAAGTAGCCGCCTTGCTCATTATCGAGGTAGATACAGTTGTCTTCAAAGCCCTGGATATGACGATTGAGCAGGACGATAGGAGTGCCGTTGCGGTGAAGTTCGACAATTTCTTCTTCGGGAAAACCAAACACCGTCAGAATCAAAGCGTCGACCGGCCGGTTGGTCATGAACTCGATTGCTTCTCGCTCGCGATCTGCTTGGCCGTGGCCGTTGGTCACCACGAGCTGAAAGCCTGCGTCACGAATAACGCGCTCGGCGCTTTTCATGATCGGGCCAAAGAAGGGGCCTGATAAATCACTGACCACCATACCGATGGTACGCGAACGATTGGTTGCTAATGCTTGTGCCAGAGCGCTTGGTTTGTAACCAAGATCGTTCATGGCCTGTTTTACTTTATCGCGTGCTACCTGAGAAACACGCTCGTTGCCGTTAAGTACCCGCGAAACAGTGGCTTTTGAAACACCCGCGAGCTTGGCAACGTCCTTGATGGTCGCCATATAGTTATATTCCGTATATATAGCACCGGACCCACCAACGAGTAGTGTGTCTGGATGCGCCTTATTATTTTATTATTGTGCGCCGCCATTATTCAGTACATATCGTTACTGAGCAACACGGCGAGCTTCAAGTCATGAAGCGGCTCAACAATCATTGCTGTCGAGCTCATGTTATGACCACAGTTTAGTCGATCTGTTGCAGCGGATAGCCGGTCATTTCCATATAGCCAATGCCCGAATGGCTGCCGCTAATATCCACAGGTCCTTCCCAGTAAGGGTAGTCCAGGTCCATCCATTGGTTGGCCTGCTTCGCGGCTGCTTCAATTGCCAACTTATCGCCATAGTGGACTAACCAGCGCTGCGGCACGTCGCGATTAGCAACTTCGGCGGTGGCTAGTGGTCGCAGTTCGAAATCTCGGGTCAGTAGCCGTCGATTGCCTTTTGCGTCGAACCAGCTTAACCATTTCACTGTGTCGGCAGAATCTAGCTGTTGGCCTCTGAGTTGATAGACCATGATCTTATCGCCATCATCAAGGTGCAGCGCTAGCCAATCCCAACCTTGTTGCGATGGCAGCAGAAACTGGCTTGACCATTCTCGATCCAGCCAAGCTTGCCCTGTTACGGCGATCGATTCGCCATCAATATTGAGCTGACCACTGACCTGTAAATAGGGGTGACTGTAGTAATAAGAGCCCGAGCCTTGGGTGTTTTTCACGCTAAAACCTTGCTCGCCTTGCAATACCAGTGGTTTGTCACTGTCGAGGGTCAGGTCAAAGCTGAACGCTTCATCTGCTGCAGTCATAGCTAACGGCAACCAAGACTCATGATTAGCGCTGCGTAATTGCCAGTGATCCAGCCAAGCGTTAAACGGCGGGTTGGTCACCCCAGCTTGGCCTGTGCCTGCTCGCGCGTATTTCTGCATCGCATGATGGCCGCCGGGCCATGATAAAGCTGCGTGGGCCATGTACACCTGGCGTTTGTCCCCAAGTGACTTAGGCCCATCCAGGCCGGAGCGAAATAAGGTCCATTGCACGCCGTACCAATTGCCTTGTTGGTCTGCAAGATTGGCAGTGACGTACCACCATTCCATTCGAAAATCGGGGTGCGCTCCGTGATCTTGCGGAAACCGAAGTGGCCGATTGGCATTGGCTTGTTGATAGTCGCCAAATTGACCGGCAAGCAACTGCTGATAATTATCATCGCTGCTCTCAGGTGCTGGCCCATTGCTTGGTACGGGCTGGCACGCGATCAGCAACTGGATCAGCGCAATGAGCGTAATTAAGAGTTGGATTTTCACTCATCCACCTCCTTGAGTAAGCTGGCAATGCTAACCCGATGAAGTCGCCAACTCGGCCACAGTGTGGCAATTACCACGCACACTAAAGCCAGCAACGCCAAGATTGGGTAATGCTGCCAAACCAACTCTGTGCTGAAGCTCCAGCCAAATGCCAGTGGTGTTACTAAGCTGGCAAGGACCCAAGCTAACAGCGTGCCAAATGGCCAGACAATGCTCATGCTGAGTAACGCTAATAGTGACCATTGCGAGAGGATCATGATCAGTCGCTGGCGCTGACTAACCCCCATAGCGGCAAGCTGTGCTTGCTGCCGGACTCTGTGATGGTGGATGGCGCTGGTGGCGCAAAAAATACCAATGCCGGCGACTAATAGGGTTAAACCATTGAGGGCCTCGGTGACGGTAAAGGTTTGGTCGAACACTGCCATCGCTATTTTCTTGATTTGTTGTTGGTCGATTATTTGTTCTGGCTTAATCAAACCGCTGTCGGACATCGCGGTGATTAATTTTGGCCAATCAAAGTCGTTGCCGTCACTGGTTAGCAATGCCGTGCTCTGACCAATATGCTGTGGCCAGCACTGGCGCAACAGTGATTCATCAAGCAACCACTGACTTCGAGGGTTACCATAGTCATGGTAAATGCCCAAAACAGTAACTTCAGGGGCACTGTCGCAGAGCCAAACCGTTTGGCCGATATCAGCACCATCGAGTCGGTGATGACGCTCAGAGATATAGATGCCTTGCCCTTGGGCGAACAACTGCTGGGCATTGGTTACTTGGTCAATCAGATGAATGCTGTTTCTAAAGGGGGCCATCGGGGGGAGCGAAGCGATTTCGATATGGCGCTGCTGTGAGTGTTGGATAGTATGACGCTCGGCAATTTCAATTGTTGGCGCGTGTTGGCTAAGCCAATCGCCCAGCTGACGCTGACCATCGGCCAAATTCAAATACACCGGAGCCGCTAGACGCTGCTCGAGCCAGTCGAGCGTTGCCGCTCGAAAACTGCCAATCATGGTGTTTAGGCCGGAGTTAGCAACGAGTGCAAGAGTCATGGCCATTAACGATATTGCCGCCGGCCCAAGCAGCCAGCGACTATCGGCAATCAGCCATTGCAATAACGGTTTATTGCTTGGCACTAGTCGTTGCGCTAACTGCAAGCACATTCGCAGGGCGGCAGGAAGGGCCAACGCTCCGCCAAGCAGGACCAACGCCAGACAAGCGAGACCATGCCAAAGATTGCTGGCCCAGTAACTGATAGCCAATGCCAGCAGCAAACAAGTGGTGGCTATCACCAGTAGTTGTCGATCGCGGATGCTAGCCTGGTGTTGCGCCGTCTGCTGCCGGTAGCGATTAAGTAACGGCTGCCGGACAACTTGGCGCATTGGCACGATGGCGGCCAGTAAGGCAGCAATAATTGTCATCAACAATGGCAACAGCGGAAGATCGGCGATGACTTTGTTGGGGTAGCTGATATAGATGCCGTAAAGCTGGGCCAAGGTTTGCCCTAAACCGGGTAGCAATAACGTCGCCAGCCAAGCGCCCAACCAATAGCCAACGGCACTACCGAGTATCACAAACACTATCAGCTCGATCGACAATGCTTGGTAAAGCTGGCGTTGACTGGCGCCACTTAAGCGCAAGCGACGCAGCAAAGGTTGCCGGTCGGTATAGCTAAATTGAATGGCATTGAAGGCCAAAAACACGCCAACGACAAAGCTCAGCAATCCCATTGCGGCCAAATTTAAATGCAGGCTTTCGGCTAGTGCTGCTTGTGACAATGGCTCGGTAGCCGGGCGGAAGACTAAGTCCGGCGGTAGCTGTTGTTGCAGTGCTTGCAAACGCTGATCGGACATGGCGAATACCCAAACCGATGACAACATACCCTGGCGATTGCTGATGTCTTGCAGTGCCTGCAGGTCCATCAATGCTTGGTGCCCTATACCCGAGTTGTCTGGCGCTGCGATCAGCGCAGGTAGCGTCTCGGACGGATTAGCAAGCTCAATGGATTGGTCAGCCGCCACCGCCAGTTGCTTCATTCGCGTCGATGACATCATCAAACGATATGGCGGCAGGAGGAAATCTTCCAGAGTCAGTTGCGATAGCGTCTGTTGCTCTAATTGTGATGATGGCAACGGTGCAGCTTGGAGTGATAGCCAGTCGATTGCCATGACTGCTATGACGCCGTGTTGTGCGGTCTGAAAGTTATGGTGAAGCACTGGCATCAGCTGGTCGAAGCCTTGTCTTCTGAGCGCCACATAGCTGGCCATTGGAAATTGCCGCTGACCTTGGGCGCCGATTAGATAACCGATTGGATTTTGCTCGAATAGTTGCGTGCCCTTGGAGTAACTCGCTTGGGCCTGAGCATTGATCAACTGAGTTGCGACCAGTAACACGGTGGCAATGACGATACCGGTGAACAGAAACAATGCTTGTAGCGGATGACGGCGGTAATGACCGGCTAAGGCATGACTGACGACAAGCCGGGAGGCGATGGAGTTGGGCCAGCCGGTCATGCTGTTGCAGCCGCTATTAATTGGCTTTGCTGGAGCTTTAACACTGAGTCAGCGTAGTCTGCCATGGCAGCGCTGTGGGTGACCATCAGCAAACTGCTATTGGCTTCTTGTACCAAATGGATAAGCAGTGCCATGACCGAATGACTCAAACTGTCATTGAGGTTTCCTGTTGGTTCATCGGCAAATACGATGCAGGGTTTGTGGGCAATCGCTCTTGCGATAGCAACTCGTTGTTGCTGACCGCCGGATAGCTGTTCAGGCAACCGGTGCTTGAGTTCCTCGATGGATAGCTCGGCCATTAAATGATTGAGCCACTGTTGATCAACAGCTCGTTTGCTCAGGCGGCTTTGAAACAAGATATTGTCGACCACAGTGAGTCCCGGCAAGAGATTGAACTGCTGGAACACAAAACCGATTTTTTCTCGGCGCAGTGCAGATAATCGCTTGTCAGCTAGCTGGTACAGTAGTTCTCCTGTCAGTTTCACTTGGCCCATCTGTGGCCGCTCAAGACCTGCAGCTATTTGCAATAAGGTACTTTTGCCGCTGCCGCTATTGCCCATCAAGGCGAGGCTTTCGCCCTGATGCAAGGTGAGCGAAATGTTGTTGAGCACTCGCTGCCCAGGCTCTGTTGCTCCTGACGACTCAAACCAATGACTAATAGTTTCTAATTCGAGCACTTGAGCTCCTTGGCTTGCTGACCGAAAGCGGTTTTTTGCTGATTGTTCTAATCTAAGGCATGACTATGAAAAATACAGGTTTTCGTGCCGGTGAATAGTAACAATTCACTACCGGCCATCGTCCGGGGTTGCAATTCGTTGTCGCTGCCCTGACAATCGCCGCGGGTGATATCTTGCCCTAATACCTGTCGTTACGAGTGGAGCTTCATGTTGGATTTATCAGATCTGCGCCGAGAATATACTCAAGGTGGATTGCGCCGCGAGCAATTGCCAGCCAGCCCATTTGAGTTGTTTGAAAAATGGTTGCGACAAGCGGTCGATGCCAAATTATCTGACCCGACCGCAATGAGTATTGCCACTGTTGATGAAGGTGGTCAGCCGTTCCAGCGTATTGTTTTACTGAAACAATCCGATCCGTCCGGCTTCGTGTTTTTTACTAACTTGGGCAGTCGCAAAGCGCAGCATATTAAAGGCAATAACCAAGTGAGTGCGCTATTTCCGTGGCATCCGCTAGAACGTCAAGTTCATATCACCGGGCAAGCTCAACCGCTGTCTCACGGCGAAGTGCTGCGCTACTTTATGTCTCGACCAAAAGAATCGCAAATTGCTGCCTGGGCATCAAAGCAAAGTGCCCGACTCAGCGCCCGACAGCTGCTCGAAGCAAAGTACATGGAACTGAAAAAGAAGTTTTCCGATGGTGAAGTGCCGTTGCCGACATTTTGGGGTGGCTTCCGAATCGTGCCGTCGAGCATTGAGTTTTGGCAAGGGGGCGAGCATCGCTTGCATGATCGCTTCTTGTATCAGCGCCAAACTCAGGATGATTGGACCATTGAGCGCTTAGCGCCATAAGTTGTTGATGGAACCATGGCCAGAACCGCAGTAGCGCAACGGTTTTCCGATTGCCAACAGCTTGCCGAAAGTCAATGGCGCCAGCCTCTCGAACAGCACTTGCAACAGCTGCTCAAGCGCGCCGCTGAAGCGTTTGACTATCGGTTTGAACGTCCGACGTTAATGCTTAATCAGCGAGGTACCATCGCTGGCAGTGCGCGCTTACAGACCCAGGTGTTGCGGCTTAATCCGGTATTGCTGGTGGCAGAACCGCAAGCGTTCATTGGCCAAATCTTACCCCACGAATTGGCCCACTTACTGGTTCATCAGCTCTACGGCAGAGTTGCTCCTCATGGTGCCCAATGGCAACAAATGATGGAATCGGTATTTGACGTGCCTGCCGAGCGAACTCATCGTCTCGATGTGTCTGCGGTGCAAGGCGAGATGTTTTTATATCATTGTGGTTGCCAGCAACACCAGCTGACTATTCGTCGCCATAACCGGGTTTTGCGCGGTGCTAGCTATCGTTGCCGTGGATGCGGTGAAGAGCTGCAGAAATTGCCGAATGAGTAGTTTCGATTGAAAAGCCAGCCCGCAAAGTGGTCGCCACCACCTTGCGGATTGGCGGTTAGCTAGGCTTTACAGAATACCCGAAATTGAGTCAATCAAGCCCTTCTCAAGCGAAGGAAGCGCTTCTGGGAACTCAAGGTTTACTTTGTTTGCCGTAGAGACAATGCGTGTCTGGTAACGATGCCACTGAGTCTTCTTTGAAGAACTAACAGATTTGGCGCCGGAATTACCTTGCTTCAACGATGCGCTGTTGTTTTCTGTGACAACTACTCCCTCTTCAGCTCTTTCTGAAAGTTGTAGGTCGGTAACCATTGTGTAGTACACATCTTCAACCATTGCGTCGGCAGCTACACCGATTGCTGCGCCAATCAGACCCGTCGCTAAACTACCTTTGCCGCTGCCAAAACCACCTGCACCAATCACAGCACCAGTTAAACCTGCACCATAACCCGATTGCAGCATGCCTTCCGCTTCGCGCTTATCCACTTTGCCGACTTGTAAAATGTTGGCTTGTACCATGTAGTGAGCTTCATTAGGGTTCTTAGTGATTCGATAGCCACGTTGAACTACGCGGTTCTCAATTGCGCTCCGGACATTCAAGTCTTGCTTGTCTGAGGTGTTTCGAATCTGAAGATAAACGACCATTTGCTCCGGTGGCACAGGATCGAGGAACACGGTGTCGGACATTTTGGTTTGGACATCAAGATTTCGTTTCTTGATTGCAGTGTGAGTGGCGGAGCATCCTCCTAATGCGAGCATGGCTAGCGCACTGAATGCGATGATTGTTTTTTTCAAAGTAGAAGAAGTCACGTTGTTCCCTCGGGTTAATGATTTTTAGTGAGGGGTACGGATGCTCTGTGAACAAGCGGAGTTAGTATAAGGAGGAAGAACGTCCTATTTCTTCACTAATCGTTGGGAGCATTCCGTGCCCATCAGCATGCTACTTTTGGGGAGAGAATAACGTTTTGATCTTGCGCAATTTATTTATTCATCTGTTGTTGCTACTACCCTATCTTGGTGATTAGCTAGAACAGATTAGATTTTCAGTAGGCTGTAATCTTGTAGCTGCGGTATTTGGCGGTGAGCTTCAAGCTCTAGTTTGTGCAGTTGCTCTGCTTGCTCACACACTAGATCGCCACGCTGTTCAATGGATTCAGCAGACGCTTCTACTTTTTGTTCGATGGCTTCACCCATTTTCTCCATCCGCTTACCGAATGCTTCCATGCGTTCTTCGAACGAACCGTCGCTGGAGCTGAATGCTTCTCCTAACATACTAAATACAGAGCCTAAGCCTTGTTCAACGGAGTTTTCTACCACCCGGCTAATTCCTTGTTCCAGTTCTTCATCAAACTCACCGTTATTGTGAGCCGCCAAGTGATATGTTTGTTCCTCCTTTGAGAAGTACTTCTCCTGTGTCTCTTTGAGTTGTTCGATGGATTCTTCCAACTCACGCTGACCATCATCATTGATGTTCAAACCTTTGATTACTTCTTGTACTGCGATCATCGCGACTTCAACAGCATCCACCGCTAGGTCAACGACTTGTGGTACGAACTCTCGAATACCTTGCTGATAGGCCTGATAAGCATCTTGCTGTTCGGAGCTCAACTCCAACGCTGAACCGTCGACGTACAAGCGATCAGCCGTCATCACAACCGGTGATTTTTCGTCGACCAGTAACTCAATTTTGGTCGGGGTCAAATCCACGCCCATGGTCATATCGACAGAGCATTCATCGTTATGGGCCATGACCGATGTGGAAAGTAGAGCGGCGGTGGCGAATAGGGCGTTACGCATTGTCATCATCCTTATTAGCGAAATGTGTTGGTTAGTGCTTGATTTAGTTAAACCACAATCAAACAATGTGCCAAAGTTTATTTTATTGTTTTTGTTAGAAAATATTATTTATTTTGTGATCGAGGCGTGAACAATAACGCGTTACTTAGTCAATTTAACCAATGGTTTGGTGAAAATTATCAGGCGTTGCTCCGAGTCGAGCAACGCCAAAAGCTAGCGCTAGCTGGCCATTTCCTTTTCCAATGCAGCGGCTAACGCTGGACGTCGGCTATTGCGTTTGCGATACGCTGCGAGCTTAGCTGGTAGCTGCTGTTCAAATTTCACCGCCCAATTGAGGGTGTGAGTGAGGAGGATATCCGCCACGGTGAAGTTGTCGAATAGGGTATCTGTATCAGGTAACAGGCACTCAAGTTCGTTGCAAATTTTGTCAAACTCCCAAGCGGCCGTTTCGAGCATTTGTGGCACACGCTGAGGCTCTGGCAGGGCAAATCGGTGCTTACCCATGGTCCACAGTGGCTGCTCTAATTCGCTGGTGACTAATTGCACCCAACGATGATGCTGTGCTTTATCTTCAATACTTTGGGGAAGCAGTTGCGTTGGACCATAACGCTCGGCAAGGTAAAGGCAGATTGCCGCCGATTCGGTCATGACAAGGTCGTCATCAAGCAATGTTGGTATTTTACCGCATGGGTTGAGTGCCAGATATTCTGCACTGCGGTGTTCGCCGCTGGCGAAATCGACTTTGTGATATTGCCAGTCTAGCCTCAGCTCTTCTAGCGTCCAACTCACTCGCAGCGATCGGCTGCGAGGAATACCATGTAGCGTAATCATCATTGATTCCTTAAGTTTGGTGATTTAAGTGCCAAATTGTTGTCATAGATCTTGAGGTTAGTGACTCAAATTGAAATACTGCCGCGTTAATCAAGACTCTTCAGGATGAAGCCCATGCGCTTAGCCGACCAGATTATCATAGCTGACGATCACCCATTGTTTCGTCAAGCCTTGATGCTAACTCTCAATGCTGTCCCAGCGCTTCAGGGAGTAGAGTGGCTTGAAGCAGACACAGTGGATGTTCTCGATAAGCTTCTGGAGACTGCCGCCGACGCCGATTTGCTGGTGCTCGATTTGCAGATCCCCGGTGCCCACGGCTTTTCCACTTTAGTTCATGTTCGCTCGCATTTCCCTGATTTGCCTGTGGTTGTGGTGTCAGCTCATGAAGAAGACGAGAATATTCGTCGTGCGATGCAGGCCGGAGCTTGCGGTTTTATTCCCAAGTCGATTGACCCAGATGAACTTCGAGATGCCATGGTGGCGGTGCTTGAAGGACAGGTTTGGGTGCCGGACCCAAAGATCCTGGAGCAATCTGGCGATGATGACATTGTGGCTCGATTAGCGTCGTTAACGCCGCAACAGCATCGGATTCTGATGATGTTTGCCGACGGCATGCTGAATAAGCAAATCGCCATTGATTTGAGTGTTTCTGAGGCGACGGTGAAAGCGCATGCCACCGCCATTTTCAAAAAGCTCAATGTCCGCAACCGAACTCAAGCCGTGATTGCCGTCAGTCAGCTGGATTTAGGCCAGTTCCAAACCAACTAGAAGGTCAGCAGAGAGCAGATAGGCCGCAGTTATTCTCCAGTTCGGACACGCGGTGAATACATCCTTGTACGCTCTACCGCAGCATCCTTGCTGCGGAAGGTCCTCACCGAAGAATAATTACGGCCCATAGACAGTCATGTGGACAGCTCGCTAGCACTGCACTGGACTGAATAGGGGGTGAACTAAGTGAATCTCTGGTTCGAACAACGTTGTCAACTCTCTTCCAACTCAGCCAGTGAACGCTGAATCATTGCTCGCAAGCGAGCTGGCTTAACCATCTTGCGCATAAAGCCGTAGCCTCTCGCTTCAGCATCTTGCTGTAGGCCAACTTTGCTGTCGGCGGTGATAAGAATTCCTGGGATTGGCATGCCACAGATTTGTCTCACCGAGTCCATCAGTTGCAAGCCGGTTTCGCCCTGATCCAGCTGATGGTCAACTAACATAATCGCCACCGGCTCTTCGCAGCTTTCAACCACATCAATCGCCTGAGCGATGCTATAGGCCGTCAACACATTGGCTTTCCAGCTCTCCAGCAGTGCTGCCATGCCGTGCAATACTGCCTCGTCATTGTCGACGCACAGCACGGTTCGGCCTTCGATCATCTCAAAGCCAGGGCGCCTCACTGGAGCCGCCAGTTGCGCCGCAGCTTGGGTCGGGCAAACTCGAGGTACACGGATTGAAAAGGTAGAGCCTTGGTTTGGCTGAGATTGCAGCTCGATGTCATGACCCAAAATTCGGCAAAAGCCCTGTGCAATGTTCAAACCAAGGCCTAGGCCTTGCGCGCTCACCCGCTTTTGTCCCTCAAGGCGAGTAAACGCCTCGAATACCGTTTGGTGCTTATCGGGATCAATGCCCGGACCGGTATCTGTAACTTGAATGAGCATTTCGCCCCGACTGCGACGACAGCCGAGCAACACCTTGCTGCCACTGGCATAACGAAAGGCATTGGTCAGCAAGTTTTGCAGAATACGTCTCAGCAGCTTCAAATCTGAGTGCAGCCACATGCTGTTACTTTGAACCCGAAAATCAATTTCGTACTGGGTCGCCAAAGCAGTGAACTCGCGACTTAAAATATCGAATAGATCCTTCACTGCAAATGAGGTGGTCACAGGTTTAATGCGGCCCGATTCAATTCGGGCGACATCGCCCATGTCATTGAGTAATTCGCTAGCGGTCGCCAATGACTTATTGAGATTGGTGAGCAAATCGCGATGTGAGATGGTCAGGTCGCGTTGTTGTCCCAGCGCTGAACTAAACAGCCGAGCCGCTTCAAGCGGTTGCATTAAATCATGGCTGCAGGTCCGTAAATAATGACTCTTGTTAAAGTTAGCTTGCTCCAGCGCGCTGTTTGCCTCTTGTAACGCGTGAGTCCGCTCGGTTACCCGACTCTCTAGTTCTTCGTTCGCACGCTGCAAGGCATGCTGGGCTTCACGGTAAACGGTGACGTCGGAGAACGTCATAACAAAGCCGCCCGAAGGCATTGGATTGCCGCGAATTAGAATCACTCTATGATCTGGCAGAGTCCGTTCTGAAGTGTGGGAGGTGCCGCGGCGAAGGTGAGCAACACGGTTTTGAACTTGCTCTTCGATCGCGCCCTCACCGCAGAGGCCTCGGGAAATATTGTGACGAATTAAGTTGGCAATGGGGGTACCAACCTCAACCATGTTTTCGGGGTATTGGAACAAATCAAGATAACGTTTATTCCATGCGACCAAGCGCAAATCGCGATCAACCACTGACATCCCTTCACCGGCATTTTCAATGGCCCCTTGCAGCAAGGTTTGACTGAATTCGATCCGTTCCGATGATGTTTGTTCAACCAATTGAGCAATTTCATCAAGGGCAATATCGCGCCCTTCAAGGGCTGAAGACAGCAATAGCTTTGCTGAGCTGGCGCCCATCACACTGCCTAACAATCGCTCGCTATGGGTTAACAGAGTTTGCTGAAATCGTGGTGTGCCGGGTTTAATTTCGTGATTGCGCATGCTGCGCTCAAATTGGCGAAAGGTCGAATCTGCGCGGCGGTCACCAACAAATCGCGCGGCCAGCGCTTTCATCTCATTGACGCTAATTTGGCTGATATTGCGAGGTAACTGGCTTTCTGGATTATGGCGTTCTTGAAACTGGCCGGCCTGAATACGTTCGACCACAGTCGGTCTGGCCCAACTGCTGCCGAACCACAAGCCAAAGACATTGCTACCAAGGCTGAATAAAGTGCCAGCGGTAATTGCTGAAATGCCGTCAATTTCTAACCAAGGGGGTACTGACAGCACGCCAAAGTGCGGGAATACCACCCATAACAACCAATTGGTGGCACCCAATAAAAGGCCAAGCGCAACCCCAATGCGGTTAGCCCAACGCCAGTAAAATGCCGCCAGCAAACCCGGCGCTAACTGAGCAATAGCGGCGAAAGCAATTTCACCAAGGCTACTGAGGGTATCTGGCGGTGCCAGTAAAAATGCTGTGTAGCCAAGGATGATCACTAGCACAATCAGACCGCGGCGAATGAAAAGCACGCGCTGATTAAAGTCATCAAAGGTGCGAGCGCGTTGGTCAAAGCCGCGTTTAAACATTAATGGCAGGAATATTTCGTTGCTGACCATGGTCGCTAAGGCGATGCTGGACACAATCACCATCGAACTGGCTGCCGATAGTGCCCCTAAAAACGCTAGCACCGACAGCCACTCGTAGCCTTGGTGCTGCGGCAGCATTAACACATAGGCATCGGGGTCCACTTGCTGTCCGAGCATCAAGTAACCGGCAATACCTAGTGGAGCGGCGAATAGCGCGAATACCAACAGATAGAGCGGAAACAGCCAGCGCGATGTTTTTGCTTCTTCAGCGCCTCGGCTTTCCACCACCATGACGTGAAACTGACGTGGCAAACACAAGAATGCAGCGGCTACCACAATGGTTGAACCTAGCATCGCTGGCATGCTTGGCCAGCCAATTTGCTGTTCTGACATGCCCGCAGCTGCCGCCGATTGCCATAGCTCGATGGGAGAAGAGAAAAATACAAAACAGACCACTAAACCGACCAGCAAAAAAGCCAGCACTTTGACAATGGATTCAAAGGCGATGGCCAGCATAATACCGGGGTGGCGTTCGGTCATATCGACGGTTCGAATTCCGAACAACATGGTAAAAATCGCCAATACCAGCGCGATCATAAAGCCCAACTCGGCATCGCTGAAGGTGGTTGGACTCATCAATTGCACGCTGTAGACAATGGCTTTAATTTGCAGGGCTAAGTAAGGCATGGTGCCAATCAGTGCCACTAAGGTGACACTTAAAGCCAAGCCTTGCGATTTACCAAAACGAGATGCGATTAAATCGGCGATCGAAGTGAGTTGCAGTTTGTGACTGACCCTCATCATTCGTTGGATTAATGGCCAGGCAAATAGAAACAGAGCGATAGGGCCCAGATAAATCGGCAAATGAGAAAAGCTGGCGGATGAGGCCTGTGCCGAAGTGCCAAGAAAGCTCCAAGATGAGCAGTAAACGCCTAGCGATAATCCATAGATCCAAGGCCGAATGCGAGCGTTTAGCTGGAATCGTTGCTGATCACCAAACCAGGCCAATAAAAACAACAGGCCGATATAGCCAAAACTGATCACAATCAGTTGCCACTGGGTCAGCATAACTTACTCAATCCTAAGCTCTATTTGATTGCTCCAGACCTTGGCATTGAAGCGCTACAGCGTCAAGCCAATTGCACCACATCATTAAGTCGACTCACAGAAGTTTGGTGAGCTTGCTGCGCCATTAGCAATTCAGCACAGGCAATGGCATCGCCCAGCGCCTGATGGCCGGATGATAGAGGTAATTCATAATGTTGCCGGCAATGATGTAAGCGTAGTCGATGCAAAGGCACATTCGGCGCGGTGCGTTCTTGGCGCCGCTTTTCGATTTGTTGAGTGTCAATCACCAACAGCGGTAGCCGAGTTCCAAAGCAGGCGATAAATGCTTGCTGTAAGAAAGCCGTATCCAGTGGTGCATGATGGCACAGCAACATTCGGCCGCAGAGTGCTTGAAGTAAATCGTCCATGGCATCGCAAAGTGGTCGTGCCGATGCCAAATCGGCGTCAGTCAGGTGATGAATCACAGCGCTGTCACCGACGCTACCATCAACTTGAATCAGGTGTTGTTGTGCCGAACCCAACGAGATAGCGAGATTATCCACCGCAACGTGACCTACCGAAACGATTTGGTGGCGTTTCGGATCAAGCCCAGTTAGCTCCAAGTCTAATGCCAGGATATTGCTGAGTGACAGTGGCTGGTCATCAACTTTTGGCAGCGCGTCTAAGTAATCTGAGACACTTGGATTAGGCGCTTTGTGCAGCGCTCTTCGGGCCTTGGCAATTTGCCGCTGAAGACGAAACTGAAACCACATTTAGCCGTGGCCTCCGGCAAATTTCAGCAGCACCGCTTGCTGGGCTTGTTCAATTAGAGCAAAGCACTCTTTCAGTTGATGGCGCTGCAAGTCGGTGAGTTGCTGAGGTTTCAGCAGGGTTTGTTGTTGCTGATTAAGCTTCAAACGCAGCCCCAACAAAAACTGCCAGCACTCAGTTAAGTTGTTGGTATCGGTCGAACTTAATTTACCGTCAGCGTGCGCGGCTTGTAATCTTGCTGCGACCCCGGCGTCGTCGGCAGCAGCGGCTAAACCGTAAACTCGACTGATCTCGACCAAAGGAGCCAAAGCCCGCTTTTTCAATTCGATACCTTTCGAGCCCTTGCCATCCCGCTCCAGAATTAACCGACCAAACAAGCCGATGGGTGGCTTTTGAGCGGTGGCATTGCGCGCCAACGCCGCGAGGAATATTTGATCCTGTTGGCACAACGACCTGAGCTGATTATGGAGCTGTTCGGCGAGTCCATGAGGATCTGTGATGGCCCTAAAATCAAAGAAAATGCTGGCATTGAGCAAGGCTTGCGGGTCACTGCTCTGGAGCCATTGCTTGAATTGTGCCAGCCAATCGATGCGCGACATACGGTAGTCCGCATTGCTCGCCATGATGTTGCCGGGGCAGGTGACAAAGCCGCAGCGATCGAGACTCTCACAGACCCGAGATGCCAGTTGTTGAAAATAACTTTGTTGCTCAGGCGATGGCGGCTCGGCTAACAGTAAGCCGTTATCTTGGTCACTGCTGGCAGACATATCTTGTCGCGCTTGTGAGCCAAAGCACAGCCATGCGTAGGCCTGTGGCGGAGGACCCAACTCGGCTTCGGTCAACACTAATAATCGCCGGCAAGCAATGTCAGCAACCAAAGTAATCAGCTGACTGACTCGGTCGCTACGCATGCCTTGGCGCAACATGGTATCGATCAGAGCGGGCAATTGTTGGCAGCAATGCTCGATGTCTTGCGGGCTACTTTGGCGGGCAATTTCGCCGACCAAATATAGCGGGTTGGCTTGCGCAAGGGCGAGTAGATCGGTGCTCGATATTAAGCCGACAATCTGGTTGCCATCGGTCACTGGTAAGTGATGAATTTGCTGTGCTGACATGGTGAGCAGGGCATCAATGACACTGGCATCTTGCTCAATGGTATGCACCGGGTGGGTCATTACTTGATCAACTAATGCGTCTGCTGGCAGGCCTGCGGCGAGTACCCGACTGCGCAGGTCTCGGTCGGTCAACATGCCAAATAAACGGTCATCACGCATAACAACCAATGCCGACACTCGTTCTTGGGTCATGCGTTTGGCTGCTTGGATAATGCTGGCATCGGGCTTGATGGACACCAGTTGCCGTTTTAGTAAATCGCCAATAGGTGCTTGCAACGATGGTGTCGCTTGCGACTTTTCCAGCGCCAGATAGCGCTTGTCTGACTGCTGAAGAAAATTGGCAACGGCTTGGTATTGCTCAGCTAATTCATCAATGGCTGTTTGATCAAAAGAATATACCAAGGCGTCATGGAGCACTTGCAGTGCACTGTTGGCAGGATGGCCGGGCAACGCAGCTCCAAAGCAACCGCCAGTGTCGATATGATCGACAATTTGCTGCTGTTGTTTGAGTTGCACAGTGCCGCTGCGGAGCCAATGAAGTTGCTGCAGTTGCAACAAGTCACTGGTTTGATTGCGAGCTAGATAACGAATATGAAGGTGGTTGCACAGATCCGTTAGCGCCGCTTCCGGTAGTTCCGAAAACGGCGCAGTTTGGCTTAAGAAAGCGAGCACATCGGGCAGTTGTGCATCATCCATTGTCCATGTCCTCGCTCATTTTAGTTGTTGTCAGAAGCCAACCACCACCTCCTTGTGGCAGATGCTCGGGGGGTTAGTGATCGTGGGCTGTACCTGCACCTTTCGGGAATCGAATTGATTCAACCATTTCTTGTACATCTTCTGGCACTGGTGCTGTTACTTTGCTCACTGCAATGGACACCACAAAGTTCACGATCATACCCAAGGTACCAATGCCTTCTGGCGAGATACCGAACCACCAGTTTTCAGGTACGTTGCCCGCTGGGTTAATGAACTTAAAGTAGATGATGTATGCTGCGGTGAAGGTGATCCCTGACAACATACCGGCAATAGCGCCTTCTTTGTTCATGGTCTTGGAGAAGATGCCAAGAATGATTGCAGGGAAGAAGGAGCTGGCGGCTAAGCCAAAGGCAAATGCCACCACCTGAGCGACGAACCCCGGCGGATTAATACCAAAGTAACCGGCCACACAAATGGCTGCCGCAGCGGCAAGTCGAGCAGCTAGCAGTTCCTGTTTATCAGAGATGTTGGGGGCAAAGTTTCGTTTCAGCAAATCGTGAGAGATTGCTGTTGATATCACCAGTAGCAAGCCTGCTGCGGTGGATAATGCGGCCGCTACACCACCAGCTGCGACAAGGGCAATGACCCAGTTCGGCAGATTGGCAATCTCAGGGTTGGCAAGCACCATGATGTCGCGGTCAATCTTCATCTCATTGCGCTCATCAGCAGCGTAGAACATACGACCGTCGTTGTTCTTGTCTTCCCACTTAATGAGACCTGTTTCTTCCCAGTTCTTCACCCAACTTGGTGCTTCTTCATATTGGGTGCCTTGCATATCGGTGCCGTTGATGGTGTCAATCATATTGACCCGGGCAAACGCTGCGATTGCAGGAGCAGTGGTGTAAAGAATGGCAATGAATACCAATGCCCAACCGGCTGAGATTCTCGCATCACGTACTTTAGGTACGGTGAAGAAGCGAACAATCACGTGTGGTAAACCAGCGGTTCCCACCATCAAGGCGGCGGTAATAAAGAACACGTCGATGGTCGCCTTGGAGCCATCGGTGTAGGCGGCAAAGCCGAGTTCGGTGGACAAGCCGTCCAGTTTATCCATTAAATAAACCCCGGGCTCGCCGACCAGTTCACTGGCTAAACCAATTTGTGGGAATACCGTGCCGGTCATCATGATGGAGATGAAGATGGCAGGTACCAGATAGGCAAAAATGAGTACGCAGTATTGCGCGACCTGAGTATAAGTGATGCCTTTCATACCACCGAGTACGGCATAGAAAAATACGATGGCCATGCCGATGACCACGCCCCACTCGATATCGACTTCCAAGAAGCGGCTAAATACTACGCCAACGCCGCGCATCTGGCCGGCAACGTAGGTGAATGACACGAAAATGGCACAGAATACAGCAACGGTTCGCGCCGCTTGCGAGTAGTAACGATCACCAACAAAATCGGGAACCGTGAACTTGCCGAATTTGCGCAGGTATGGCGCCAGACAGAGCGCCAGCAGTACATAACCGCCAGTCCAGCCCATCAGGTACACGCCGCCGTCGTAACCCATGAACGAAATCAAGCCAGCCATGGAAATGAACGACGCCGCACTCATCCAGTCGGCCGCCGTCGCCATGCCGTTGGCGAGTGGGTGGACGCCACCGCCTGCAACATAGAATTCCTTGGTCGAGCCCGCTCGAGCCCAAATCGCAATGCCGATGTACAAAGCAAATGAAGCACCGACAATCAGAAAGGTAAGTGTTTTGATATCCATGATTATTCCTCCCTGACGCCGAATTTCTGATCGAGTTTATTCATCTGCCAGACGTAGACGAA
The DNA here is from genome assembly GCF_002165625.1 of Neiella marina. Classification (GTDB taxonomy): domain Bacteria; phylum Pseudomonadota; class Gammaproteobacteria; order Enterobacterales; family Neiellaceae; genus Neiella; species Neiella marina. Next base: position 68,112 of record NZ_NGNS01000010.1, read on the forward strand.
AATCAGGGCAACAAAGATGTATATCGAGCCTTGCTGAGCAAACCAGAAACCAAGCTTGACACCACCGAGACGAATCACGTTGAGTGGCTCGGCCAACAAAATGCCGAGTCCGAAAGAGGCCACAAACCAGATCACGAGCAGCGTCAACATCAGACGCACATTCGCTTTCCAGTAGTCTTTGGCCAGTTGTTCATTTTCAAAAGCCATGGGTTTTTTCCCTTGTTTGTGTGTTTGAGGACCGTCATTGAGCGTTTGATCTCAACGTCCCAAACACCCCGGAGATCAACTGGCTTTGTCGGCCTGAAAATCAACCTAGAAAGGGTTAACCAATTTAGAAAGTCGACTTTAGTCTAAATAAAAACGTTTTGAGACCAAGCTCTTAGTGCCATGTCACAAAATTATTTTGGTTAGACCAAAGTCCAATGGCTGTTTGATTTTTAGCCATCTAGCTTTTTCTGGCAACGCAACTCATCGCCCGATTATTTTCTCAGTTGAGGATTGATTGGGGCGGCAAATAATAAGACAAACTGGAGAAAACCCTCATGGCTGATAACTCAATTGAGAAGTCGTCAGAAATTTACCACCCAAGTGCAGAAGTCGTCGCTAATGCCAACATCCCTGAGTACGAGCAGTTGTACAAATACTCGTGTGAAAACCGGGAGCAATTCTGGGCCGAACAGGCCGATCATCTTCGTTGGTACAAAAAATGGGACAAGGTCCTCGATGACAGCAACAAGCCATTCTACAAATGGTTTACTGGTGCCAATTTCAACATTGTTCACAACGCCATTGACCGCCACTTAGAAGACGCTACCCGCAACAAGCTGGCCATTATCTGGGAGAGTGAAGCCGGTGCGGTGCGTTCGTTTTCGTATCACGCGCTGAATCGTGAAGTCAGCAAGTTTGCCAACACGCTTAAGAGCATGGGGGTGAAGAAAGGCGAAGTGGTCACCATCTACATGCCGCAAGTTCCAGAGCTGGTCTTTGCCATGTTAGCTTGCGCCAAGATTGGTGCTGTTCACTCGGTGGTTTACGGCGGTTTCTCATACGAAGCGCTGGCGGCCCGTATTGAAGATGCTCACAGCCGGGTGTTGATCACTGCCGATGGCGGTTTCCGTCGTGGCAAGCCCATTGACCTTAAGTCCATTGCCAATGAGGCAATGAAGCGAAGTCCAACCATTGAGGTCTGTATTACCGTTCGCAACAACGGCCTTGATGTTGAAATGGAGTCGGAGCGTGACTTCTGGTACCACGATTTGCAATCACTGCCTGTTGCCAGCAACAAGTGCGATACCGAAGTGCTGGATTCGGAAGATCCGCTGTTTATTTTGTATACCTCAGGCACCACGGGTAAGCCTAAAGGGATGCTCCATACGCATGCCGGTTACGCGGTGTATACCTCAACTACCCACCGTTGTTTATTCGATGTCAAACCGGAAGATCGCTGGTGGTGTGCGGCTGATCCGGGTTGGATCACCGGCCACAGTTACTTGGTGTATTCGCCACTGATTAATGGTGCCACCATTGTCATGTACGAAGGTGCGCCGAACTATCCATACCCTAACCGTTTATGGCAAATGGTTGAAAAATATGGTGTTAACTTGTTCTACACCTCGCCAACAGCAATCCGTGGCCTGATGCGTTTCGGTGAGCGTTGGCCGCAGCGTCATGATCTCAGTAGCTTGCGGATCTTAGGCTCGGTTGGTGAGCCAATTAACCCTGAAGCCTGGAAGTGGTATTACGAGGTCATCGGCGACAGCAAGTGCCCGATTATTGATACCTGGTGGCAAACTGAAACCGGCGGGGTGATGATTGCACCATTGCCAATTACGCCACTGAAACCGGGCTCTTGTACCAAACCATTCTTTGGCAATGAAGTAGCCGTAGTGGATGATGAAGGTAACGAAGTGCCAGCTGGTGAAGAAGGTAAGCTGGTGATTAAAAATCCTTGGCCAGGTATGGCGCGGACCATTTACGGCGATGACGAACGTTATGCGTCGCTTTATTGGGGCGACTACGGCGATAAGGACTACTACAAGGCGGGCGATTCCGCCAAGATCGACGAAGACGGTTATGTCTGGGTGATTGGCCGGATGGACGAAGTCCTGAAAGTGTCCGGTTATCGTTTAGGCACAGCAGAAATCGAGAGCGCGTTGGTGAGCCACCAAGCAGTATCTGAAGCCGCGGCAATCGGTTTACCACATGAAGTGAAAGGTAACGCCATTCACACCTACGCCATCTTGCGTGATGGCTTGATTGGCGACAAAGCGCTTGAGCAAGAGCTTAAAGAGCACGTCGCCAAAGAGCTCGGTAAAATTGCTCAACCGGAAGATGTGCAATTTGTTGAGTCTTTGCCAAAAACACGCAGCGGCAAAATCATGCGACGGGTTCTTAGAGCACGCGCCCTCGGCCAGGATGAGGGTGATTTGAGTACGCTCGAAGAATAAACCGACTTTATCCCCCGACTTTTTTGAACGGCCTAAACAAGGTCGGGGGATCGCTTTACCTAAAAACAGTCGAAAGTGTGCTGATTCAACGGGGAATGTTTCATTCAGCGAACCGGCACAACAGCTGTACGGCTGCATCAGACAGCAATAAGAGGCGAATGAACCATGCGTTCAAACAAACTATTGAAACATACCCTAGCAACCACCATTTTCGCGGCGATGGTGCCATTGACGGCACACGCAGCAGTTGAAATTGGTACCGTTGAAGATGCGATTAAACAAACCAAACTCAGTTTTGGTGGTTACATAAAAGTAGACAGCTTCTGGAGTGATTACAGCGATGGCAAATTAGCGAGTAATAACATCGGTCGCCAGTTCTATGTGCCATCGACTATTCCGGTGTGCAGCGGCGAGTGTGACAGCGGCGATGCCCAATTTGATGCCCACGCTCGTACCACTCGATTCAACTTTGGTAGTACCACCCAATATGGTGATCACACCATCAAAACCTTTTTAGAAATGGATTTTGCCGCGACGCCAAATGGTAATGAGCGAGTGTCTAACAGTTACAGTCCAAGGATGCGTCATGCATTTATCCAGTTCGACAATGTGTTAATCGGTCAGACTTGGAGTACGTTCCAGAACACTGGGGCGTTGGTTGAAAGTATGGATTTTATTGGTGTCTCTGAAGGTACCATCTTTGAGCGCCAAACTCAGATTCGATACACCCTTCCGGTGAGCAAAAGCGGCAGCTGGCAATTTGCCCTAGAAAACCCAGAAACAACCATCACCCCTTATGGTGGCGGCTCAAGGATCTCAGTCGATGATAGCAGCCTGCCTGATGCGGTGGTGCGTTACAATCACAAGGGTGACTGGGGGCACTTAGCCGTCGCAGGCTTGTTTCGTAATCTCGATGACGGTGATGAAACTGAAACGGCTTATGGCGTGAGTGCGTCGGGTAAGGTGATGGTCGGCGATAGAGATGATATTCGCTTTATGGCCAACTATGGCTCAGGTATCGGCCGCTATGTTGGTTTGAATGCCATTAACGGTGCGGTGTATACCGAAGACGGAGAGCTCGAAGCGATTGATACCGTGAGTGGCTTTGTTGGTTACCGTCATTGGTGGAATGAGAAGTGGCGCAGCAATTTGTTTGTCTCGGCGATTAGTGCCGATAACGATACTAAGCTGACAGGCGAAGGAGCCACCAAGCAAATCTTTTCCGGACACCTGAACCTCGTGTATTCGCCAATCCCGCCGCTGAGCTTTGGGGTTGAGTACTTCTATGCCGAACGAGAAATTGAGAATGGTGAGACCGGTGATATGAACCGTCTGATTTTCTCCGCCAAATACGTTTTATAGAGTTAAGTTGGTTCCTAAGCGCCACGGCACAGGTGGCGCAGCCCAATCGATGTAGTTGCGTTTTTCCCGGCTTAGGGCAGCCGGGATTTTTTGTCTATTGTGCCGTGCAAGTTATGAGCTGAATATTGCTCAACGCACGAGTGGCAACTAAGGTTCCCATTGTTAGACAAACAAAACCTATCGAGAGATTCAAAACATGAGTAAGTATTTCTTGCTGTTCATATTGAGCCTATTTGCCATTGCTTGTAGCGAACAACAAGTGCCGACCAATGCCCTTGGCGGTGATCGTGATGAACATGGCTGTATTGGCTCCGCAGGCTATCAATGGTGTGCTCATACCAAGCAATGCGAACGGCCTTGGGAGCTCGCCGAACAGGTCGACATTGAAAATACTCAGGACAGCTTTGCGAAATACTGCAGTCTTGCAAGCCAACAGCCCCCTTAGCCGCTATATCAGTCACGTCTTCATAGCGCGGCCTTTTAACTACCCGATCTGTCTTAGCCAGCGTTCGAGGGCTAACAATTTGTCGTCGTTGTTGACCTGCAACTATTGTTTGCCATTTCTATCGATGTGATCGCCTACTCAAAAACGGCTTGCAGTTCATTAATGTATCTTCTGTTTTACTGTTAACAATAATATTGTTAACAAAATGTTGCAATATTCAAGCTCTTGCAACATCCATAAAAACAATAACTAAAGCTCACTGATGAGCAAAAACACATATACAGAAGGTGTCTTTAATGAAAACCAGAATTAAAGCAACAGCCAGTGGCTTGCTACTGACTGCTTTGGCTTGTCCTGCCTTGGGAGCAACCGTGATTCAGCAATCATCATCAGGCATGTGCCTGAGAACTGCTGATGGCAGCTCCTCGCCAACCAATGGCACAGAAGTTGTGCTGCACAGTGATTGCAGTGGTGAAGCCGCGCAATTTAGTTGGACTTCGGGCGGCAGTGTCCAGCATGGTCCCAGCGGTCGCTGCATTCACCCCGGCGGTGCGGCAATACCCGAAAACGGTCAAAAGCTAGTGCTTTGGGACGGCTGTGATTTTGCCGATCGGGTGAGATTTTCCGCTACTAGCCAAAGTAGCATGCAACAGCTTTCGAGCAACAAGTGTGTGCATCCCAATGGCGGCTCTGCAACACCAGCAGACAACACTAATTTGGTGATGTGGGAAGGCTGCAACGAAGACCGCTTGGCCTTTAGCGTTGAAACCCAGGGAGCACCCGATGGCGGCAAGGTTGAAGTTTCTGTAAACCTCGACACCAAGCACGCAGTGGGCACGGAATATCAATTTGATCGGCGTAAATTCATTACTTTGCACGCGACCCATACCGAAAACGATTGGTTTGGTGGCAATGTTCAGAGTCGCTACGCCGATAACGAAGATGCCAATTTAATGGATAACTTTCTCGATACCTACGACGTGTATTTTGGCCGAGATACCGGCGGAATGGCCTATCAGTTGTCGCAGGCACCAGAGGATGCCAATAAACCAGGCTATGCCAGCGCGGAGGTGCTAACCACCAATGGCGGCAATACCCGTTGGACGTATTCCGAAGATACCAGTGCGCAACGAGCAACCATGCGCCGCCACGCTCACCGTGATACCGAATCCATTGTCGGTGCTCAGCAGCATCCATACTACCCAGATGGCACCGAAGTGGGCTCTCAGGGCTGGTCGTTTTCCCAAGCAGATACTGCCAATGAGCCATTTGGTACCGCCACCGGCGACTTCATGGCGCAATACCTGACTAAATTCTTTAAACAGAGCGAATCGGATCCTTATGGTGAGAAGAAACCAACTTATGTCGAGGTGATGAATGAACCGCTGTTTGAGTTGGTGGATTACCCAGCAGCAGGTCATCAGCCGGCCAGTATTTACGACATTTTCCGGATGCACAACTCGGTCGCGAATAAGATTCGAGAAACCAACCCTGATGTACTAATCGGCGGTTACACGGTGGCTTTTCCGGATTATGAAAAGGACAACTTTAATCATTGGGCGACGCGAGATAAGTACTTCCTCGATCTTGCTGGTGGCAATATGGACTTCATTTCCATTCATCTTTATGACTTTCCCAATATCCCTTATCCAGATGGCAGCAAACGAGTTCAATACCGCAAAGGCAGCAATGTTGAGGCGACCTTGGATTTACTCGAACAATACATGGCTTACAAGTGGGGCAGTATCAAACCCATTGTGATCTCTGAGTATGGTTCGCAGTTGCAAGGCTCATTTAACTTGCCGTGGAGCCCAGAGCGCGATTGGTTGTGTCTTAAAGCGATGAATTCATTGTTGATGAACTTTCTTGAACGGCCAAATCGCATCGAAAAAGCTATTCCGTTTATTCCGGTCAAAGCCGAATGGGGCCGAATATCTGAATCCATCCCTTATTATTGGCGTTTAATGCGCCAGAAGTTTGAGGGCCAAGGCGAAACGGGTGACGAGTGGGTATTCACTGATCAAGTGAAGTTTTACCAGCTCTGGGCTGATGTCAATGGTCAGCGGGTGGATACCGCGGCAACCGATTTGGATATTCAGGTTGATGCCTATGTCGATGGCAAAGATGTTTATTTGATTCTGAACAGTCTGGAATTTGACGCAACTTCAGTTGATCTCAATATGTTTGGCAACAGCGGTAACGCGGTGACGAATGTGCAGTTCCGCCATTTGTATCCCGATGCTCAATCAAAACCGCAGCTGGCGATTTGGAATCAAGCTAGCTTGCCTGATGCTGTCACCTTGGGGTCTGAGTCGACGCTGATTGTGAAAGTTAGCTATCAGAACGTGGTCGCGATTAATCATTCCAGCCAAGAAACCAAGCATTACGCTGTCAGCGAGGGAGTAAAAGCAATTTCTGCTTGGCAGACGCAAAGCTACAGCATCAACAATGTCGATAAAGGTAACTATGGTGAAGCCGTGCTAAGAATCGGTATGGGGCGTGACCATGGCGCTTCGTTGACGCCGACGGTGTTGGTCAATGGCACTCAGGTGGCTGTACCGACCGATTTTCGCGGTTATGATCAGTACCACAATGGCATTGGCCGGGATCGCTTTTTCGGCGTAATCGAGATTCCCGTGCCGTATAACATACTGTCAGCGAACAACACCATTAAAGTGACTTTCCCAGATTCTGGCGGCCACGTCAGTTCGGTCACACTACAACACTTCAAGCAAAGTAAAGTGCTTGGGCGGATGTAGTACTTAGCTAGTCGAGGTCATTCAAGCCAGCAGTTTTGCTGGCTTTTTTTTCCGACTCGTTCAGCTCTCCGCTGTTACTTTTTGCCACTAACTTTCAAATGAAAGTTTGCTGCCAAAGCTTTGTTGCCAATCGGCGCTAAATTGATCAACCGCTGGTTGCACTGCCGGATGTTGGAATAATTGAGCTGCAACATCAACCGGCAGGGTAATGGCACCAATACCTAACCGCAAGACATTCATCGCTTGTTGGCTATTCTTGAAGCTGGCGGCAAGGATCTTGGCCTTGAGATTATGCTGATTCAGTAACGTTTGAATATCAGCTACCACGCCCACGCCATCGCCATTTAACGCATCAATTCGGTTGACGTATGGCGCTAAGTAGTCCGCCCCACATAAAGCTGCCAGTAAGCCTTGCTGAACAGTGTAAATCGCCGTTGCTAACACTGTGATCCCTGCTTGTTTCATTTGCTTGATTGCCGCTAAGCCGGTTTCTGTGGCAGGCACTTTGACCACCATGTCATAGGGCAGTGCCGCCAATTGTTTGGCTTCGGCAACCATGGTATCCACTGTGGTGCTGACCACTTGAGCATGAAATCTAGGCTCGCCGTCAATGACCTCAGCCATCGCCCGTAGCGTTTCATTCAAGCCCTGATGCGATTTAGCCAGAATCGTGGGATTCGTTGTGATGCCATGCAAAGGCAAGCAACAATTAAAGCGCTTCACTTCATTTACATCTGCGGTATCTAAATAGAGTTCAAACATGGTGTTGGCCCTGGTCTTCAGTCGATGCGGAAACTATAGATGGTCAATGGAACTCGATCTTGATTTGAATCAATTTAACTTTCAAATGAAGGTCTATAGTTTTCTCAAAGCGAAACTTTGGCTACTAACTCTCATAGCGGAAGTTGGTCCGGTAATGAAGATTTAGCCGAGCTCCAGTGATTAAGCACAATTGACGAGGCAAGTATGTACTTCAATATTCAACGCTTCTCGAACCACGATGGCGATGGTATTCGCACCATTTTGTTTTTAAAGGGGTGTAGCTTGTCGTGTGCTTGGTGTCAGAACCCAGAAAGCCAGAGCCGCAAGCGTTCATTGCTATTTGACCAACGCAGCTGTTTGGCAGATTGCCAGCTGTGCGCTGAAGCTTGTTCGCATATCCAACGTGATGTAGGCCGGTTAAGGATCGAACGTTCGTTGATCGATCAGCAACAATTAATTGCTTTGCAACAGGTTTGCCCGACGCAAGCATTGTCGGTTTGCGGTCAACCAGCGGATGCCGACCAACTATTGGCTGAACTATTGCGCGATAAGCCCTTTTATCAGCAAAGTGGCGGTGGGGTGACGTTTTCTGGTGGTGAACCCTTGATGCAGCCGCAACTGGTGGCTGATTTAGCTCAGCGGCTACAACAGCAATCAGTCTCCACCGCGGTGGAAACCTGTATGCATGTGCCATGGAAGAACATTGAGATGGCCGCGCCATACATCGATTGCTGGTTAACTGACTTGAAGCATACCGATGCCGACAAATTTAACCAGTGGGCCCATGGCTCGGTTGACCGCATTAAACAGAATTTTTCTCGCCTAGCGGCAATTGCCAAACGCCTTGTGGTTCGCGTCCCTGTGGTGCCCGGTTTTAATGACAGCATGGAAGAACTGCAAGCCATCATTGATTTTGCTGCCTCGTTGGCTCATTGCCACGAGTTGCACTTGTTGCCTTACCACACCTTGGGTATCAACAAGTATCGCTTGCTTGATCAGCCCTATGAATGTGCTGACAAGCCACTAAACAAGCCTGAGCTACTGCAGGATGCCCAAGCTTATGCTCATTCCAATACTCACCTTGACGTTGTAATTAGAGGTTGACCATGAACTTGAACTTTCTCCCAGAGCGCATTAAGGCACATAAATCTGCTTTGGTGAACATTGTCACGCCGCCGATCTGTACCGAGCGCGCTGAAGCCTATACCCGAGCTTATCAGGCCAATGAAGATAAGCCTGTCATTGTTCAACGAGCGCTGGCTTTGCAAGAGCATTTGCGTACTCGAACAATTTGGATCAAACACGATGAATTGATTGTCGGTAACCAAGCGAGCAAAGTCCGCGCGGCGCCGATTTTTCCAGAGTACACGGTACGTTGGATTGAAGCTGAGATTGATGAGCTAGCCGACCGCCCAGGCGCTGGCTTTGCCGTGACTGAGCAAGACAAGCAAGCGATTCATGCCATCACCCCGTACTGGCGCGGCAAAACGGTGCAAGATCGTTGCTACGGCTTATTTACTGACGAGCAGCAAGACATTCTGGCATCAACCATCGTCAAAGCTGAAGGCAACATGACATCTGGCGATGCTCACCTTGCGGTCGACAACGACAAAATCCTAACCATTGGTTTCGATGGCTTGTTAGCAGAAGTGAAGCAACGCCGCGCGGACAACGATGTTGCGACCCTAGAGGGCCTGAAAAAAGAGCAATTCTATAAGTCGGTTGAGATCGTCATCGAAGCAATTCAGCAGCATATTATCCGTTTTGCGGAGCTGGCCAGTACCATGGCTGCCAAAGAGCAGCGACCAGATCGACAGTTGGAGTTGCTGCGAATTGCTGAAAACTGTTACCACATTGCCAAACAACCGCCAGCGAACTTTTGGCAAGCGCTACAACTGAGTTACTTCGTGCAGTTGATATTGCAAATTGAGTCGAATGGCCACTCGGTATCATTTGGTCGCATGGACCAATTTCTTCATCCCTTCTATCAGGCTGACATTGATTCTGGTGTGCTTACTCCTGAGATGGCGTTGGAAATGCTGCAAAGTTGTTGGTTGAAGCTACTTGAGGTCAACAAAATTCGTTCCGGTGCCCACTCAAAGGCCTCTGCGGGCTCGCCGCTCTATCAAAATGTCTGTATTGGTGGTCAGACGCTTAATGCGCAAGGCGAGCCTGAAGATGCGGTCAATTCGCTATCTTGGGCAATCTTAGAGTCATGTGGCCAGCTGCGCTCAACGCAACCGAATTTGAGCGTTCGCTATCACCAAGGTCTCGATCAGAATTTCTTGATGGCTTGTGTTGATGTCATCAAGTGTGGTTTTGGTATGCCTGCGTTTAACAATGACGAAATCGTTATTCCGGAGTTTATCAAGCTTGGTGTTGAGCGAGAGGATGCCTACAACTATGCTGCCATTGGCTGTATCGAGACGGCAGTGCCAGGTAAGTGGGGCTATCGCTGCACCGGCATGAGTTTCATCAACTTTGCTCGCGTATTATTGGCGACACTCAACGAAGGGTTGGATGCCACCACCGGCAAGGCATTTTTGCCTCACGACAAGTCATTAGCCAAAGGCAATTTTGCCAGTTTTGACGAGGTTCAACAGAGCTGGGCAGAGCAGGTTCGTTATTACGCCAGAAAGTCGATAGAAATCGATACCGTAGTGGATTCAGTGTTAGAGCAACAGGCGCAGGATGTATTCTGTTCTTCTCTAGTCGATAGCTGTTTAGAGCGCGGTAAAACGGTGAAAGAGGGCGGAGCCAAATACGATTGGGTGTCAGGTTTACAAGTTGGCATCGCCAATTTGGGCAATAGCCTTGCGGCCATCAAACACTTGGTGTTTGACCAAGGGCAACTGTCGCAAGCTGAACTGGCCAAAGCACTGGCTGATGACTTCGAAGGCCCAGCGCATGAACAGTTGCGCCAACGCATCGTTAACCATGCGCCTAAGTACGGCAATGATGATGATTCAGTGGATTTATTGTTGGCTGAAGCCTACCAAGTTTATATTGATGAACTAGCCAAGTTTGTTAACACCCGCTTCGGTCGAGGCCCAATTGGTGGCGGTTACTATGCCGGTACTTCCAGTATTTCTGCCAATGTGCCGTTTGGCGCGTCAACCATGGCGACACCAGATGGTCGTAAAGCTCACACGCCATTGGCCGAAGGTGCCAGTCCGTCATCTGGCTCTGATCGTTTGGGACCGACGGCGGTATACAACTCGGTGGCTAAACTGCAAGCGGACAAGATCCTCGGCGGGGTGTTGTTGAATCAGAAACTGTCACCCGCGGCTGTCGCCACCGACAGTGATAAAGAAAAACTGTCGATGCTGATTCGCACCTTTTTCAACTTCCACAAAGGCTGGCATGTGCAATACAACATCGTATCGCGCGAAACCCTGTTAGCGGCCAAGCAGAAGCCGGAAAATTATCGAGACTTGGTGGTTCGAGTCGCAGGTTATTCGGCGTTCTTTACCGCGCTGTCGCCCGATGCTCAGGACGACATTATTGCCCGTACTGAGCACGAATTATAACCAAGTCCCATCAAGTTACTTTCAAATGAAAGCGGCGGAGCGTTATACTGCGCTCCGTTGCCCAAGCCAAGGATTTAAAGTGAACGCAAGACAATCAGAAATTTTGCAGTTGGTGAGCGAACGAAAACGCATTCAGGTGACTGAGCTGGTTGATTTGATGGGCGTATCGGGAGTGACCATTCGCCAAGATCTCAATCTATTGGAGCAACAAGGCTATTTGAAACGAGTGCATGGCGCGGCAGTGGCGTTGCAAGTCGACGATGTCGATGCTCGCTTAGAAGTGCGGTTTGATATCAAACAAGCGCTGGCAAACAAGGCCGCCGAGCTGGTTGCCAGTAATGAAACCGTGCTGATTGAAGGTGGCAGTGCCAATGCTTTGCTGGCTCGTACGTTAGCTGAACGCGGCGATGTGAGCATCATTACTCCATCAGCATATATTGCTCATTTACTGCGTCACTCTAACGCCAATGTCATTCTCCTTGGCGGAGTTTACCAACACCAAGGCGAGAGCTTAGTGGGGCCTCTGACCAAACTTTGTATTGACAACATTCACTTTAGTACCGCGTTTTTGGGGGTTGACGGTTTTCATTGTGATACCGGCTTTACCAGCCGGGATATGATGCGGGCTGATGTTGCGGCGACCATTGTGGCGAAAAAGCGGCGTAATATCGTTTTAACCGATTCGAGCAAATTCGGCCAGATCTACTCGTCTACTATTAGCCAAGTGTCGGATATAACGACTGTGTTAACTGATGCTGCGGTTGCTCAGCAAGATCTCGATTATTTGCGCCTAGCTGGCGTCGAGGTGATTCTCGGATAAGTTGGCGGCATAAAAAAAGCAAGGCATTTGCCTTGCTTCTTCAATCGTCAAACACCAGCGTTTAGCTGTGTGTTAGATTGCCACGATATCTTGGGCTTGAGGGCCTTTTTGGCCTTGGCCAACAACAAACTCAACACGCTGGCCTTCAGCTAAGGTTCTGAAACCTTCGCTGCTAATTGCGCTGAAGTGAGCGAACACGTCAGGGCCGTTGTCTTGCTGAATGAAACCAAAACCTTTGGTTTCGTTGAACCATTTAACTGTACCAGTAACTTTAGACATATTTGAATATCCTGAATAAAAAATGAAAGCCCGAAGGCTGGGTCGCATGGAAACAAGCGAGAACTTAATGGCGTCAGGACGAGATGTTACGAATAATATGCCGAACTTGGTGCGTTTAAATTTTGTGCTGCTTTCTTGCTGCCGAGAGTGTATCTGGTTATTGCCGTAAGTCAATTAAAAAGCTGAACAAGTTTCACCCTAAATAAACATCGGCGCCATCCGCCGCCAATAATAACCGCGGTGAGCGCGCTCTCCCCAGTATTTCAAATCATGAGCAACATTTTTCTGCCACAAGATCTGACTCAAATGCTCGTTGTTCTGCCTAAAGGGGTCGTCTTCGCCAATCACTAAAGTGATGTCGGTATCGCGAATTGCCTTTAGGCTATGCTCGCACTTTAAATTGGGCAGGAAATGGGTTGGGGTGTTGAAATAGATATTGTCGTCGTAGTAACCGTTGAACAAATCGGCGAACCACTCGACGCCCATGGTCAAGTCATACCGCCCAGAGAAGGCAATCAACTTCTGAAATTTGTCGGGATGGCGAAATACCATGTTTGCCGCATGAAATGCGCCGAGGCTGCAGCCATGGGAAATAGTGCGACCACCGTTATTGAGCAAGTCCATGAGTGGAAACACTTCTTGTAAGATGTATTGCTCATATTGCAGGTGGCGGCCAATACGATTGGCTGGATGAGCCCAGTTGGCATACAAGGATTCACAGTCGATCGAATCGACGCAAAATACTTGCAGGTGTCCCGAATCGATTTTGCTGCGAATCGCTTCGATCATACGCATGTTTTCATATTCATAAAAACGCGCATTGCGAGTTGGAAAAACCAACATGCGATCGCCGCTGTGGCCGAATACTAACAATTCCATGTCACGGCCGAGTCGGTCACTCCACCATTTATGATATTCCCTTTTCATTGGCTCCTAGCCTGGTCTAGTTACGATGACAAATCGCTGAAAAAATGCATTAGCTGTGCCAACAGCTCCTGATCTTCCTTCTGTTGCTGCGGATATTCAGCATGGCCGTGGCTTAGCCAGTATAGCTGCTTATGTTTTGGTACCGCGTTATAGATGGCAAATTGACCCGGTGGTGCCACAACTGGGTCATTTTTTGCACAAGCAAAGTGCATTGGAGCACGGATATATTTCGCTGCGATGGCAGCATCGTGAAACGACAATGTCTTTTGTGTGACATCTGGATGACGTTTGAAAAAGCGCTGGACGCTAAAACCACTACCAAAGGTTGGCAGCTGCAAGCGAACTTGGTAGTTACCAAATGTCGGCACGTTGAAGTGAGCTTTTTTGATCCGCTTATCCCAAGGCAGAGCTAATGCACCAATGCCGCCAGAAAAACTAATCCCCATGTAACCCAATTTACCGGCAAGCTCAGGAAACAGCTTCAACATCAGAGAAATGTTGAGCCACAAATCTTCCACGCAGCTGCCAATGACATAACGATCGACCTCTTGAATATTGTGCAATACGTGCCACTGCGGTTGAGATGAAATTCTTGGGTGAGGGCTTTGCCCCAAACCGCGAAAACTGGGAAACATCATGACCGCATCGGGAAACGGCAAATGCGATTGCGGACCGTCACAGCCGCCGTAGCCATGACCAATGACAAAGCCTCGGCGGATAGGCGATTCTATCGGAACGAGCATCCAACCACGGATCACTGCATCCTTGGTAGAACTGAACTTATAACGGTAGATTTTAAAGCCATCGGCGGTACGGCCGGTATCTTTGACTTTGTAATTGAGTTGGTGCTCACTGACTTGTTGGTAGCGCTGCTGCCAAAACTCAACAAAACCATCCGGCTCTTGCGGTGCGGGCACTGCAAGCAGTTGAGATTTTGTGTAACCGTAGCCCGGATCGAAATTGCGTTGTACCAAAAGCCAGCCCTGTTAGTTTGTTGAGTGGAACCGTTCTCTCATTGGCGCAAAGTTTAAGCTAATCAGAGCGCCGGTGGTAGCTTTGCGGTAAATCTAGGTTGCGCCAATTCGTTGGCCAGCGCTAACATGAGCTCATGCGAATAAAGTACTTACTCATGCACCTGCTCGCGCTGATTTGTGTCGGCCTCGGACTACTTGGTGCCTTTTTGCCGCTGTTGCCTACCACGCCATTTTTGTTAGCGGCTGCCGCTCTGAGTGTTCGTGCTTCGCCCAGACTTCATGCTTGGTTGATCAATCATCCGGTGTTTGGCAAGTCATTGCGTCATTATCAAGAACATCGAGCGGTAAGCCCAAAAGCATTTTGGTTGGCGATGGTAGTGATGTGGCCAACAATGGCATTCAGTGCCTATGTGGTGCCGATATGGTGGGTACGTTTGTTGTTATTGATTATTGCTTGCTCGGTGTCGTTGTTTCTTTGGCGAGCGAAACTGCGTTTTGCTCAATTGTCACCGATATACAAACAGACCTAAAAAAAAGTTTGCCCCGTTTTTTGTCGTCAAACGATTACCTCTGTGACAGATGAATTAACCAGAGGAAATCGTCGATGTCTTTTAGTTCTCTTAACAACTCCAGATATCTAATCGCCAGCAGTTGTCTGGTACTTGCTCTCTCGGCTTGCAGCCAAACCGAAATGGCTAAGCAACCGGCGGCGCCGCAAACTGATGGTAGTCATGCGGCATCCGTGCCTGTGGTTGCGCAACCGTTACCACAGCAGCCGCGATTTGCCAGCGAACAAGCTCACCAAATGCAGTCGGCTAAGCGGATGATAGCCCCTCAGGCAATGGTTTTGAGTGCTGATATGGGCCACCACCAGAGCAGAACCAATGGCGACAATTACCAGCAACTAGCCGATAACCAAGTGACCTTGGTTGCTGACAAGCCAGTTTCCACTTTCAGCGCTGATGTCGATACCGCCAGTTATGCCAATATCCGACGTTGGCTTGAGAGCGGCCGGTTGCCACCCAAAGATGCTGTGCGGGTGGAAGAGTTGCTGAACTACTTCCACTACGACTACCCGCGGGCACAAAATGCGGAAGAGCCGATAACGATCGACACCAGCTTGTCGATTGCGCCTTGGGATAGCAATCGCCACTTACTCAGAATTGGCCTTAATAGTTTTCAACCCGATGTTAGCGATCGGCCAGATGCCAATCTGGTGGTGTTAGTGGATGTGTCGGGCTCGATGAGTGCTCACAACAAGTTACCATTGGTTAAACAGTCGCTGCAGTTGTTGCTGAGTCAGCTTCGCGCCGACGATCGTCTTGCCATCGTCACCTATGCAAGTGGTGCTCGTGTCGCTTTGGCTAGCACGCCGGCCAACGAACAGAGCAAGATTCAACAGGCCATTGCTGGGTTGCAGGCAGGCGGCTCAACTCATGGCAGTGCTGGCATTCAGCTGGCTTATCAACAAGCCCAACAACATCTAATTGAGCAAGGCATTAATCAAATCATGTTGATGTCCGACGGCGATTTAAATGTTGGCGTTACTGATATTGATGAGCTGAAACAGTTGATTAAACGCAAACGCCAGCAAGGTGTTCACTTTTCCACTCTGGGCTTTGGCCAAGGCAACTATAACGATCATTTGATGGAACAATTGGCCGATATCGGCAACGGCATGGCTGGCTACATCGATACGTTGCATGAAGCGCAGAAGCTATTGGTGGATCAATTGGGAAGTTCTCTGCAAGTTGTTGCTCACGATGTTAAGTTACAAATTGAATTTAACCCTACCGTGGTGACCGAGTATCGTTTGATTGGCTACGAAAACAGAGTGCTGAATCGGCAAGATTTTAATGAAGATCGCAAAGATGCCGGTGATATTGGCGCCGGCCACACGGTGACAGCTTTGTACGAATTGACGCTGGCGGACGCACCGTCGCGCATCGATCCGTTGGTGTTTCAGCGTGAATCACAGCATGAATCTCAACACCATGGCAATGACAATGACGACTTGGCTGAACTGCGTGTTCGCTATAAGTTGCAGCAACAGCAAGCATCTCAACTTCAGCGAGTGAGATTGAATCGTCAGCAATTGCTGGCGCGGAGCGAATTATCCAGTGATGACAAGTTTGCTATTGCTGTCGCTGCATTTGGCCAAAAATTAAGAAACAACGACTATCTGGCCGATTTCGATTATGCTCAGCTGATTGAACTGGCGAATGCTGGAAAAGGCGTTGATCGATTTGGTTATCGCGCTGAATTTGTTCGCTTATTACGACTGGCTCAAAGTTTGAGTCAGCAGAGTGGTCAACAATTTGGTGATCAACCACAGTTAACCCAGACTATGGAGACGATTCATGCTGCGCCACTCGCAGCAATGGAAAGCACTTTGAATGACCCTGCGAAATGATGACCAACTGTTAAATGACTATGGCAAACGTGGCGATGCCGCCGCGTTTGATATTTTGTATCAGCGTTTTCGTCAGCCCCTGTTTGGCTTTATTCGGCAACAATTACCTGAAGCCGTTGCCAATGAGGTATTTCAGGATTGCTGGATGGTAGTCATAGAGCAAGCATCGGACTATATGCCCTGCGGTAGTTTTAGAGGCTATCTGTTTACCATCGCCAGAAGGAAAATTGCCGACTACTGGCGTGGTCAGCAACGTCAGCCGAGTCAAACAAGTGATGATGGCAACGTCGTAGAGCAGTTTAGTGACGATGTCGACCCGCAAAAAATTCAGCTGCAACAAGCCACCAATGCGGTGATCTTAATGTGCGTGGGTCGCTTGTCTAAAGTGCAGCGCGATGCCTTTATGCTCAAACAAACTGGCCTTGCGGTGGAAGAAATCAGCCTAATCCTCGGAGCAACATTTGAAACTGTGAAAAGCCGCATCCGAGCTTCCTACAGTCAATTACGTCGTTGTTGGGAACGCCATCATGAGTAATGAATCCAAGCCAAATAGCCCAAGTGATGGGGATTTAGAAAAAGCCTATTACCAAGCAGTGACTGAGTTGCAGCCAAAAGCCGAAGTGGATGAGGCAATCCGCTTACAAGCCCATAGCCAGTTGCGTAAGGGTCGTGATTGGGCGTCGGTACCCATGTGGGCGAGAGCCGCGTCGGTGATTGGAGTCGCAGTGGTTGGCTGGTGGTTATGGCAACCGGATCTGATTGAATGGCGACCACAGACCGACAACACCATTGTCGAAAACCAAGTGCCAATGGAAGTTGCGACTGAAGACGCCATGGCTGCGGCGCCCACGTCAGTAGAGCCAAAATCGCCGCCGCCAAGTTCTGCCGATGCCCTTGAATCGCAATTTGCTGCTGCCGAAGTTGCAAAGGAACAGCAAGCTGCCGAACAAGTGCAACAACAAGCCAGAGAAGCTGAACAAGCTTTGGTTGCCAGACACAAGCTGGAACAAGCGCAGCGGCAAGCCGAGCGCCAACATTCAGAGCAGCTACTGAAATTCAGTTTTTGTTTGCAATACAAGCTCGCCCGCCGCGATGACTTGGTGATAAGTAATGACTTACCCGATGGCACTGATAGTGGTTCTGTGTTGTCAGGGCCATCAATTGAGTGGCAAGAGCAGCCTTGGCAACTTGTCGAAATAGCTCAAACAGCTTATTTGGTCCGCGCTGAAGGTGACAACTGGCAAGTTGCCAAAGTCCCAGCAGAAGACTTTACCGTGTGTAATCTCCATCGTTAATCGAGCGGCTTGGTTAGGCTAAATGCGCCGCGGATTTGGCCTAGCTGGTAGCCCGTTGCCATGTCTTGTGGATAATTCTGTTTGAGACTGGCTTTGATATCCGGTGTTAAGTTCTTACCGTGACAATGCAAACATAATGGCTCAACCGGTTGCGCTTGCATGAATCGATAGCTGCCTTGCTCGAGCGAATCGGTGAATAGCGGGCCATTTATTTTGCCCTCGGCGGCTTGCTGATCAAATGCTGTCAATACCTTTGCTTCCCACGCATCTGGCAGCGCAGAAGTTTGATTGCGTGCTTTCAGACTCACTCGCTTCATCTGCCAACCCGAGCTTTCACTCAATTGGCTCGCTATCTCAGGGGCTTTGGTTGCACACACTGCAATCGCCTCGACCGGCCCACCTTGTTGCATACTTTTGATCAGCTGCGGCTTGAGCCGCTGGCCGAATTGTTGCACCAGCTGTTGTGCTTCCGCGCGCAGGGTATTTTGCTTGGCGGGTTCGGCGTTTGCGGTACTTAGCATTGCAGCCGTGATAATGCCGCTGATCGCCATGGTTGGTGTCGACATGATACTTCCTTGCATTGAATCTTTGTCTAACAGTTTAGTCCAAACGCCAACGCAAAAAATAATGCCGCCAATTGGCGGCATTTGACGATTGTGATGTCATTCGTTAGGACTAAGCTTGCTCCGTTTCTGCTCGCCCTTTGACCTTCTCTCGCATGGTTTGCAACATGGCGAAGAACACCGGCACGATCAAGGTACCAACCAGCGTTGCCACCAGCATGCCTCCAAATACCGCATAGCCCAACGAGTTGCGGCTTGCGGCACCTGCTCCCACTGCAACCACCAGTGGGAATATGCCAAAGATAAATGAGATAGCCGTCATCAGTACGGCTCTGAAACGCAGCCGAGCAGCTTTGGCTGCCGCTTCGAGAATGGGCAGCTTTTCATCTTCTCGCAGCACTTTGGCAAATTCGACAATCAGAATCGCGTTTTTACTGGCTAGGCCAATGAGCAGTACTAAGCCGATTTGGGTGTAGAGATTGACATCTGAACTGGCAAACCAAACATTGAGGAAGGCCCCCATGACCGCTAATGGTACGGCCAACATCACGGCCAGCGGAATGGTCCAGCTTTCGTATTGAGCAACCAAGAACAGATAGGTAAAGACAATCGCCAAGGCAAAAATAACCAAGGCTAAGTTGCCTGCTTTCAACTCCTGATAGGTTTGCCCGGTCCACTCAAAGCTGTAGCCAGCGGGTAGCGATTCGGTCGCAGCCCGACTTAACGCTTGGATGGCCTCGCCAGAGCTATAACCAGGGGCTGGCAGCGCGTTGATGGTGACTGATGGATAGAGGTTGTATTGGTCGAGTACCTCAGGCCCAAGCTTCGGTTGCACCTGCACGAGGGTGCTCAGAGGCACCATTTCGCCACTGCCGGTGCGAACGTAAAAACGCTGAATATCACGAGGGTCATCGCGAAACTCGGTTTCAGCTTGGGTCATCACCCGGAACACTTTACCAAACAGGTTAAAGTCATTGACGTACGCAGAGCCGAGGAAAGTCGATAGGGTGCCAAATATCTCTGATAAGGGTACACCTTGGACTTTCGCCTTACGGCGGTCAACATCAACGTAAAGCTGCGGTACATCGGCGCGGAAATTACTAAAGGCAACACCAACCTCTGGTTGCGCATTGGCTGCCATGATAAAGCCAGTCATCACGTTCGATAGTTCGGCAGCACCGCGGCCCTGCAAATCTTGCAGCACGAACTCGACGCCACCGACGTTACCCACCCCCGATATTGGTGGTAGTGAGAAGCCAACAGCTCGAGCTTCGGCAATGGTATTGAGTTTTGCTTGCACTCGCCGGAGGATTTGTTGCTCGTGCATATCGTCATCGAGACGCTCATCCCAGCCACTTAAGCTCACCACGATCAAACCAGCATTCGAGGCAATGGCATTGGTCAGAATACTAAAACCAGAGGCATGAATGACGTTCTCGACGCCTGGCTCCGATAGCACCATATTGACCATTTCTTCCATCACCTCATCGGTGCGGTTGATTGATGAACCGTCAGGCAGCTGAACATCGACCATGAAGGCCTTTTTGTCTTCCTGCGGTACAAAACCGGTCGGCAGTGCTGAACCCAGCAATGCGGTACAGCCGATGATGACCAGGTAGCAAATTCCTACCAGCATAAATTTGCCGAGGATTTGACGAACCAGGCCGGTGTACTTTTCGGTCAGTAGGCCAAAGTACTTGTTAAACAGGCCATGGAAGCCGGTGTTCTTCTGCTTTGGCGCTTTCAGTAACGAGGCGCAGAGGGCAGGACTCAGAGTCAGCGCGTTGATCGATGAAATAATCACCGAGATACAAATTGTGACTGAGAACTGAGCATACATTTGCCCGGTAATACCGGGCATGACCGCCGTTGGCGCAAATACCGCAAGCAACACCAAGGTTGTTGCGATAATTGGACCAGATACTTCAGCCATGGCTTTGATGGTTGCTTCTGGCGCCGACAGTCCCTCTTCGGCCATGATTCGACTGACATTTTCAACCACCAAAATGGCATCGTCGACGACAATACCGATGGCTAGGATCAGGGCGAATAATGACACCGTGTTGATGGTCATATCGGCGGCTAACAGGAACACAAAAGTACCAATCAGCGACACCGGAATGGCAATTGCTGGAATCAAGGTGGAGCGGACATCTTGCAAGAAGATGAACACCACCAACACGACTAAGGCTACCGAGATAAAGAGTGTCGTTACCACTTCGTTGATTGATGTTTCTACGAATTCAGTGGTGTCATAGAGAATTTCGTAGCTCATGCCATCAGGAAAGGCTTCTGATAGCCGATCCATCTCGGCGTAGATGCCATCTGCTACATCCAACGCATTGGCATCGCTCATTTGATAAATAGCGATCAGGGCACTTGGGGCATTGTTCAGCTTGCCTTCTGCATCATAGGTTTGTGAGCCGAGTTCAATACGAGCGATATCACCCAATGACACAGTCGAGCCGTCACGGTTGGTCCGCAGAATAACCTCTTCGAACTCCTTGACCGATGACAGCCGGCCTTGGGTCGATAGGGTATATTGGAATTGTTGATCGCGAGGCACCGGAGCGGCACCAATTCGACCGGCAGCGACCTGAATGTTTTGCTCGCGCAGAGAATCTGAAACATCCGAGGTGGTGATATTCAGTGCCGCCATTCGATCAGGGTTGAGCCAAACTCGAATGGCGTAGTCCATGGCTCCGATAACGTTGACTTCGGAGACGCCGGTTACTCGAGTTAAGTTGTCAACGATGTTGATACCGGCATAGTTGGTCAGAAACAGCGAATCAAATTTGTCTGGCTCAGTGATCAAGTTGACGATCATCAACATGCTTGAGCTTTTCTTATTGACCTTGATACCTTGCCGCGCGACTTCCTCGGGAAGCTTCGGCATGGCTTGCTGCACCCTGTTCTGGACATTGACCTGAGCCATGTCGGCATCGGTGCCCACTTCAAATGTCACCGTCAGGCTGTAACTGCCATCGTTGGCTGATTTAGAAGACATGTAAATCATGTCTTCTACGCCATTCACTTCCGATTCGATGATTTTAGCGATGGTATCTTGAACCACCACCGCATTAGCCCCTGGATAAGAGGTACTGACCGCTACCTGAGGTGGTGCGATTTCGGGGAACTCAGCCACCGGCAATACCGGAATGGCAATTAACCCCATGATGGTCAGGACGATCGAAATGACAAAAGCAAATTTGGGGCGATTGACAAAGAACTTACTGATCATTGTTCGTCACCTATTACTTTAGTTGCTTTCAAACGGAACGGCTGTGACTTCGACCGGATCAACGGTGATGCCGGGGCGAATACGCTGTAAGCCGTTGATGACGACGCGCTCGCCTGGGCTCAAGCCTTCCTCAACATGCCAGAAGATGCCTTGTTGGTTGCCAACTTTGATGATGCGCTTTTCAACGGTATTGTCGTCTTTCACCACCATCACGAAATGGCCTTGCTGATCTTGAGAAATTGCCCGTTGTTCAATCAATACCGCTTCGACTGGCTCTATGCCCTCGATAATCAAGGTGACGTACATGCCGGGGATTAGTATTTGGTCCGGGTTGGGGAAAATTGCTCGGATAGAGATTGTGCCGGTAGCTTGGTCAATACGGTTTTCTGACGCATTGATGCGGCCTTTCTGATCAAACATGGTGTTGTTGGGCAAACGCAATGAGATGTTCAAATCATCGATTGAATGGGCGCCGCTCTCTAGCATTTGCTGACGTGCATTTAACACGCTGCGTTCTGACACCTGAAAGTCGATCCACATTGGATCCACTTGAACCAAGCTGGCCATTTGGCGCTCTGGAGTAATCAAATCGCCAATAAATACTTCCGACTTACTCATGCGACCGGCAACCGGCGCATGGACCTTGGTGTATTCTAAATTTAACTCGGCGACCTCTACTGCAGATTCAGCTCCTTCGACGGATGCTTTGGCTTGTAGCATGCGTGAGGTTAGCTCATCCATATCCATATCCGACAGCAGCTTTTTCTCATTAAGCTGTTTGCCTCTGGAATATTGCAATGAGGCAACTTCATAAGCGCTTTTGGCTTGCGATAATGTTGCCTTCTGACGGTTCAGTTCAGCAGTGTAGGAGGCCGGGTCAATCTCAAACAACAACTGGTTTTGCTCAACTTTAGCGCCGTCTTTAAAGTGGCGCGCCAACAGTTGACCGCTGACTCTAGCTTTGATTGATACGTCTTCAGAAGCAACGGTGCGGCCAACAAACTCAACTGCAGGATTAAGAGGTTTCAGGTCGATGACTTGAAATTCGATTTTCGGTGCTGGTGGTGGAGGTGGTGGCGCATCAGAGCAACTCACGGTAATGCCAGCTATAGCCAATAAAGCTAGTGCTCGTAATTTGATGGGATGTTTGTTCATGAACCTAATCCTTGCTTCTCGATACTGATGAACATTGCACATTTAATGGCAAGTGGAACTAACACTTCAGAATAGCATTGGAGTCTAACGTCAAATTGTGACTGATGGATGCTCGCCAATGATATGAATTATTGGGCTAGTTGTTTGTTGCAAAGTAAAGACTCCGCCGTAGCGGAGTCTTTTCAACATTCAGTTAGCGCTGAATTTGAATTTCGCGAGCTCGGAAGTACAAGAAGCGAATTAACTCGTACTCAAATGCTGAACCTGTTGAGTAGTAACGGAATGGAATCTGTTTTCGAGCGTTAATTGAGCGAATAATCATCATCGCGATTTCTTCGTTCGTTTTCAGCCCCATTTCGTCAACGACTTCGTTGTAGACTAATGAGTCAACCACTAAACCAAAGCCATCTCGGGCACTCGATGGTCCCAGTAGTGGCACCACCAAATAAGGGCCATCGCCAACACCCCAGTAACCTAAGGTTTGACCGAAGTCCTCTTTCTCACGGTAGACACCCATGGCGGTTGCTGGGTCAAACAGGCCGAAAATACCGATGGTTGAGTTCGTCACGAAGCGGAACGCCGTGGTGATTGCTCGCTCACCTTTGAGCTGCAACACCGAGTTCATGAAGGTGTTGATTTCTCCCAAGTTACTGAAGAAATTGTTCACCCCGGTTTGCATGACTTCCGGTGTCACGTATTCATAACCGCGAACCACCGGCAGTAACACGTACTCGTCAGCTTTGGCATTAAAGTAATACATGCGGCGGTTGAAGCCTTCCCATGGATCATTGTCGACGTAGCCGATGCCACGTGGATCCATCTCAGATGTATCTGGCAGTGGGATCCTCGGTTCTTCAGCATCAGGCTCTAAATCGGGTGTCGCACTACAGGCAGTAAGCAGTGCGACGCCAGCAGCGAGCACCAGGTTGCGCACAAAATATAATTGTTTCATCGTTGATTGCTCCCTGCTTAATTACTGCTGGCGAAAAAAGCGAGCATGTCTTCCACCCACACTTTCTCGTCCATGTTGCCGCAGTGGCCGCCATTTGGATAAATCCAGCCGCGATCACCAAAGGTGTTTTCTAAGAACTTCAAATCTGGACCGGCCAAGATGATGTCGTCGGCATTAGTGACCATACCGATTTTTTCCGATGTCTTGAGATAGTCTTCAAGCTCAATCAGACTCAAGCGATCAATCATATCGGCTCTCGATAAGTCTGGATTGCGAGCTTGATAAAACGGCACCATGCCGCGCTCGAAGTAGGTTAGAAAACCAATTGACGCACCGCGTAAAAACGAGTGGCTAATGCTTTCATGTTTGCTGATTTGGTGATTTTTGTAGGTTAGTGCGCCGATGTTTTGCATCACATCGATGGCAAAAATCATATCAGTTGAGCTCAGCCGGAATGCTAGTCCAATCAGTTGCGATAGCTCTTGGTCACTGACATTGGCTGCGACAAACATTTTGTATAGAAACTCTGGGGTCAGCTCAACGCGGGTGGCGTGAGAGACGCTGTCGCCAACTCGATCGAAAATGCCGTTGACGGTATTGCGCAGCCCCTCAGAGCCAACTGACTCAACGTAACCATCGAGAATAACCACTGAGTTATAAAGGCTCACCGGTGGGTTTACCAATAATACTTTTTTGAAGTTAAACGCTTTTTTCTCTTCGTCGAGCTTGCTAACAAAGGCAGAGTGGGCGCCACCAAGGCTATAGCCAGTGAGGTAAAAGTCGGTTACTTGTAGTTTGTCACCGAGTTTGCTCTGAGCATCAGCCAATGTCTTCTGCATCACCGCATAGATCTCTTCGGCATCTTTTTCCAAGTAGCCGGGCATTTGTTTGCTCGAGGCACTGACAATGAAATTCGGGTGCGTTGGTGAAGTGATGGAAATGACGTTATAGCCGGCTTTGAAGAACGCTTTTTCCAGCGCAATCATCTTGCCGCCATTGTACTTACCGCCGGTGCCGGCAATCGAAAAGACCAAAGGCGCTGGTTTTTTCTGGTAAACCACGGAGTACTGGAACCCTTCGTGATACCAAAATACCTCGGGTGTTTCGCGTTCTGGGTACAGATCAATACTGAACTCGCGACGATGAATATCGTCAGGCAGATCTGCTTTGAAATCGGCCGGAGTGCCGAAAACGGTTGCTTTGAATGGGTCAGAGAAAGGGAACTGATAGTCGTCAGTGGTTGGTGCTGCTTGAGCAATACCAACCATCCCCAACAACAGCGCCCCTAATCGCATTATCCTTTTCATATCGTTATTTCCACGCGCATTGAAAATTAAGGCTTTTGTCGATGTTACGAAATTCATTATGCGCTAAAAATGTAAAAAATAAAGCGGACTTGTGAATAGACTTTTACTGGAGTAAATGCTTTGTTTGTCGCAAAACTGTGGTAAGGACCTCATTCAACCCAGTAAATTGAGTGATTACTCATCACTTGTTCCATTTGGGAATGCTATTAATAAGGTAACCAGTTGTTGCCGGAGAGAAAGATTATGTTTCACGTACTTTACCGTTGGCAGTTAAAACCTGGCAAAGAACAGGTGTTTCAAGAAGGTTGGAGTGAAATTGTCCATCGCAACGTCAATCAATACGGCGCGCTGGGCTCGAAATTAAGTAAGTGCAGTGATGGGTGGTGGCGCTCATTGTCCTATTGGCCTAGCGAACAGCATTGGCTTAAAGCATTGCGGATCGAAGATTCTGACCAAGAAGCACGGCAGAAAATGATGTCGGCCATTATTCGCAAAGAACGCCCTGTGACCATGACACCCGTGTTAGATCATGTCGTTGCCAGCAAGGTTGACCACAAGGATCTTTAGCCACAGTAATGTTGCAATCTGCTGCTGGTATGTAACTCTATGCAGCCTTATTGAAGTTGCGCATTTCTTTGGTCATGGTTTTCGACTTAACTACTGTCATCGTTTTATTGTGTCTTGCCAGTGTTTGCTTGATTTGGTGGAAGGCCAGAGAAGCTCAAGAGCGAGCGCTTAGAGCCGCTCGGGCATATTGCCAAAACCTAGGATTGCAGTTGCTCGATGAGTGCGTTGTGCAAGGCCATTGGCGTTTTCGGCGCAACGAATCCGGCCAGCTGGTGATTGAACGTTGTTATCAGTTTGAATTTACCTCAACGGGTTATGAACGCTACACCGGAGAAGTGGTGATGAGAGGCTCAAAGCTGCTCAATGTTACTGTTGAGCCTCATCGCATTGGCTAATGGCCGATAGGTAAGCGCTGTTCCGACTCTGTTTTGCCGGGGGCATTTGCGGCCGATCGCAGCGTTAATGGTTGCATGCTCAATGCTGAGCGAGAATCACACCAGGGTAAGCCTGGTTGGATAATTTGAGCTGAACCTAAGTTGGCCAAGTGCGCATTCACTTGCATCGCTTGGTTTGGCAGCATCATCGTCACCACCATTTGCGCCCGATTGTTGACTTGAAACTCACCAATCCGTCCGCGCTGAGCCCAGCCAATGGTTTGGTCACAGTAATTGTCGCTGTCGGTGTTTAAAAACGCGACGTCTCTGAGGGCATCCATGGAGTATGACATCATGGCTTCTTCAAACAACATCGCGACATCTTCGGCGCTGGTGTAATAGTTATACATGTCCGAGGCGCCGTCTAACTCGAACATCACTCCAGCTTCGGTCGCGCTTAATTGCAGCAGGTTGGCACTGGCCGCATTGCCGCCAAACAACACTTCAGCCAATGTCTTCAGGGTATTGTTGAGCAGCGGAAATGGTTCGATAAGCCGTTGCTGAATGCTCTGGTTGTTGGCAAATACGTCATCAATCAGGTCGAAAAATGAGTCATCCCCTAATGGCAGGCGAACGCTGCTCCGAACATCGGGTGGCAGAAAATCGTTGGCATGAGCTAATTCGTGAAACAATAGATTGGTCACGCCCGGCACAATGTCGGCAAATGAGCGGCTGTCATTGCCATCGGAAAAGTTACTCACGGTAATGTAGTTGCCATGGACATTAACGTAGCGCCAACCAGTATCCAGAGCCAAGTTGCTACCAAACCCAGAACGATAATCCGGTGAATCATCGATTGAAGCATACTCTGTGGGAGTCAACCATAAAAATGCCGGGTCGATGTACATAGCGCCAGTCAATGGGTGGTAGAAAGCAGGCCGGATATCGAACGCGATCACCACGGCGGTTAAGGGCTCGAACATTGCAATCATGCTTGGCGAAGCTTGCTGCAAGAAACGTTCAAAGCGTTGTGCCATCCAATCGTGACTGACGACTAAGCGATCCATGATGTCATCAACTGTTACCGTGTCATCGCCAATACCTAAAGGCGGTAGCGTATCGACAAAGCACGACATGTCATCTTGGTAGGCTGTGACACAGTCATTTAGCACAGCGCTGTACGCGCTCGTCCGATAGGGGTAAATGGTTGCTAGTGTTGTACTCGGGCCATCATTGTCGCCACCGGATGAAGCGCTAGGCGAGGAGCTGCCACCACCGCCACAAGCAGTGATAAGGATTAGTGAAAAACAAAAAAACAGGGTTTTGCAACGCATGTTGTTGGTTCTCCAGTGGCATTCGCTTGCTGAAGTGGACGACATTGCTTCAATGGTAAACCAACTGTTTGTTTCGGGCTAACTCTCACCCGCTTCGCTTAGTGCTTCCCTGTCAAAAGCATAACTTCGAGAAATTTCTGCTACATCAACTTGATAGCTTTTGTACCACCGGTTTTTACCGATGTCTTGGGCGAGCAAATGTTTGCTATGTTGTTTCCAGGCCGTGATATCTGACAAACTGCGCCAGTAAGAAATAGCGATTTCTGAACTTCCCTCAGTGCAGGCCGTAAACTCGATACAGTTATATTGCTTAAATGCGAGTTCACGAAGTTGGTTGGCCAGCAGTGAGTATTGCGCGTCGACTTGTTCCAATTCAGCGCGGAATATTACAGCATACATAATCAAGTATCCTATGGGATGATATTGCTGGCCCGATAGCGACCGGTCAGCGTTTAGTTGAAATTCAAGTTTGCCGTTTAGAAAGAGGAGCTTAGATGGGATCGCCAGCAACAACAACCAAGTCAATGGGACGATTGATGGCAATCATGGCCTGGTTGTGCTTCTTTGCTTTGGCCGGATTGTTCTTCAATGACTTCCTAGAAGGTAAACAAGATCCAAATCGATCGCTGGTGATTGATGATTCAATGCGGGTGGAATTAATCCGAAATCAAGCTGGCCATTACTTGGCGCCAGGGCAAATTAATGGGGTTGATGTGACTTTTTTGCTTGATACCGGTGCTACCTACCTCAGCATTCCCGAAGATATTGCCGAGCGAGCCGGTCTGCGGCGAGGCCAACAAGCCGCGGTGAGTACTGCCAACGGTCGGATTCGGGTGTTTCGTACTGAAATCGATGAAGTTCGACTCGGCGGTCTACAACGCCAACGAGTAGCGGCGTTTATCAACCCGTCAGAGCAGGGCGGTGTTGTGCTTTTGGGCATGAGTTTTTTGAAGTATTTTCAATGGCGCCAGATTGATGATAGGTTAATCCTAACGCCACAAAACTAACGGATTGACCATACAGTGAGCGCCCAAGCGACCAGCGCGAAATCGACTCCGACTAGCGAGTTTGCTGAATCAAAGCCATTGCCCCATCAGGTTGCTTCATCAAGCCAATCAATGACAGCGCAAACAGCTTGTGAAGAATGCGACCACCTTATCGATAACGCGGTAGCCGATGACGGCGAAGCGATTCATTGCCCTCGCTGCCATCATCATATTTCAGTTGTTCACAAAGCACCGCTGTTTGCGCCGATTGCCTATGCGAGCGCAGCTATCATGATGTTGGTGGCATCGCTGATGTACTCGTTCATGTCGTTTGCTTCTGCTGGGCATTCGGTGACGATGAATTTCGCTCAAACTGTCCGTAGTCTGATCGCGTACGGATACAATGAATTAGCCTTACTGCTGTTTGTCACCTTGGTGATATTTCCTCTCGGCTTTTTGGCCATTATCTTTTACTTGCACGGCGCCATGATACTGAACAAAAAGCCCTTTGCTGCGCGCACTTGTTTGCTGATGCTGCAGCATTCTAAGCATTGGCTGATGGTCGACGTGTTTTTGATTGGTATTTTGGTGTCCTTGGTGAAGGTAATGGGCATGGCTGATGTCGGCTTTGGTCTGAGTTTCTGGGCATTTTGCCTGTTCACTATATTGCTGGTTAAAACCACCATTGTGACCGACTTGCCGTGGCTGTGGCAGCAGTTGGTGTCGCCCGCTAAAGCGGTCGAGGTGAACGACGTTCAGCGCTCAGCGTACGCCAATGACTATCAATTGTGTCACTATTGCGGCCACCTTAATCACCTCGCAGAATCAGTTTGTCCGCGCTGTCATCATCAAACCCATGCGCGCAAAGACCCCAATTTAGATCGGGTGCTGGCTTTTCTCATTGCTTCGGTGGTGCTTTATATTCCAGCCAATGTATTGCCTATTATGGATACCAGCCTATTGGGCGGCTCCGATCCAGCCACCATTATGGGGGGGGTGATTTTACTCTGGCAGTTAAAGTCTTATCCGGTGGCGATGGTGATCTTCATTGCCAGCGTGATGGTGCCATTGGCTAAAATGGTTGCTATCGCTTGGCTTGCATACAGCGTGAAATCAACTCGAAACTATGATCCGCAAAGGCAACTCAAGCTCTATCGGCTCACTGAGTTTGTTGGACGTTGGTCAATGATCGACGTCTTTGTTGTTGCCATACTGGCAGCACTGATTCGTATTGACGGCTTAATCGTCATCTACCCCGGTCCGGCGACGGTCTCATTTGCTGGCGTCGTGATCCTGACCATGATTTCAGCAATGAGTTTTGATCCGCGGTTAATCTGGGATGATAGCCACATCAAGGAGAACAATCGTTCATGAGTAAGGCAAAGATATCTTCAGTTTGGTTTGTGCCTATTGTTGCGGCACTCATTGGGCTGTGGATGGCGTATCAGCATTACAGCAGTTTAGGCCCTTTGGTCACTATTACTATGCCTAACGCAGATGGCTTGGTTGCAGGAAAAACCATGCTCAAATCTCGGTCTGTCAATATTGGCAAGGTGGAATCGATCATCCTCAGTGATGATTACTCGCATACCATAGTACAGGCCAGAATTGATAAGCCTTACGCAGGAATGTTGGTTGAGGACAGTGAACTTTGGGTGGTCAAACCCAGAATAGGGCGTGGTGGGGTTAGCGGTTTAACGACTATCCTGTCGGGCGCTTACATTGAGGTCCGCCCCGGCGACAGTTCAGAACGCAAAAAGAGTTACCAATTACTCAACGAGCCGCCTTTGGGCGACCCCGATCGCGATGGTGTTCGACTCAGCCTTTTCAGTACCGGCAGTAAGTCTGTTGAAGCAGGAACGCCGGTCAACTACAAGGGCTTTGCCGTTGGTCAAGTTGAGCAAGTGAGTTACAACACTGAGACCGGCAACATTGATTACACCTTGTTTGTCGAAGCTCCATTTGACGACTTGCTTGCTAGCAATAGTAAGTTTTGGATTCAATCGGCTATTCAGTTGCAGATGAATACCGCTGGTTTAAGTGTTCAGCTTGATTCGATGGAGAGCTTGCTGAGTGGCGGTGTAACATTTGGCTTTTCGAAAGATGAACTACCGCTCGGAAAGGTAAAAAGTGGTGATAGCTTCAAGCTTTATGTGTCGGAGAAAGAAGCCACTGAAGCCAGTTTTGAGCATTACGTACCGGCGTTGATGTTCTTTGAAGAGTCGATCGCCAATTTGGGCGCTAACTCACCTATCGAATTCCGTGGGATTCGCGTTGGCACCGTGATCGAAGCGCCGTATCGCAAGCCGATTGAATCGGAAGTGATGTCGAAAAACGGCATTATCCCAGTGTTGGTTCATTTTGAATTTGAACGCTGGTTCGATCCGGGTGACATACCAACGAAGGAAGAGTGGTATGCCGATATGGAAGAGATGATCACCCGTGGCTTCCGGGCGACTATCCAAACCGGCAATTTGCTCACAGGCGCTCGTTATATTGATCTCGACTTCTACGATGATGCTGCGCCAGTGTCCGAGCCACTGACGAAAGTTGCCCACAATGCAGGTTTCAAAATGATGCCAACCATGCCAAGCGGGTTAACTCGGATGACCGAGCAGATCTCTAGCATCATGAACAAGATTGAAGATTTGCCGCTGGAAACGACGGTGGCGCGCCTCAACGCGGTACTTGGCAATGCCAATAAAGCGATGGCGACCTTCGATGGTGCAGCGGCCAAGCTGGATAAGATCCTCGTTAATGAAGAGTCTGACGCTGATTTAGCGGCAACGCTGGAGCAATTGCAGAAAACACTGGCGACTTACGATAGCAGTAGCGCATTGCACCAAGATTTACGACAAACGGTGCAGTCGCTAGAGCATGTTTTGTGGGAGCTTAAGCCGTTGTTGGAAATGGTGAATCAAAAGCCTGACGCCCTTATCTTTGGTGGTCAGGTGCAGGATCCAGTTTTGAAGAAGGACACGAGTGAATGAATGCGCTAAAAATCTATGCCGCGATGTTAGCTGCAACCTTGGTCATTGGCTGCGCATCGCCGCCCCAGCAACCAAACCAATATTCGTTGATTGCTTCGCCGGTTGAACTCAATGGTGTCACCAATAGTTCATTGTCTGGTTTGCTGGAAGTGCGTCGGGTATTGGTTGCTGATTACTTAAATGATCCGCGAATCATGGCGCAAGTAGGCGACAATCAACTTATTAGCTTGCCGCGTCAGCGTTGGGCGAGCCCGCTTGCCGGTGAATTGTCGGCGTTGACAGTGGAAACTTTTGCAAGAGCACTGCCTGATGTGAAAGTGCTGGCTGGCTCGAGTCCAGAGCAAGAGACCATGGTGTTGGAAATTGAAGTCAATCGTTTCCATTTGATATCTGACTCGCAATTGAGAGTTGCTGGGCGCTATCAACTGAAACAGCCGGATGGCAATTACATTACTGGCCAGTTTCAACGAGAAGCATCGTTTGTTGCCAACAACTATGATGATGCGGTCGATCAAATGCGCACGATATGGATTGACGAAATGACTCGCATTGCAGGGGATCTGAAGTAGCCTCGTCCAACGTGCTTGCCAATAAAAAACGCCCAGCAAAGCTGGGCGTTTTTTATTGGCCCAAATGAGCGAACAAGGCGGTTATATGGTTCGCTAAATGGACAATTAATGATAGTGATAATTAGAATTATGTTGACATATTTGTTACCGTTAACTTATATGTGATTTGAAAACGTTTTCATTTGTCGCCGAATTTGGTTATGCTGCATTTCCATTAGAAGTGTCGGTGTTAAAATGCCACTGCTTTAGCGGTTGCCACCGTTTTGATCTGGAGAACAAAATGCCTTTGCGCAACAACTATGACATCAATTGTTGGCCGAAGTTGACGGCACAGCCTGGCTTCGATTTAACGTTGGAAGACAAGATCGAGCAACAGCTGCAGACGTTGACTTTAGAGCAGAAGATTGGCCAGATGATTCAGCCCGAAATCCGCTTTGTGACTGAGCAGCAAATGCAGCAGTATTGCTTTGGCTCTTATCTTAATGGTGGCGGCTCTTATCCAAACAATGATAAACATGCGACTACCTCTGACTGGGTATCGGTTGCTGACAAGTATTATCGAGCGTCCATTGCCAGCGATGCAGGGATCCCAACAATGTGGGGCACAGATGCCGTTCATGGCCACAACAATGTCATTGGCGCTACCATCTTTCCGCACAATATCGGTTTGGGCGCCTGTCATCACCCTGAACTCATTAAAGCCATTGGTGAAGCTACGGCAAAAGAAGTACTTGCCACTGGTATTGAGTGGCTGTTTGCGCCAACGGTCGCTGTGGTCCGAGACAATCGCTGGGGACGGACTTATGAGAGCTATTCCGAGAGCCCAGGGTTAGTGCGATGTTATGCCGAGGCTATGGTCGAAGGGATCCAAGGCGTGGCGACAGGCAATGGCAGCAATAGTGATTTCTTTAGTGAGGAAAAATGTATTGCTTGTGCCAAGCACTTTATCGGTGATGGTGGCACTGATGGCGGTATTGACCAGGGTAACAATCTAAGCGATGAGCAAGCGCTCTATCAACTGCACGGCCAAGGTTATGCCAGTGCCATTGAGGCCGGCGTACAAACTATTATGGCTTCCTTCAATAGCTGGCATGGCGACAAATTGCATGGCCACAAATACTTGTTGACTGACGTATTGAAGCAACGCATGGGGTTTGACGGTTTAATTGTTGGCGATTGGAATGGTCATGCGCAAGTGCCTGGTTGTCGCAACGACAGTTGTGCCGCAGTGATTAATGCCGGCGTCGATATCATTATGGTGCCGCAGCACTGGCAAGGTCTTTTTGACAATACCCTAGAGCAAGTCCATAACGGTGAAATTTCCATGGCGCGTATTGATGACGCCGTGCGCCGAATTTTGCGAGTGAAATATCGCGCAGGTGTAATGGATTCGTTGCCTCCAGCTGAGCGCCGATACGCTGGCAACGAAGAATTAATCGGTGATGATGGTCATCGAGCGATTGCTCGCCAAGCGGTGCGAGAGTCATTGGTGTTGCTCAAGGACAATGACAAGTTATTGCCCATTCAACCCAAGCAGCATGTTTTGATTGCCGGTAATGCGGCCGATGACATTGCTCGTCAATGCGGTGGCTGGAGCGTGACCTGGCAGGGCACGGATAACACCAACTCGGACTTTCCGGGGGCAAAGTCGATCGGCCAAGGTTTAATCGATGCCATATCCTCTCAGCAAGGCAGCACTGAGTTGTCGGTTGATGGCAGCTACCAACAACGGCCCGATGTTGCTGTCGTTGTCTTTGGTGAAATTCCCTATGCCGAGGGGGTCGGTGATATTGAGCACATTGAGTACGACTATCAACACAAAGATGACTTGAAACTACTCAAACGTCTCAAGTCCGAGGGTATTCCTGTTGTTGCTGTATTTGTCACCGGTCGCCCGCTTTGGGTTAATAAGGAGTTGAATGCTGCGGATGCTTTTGTCGTGGCTTGGCTACCGGGAACTGAAGGCGAAGGGGTAGCAGATGTTTTAGTGGCCGATGCTGCTGGCCGAATCCGTTATGATTTTCAAGGCAAGCTATCGTTTTCATGGCCGCGCACTGATGATCAGCTCATGTTAAATCAAGAAGATCCGAATTATGAGCCCTTGTTTGCTTATGGGTTTGGTTTGAATTATCAACACCCAGATCGGAGTTTGGCACAGTTACCAGAGCAAAACACGCTGCCGTATCCAAAGCCTTCCGACGATTTGATTCTGTTCCAACGAGTTCCTGGCGAAAACATGCATTTGCAGTTAGAAGCTGGCGAGCTACAGGAACTAGTGGTGAGCAGCACTCAGCAATTGGGGCAGCTGTTGGCTATTCATACTGTCGACTGGCAAGTGCAAGAAGATGCGTTAGGGCTGGAGTGGCTTGGTGAAGAGCTAGCGACCTTTGCGATCGCGGGCCATGCCCGTAATTTGTCGACCTTTGCTGATAATGGCGCCAATTTGGTGTTTATGGTTCGGGTTGTTGCGCTACCCACCGAGCCAATGCTATTGACCATGACAGCGCCCAATGACTTGGTGACTACGGCGATTGATATTAACCAAACCTTAGTTGCCGATGGCGAGTGGCATGAGCTCAGTGTGCCACTAGCGTCATTGAGTAAATCAGGTTTCTCTTGGACTCAGGTCACCAATAAGTTTGTCCTCAGTTGCGCGGGTAAAAGCCATCTTGAGCTGGCTAATATTCGTATCAGTCCGCCGCAAACTGCATAGCGAACCGGCCAAAGCTGACATTGTCTGCTACTTGTCGATCATTGAATAAAGTAGTGGGCCTTTGTTTAGTGCCCGTTTAATCAACGCAAATGGCGCCAGCAAGCTGTCTTGGCTGATCGTCGACGCTTTCACTTGTAGCCGTTGATAAAACAACTCAAGAGTCTGTTGCTGGAGGCTAGCGTTGAGCACAGGGGCAACGACATCCCACCCTTGCACTATATCGCCACCAATGATGATCTTTTGTGGATTCAGCAGATTGACAGTAGTGGCGAGCGCTTTGCCGATGGCTTCGGCGGTTTCTTTCAACACTTGCTGGGCGAGCTGATCGCCTGCCAATGCTGCTTGGCATATTGCTGACATGGTCAAGTTGGTCATTGACAGTCCGGTTGCGTAGCCCGAATCTTTCAGTTGTTTGACGCGTTTCACCACCGCGTCATCGGCAGCAACAGTTTCCAGACAGCCGAAATTGCCGCAGTGACAACGTTCACCCAAAGGGTTGACTTGAATATGACCAATTTCGCCTCGATTCAAGCCCTGCCCCATGAGTACTTCACCATCCATGATGATGCCAGCGCCGATACCATGATCGATGCGCACCACGACGACATCGCGGCAATCCTTCGCATTGCCGAAATAGTGTTCGGCCAGCGCTAACGAACGCGTGCTGTTGCCCAAGTAGCAGGGGACGTTAAACACCGCGCTAATTTCGTCGGCAATGGCGAAGGGCTGTTCCAGCGGAATGTGAGGCGAGTAGCTAATCACCCCTGTTTCGGTATTTAGTAAGCCGGGACAGGTAATAGCGATGGCAATGAGCTGATGCTTCTTGCGGATATGAATCGCCAATAACGTCGATACCTCATCGCTGATTTGGCTGAGCAGTTGCTTGGCACTAGCGGCAGTCAAATCGACCAGTCGAGTTGCCAGTGTTTGACCAGCCAAGTCGCAAAGCCCCAAGTGCAGCTGCGCGCGATCGATTCTGACAGCAACAATGTGATGTGCCGTCGGGGTAGTCGCTAAGTTAATCGCTCGGCGGCCGCCTGTTGACGCTTGTGGATCTTGTTCTTGAATAATGCCAAGCGGCAGCAATTGGCGGGTAAGTTTGGTAATGCTGGCAGGTGCTAAGTGGGCAATTTCAGCTATTTCGATGCGAGAAACAGGGCCAAGTTGATCGATGATTTGATAAACCAGACCTACAGTCGATTGCTGTTTATAGCGCGTCAGTTGACGTTGCTTCTCATGTTGTTGGGTCATGCGTCAGTCAGTGTGTCTACGATTATTAAAAGTGCTAATACTGCTATCGTATCGCGAGTGCCAAGCTAACTTAATCGAAGTTAATGGCATGGACGTTGATATTGAATAATTGTTGCGGCTGGTGGTGTGATTTATATACCACTTTAGTGATGAACTATGGCGACGCTTATCGTGACGCTAAAGTCCCGGTGACTTCAAACAGATGGCAGTGCCACGCGGGCAAATCGAGATATAAGCCCTTATCTTGCAGTTCGCCACGGTCACGCAGATAACGTGCTTCACTAAGTAAGTCATTGAACTGCAGATGTTCAGTTTGGTTGTCGATGAATGGTCCTTGTAAGTAACCCTGACTGGCGTCAGGGGCATAGTTCACCACAATCAAAAACAGTTGCTCGTTGTTGCTCCAGCTCATGGTGATGATTCTGTTTGAGGAATAGTTTTCAGGCC
This sequence comes from Neiella marina, assembly GCF_002165625.1. GTDB lineage: Bacteria > Pseudomonadota > Gammaproteobacteria > Enterobacterales > Neiellaceae > Neiella > Neiella marina. Next base: position 104,574 of record NZ_NGNS01000010.1, read on the forward strand.
ATGCTGGCGTGCAGTCACACAAGTGCCAATCGCCATTGTGAAACACCGGCTGTTTTAAGCAAGCCAAAAGTTGTTGGTAAAACTCGGATAAGCTCGGCTCCGTTAACTCATTTGGGCCACGAATCAAATGTGGGGTGATTCGCACTCGATAGCCCAGTTGCTGACCTTGATGAATAAGGCGACAGCCAGGCGCGGTCAAAGCAATTAGCGCGGCTGCTTGATGTTGCTCAATGGAAAGTTGGCGGCTTACCCGCACTTCATCATGGTTTTCAATAAACCGAACCAACCCTTGCTGATAGTTCAGGTCGGCATTTAGGTGATCGCGAATGGCCTCTGGTTCAATAGTCAATAGCCGGTCATACAAGCGTTTGTCATAAGCGTAGTCAAAGCCGAGTTGCAGCAACTGCCACTCCATATCCCAGTAGACTTCGGCCATAAACACGAAGTCGGCGCTGTTGCTTTTGACCCGCTCAATGGCTTGCTGCCAAAAGGGTGCCATGGTCAGGCCCCAAGTGCGGGCAAAGACTTCTGGCAATTGCAACATAGCCATATCGCAACGAAGTCCGTCGCATTGTTTGGCGATTGCTATTAGGGTCTCAGTCATTGCCTGCTGCAGCGCTGGTTGGCTGTAGTCAAGCTGTGCTGTATCAGGCCAGCCGGGCAAATGAGGGTCGCGGCCATAAGCGATGATCTGGCCATCGTGCAAACGACAATAGTTCTCTGGTTGATCACGCAGTTGCTGTTCTGTTGCTTTGATCACCATGTTGTCAGATTGCGTGACCCAAGGGTGATCAAGCGCGACGTGATTGGGGACAAAGTCGAGCATCAGCTTGAGGCCATGCTGTGCTAGCCGGTTTCTCAGTCTGGCCAACGCTGCGGTTCCACCCTGTTTGGAGTGAACTTGGTAGTCGGCGATGGCAAAGCAGGAACCGTCGATATCTTGCTCGGTCAAATCAGCAAGAGTTTGCTGGTACTCTTGCTGCCAATAAGGGTGTGTGCGTGACACTTGCCTTGAAGCCTCACCTGTCTGCCATACACCGAGTAGCCAAACCCATTGATAACCGTCGTTTTGCCAACTTGCAATTTGCTGGTCAGCAATATCGTCAAGTGTTGCCGCACGGCCGAGTTGTAAGCTAAGGCGAGTGAGCTCGACCCGCGTATTGACTTGCAACAGCAAGGGGTTTTGCGATGAACACGGTGACATCATTAATCCTAGCTAGGTTGAGCTAACAGTTCAGCCAACTGATTGGCAGGCATCGGTTTATAGAAATAGTAACCTTGTGCCAAGTCACAGTGTAGTTTTTGACAAAATATTGCTTGTTGTTCGGTTTCGATTCCTTCGACCACAATGTTTAATCCAAGCTTGTGGCCCACTTGGACGATGGCTTCCAAAATCGCCTTGTCTTTATCCTGATAAGGAGCTTCAACGACAAATGCTCGATCAATTTTTAATGTATGTACTGGGAAATGCTTGAGATAACTGAGGGACGAATAGCCCGCACCAAAATCGTCGATCGATACTTCCATGCCTGATTCGTGAAGCGATGTCAGCCGCCGCAACAATTCCTGGTCGGCACCGATCAACACATTCTCGGTTAGCTCAATACCAATATCTTTTGGTGTCAGGCCATACTCGGCTAACGTTTCGCTGAAAAAGTTGAAGAATCCTGGCTGCTGCAGTTGTTTGCCCGAAACATTGATGTCGACCCGAATCGGTAGCAACTGCTGTGAGCGCCATTTGGCCACTTGTCGACAAGCCGCCTGAATGACCCACTGACCGAGCCGTATAATCAAATCTGAACGCTCAGCCACTGGAATAAATTCTGCTGGAGAAGCCCAATCTGCTGCTTCTTTCGGTTGCCAGCGCAATAAAGCTTCACAGGCGATAATATGTTGATTGCGCAGATCGACTTGCGGTTGGAACACCAAATGAAATTCGTCTCGATCCAATGATTGACGCAAATTGATAGCGATCTGGCGTTGCCGATTTAACTGTTCATTCATTGACGCGGCGAAGAAACGATAGCGATTGCGACCGGATTCTTTGGCTTGGTACATGGCGGCATCGGCAAACTTCAGTAGTTCAGCGCTGCTCTCTCCATCGTCCGGATACATACTGATGCCAATGGAGGCGGTGACATAGATATCTTGCTCGAATAGGCGGTATGTGTGCTCAAATTCCGCCATGACTTTGTCGGCCACGGTTTGGATTTCATTTCTGCCCGACATGTTGGGCAACACTATGATGAATTCATCGCCGCCGAAACGAGATAAAGTGTCGTAGTGGCGCAAATGCGCTTTCAGCCGGTCAGCCACTTGCTGTAGTAAGTGATCACCGGCGTTGTGCCCCATTGAGTCATTAATGTCTTTGAACAAGTCCAAATCAATGAACAACAATGCCAGCTGTTGATCGAAACGGCGAGCTTCCGCCAGTCGGCGATTTAGTTCTTCTTCGAGGAAACGTCGATTCGGTAGGTTGGTCAGCAAGTCCTTTGATGCTAGCCGCTTAAGCTCTGCCGCGGTCCGATGTTGATCGGTTAAATCGACATCGACACAGAACATTTCGGGATTGTCGGTGTCCTGATTGAGCATTACGTGACTTGAGAACACCGGCACTAAATGGCCATCTTTGTGCAGTAGGTTGAGTTCAGATGCTGGGATTTCTTTACCGCCAGATACCCACTCGTGGTGGGCCTGAACCACTGCGTCGCGCATTGGTTCGGGAATGATTAAATGCTCCAGCCTTTGCCCCAAAGCTTCTTGTTTGCTAAAGCCATAGACTCGGCGGCTGGCGTCGTTCCAATAAATGACCTCTCGGTCGCGGTTATACCCTTGAACCGCTACCGTTGGCAGCGCCTCGATTAAGTGGCGAAAACGGCGCTCGTTTTCCCGATACTCCAATTCGGCTTGTTTGCGCTTGCTGATATTCTTAACCGTGCCGCATATCCGCTGGGTATTGCCACTGGCGTGATGATTTACCTCGACGACCTTACCTGAATCCTCGAACCAAACCCAATGGCCCAGTTGATGCTGTTGTCGGTATTCAAGGGTATAGCCGGAACCAGTCTGAATGCATTCATTCAATTGTTGTTGCACAAGGTGACTATCGTCGGGGTGAATTCGCCCCATAATCTCTTCAATATTGAACTGCTGCCGATCGGCAGGTAATCCCAAGAATTCTAGCCAGTGGCTATTAACTGAAACGGTGCCGGAGTTGTAATCCCAGTCATAAAAACCCAGCTCAGCACCATCAATAACAAGTTGCAGTTGTTCAGCCGCATGTTTAGCGGCTGTTTCCGATTGTTTGAGTGACTGCTCATTTGATTGATGAATGGCATGACTGCGACGCAATACGATTACGCCAGCAGCAGTAATCAACAAAACGACGGCAATTAAACCCAGCTGCAATGAGTAAAACGAATCAATTTGACTGCTCTGCTGAAGCTGAAAATGTCGCTCAAGCTGAGCTAGCGCCTGTTCTAACACCATCGCTGCTTGCAGGTGATTATCATAGTCCTCAGCTGTGCTAAGGCTAGTTGTTAGCTCAAGCAGGGCTTGCTGAGCCGATGTAAACTGCGCGCTTTGCTGGTTGGTAGTGGTCACAGCAGCGATGGTTTGTTGTTGGTAGTTGCCGCCGTGCTGCAGCAAATGCAGCAATTGCTGAACGCTGATCAATTGCTGCTCAATGGCAAATTTGGTTTGTCTGAGGTCACTTTGTTGGATAAATAGCAGCACCTGATTACTGGTGCTTCGGGCAGAGCTGATGATCTCGACGGTTTGTTTAGCTTGCAGTAGGCGGCTGGTGTTGACGTTGATTCCAGAATAAATACCAATGCAGATTGCCACACCTACGGCGATGACAAACCACTCTTTTAAGCTAGGCCAGCCGGTTTCTGACTGGGCCAATTTGGTTTGCCGCACATCTGTCGATTGCTGGTTTTCCATCATGTGTTAAATGTCGTCCGACAAGGGTCCGTGTCCTGAGAACTTCTTTGAGCCTAGCATATCTGTACGGTTTGGCCTTACCAAATAGTAATTAATATATGATTTTTATCATAATTTATGGCTCAAATTGCAGTTGATAATTAACTTAAAGTTGACTAACGACGCTGACGGCTAATCGGGCAAATTAGTGGTTTTAAGGCGATGGCGGCAACTGCTTGGTGACACAGAGGTACAGTTATCAGCAGTAACCATGATCCAGCTCGCAACTTAACATTAACAAGCTGACTAAATAATTATTTTGACTCAGAGTGATAATCATTATTAGCTATAACGAAGCCAGCCAAGTAAAAACTATAATTGATGGCTATCCGTGAACTATCCCGTTATTAGAGGTGCCAATATGGCGAATGTAGACAACAGTATTTGTCGACCGCTCGGAGCGAAAAGCAACTCAGCTGAAGATTCACAAGAAATGACCAGTGGGCTTCATCTCCATGATGAGAAGCAAAAGCAGCTTGCTCACAATCTAGTTAGTGAAACCTTGCTATCGTTGCAAGATGAACAGCCCAGCCCGCCATTCTCAAATTAGGCTGAATATACACCAACAACGAATGTCTCCAGAAAATGCCAGCTGCAGGTCTTGCAGCTGGCATTTTTTATGGCACTTGCGAATATCGCTAAGTTGTTTTGATCTGCCGATTAAGTTGTTCTAACCCCTGGTCAAAACCTACCAGCACAGTATCCAACGCTTCTGTCGCCAGAGCGAAGTAATCCGCCGGTTTAATTGATGGGTGAGAAACCATGACGTTGGCTTCCATACTCGACAGCAATGGCGATAGTTTGCCTTTGATTTGGCTGGTGGCCACCGAGAGTTGGTATTCCTCCAGTTTGCTGTGCAAATACTTCAACCGAATTCGTTCGACGCTGCCACAATGAGCAGATGCGGCGACGCCAGTTCCTAACGCTCGGGCTTGGCCAATGTATTCAGCATTAAACAAAGTCGACTTCCACAGCTCTTCAGCGGGTTGATTTGAGGTCAGCTGTAACTCTTGCAAATGATGTTGCTCGGCGCAGTCTTCGATCAAGTGCAGTACGTTCATCACTAAACGGTTGTGCTGCTCCAATGCGTAACTGGCTTGGTGATTAATGTAATTCGTTGATAATCGAGCCCAGTGATCTTGAATACTGCTCCAGCGCTCAGAGCGTTTAATCCATTGTCCTTGCTGGTTTAGTTTGGCAATAACCTGACTGATCTGGCGCTGCAATTCAGCAATTCTAATTTTTGCTGAGTCATCACCATTGAGATAGCCATTGGTTAAACCTCGGTGTTGTTGCACTGACGTCAGTAGTTTGCGCAGTTGCTGCAACCAATCAATCCCTTGCTGGTAGCGCATGTTGGCTTGCTGGCGAATGCGGTAGTTGCTGAACCACATAACAACAATAAGTAGCGCTGATATCGCTACCACCATCAAAATAATATTGAGATAACTATTCATCAGACTAATCCTATGACTGCACTAAGGCTCTTAAATGCTGAGCGACATCGGCTGTTTGTTTTGCCATAACAGCATTTTCCTTAGCAGTAACAGCGACATTTTCGATATGGGAAGAAATTTCACGAGTGGCGATGACTTGCTGTTCGGTTGCGCTGGCGATACCGGCAATTTCATCAGAGACTTGATCAGAAGTACTAACGATTTGTTCTAATACATCCACTGCTGAAGACACGCTGGTTAAGCACTGATCGCTTTGTGACACTACATGGTCCATATGATCAGCCACTTGTTTCATGTTGTTGGTGACGCCAGAAGCATGTTCGGTAATAGCATTTGCCGACTCGTGGCTGCGCTGAGCGAGGCCGCGTACTTCATCGGCTACAACCGCAAACCCTCGACCATGATCGCCGGCTCGGGCGGCTTCTATCGCGGCATTTAACGCCAGTAAATTGGTCTGTTCTGCTATTTCACGAATGATTTGAGACATACTGACAACGGTCGATAGATTGTCTTCCAGAGATTTGATTCGCGAGCCCGTCTCGTTAGCCAATGCTGTCACTGTGTTGACTTGTTCTTGTGCCGATCGAAGCGCTTGATGTCCCTCCAAACAGATCGATTTTGCACTCTCCGACGCGGTTCGAGTGTCCTCTATTCGTTGTGCAACTTCGTCGATGCTTTGGGAAATTTCTGTCGTTGCGGCGGCTGTACTGGTGGTCGCAGCAGATTGATCTTCGGAGTGGGTCGCGACTTGGTTGGCGTTATTGGCAAGCTCGGCGCTGGAGTAGCCCATTTCGTGCACAATGGCTTGCAAACTGTCTAGGCTGCGACTTTTGCTACGCAACATATCAACAAACGGTTCTTGCAGTTGCCGCAGCGGGCCTTTAAGCCAGCGTTCTACGTGGTTGTCATGCTGCGTTTCTAATTCATGTAAATAGTCATTCAGTGCGACGCTATCGTTGTGAATCACCTTGAACAAGATTGTTTGCAGACCAAGCCCGACTAACGCCAGCGCAAAGGCCACCTCAAACTGACCGGCGACAGCGCTGAGTATTGCGGGGATTGGTATGATAAAACTAAGTTTGTAGCAGCCAGAGCATCCGAGCTGCTGTAGTAGTCGACTCATCATCCTTGATTCGCTTCTGTTGTATTGAACTTATGCATTGCTTGGTGTGTAAAAATTAATGACAGTTTTTCCAAGCAATTAATGAACCAAACGCACCAATATAAAGCGGTGTTTTTTTAACTTGTTGAAATTAAATGGTTTGTATTTGGTTTTGGTGTTTATGGGTAAATTGATTTAGATCAATTTAAATGTTCTATTGTGGTGCAAATGGGGGTGGGGTGAAGATGATGCTTCTCATTTGTGCAATGTGCTGTATTCAAAACAGTGCAACATCACGAACATTCATAACGAGTTGATCTGACGCATTCGCAATACGCAACGATTTGACTAGACTCACAAGTTCCGTCATCTCGATACCTGCCATCAATCGAAGGATTTGTCTGCTGTGAAACTTAAGGAAGCACTCCGGTATTTGCTCGCCTTTGGCTTACCGATCGTCATTTTATGTTTACCTCTGTCAGCTTTTGGCATCGAAGGCATGACCATTCAGGAACAACGAGTGGTGGCCATATTTGTTATGGCTGCATTGTGCTGGGTACTAGAACCAATCCCCATTTACGCGACTTCGGTACTAGTGATTGTGCTGGAGCTGTTGGTGCTGTCAGATAAAGCATTGATCTTTTTCAAAAGCGGTGTTGAGCAGCCAGATTTCGGGGTGGTGTTGAGCTACAAAGACATCATGGCAACCTTTGCGTCGCCAATTATCATGTTGTTCTTGGGCGGGTTCTTTCTTGCTATGGCGGCGACTAAGTATCGATTGGACGTCAACTTGGCTCGGGTGCTACTCAAACCTTTTGGCCATAAGCCAGCGAACGTCATGCTGGGATTAATGGTGATCACGGCAATCTTCTCGATGTTTATGTCGAACACTGCAACGACTGCGATGATGTTGGCCATTCTAGTTCCGGTGCTGTCGATATTTTCGCCGGGAGATCGTGGCAAGGCTGCATTTGCTTTAGCTATCCCGGTGGCTGCCAATATTGGCGGTATTGGCACTCCTATCGGTACGCCGCCTAATGCCATTGCGCTGAAGTATCTTACTGGCGAAAACTATATTGGTTTCGGTGAATGGATGTCCTTCGCGGTGCCGTTTGTTGTGGTGATGTTGCTGATTGCATGGTTTTTGCTGAAAACCCTGTTCCCAAGCCAGCAAGACAAAATGGAATTGGCCATCAAGGGTAAGTTTCTTAAAACACCAAAAGCTATTGTGGTTTACGTCACCTTCGCTGTGACCATTTTACTTTGGTTAATGGGCAGCTCTCATGGCATGAACTCTTACACTGTGGCATTAATTCCCGTTGCAGTATTCTCGGTGACGAAAATCATTGGCAAAGATGATCTAAAGAACATTTCATGGGATGTGTTGTGGCTGGTCTCAGGTGGTTTTGCTTTGGGGCTAGCATTAGATAAGACAGGCTTAGCTTCTCATGCTGTTAGCGCAATTCCATTCTCAGAGTTTTCGCCGCTGTTGGTGATTCTTGCGGTCACCTTATTGTGCTTATTGATGGCAAACTTCATGTCGCATACAGCAACGGCAAACTTACTGATGCCGATCGTTGCAGCATTAGCCGTGAGCATGGATAGCCTGGCTGGTTTTGGTGGCACCAAAGCCATTTTGTTGTGTGTCACCTTTGCGGCGTCTTTGGGCATGTCGCTACCCATTAGTACCCCGCCCAATGCACTGGCCCACGCAGCTGGCCACACAACAACCGGTGATATGGCCAAAGTGGGGGCGGCGTTAGGTGCTATTGGTGTGACTTTGACCTTTGTGATGGTTTATTTGATGCGCGTCGTTGGATACGTATAAGGAGCATAAAATGGAAAAATTAACGATCATATGTGTTGATGACCAACCGGAAGTACTCAATGCTGTGGCCCGAGATATCGATTCACTGAGCTCCCATTGCGACATCGAAGAGTGTCAATCGGCACAAGAGTGCTTGGATTTGCTTGAAGAGCTGGATGCAGAGGGAAAGCCAATTGCGTTGGTGATCTCTGACCATGTGATGCCCGAGAAAAATGGTGTTCAGATGCTGACTGAGATCGCCAGTGATGGTCGGTTCAACAAAACTCGGTTGTTTTTGTTGACAGGATTAGCGACTCATCAAGACACGATACAGGCGATTAACCAAGCGGGTATCGATCAATATTTTGAGAAAGCTTGGGATCCTGATGAATTGATAGCAGAGTGCAAACGCGCCTTAACGCGTTATGTCTTTGCTGCCGGCTTGGATTACCTTGACTATCAGCCTGTGTTGGATGCTGAGAAGACTTTTGAGCTGGTAGCCGGCAAAGTTTAACTCGCTCTACCACTCTAAAAAGCCCGCTAGATCTCGGTTCTAGCGGGCTTTTTTATTTTGGCATAACCAATATTTGTGGATGCTATCTACTAAATGATAATTGGTTTGGATAAATATTTTTATTGGTATGACAATGGTTCCGTTTTGTAATCTGGCTTCCGGAGTATTGCTGTGCTGTTTCGAACCTTTAAATCTTTAATGATATCGGTTTTATTGGGATTCTCTCTAATGTCATTTTGTCAGGCCAAAACGATAGTTTACCAAGGCAGTGGCAATGAAGAGTGGAAGAAAACCGGCGTTCGGGGTGGTGATGTTATCGTCATCCCTGACGGCGAGTATCACAACTTTAAAATTACCATTCAGGGCAAGGGTAAGCGCTCTAAGCCAGTTCGACTGAAAGCTGAAACGCCTGGAGGGGTGGTATTAACCGGCGAAAGTTGGATTTATTACTATGGCCACTATGTGGTGGTCGATGGCTTTGATTTGAAGAACATCAAGCCTTCGCTCTATAACAAAAAACTGCGTGCGCCTATTGCCAATATAAAACCCGGAGCGAGTACCGAAAAATCAGCGGATATGTGTCAAATGTGCATCTTGCAGCACATCCGTATTGACCAAGAACATCCAGAGGCGCTGGCAGCCGACTATCGGTGGGTCGACATTTATGGTTATTACAACATTGTTCGCCACAACTACTTTGGTGGCAAAAAGTCTCAAGGACGGGTACTGCAGCTCAATCTCAAGCATGCCGATAAGGAAAACAAACCGGCCAATCATCGTATTCAATACAACTACTTTGCGTCTCGAAACGAAGGTGAGCCGCTAGATAATGGCGGTGAAGCCCTGCTCATTGGAGAGTCGAGTCGGCAGCATGTTAGTGCTCAAGTGCGAGTTGAAATGAACCTGTTTTATGACGCATCCGTTGCTGGTGAGCCCGAAGTTATTTCCAATAAATCGTCCGATAACTTGTACCAATACAACACCATTCGTAATACCTCAGCGAGTTTGACCTTGCGTCACGGTGACCGTAACACAGTGCAATACAACTGGTTTTTGCAAAACCAACGGCCAGGCTCAGGTGGCGTGCGGGTCATCGGCAAAGATAATGTGGTGTTGAACAATTACATCGACGGTGCCGCTGGTGCGCAAGGAGAAACTGAGGGCAAAACTTACCGCACCGCGTTGGGTATGGCGGCGGGCTATTCTGAGGCTGATGACAAAGCCCATATCAATGGTTATCAATTAAGCGTCAATAACGTTTTTGACCGTAATACGGTCGTGCGCTCGGTGCAACCTGTGATGTTGTCATCTTGGTACAAACGCGATCAGGACATGACTCGTCCACCTCAACAAACGACGTTTACCAATAACCTAGTGTTTCAAATGGGGCATCAACCATTGGATGAGTATTGGGTCAAGGGTCAGGCGATCAGTGTCGATTTCACACCGGAGTCAAAATACACCAATAAACAAGGAAAGCAGAATGTGGCGGAATACTTTCCATCGTTTAAGGCGCTAAGTGGCAATATTAGTGATTGGGCAGTCTCTAACTTAGTGAAAGAAGGTGTCACTATTGATCGCACCAGCAAGTTATCGGGCTGCGATGCCTTTGCCACCGGTGATCAGGTGTTTGAGCCGTTTGGCGGCACAGGGGCTGATTTATCCTTGATGGCAGAGCCACTGCGATGGACCAACGAGTTAAAATCAGCCAAGTTGGGCCCCGCTTGGTTAAACAACAACTGGCTCGATGCCGCCAAAGGCTATCGGCCTTGTCAGTCGTAGCGACTAGCAGTATCAAGACCAAATTTTGCAACAGCAATTGTGAGCCACTCCCGCGAGTGGCTTTGCTTCCCGCCTTGTTTCGGATCATATCATCGACATGTTTTTAGCTGCCTGACTTGTGTCCCATCAAAGGCTGAGTACAATCGACCGTCGGCTTCTATTTTTGATTGTTAACATATTGTATTTAATATGAAATATATGTGTTATCGGGTGCTGAGCCAGCAATCGAGAAGTCCGGACATAACAATGACTTAGCCACTATAAAGTGGCAGCGCTTTACTCCATACCGACAACAATGAGGTTTTCCATGCGTTTAACGCTAATAGCCAGCGTCGTTGCTTCTGCACTGGCTTTGTCCGCTTGTTCAGAACAAGCGACGACTCAATCTACCGAAAAATCAACAAACGACGTGAAGACAACACAAGCCGCTCCAGCCGAGACTATCAACCCGTTAATGACTGCCAGCTCTTTGCAGTATCAAGCGCCCGATTTTACTGCCATTGCTACCGAACACTTTGAACCAGCGATGCTGGCCGGTATTGAACAGCAAGGCAAAGAAATCAAAGCAATTGCCAACAATACCGAGGCGGCTACCTTCGACAATACGATTGTCGCCATGGAGCGTAGCGGTGCCTTGCTTGATCGCGCTGCGAGCGTTTTTTACAACTTAGCTGGCACAGATAGCAACGAAGAGATTCGTGCTATTCAAGGTCGCATGGCACCATTGTTAAGTGCGCATGAAGACGATATCTACCTCAATGACGCGTTGTTCCAACGTGTTCAGAGTATTTATCAGAATCGTCAAACGCTTGATCTTGATGCTGAATCATTGCGCTTGGTCGAAGTTTATTATGACAACTTCGTCGCTGCTGGCGCCTTGTTGACTGAAGCTGAAAAAACTCAAATTCGAGCATTGAACGAAGAGCACGCAGCATTGACCAACGATTTTGGCCAAAACCTGCTCAAAATGGCGCGCCAAGGCGCAGTCGTATTTAGTAGCAAGGAACAACTTGCTGGCTTAAGCGAAGCACAATTGGCGATAGCTGCCGCTGCTGCTGCAGACCGCGGATTGGAAGGTCAATATGTGGTTGAGCTTACCAATACCACACGTCATCCGCTGCTTGCTTCGATGGATAATCGCGATAGCCGCCAAAAACTATGGCAAGCCTCTGCGGGTCGCGGCATTTCAGGTGAACTGGACAACCGTCCTCTCGTCACGCGCCTAGCACAATTGCGCGCAGAACGAGCCAAGTTACTTGGTTTTGATAGCTGGGCCGATTACCAGCTCAACAGCACGATGGCGAAAACGCCACAAGCTGTGATGGACATGTTCGCTAGCATGGTGCCGGCTGTTGTTGCTAACGCAGAAAAAGAAGCGGCAGCGATTCAGGCCATGATTACTAAGACCGGCGGTGATTTCGAGCTTAAGCCTTGGGATTGGGAATACTATGCTGAGCTCGTTCGTCAAGATCAGTACGACTTGGATGAAGGCCAAGTAAAACAATATTTCGAGTTCGATCGGGTACTGCATGATGGTGTGTTCTTCACCATGAATCGCTTGTTTGGCATCACTATGAAGCCACGCCCTGATCTGCCGGTTTACCATCCAGATGTTGAAGCTTATGAGATGTTTGACGAAGATGGCAGCAGTATTGCTATCTTCTACGGTGACTACTTTGCTCGTGAAGGCAAACGTGGTGGTGCTTGGATGAGTGCATTTGTGCAGCAGACCAAATTGTTGGAGAACAAGCCTGTCATCGTCAATGTAATGAACATTCCAAAAGCGCCAGAAGGTCAGCCGACGCTGGTGAGCTATGACAATGTGACTACCATGTTCCACGAATTTGGTCACGGCGTTCACGGCATGTTCTCTGACGTCAACTACAAAACGCTCGCCGGTACCAATGTCTCGCGTGACTTCGTAGAGTTCCCATCAACCTTCCAAGAAGACTGGGCGAAGGATCCATTGGTGCTGGGCAACTACGCGCGCCACTACGAAACAGGTGAGCCGATTCCTGCTGAATTGTTAGCGAAGGTGCTGAAGTCACGTAGCTTTAATCAAGGGTTCGATACCCTTGAATACATGGCGTCTGCGTTGCTCGACATGGAATGGCATGCCCTCAGCGCTGATGCGCCATTGCAAGACGCAGAAGCATTTGAACAGCAAGCATTAAAGAAACACGGTGTTGATATTGCCGCGATTCCGCCTCGCTACAAGTCGCCGTACTTCGCTCACGTATTCGCCGGTGGTTACTCGGCTGGTTACTATGCCTATATGTGGAGTGAAATTCTTGCCGCTGATGCGTTTGCTTATGTGCAGCAAAACGGTGGTCTGACTCGCGAAAATGGTGATTTGTATCGCAAGTTCATTTTGGCTGTCGGCAACAGCAAGCTGCCTGCCACTAGCTACGAGTTATTCCGTGGTCAACAGCCAACTACTGAAGCATTGTTGATTCGTCGAGGTCTTGCGGTTCAGTAAACTGATCGAACTTACAAGACGTATGAGAAACCGGGCCATCGCCCGGTTTTTTTTGGCTAACATCCCAACAATGATTTTATTTCCTTGTTTCGGATTCGCTGAATTACACTTTTGATTAAACGGAAGTTAAGAAGAAGGCTCATTTGATATGGCTGACGCGGAAGTGTTGTTGTCGTTGCGCAAGATCGTCAAAGGTTTTGGCTCACAAAAGGTGTTGTCAGAATTCTCGTTGGATATTTTCGATGGCGAGTTTTTTACCATCTTAGGTCCATCCGGTTGTGGTAAAACCACGGTGCTTCGGCTAATCGCAGGTTTTGAACAAGCAGACAGCGGGCAAATATTACTCGACGATGCCGACATAGCTGCTGTTGCCGCCGAACACCGCCCGGTCAATACCGTGTTTCAAAGTTACGCACTATTTCCTCATATGTCGGTGGCCGAAAACGTTGGTTTTGGTTTGCGAATGGCGGCAGTGACCAAAGCCGAAATCAAACAGCGGGTGGCGGAGGCCTTGGCAGTGGTCAAATTGAGCGGCTTTGAGTCGCGCAAGCCACATCAATTGTCCGGTGGCCAAAAGCAACGAGTAGCAATAGCTCGTGCCATTGTGATGAAGCCGAAGGTGCTACTGCTTGACGAATCGTTGAGTGCGCTCGACCACAAACTTAGACAACAAATGCAAATGGAGTTGAAGCAAATCCAACGCAAACTCGGCATTACCTTTGTCTATGTCACTCATGATCAAGAAGAAGCGCTGTCAATGTCTGACCGAGTTTTGGTCATGAATCACGGTCAACCCCAGCAAATTGGCTCGCCAAGAGAAATATATGAAGCGCCCCGCAATATGTTTGTGGCTGACTTTATCGGCGAGATCAATGTCTTTGATGGCGTGGTAGAAGCTGAAAATGATGAGCTGAGCTATACCGTCAATATCGGTGGGGTGAAGAAAGTCGCTGGTGCAGAGTTTCGCTTGGAAGTCGGCGATGAAGTACACGTGCTGTTGCGGCCAGAAGACCTCCGAATCGAATACATTGAAGATCAGCCCAAAGATGAGCAGGGCTTTTTGGGTAAAGTGTTAGAGCGCAGTTATACCGGCAAAACCATCGATACCTTAATTGCCTTGGAGAATGGCAATACCCTGCGGGCCAGCGAGTTCTTCAACGAGGATGATCCAGATTTCGATTACTCAATCAATCAGCGGGTTTGGGTCAGCTGGATTGATGGTTGGGAGCACGTGATCAAAGCGGGGCCTTTGGAATGACCAAAAATGGTTTAGCAAATGTGCTGAGCTTTCGCCAACTGGTGATTACGCTAACGCTTGGTTGGCTGATGCTGATGGTGATTGCGCCTCATGCGCTGGTCATTATGACCAGCTTCATGACCCCAGATAGCGAACACCTAGCAGTGTGGCCACTGACGTTGCAAGGCTATCAAAAAGTACTGCAACCGATTTACTTCGATGTGTTCTTCCATAGCCTGTGGTTGTCTGCGATTGCCACTGTGGTGTGTCTGATTATTGGTTACCCATTCGCCTATATCCTTGCCAAGCAACCACCTTGGGCGCGAGCTGTGATGTTGGTGTTGATGATGGTGCCATTTTGGACCAACAGCTTGATTAGAACCTATGCCATAAAGCTGATATTAGGCAAAAAAGGCGTTATCAATTCGGTATTGGTGGGTACGGGAATTGTCGATCAGCCAATCACCATGTTGTACACCGAGTTTGCCGTGATTGTTGGCTTGGTATACGTACTACTGCCATTTATGGTGTTGCCGTTGATGGCAAGCTTCGAAAAGCTCTCCGCCGATTTAACAGAAGCCTCGAAAGACCTGGGAGCAAATGCACTGCAGCGTTTCGTTCATGTTGTTTTGCCGCTGACCGCGCCAGGTATTATTGCTGGCTGCTTAATCGTATTTTTGCCCGCTATGGGGATGTTCTATGTTGCTGATTTGCTAGGCGGCGCCAAGAACCTGTTGCTCGGCAATGTCATCAAAAACCAGTTTTTGGTTGTTCGCGATTGGCCGTTCGGTTCGGCATTTAGTATCACCTTGATTGTCATGATGGCAGCGATGTTGTGGCTGTATGTCATTGCCAACCGATTTGTTCAGCGCCAAGGAGGTTTAGATGATGAGAATCTTTAAAATCTTCTTGGTCGCTTTGGTGTTTATCTACCTTTATGCGCCAATAGTGGTGTTAGTCGTCAACTCTTTCAATCAATCAAAGTATGGCTACAAGTGGACTGGTTTTTCTTGGAAGTGGTACGAAAAGCTGCTCGCCAACGACACTTTGTTGACGGCTTTTAGTCACTCCGTGACCATCGCCTTTTTAGCCGCGACTGCTGCAGCACTGATTGGTACCTTGATGGCTCTTGCCATTTACCGCTATCGATTCCGTCTCAAACAAGCCGCCAGCTCAGCGCTTTTTGTGGTGATGATGTCGCCGGATATTGTGTTGGCGATTACCTTTTTAGTATTGTTCGTGGCGCTTGGAATTCAACTGGGCTTTTGGACCTTGTTATTGGCCCATATTACCTTTTGTTTACCCTTTGTGGTGATCACGGTATACGCTCAGCTCAAGGGTTTTGACAACCATTTAATCGAGGCGGCTCAAGACTTGGGGGCCGGAGAGTGGCTGACTTTTCGTACTGTGTTGTTGCCGCTTTTATTGCCATCGGTGATGGCAAGCTGGCTACTCAGTTTTACCTTGAGTTTGGACGACGTCATCATTAGTTCGTTTGTTACCGGACCGGATTATGACGTGCTACCGATTCGGGTGTTTTCGATGGTGAAAGTTGGGGTTTCGCCAGAAGTGAATGTACTAGCGACGTTGTTGCTAGCTATATCTGTTATCTCGCTAATTATCTTTAGTCTTTTAGTCAGGAGAAAAGTGACGTGAAGAACTGGATTCGTTTGTTTGCGACAACTGTATTGCTCGCGCCTTTGGCTGCAATCGCCAGTGGCAAGGTAGTGGTTTACAACTGGAGTGAATATATACCCGAGGACACTATTGAGCGATTTACCGCAGAAACCGGTATTGAAGTGGTTTACGCCACTTATGAAAGCAACGAGACCATGTACTCAAAGCTGCAACTGCAAAAGAATGCTGGCTACGATGTGGTGGTGCCATCGACATACTACGTCGCCAAAATGGCCAAGGAGAAAATGATTCAGCCGCTGCAAAAGGACTTGTTGCCTAATTTAAAGCACTTGGATCCTGCTTTGCTTGACAAAGAGTACGATCCGAAAAACAGCTACAGCATCCCTTACTTCTGGGGATCAACAGGTTTGGGAGTCAATGCAAGCGAGATGGACATTGCTGCAATCCATAGTTGGAAACAATTGTGGGACCCCAAGTACAAAGGGCAATTGTTGTTAATGGACGATGTTCGCGAAGTATTCCATGTCGCCTTGTTGCTCAATGGACACTCGCCAAACACTAAAGATCCAGCACAAATCAAACAAGCATACGAGCTGTTGAAAAAGTTGATGCCTAACGTATTGGTGTTTAACTCTGATGCGCCGCGAGAGCCTTACATGGCCGGTGACGTTAACTTCGGTATGATTTGGAACGGCGAAGTGATGATGGCGCAAGAGGAAGATGACACCATTCAGTATGTCTATCCTGATGAAGGCGCTATTTTCTGGGTGGATAGCTTTGCTATTCCAGCTGGAGCTGCCAATGTCAAAGAAGCCCACGCTTTCATTAATTTCATGATGAAGCCTGAGATTGCTAAATCTTGCGTTGAGTATGTTGGTTATGCGACGCCAAACAAAACAGCGATCTCAATGCTCGATCAAGAGTTGCGTGATAACCCAGTTATTTTCCCGCCTGCTGACATCATTGAGAAAGGTGAATTTCAAAGTGACGTCGGTGAAGCAATTGAAATTTACAATCGTTACTGGCAACAGTTGAAAGTAGGGCAGTAACGCCATCTCTCAAACCAATCCAGCTATCTAGGTAGCTGGATTCGCTCTACTTTTGTGACCCTTTGCAATCTTTCAACAGAGTTGGCTCTGGAACATTCGTGAAATCCTAACCCTGAGCCATACTCAAAGAACCTATTTTCAAAGCATCAGGGCAAGAATGAGCGATAGTTTAGATACAGTCGGCGGCACAATGGTGCCTATTTTCGCCGGTGGTGGTACTCGTTTACCGGCTCATATCGGTATTTTGGCTGCATTGCGAGATATGAATATCGATTTCGACCGCATTGTTGGAGTTTCCGGTGGCAGTATTATCAGTGCGCTCTACGCCAGTGGTAAATCACTCGAACAGATAAAGCAAATTGCCCTCGATACTGATTTCGAACAGTTCAAGGGCTTTTCCCTCATCAGTTTGATTCGTAACGGCGGGCTTTGCTCAGGAGACAAGTTTGAGGCTTGGCTCGATAAGCAACTCGGTGGCGTGTGTTTTAAAGATCTACCAATGGATCTTCATGTCGTGGCTACTGACGTTCGCAACGGCGTCCCTGTGGTTTTTGATCGGACCCTGACTCCCAATGAAAAAGTTTCACGAGCAGTCCGATTTTCAATGTCCATCCCGTTAATTTTTGCCTTTAAACCCTACGATAAACACCTGATGGTGGATGGTAGCATCTTATCTGAGGATGCCCTTCATCGAGATTGGGCCGATGATGGTACCCCTGTCGTATGTTTCAGGTTACGTGGCGATGCCGATGAAAAGCCCCTTGAAACCGATGGCATGTTCCCGGTGGTTAATTATGTTTTGCTGCTGATTCGTACCTTCATGACGACGATTAGCCGTGAATATGTCAATGACAAATTTTGGCACCGTACCGTAGTTGTTAACACTGGTAACACCTCGCCAGTCGATTTTCGTTTAAGTGATCAAGACAAAGAAAGGTTGTTTCAAGTAGGTTACGATACCGCCAAAACCGTAGTGCCAGCGAAGGTGTTCAATCAGCGTGCTGCTGCATCGAAAACGCAGCCGGTGCAAGCTTGAGTGAAGCATGATGCTGCTGGTTGTGTTTGTCGTCTAATGACGTGTTTTAAAATTGGAACCTTAATGATGTTTAGATCCTTTGTCTGCGTCATGCTGTTTGTCGTATCAGCAGCGTCAAAAAGTGCAGATATTGAGCTTTGGCATGCCCATCAAGCTCAGGACTTTGTTGTACATCTGGCCAAGCAATTTGAGGCCGAAACTGGTCAGCGGATTCGAATCTCTGCTTATAAAACCTCACGGGTCAAAGCTGAATTGCTATTGGGGGCGAAGAACAATGTGCTTCCCGATATGATCTTCGTGCCCTCAGACTTTCTTGGTCTTTACCATGAGCTGAAATTGAACCGCCTTAACGACAGCTGGTTAGATCCGGCTATTTCGGCCAACGCCAAAGATACCGCGGTCATTGATGGCAATCTCTATGGTGTGCCAGTGATCCAAGGCAACCACCTGATGTTGTACTACAACAAATCGCTGGTTGCGAAACCCGCTACCAGTTGGCATCAGCTGCTCAAGCAGCAGGATGCTTTGGCTGCTAAGGGCGTTCGAACCATTGGTTGGAATTACAACGAGATGTTTTGGTTTGTGCCGTTTCTCGGCGCCTACGGCAGCACGCCAATTACTGATGGCAAAGTCACTTTGAATACGCCACAGATGGTGTCGGCCTTGCGTTTTTACCAATCACTAAGCAACCGAGGTTTAATTGATCCCGGGTGTGACTACAACTGCGCCCAAAAAGATTTTGTCGATGGTGCAACCGCCTATGCCATCAATGGTGACTGGGCATATGCTGACTTGAAAGCTGAGTTGGGTGATGACTTGGGGCTAGCGGTACTGCCGGCAATTGACGATAAACCGTTACGACCATTTAGCTCAACTTTTACCCTGGCTTTCCCAAGAGTGATGGGCGATAGCAAGCGCCAAGAGACGTTACGGTTGTTTGCCCGTTTTGTCCAAAGTGAGTTGATTCAACGTCAGACTTATCAAAGCTATCAATTGCTGCCGACCAACAGCGCGGTATTTGCTGCTTTGCGCGACAGTGTATCAGGACAACAGCGAGTGCTGTTTCAGCAGTTGGCGACCACCAACCCAATGCCAAGCGAAGCATCAATGGCCATCGTTTGGCAAGCAATGGCGGTTGCTTATCAGCGCTTTATCAATAAAGGCTATACGCCAGAGCAAACTGCGCAATACATGCAGCAAGTGGCAGATCGAGAATTGGCCCGCTTCATGGCTGGGCGTTAGGAGTAGTTGTGAAAATCCGACATTTGCTAGGAATCGTCATTTTGGCTGCTGCAGTGGTGCCTTCGGTTACCATTTCACTGATGCTGCTGGATCGACAATACAAAGCAACTCAGGACTCGATGGAGCAAGAATTGACTCGAGTCCTGTTTAGCATGTCACAAGATATTCGCTTTAAGTTCTCGATTTTTTCAACCAATTTTAAATTGTTCTCTTCTGAGCGTTATTTAATCCAAGCGCTCGACAGCTTTTTGTTTGTCAGCAACGCCCACAACTCCATGCTGCAGTTTGTTGAACAGACCCCTTTGGTGTCGAGTTTGTACCTGCTTGACTCAGAACTTCATGTCGTTGATGAAGTGTTAGGTGATATTCCAAGTTATGAAAGTAGTCAGTTGTTATCGGATGCTAAACTCGCTGTCGCCTCTGGTTTAGTGAGGGAAAAACAACAGTACCTAATTGAATTTGATAATAATAACTTGGTTAGACCATCAAGAATTAAACAACAGTTAAACACCGAGTCGCCATTTGGTGCTGCGGTATTGATGCCGCTTTATTTCCACTCGCTGCAAGAGGGGCTGACGCGCGAACCGGCGGGCTACATTCTGGCGGTACTGCCATTTGACGTGGTCTACAAGATCGTGGCAGATAATCTTGGCACTGATGAACTGATCGAGATCCTCCACGACGATGAAATTATCGTTGCCTCCCCCCGCATCAAGTTTGTTGAACTCGAGCATGATGACCTAATGGTCGAGCGAGATGTTTTGCCGTTGGCCAGCGATTACACCTCTAATCAACTCGAATACATGTTGCAACTGCATGTTAGCCGCTCCGCTCGAATGCTGCAGTTACAAGAGTCGATGAATGCCTTAACGCTGGGCATTGCCATTGCTATCTGCTTGTCGGTGTTAGTTGCGTTTTTGGTCGCCAATTGGCTTGGTACACCGTTTAAGCAATTGTCTGAAATCCTCAAGCGATTTGGTCAGGGACATTACAGCTCCAAAGGAGAGAAGTTCAAGTTCAGCGAATTCGAAGATGTTCGCCAGTTACTTAGCGAAATGGGCAAAACTATTCGGATGCAGCTCGATAGTCTGCATCAGAAAAATGAAGAGCTTCAGCGCATTGACGACTTGAAAGGCGAGTATCTGACCAAGGTACGAGCGCTGAATGAGCAACTTGAGGCGCGAGTTGCAGAGAAAACCAAAGAGCTGAGTGAAACAGCCGCGCGAGAAGGTAGAAGCCGACAAATACTGCAGAGTTTGCAGCGCTTAAGCATTGAGCTTCAACAGTGTGGTGAGCACGCTGATGTCACCGAGCTTTGCCTTAATCAGCTGCACGAACTGTTTGACGATGTCCCTGTCGCTCTGCTTATTGCAACCTCACGCAATACCGAACGCCAGTTTCAGTCGCTTGGCCTAATGGCTGAGGATGAACAATGGCTGCTAGCCGAACTTAAACAGCGAATTGCCAACCAACGACAGAGCTTGCCTGAAACACTGGTCAATGAAGGCAAGCGATTCTACCTATTTGACTTGATTTCCCGAACCCATAACTTCTTGGGTGTTTTGGCTTTTCAACTGGATGAAGTAAGTCCACAAGAGCGTGATATCGTGCGAGTATTTGCCAAGCAAATCAGTGTGATTACTGAAACCATTGAATTGACTTCGGAGCTCGAGCTTGCAGCTCGTACTGATGAGCTAACCGACTTACCGAATCGTAAGGCCTTTAACGAATCGTTTGAGCGCAGCCGTAACATTCTTGAGCGTTATCCCAACAACCATGTTGGTATTTTTGTCATCGATGCCAATGGTCTCAAACGGGTTAATGACCAGTTTGGCCATGATGCGGGTGACCAGTTTATTAAAGCGATCGTCGAAGTTTTGCTGCATAGCTGTCGCAAAACCGATCAACTATTTCGAATGGGCGGCGATGAATTTGCGTTGTTGGTACAAGAGGGAACGATTGCCAGCTGTGAGCGTTTGATGGCGCGTTTGGCAGAGCAGCAAGACCAACAGTTAGCCTTGCTGCAACAGGACGGTTCGAGCAAGCAAATTCCGATTAGCTTTAGTGTCGGCTACGCCTCAAGTGAAGAAGTCGATGTTAGCCATTTATTTCATCGCGCTGATGAGCGGATGTATGAGGCGAAAGATACCTACTACAAGCAACATCCGATTGAGCCTGACTCGCTCAGTAAAACTCGTTTTAGCTAGACGGCAACTACTCAACGCTGATGACTTCAACAACTTCTGGGGCAGGGAAGCGAAACTTGACATCGGTGTTGGCCAACTTTACCCCATAAGTGCGGTCACTAAGCTGCCCTGCTTGGTAGGCTGGCCGAGGATCCTGGCTCAGTACCTGGTCAATTAGTATCTTGGTATTCATTGCTGGTAAATCATCAACATCGCTATTGTTGTGGCGTTGCAGGGCGTCAATAGCGTGCTGAGTCCAGCTGACCTTGAGGGTATTGCTCGGCTTTTGAGCTGCGTATCCGGCTTGCGCTTCGACAACAGCCTCGGCGTATGGCAGGTAGGGCTTTATGTCGATGACCGGTGTGCCATCAACTAAGTCTAACCCTTTGACTGTCAGACGGTTCAAAGGCTGGCCGTTGCGTTTTAGCGACTCCACATTTATCAGTTCAACTAACGACATGCCGATGCCATTGGGACGGAAGGTACTGCGAGAGGCGAAGACTCCAACTTTCTTGTTGCCACCGAGCCGAGGAGGTCGAACCAAGGGCTGCCAGCCCTGTTCGATTGTCTGATGAAATTGGAACAGTAGCCAGATATGACTGAACTGCTCGAGCCCTCTGACTGTCTCTGGCACGCCAAATTCACCGCTGAGCTCACAATAGCCAAGGGCTTCGGACACTAAACCGGGTTGTCTTGGAACTGCAAACTTCTCGCCGTAAGGAGAACGAATAGTGCCGATGGCGATCATGGTTGCTCGGTAACGGGGATAGAGAACGCGCGGGCGTAACAAGAGACCAACGACACACAAGCTGGCGACTCGGTATCCTGTTCCGTTTCACAAACGTCGACGACCAAAGCATTGGCGCCAAGGTTGGCAGCCTTAATGCGAGCATCCGTTCTGGCATCGGCGATGGAAGCCGGTACTGCATTACCACTTTCTTGGCAGCTGAAACCTGATACTGCGGCAATACGTTGAGCTTCTTGTGGTAGCTCGCTTGGTGGATATAGCTTTACTTCGCTGGGTTTAAAATATTCTTTGAAGTTCTGCGGATCTAAATTGGTGTTGACGTCATAATCGCCAGCACAGGCACTTAACATCACAACCAGTAATAACGGCAGCTTATTCACAATAAAATTTTCCATGTCGGCAATCTCAGCGTATTCTGCTCGGGTTGCGATTACAGCGCAAGTGCATGGCTTATTAACTGTCCGGAGACCTGTCTTTATGTATCGAACTCGTCGTCAACTGATCCTATGGTCGGTGAGCGTGTCATTGATTATTGCTTTGGTGATATACGCCTTTAGCGGCAGCAATCAACCCACAGGGCCAAGGCAGGGGATTTTTTTACCCATGTTGATGGTACACAGCCCAGCGCTAACGCAGATCCGGATTGACGATCAACAACAACAGCCTTGGTTGACAATGGAGCCAGCCCAAGATCAACAAGCAACAGGTTGGCAGGTGAAAGAAGCCGATGATTATCCGGTTAATATGAAGCGACTTGCGGCTCTCATTGGTCAATTATCGCGGGCATCCATTGTTGCGTCAGTGGATTACCCCGACCAATCTCAGACTGTGGCGACTGCGCCTTGGAATACCACCACTGACTTTGGTGAATTAACTGCTCAATTTCATTTAACCATACTCGCGGAGGGAAACTTTTTCCGTCATGTTTGGTTATCAACAATAGCCGATGATGCTCAGTGGCTGCGCGTCGATAAAGATGGTTATAGCTACCAAATAGAAAAACCAATCGACTTGACAGTTGAACGGCAGCCTTGGCTGCAACCAGTCGAGTTGCAACCACTATTTGCGATGGCTGATCAGGTTGTTTTAGAAGCGGCAGCAAACAAGGCCGATATAGACCATCTTCAAGGTCAATTGCAGATTGTTAATCCAATTGATGCGCTTGCCAAAGGCAAGGGGACGCCTGGCACATTGCAATATGCGTTGATATTGATGAAGCGAAATCGCCTTATTGCCGAATTGGCAGTTTATAAAAATGAACAGGGACGCTGGCTAGATATACAATTATCTGATGCTGAAAGTGCGCCTGAAATACAACGATTGTCGAACTGGTATTTGGCTCTGCCGTAATAAAAAAGCCCCGATTCGGTCGGGGCTTTTTTATTACAATTCTAATGTCGGCGGCTAAATCAAAAACTCTTCGAGTGAGCGACCTGCATCGAGCTCTGCTTTAAGTGCCTTGGGAGTGCGGCCTTGCCCAGTCCAAGTCGCCTCTGAACCATCGGCCAAGGTGAATTTATATTTAGCTGGGCGAGGCGCACGTTTAGTTTTTGGTGCCGCAGCAATAACACCTAAATCAGATTCGCTAATGTTATTCTCTGCCATTAGCGCTTTAATCTCTTCAATTTTAGCCAGACGCTCTTGCTCTTCTTCTAAACGCTCAGCTTCTTCTGCTTTAACTTCTTCAATTAGTGCTTCTAATTTTTCTTTGTATTCCACCAAAGCGTCCGAGGACTCACCACGAAGCGCAGCACGCAAGCGGCGATAATTACCTAGTATATCGATGATGTTGGTCATGTTACTTCCTAATTGCCGGAGGGGGAGTTTGGTTATTTATTTTCGATAACGGGTTAATCTTATATCCGATTGAAAAATAAATCCAATTGGCGAAAGTATTGTTATTGTTAGGAAGCTAATAAATTGTAAAAAGCCCGTCAAAATAACGGGCTTTTGCGATAAAACTAGAATTGATGATTATATTGCGCTGCAAAAATATATGCGTTGGCCTTACTTAACTCAACATCAAGGGTGGTGATTGTTTGACCTTGTAATTCGAATTCCTCGTGAACGCGGGTCGAATTGCCATGGAGAAATGAAGCACCAACATCAATATTCGAGTGGTTGTTTAAGTGATAGGTAAAGCCCGCGCTGTACCAGCGTCGGTCGGTATCAGGAATAGAAATAGTGCGGTACTGATCTTTAACCGGACTGGCGTCATAGGCGTAGCCGGCTCGAAGAGTTAATTCAGGGCTTAAAATATAAGTTGCACCGAGTGCTGCACGCCATGAGTTATCAAAGTTTTCTTCTTTTAAGAGTAAGCTGTCACCAATTTCAGTGGTGTCATCAAATTCAACGACTAGTTCCTCGAATGAACTCCAGCCAGTGTAATGATAACTGGCTTGGATAGACCATTGCTCGTTAATTCGATGATTCACTGCGAACTCGGCTAGTGCTGGCAGATCGAGTGCTAATTTACCTGGCGCTTTATCCATTTGCAGCAAGTCGGAAGTAAAGTGGCCTTCCAAGTCGACACTAATTGCTGAACGGTAGGTCAAGGCAATATCGGTTTGTTCGGAGGGCGACCAAAGCACACCAAGGTTCCAACCATAATCCCAGCCATCGCCTTCAACATCAGCGATGGTTGCGCCGCCTGGCACCAGCGGAATCTCTGGCAGTTGACCTGCGGTTAACGCCGCTACTTGGTTGTATTGCTGGTATGTCGCAGCATGATCGTTCATGTAGGCTGGCGTGGAAGTTTTTAAACTGCCGTCGGCATATAGTGCGTTGAAACCAATACCCACTGAGAATTGCTCATTAATCAGATATGAGATATTTGGATTGATGTTAATCGTTGTGACTTCAGTTTTATCTCCGTACTCGAGAGCATTGAAATCATCGTCATAATCCGTACTTAAGCCAAAATTTGAAAAAGTGGCTAAACCAAAGTGGATACGGTCGGTAATTGGGGCAATAAAGTAAAAACTTGGAATAAATGCACCGGGAGCGACATCTTTGCTATCAGCGGAGTATTCGGTGGTCACTCGATTCAACGGGCTACCAGAAATCATTTCAGCGGCTGGCGCTAATGATGAGTTGTATAGCTGGCCTAAGTGATTGGTCGTGGTGCCAGAAAGGTTAACTTCGGGATTAACGTAGCTGAGTTGGCCGCTGATGGCGATACCATCAAATCGACTCATCGCTGCCGGATTACGAGACAAAATCGAGGCATTTTCGACGGTCGCCGCTTCCGCTGCGAATGCCCTCCCTAAGCCATTGGCACTGTGTTCGTTGAGTTGAAAGCCTGCGGCGCTGACGGTCGTTGTTGCGAGCGAGGAAATGAAAGCGACACTGCGCGATAGTCGTTTTGTATGTGGCATAAATGATCGTTAATCGAGGAACAGAATGATAAAAGAGTGCGCAGTGTATTTATTTGCATACAATATGCAACGGTAACCGGCTAACTAATTTGGTTTTGACAGTAATAATTCGGGTGTTCTGTGATAGATAGCTTTTCTCGCCACTTTTTGAAATTCTGCCAGTTGGATTGTCAGCGTCTGATGGCCTGCCTACAACTGAGACAAGATGTCTTTATGATTGAGCAAAATAGTCTTTACCGTGATCTGGATGGCTTGGATAGCCAGTGCTGGCATTATGTGTTGGAGTCGGATGCTAAACCCATTGCCTATGCTCGACTTATCCCGCCGCAACCAGACCACATGGTTGTTCACCTTGGCCGTTTAGCGATCAGTGAAAGTCACCGTGGCAAAGGGTTGGGGAGAGCAATCATGCTCGACTTGCTGGCCGAGTGCGACAACCTGTATCCCCGGCTAGATATTGCTATCTCTGCTCAGGCGCATTTGCGGCCGTTTTATCGGAGCCTTGGTTTTGAGTGCGTTGGAGAGATTTATGATGACGGCGGTGTCGACCATATTGATATGGTCAAAACCGCCGTGAGAACTTAGCTAGACTAGATGCGTTGCCACTTGATGGCATGCTCTAGTGAACTACTGGTGTTTTCGACTAGCTCTGGGTTTTCGCCAATAATAATCAGGCCTTGCTCACCATGACGATTGATCATGCCGTGATAACGGTCGTCTTCAAATTGCGCAGGTGTATCTTTAAAGGCGTCAATATGTGGCACCACAAAGACAGTGACACGTTGGCCTTGGTGCTCCAGGACCATGTGTAGGCTGCGTTTGCCTTTGAAGTCGCAATGATTGGCGTAAAAAATCCGGCCGTCCAGAGCACTCATTTCGGCACCATAACTGGCGAGTTTCGCGTTGACTTGGCTGAGGTTGGCATTTTCATCCAAGGTCGTCATTGACTCGGGCTCATGATACACGTGTGCTAAGGCATAATCGGCCAAGTTGGCGTGCGGTTGCGGCCACAGCGCAAACGTGGCGGTCACCACCAAGGTCACGCTAGCTGCCATGGCGAAGATCCACTTGCGACGCTCATTTTGCTGCTTGTGCTCGGCAAACCTTTGTTTCAGCAATAACTGATTAGCCAAATCTTCAGGCACATCGACATCGAGGGCCGCGGCGATTTTATCATCAAGGGCTCTCATGTCCTTGGCGAACTGCTGACGATTGTCACCCTCAAGCAGCGCTTGCTTGATTGCGTCGTCATCGTCGTAAGGTTCGGCAATTAGCCGACGACGAAATTCTAAGTCATCCATTGCCTTGCCTCCTGTCATCAATACTGTTTTCCAATGCTTCTTTCAATTGATTACGCGCTCTAAACAGGCGCGTCATCACCGTATTCTTATTTAGGCCTAATGCTTCCGCGATTTCTTCACCGCTGTAGCCACCGATCACTTGCAGCAACAATGGCTCGCGATACTCAGGCGCCAGCATTTGGATCTGGCGACGAATTAGCTGCTGCTCCATGGTCGCTTCAGCATCCAATGACGCATTGTCGGCCAGCGGTACATCATCCATGTCAACCAGATCGAATTGCTTGCGTTCAAATCGACGAGCGTTCTCGCGCCGCAAAATCGTAATGAGCCAAGATTTGGCAGCATTGACATCCTTTAGAGAGTCGAGGCTTTTCCAAGCTCGCAAGAATGTTTCCTGCACTAAGTCCTGAGCCACTGCTGAGTCATGACAGAGCCAGTAGGCGTATCGATATATGTCTTTATGAAATGCCCCAACGAGGGCTTCATAGCGTTGTTGTTTACTGTTCATGTCCGATATGACCGGAGAGTGCTGTTTTTTATTTCGCACTTTTTTCAATTCCATTCTGCAAACAGGGACAAAACCATTGTGTGATCAGAACTTGATCCAGTTCAAGATCCTTGACCAGCACCTCGGTATAGTGAGCGCCATTGACCTATGGCAGTAACTGATATGAGCAAAACAGTAGCAGAGAAGATTGAAGACACACCAGCATGTTGTTGTGTAGATGTGGGCTCGATTCTCGATAACAGTGATACAACAGCGACTCTAACCGCTGAGTGTGCTGATGAAAACGCTGCAAATGATGTTCTTGCAGGCTGGCAAAGTGCCGCAGACGATATTGCGTCAGAGCCAGTTGTTGTTAAACATCAAGTTGAAACCACCGAACAAGGTGTTCAGTTAACCGCCAGTCTCACATTTTCGTGCCAAGCTGAACTGCTGATTTTTCAGCTTGGACAACGATAACGATTCTCACAGCCTCTCCAGCACTTTTGGGCATACTTCGGGTATGCCTTTTTTTTGCCTAAAATCTGCTGTCAATTATTAGCAGCTATGTTCGATTAGGGGCATGCAAGCCCCCGCTCAACATTTATTTATTGCGGTAGAGACTTAATGGGTCAACGTGCTGTTGCCGTTGCTGCAGTTCATCACGCAGGTCCGACAGGGCAGAGTGCAAATCAGTGTAGTGCTGCTGAAGTTGCAACTCGTCAGCCGAATACTTGCCATATTGGCTGGTAACAATCGCTCGATAAGCAGCCAGTGCTCGCTGTTGATGAGCTGTTGAAGCAACTTGAGACAATGAGCTGCAGTCACAAGTTGCTCTCAGCCAGGCGCCTAACGCGCGATTGAGTTGGCTGGCGTCATGTGAAGACAAGGCGTCAACCAGCGCCTGCCAATGATCACCGGTTGCCACATGTTCTTTAGCATTGGCTGGTTTGGTCACCGCAATCGGTTGGCGCCGACGAATGATCTGAACGTGAGTGAACCAACCCACCAATGTTGCTAGCCACAGCCCGGCTAGGCCGAAGACGACAGGTGACGAAAAGCCTCCATCTTGAACCGCTGTCGGCTGTGCTGGGGCAGGTGCAAGGTCTTCCACTGGCGCGGCTTGGTTACCTGCGATAACGGTAATGGTTCGCTCGGGCAACACCGCTTCTGCCATTTGATGATAGCGGGTATCCCAATACTCCAAGCGAACTTCAGGAAGAACGTACTCACCGGGTTGGGTCGCGATAATTGCTGCAGCCTCGATTTGTTGGCTAATCACGCTATTACCTTGGTAGGTGGTCGATACTTCCGGTTTGTCGGGGTAAACATTGACCGAGGCCGGATAACTCACTTGCAGCGGCGGCAGTACGCTCTGATCAATGCCGGTCGCAGTCACCGTGATCGAGCGAGTGACCGGCTGGCCAACGGTTAATTGATTGTCGGCAGCATCAAAGGACTCTTCTAAGGTGATGTACTGAGCTGGAATAAAAGGTTGTTTGGCACCTTCTGGTACCGCCATGACTTCGAGAGTCAAGTCGTCGGCAACAACTTGCACTGGTTTGGTGGTGGCATTGTCAAAAAAGCTTCGCGGTTTGCCGGTAACGATCATGCCGCTGAACATCGGTGGCCTAATGGTGAATGTACCTGCTTGTTGCGGGGTCATTGCATACTTGCGGGTGATCACCCGATAGCGACGGCCATTAATGATTTCTACTTTGTCCTGATCGTCACCCATTTGTTTAAAGCTGATGCCTTCACCCTCAGGGTCGGTAAGACTGCCGCGCTCAAGCTGCGCTGCGAGGTACAGCTTGGTGACCAATACGGCAGATTGATTGGGATAAAGTTGTGAGCCAACGACTTCATTGCGGAAGAAAATATCTCGAGGTTGGGCGGCATTGCCGACATCTTTTACCACCTCCAGCTCAATCGGAGCCGAGGATACGCCCTGAGTACTAAACGCAGGAATTGTGTAGTTGCCCGGAATTCGACAAATCAGCAAAGTAGTCCAGGTTGTGGTTCGGCGGGTAGTGCCGTTGATGATTTGCGTTGAGCGACTGATGTTGGTTTGACCAACGACGAAGTCTTTGAGCAATACCGTGGTGTCGATAGCGTTGCGCTTTAGATCATCGTCAGCGGTGATTTCAAGAACAAAAGATTCATTGGTGAGCACTGGGTTCTTATCAACCACCGCGGTGATTTGCGTGAGTGCAAATACCGGCCAAGCGGCCAATGCACTAACTAACGCAATAACCAATGCAATCAATTGCTTCATTGTTTCTCAAACCTCTGTGTTGGTTACCAAACTTCGTCTTCTGCCAGCAAGGTGCCATCCGCTTGCCGTTTTTGATATTCCAGTTGCATTTTGTTGCGCAGCAAAACAGATGGATCATCCGGAAGGCGTTCTAGTTGCACTTCTCTGATCGGCTGTTGTTCATCGCTTGGTTCATCATCCGAGCCCGCTGCAACTTGTCCTGCCGGCGGTTGGTCAAGCTCTGCTGCCGGTTCTTGCTGCTCTGGCTGTGGTTGATTAGCTTGTGGCGATGACTCTGAGTTTTCTGGCTGTTGCTGTTGTGGTTCTGATTCTGGTTGGTTGGCCAAATCAGATTGCAACTCAGAATTAGCTTGTTCATCTTGCTGTTGTTGACTGTCATTGTCAGCAGATTGGTCTGACTGCTGTTCAGAGCTATCACTGGGCTCGGAATCATCGCTATTTGATTGCTGCTGCTCGCCATTTTGCTCTGAATTATCGGATTGCGAGTCAGACTGCTGGTCATTTTGCTCGGAAGACTGATCTTGAGATTGGTCTTGCGATTGCTGTTGATCTTGATCCTGCTGATCGGGCGAATCCGAGTCTTGTTGTGATTGGTCGGACTGATCCTGCTGCTGGTTTTGCTGATCCGGTTGTTGTTGCTGCTGATCTTTAAGTTGCTCAAGCAGCTCTTTATTGGCCTTAGCATCAGCAAAGTCAGGGCGTTGCTGTAGCGCTTGTTGGTAGGCGTCAATTGCTTCATCGAACTGACCAAGTTGCGCGAGGGCGTTACCGAGATTGTAGCTTCCATCGGCTGAATCGACCTGCTGAAATTGCTCAGCAGCGAGCTGATAATCACCGGCTCGATAGTGCGCCATACCTTTTCGCATTGGCTCGCTGAATAATCCTGCTGCCTGTTGATGTTGCCCTTGATCAAAAGCTTGTTGACCTTGCTGAGCTTTGGTTTGCCATAAGTCTTGCCAGCCAAACGCTGCACTTTGCTGAGACGGCAACAGCAAGCAAACAGCGATGACAACGACCGCGCCACGGCGGAATAGCAACAACATCAAAGGGGCCAGCAGAATTGCCAAATAGGGGCCAGCATCAGCGCGCAGTTCGGCGGTAAGCTGTTGTTGCTGGTTAGTTGAAGATTTAGCCGCTGCTTTGGTTGTATTGACCAAGTAATCGATGTCACGGTTCGAGTCGGTCAAGGCAATAGCGACGCCGCCAAATGTTGACGCCAACGATTTGCTGATTGCTGGATCCGCTGTCGGGACTGAGATTTCACCGCGGTTGTTTTTCAGTAACTCGCCGTTAGGAAGTTGAATCGGAGCGCCCGCAGCGGTGCCAATTTGGAGGATATTGAGGCGGAAATCTCTACCTTGCAGGCTGTCGTTGATCGCATCAACTCGCTGCTCAGCAATGCCATCGGTAAACATAATGATGTTGCCGCTGGTATGGCCTGCTTGATTGAGTAGTGCGACGGCTTGTTCAATCGCGCGATCAGGTCGCGAGCCGTAGGACGGCATGATATCGGGGCTCAACGAGTTGATCAGTGTGGTCAGCGTTCGGGCATCACTGGTCATTGGGCTGATGATAAATGCGTCACCGGCATAGGCGATAAGCCCTGTTTCGCCGCCACCGCTACTGTGACTGGCATTAATAAAATCGATCGCTTTATAGCGTAATCGAGCCAAACGGTTGGGTTTGACATCCGTCGCCCATACCGACAGCGACATATCCAATACCAGCACCCTAGCTTGCTCTGAGCTGACCAGAGGTGTGCTCTGGCGACTAAAGCTTGGCCCTGCGCCAGCGATAATCGCAATTAATAATGCTGTCAGCACAATGGGCATCGGACCTTTACTTGCTTTCGGTTGCTCGATCATGTGCTGGCGTAAATGGCTAGCGACCAACTGTTGCACTTTGCCGCTCTGTTGGCGCCGGGGAATTGATAACAATGACAGCAACAACCAAGGTATTAAGCACCAAAGCCAGTCGGGTCTAATCCAAGCGAAGTCCATTACCACGTCTCCCGCTCAGCATGATTTGATGATTTGGCAAATAGTCGACTGGTGGCCAGCTGGATCCAACCCATCAATAACAGCGCCAGTAGCAAAGCCCCCCCAAGAGGGTAGAAAAATACATCAATCACCGGACGATAGAAGGTTTCATCGCTTGCCATTGGCTCCAGTGCATCAATGGTCTGGTAAATTTGCTCCAGGCTTTGCGCATCAGTAGCTCTGAAGTATTGGCCGCCGGTTGCTTGAGCAATGGATTTCAACGCCTCTTCGTTCAAATCTGCTGATGGGTTGACATGGCGAGTGCCCAGTAATGAGCGACGTGTCATGACCTCGGCACCAACGCCAACGGTATAAATCGTGACATTGTGCTTCTGGGCTAACTTCACCGCCTCCTCAGGGGCGAGCGAGCCGGATGTATTATCGCCGTCGGTCAGTAATACCAGTACTCTGTGTTCAGATTGTTGATTGAGGATCTGTTTAATCGACACGCCGATAGCATCACCAATGGCGGTTTGGCGCCCAACCAAGCCAAGAACTGCTTCATCAAGGAATGTCGCCACCGTAAAACGGTCAAACGTCAGCGGAGCTTGCAAGTATGCTGTGTCGGCAAACAGCACCAAACCGATTCGATCGCCCTGACGCCGTTCGATAAAGTCTTTCAGCACATGTTTGACGATGACTAGACGATCGACCATTTGGCCGTTGAGTTGCATGTCTTGCTGCGCCATCGAACCTGACAGATCGACTGCCACCATCAGATCTCTACCTTCCAATGGTCGCCCAACCGGTTCTCCTTGCCATTGCGGCCGCGCAAGCGCAGCGAGCAACAATAGCCAAATCAACGATAGCACTAAGTGAGGCAAGCGCGTTTGCTGTTGCCCAGTGCCACCATCAACCAGCGGCATGGCGCTCGGCATCAGCAGTTTAATTGTTTGCCGAGGCTGCTCGGAGCGAAAGCGGCGGTATAGCCAGGGCAGAGGCAATAGCAATAGCAGCCAAGGCCAGATAAAGGTGATCATGCCGCACCTCCGGCTCTGTCTGGCTGCGACGACGCTTGGTTAGTAGTTGCCTGTGCTGTGCTTGCGGCCAATCGCCAACTCGTCGTTAACCACTGCTGACAACCTATCAGTAGTTGTTCTTGCTGTACTGGGTTTAACGAGCCGCCGCTGTACAGGTGGTGCTGCAACAATTGACACATTTGATCGACTTGAGGTCGCTGTTTCTCGGTGCTCGATGCCTGCAACCACTGATACCAAGGATAACCACTGAGTTTGGCCAACTGTTCGGCTTCACCATAGTGGCAAGCGACGACTTTGAGCAATTCATTGACTTGGCTGGCAGTCACATCCGCTGGTGCCTGTTGCCATTGTTGAATGCGACTTAAGGCTTGGTTGGCAAACTGTTTTGCTCGCTGACGCAACCATAGTTTGCGACCGAACCATACACTGAGTAATAACAATAACCCAATCAGCAACCACCAGCCGGGAGCCAATGGCCACCATGACACCGGTGCGGCGATGACAATATCTTTCAGTGGCAACTGCATGGTTGGCGCAGCTTGATTGGCCATTAGCAGATTCATTGGGGTCATTCGTTCACCCCATCATTTGGTTGTTGTCCTTGGTGTTGGAGTTGCTGCTCAAGATTGCTGGCGGCACTAATCAGGTATTGGTGACGAGTGAGTTGTGCAAGTACATGTTGACGCTGAGCCAACCCTTGTTGGATGTACTGTCGGTAAGCTCGTTGGGTGATGCTGCTGGATAACGTTAAGTTACCTGATCTGAGGCCATCAGTGACGGCCAAGTCTTGCTGACAGACATCGGCAAGGTTTTGCTCCAACGGATCAACCACCTGAAAGGTCATCACCTGATTGTGTCTTTTCAGCAGAGATAATGCCTGACGAGAATCGTCATTGAGCTGCTGAAAGTCGCTGATCACTGCGATCAGGGCTCCGGTGTGGGCGTGACGACGTAAATGTTCAGCAGCTTGTGCCAGTGTTGGTGATTGTGCGGCCTGTTGCTGATGCGCTAGATGCTGTTGCTGGCACTCACAAATACGCTCAAGTACCGCAGTTAAACCCTGACGCCTTGGCCGAGCGGGTACTTCGGTTAATCCCGACGGCGTCATAGCGACTAAACCAATGCGATCGCCACCATTAAATGCCGACCACGCCAAAGCAGCTGCCAAATAACAAGCCTGAGTTGACTTTAGATACAGGGTCGAGCCGAAGTCCATGCTGGCAGATAAGTCCAACAGCACAAATATCGGCCGCTCTCTTTCTTCGTCGTAAAGCTTTGTATGGGTTTTGCCAGTTCGTGCTGTAATACGCCAGTCGATTGCCCGGATATCATCGCCCTGTTGATAGGCTCGCACTTCGCTAAACTCCATTCCGCGGCCTTTCATCCGAGACAAGTACTGACCATGACGGCGTCCGACATTTCGCGGATCAGGACGAAGTGCCAACAAGCGACCAAGGTTCTGACAGACAAGCAAATCATCCATGGTGACGTGGATGCCGTCACCCATGGCTGGCTGTTGTTGTTCCGGTTCTGACTTGCGCCACCAGTTCATTACGGAGCAGGCACCAATTGCAGTAACTGTTGGACGATAGCATCGGCGCTAACGCCACTGGCTTCTGCTTGATAACTTAACAATAAGCGGTGACGCATCACGTTTGGAAATACCGCTTGGACATTGTCCGGGGCGACAAAGTCATTGCCTTGCAACCAAGCATGGGCGCGCGCGCAACGTTCCAAAGCAATCGACGCTCGTGGCGAGACACCGTAAGACAACCATTGCGCCAATTCTTTGCTGTATCGCGCTGGCTGTCTGGTGGCAATAATCAATTCCACCAAGTAACGTTCGACCGACTCAGCCATATGCAGTGCCAAGGTTTCTTGCCGCGCGGCAAATAGTACTTGGGTCGACATTGGCGTGACGGTTTCGCCTTGCTGAGCTTGCGCTTCACGGCGATTCAAACGGAGAATTTGCTGCTCAACGTCAGCATCGGGGTAATCGAGACTGAGATGCATCAAAAATCGGTCAAGCTGCGCTTCGGGCAGCGGATAGGTGCCTTCTTGTTCAATCGGGTTTTGTGTCGCCATTACCATGAACAAATCGGGAAGCGGGTAAGTTTTACCGCCGACAGTGATTTGCTGCTCGGCCATGGCCTCCAATAATGCTGACTGCACTTTGGCTGGTGCCCGGTTTATTTCATCGGCCAGAATCAACGGATGAAACAATGGGCCCGGCTGGAATTGGAAACTACCGTCTTCTGGTCGGTAGATGTCTGAGCCGGTCAAATCCGCAGGCAGTAGATCCGGAGTGAACTGGATGCGCTGGAAATCACCCTCAATGCCGTCTGACAGCGCTTTGACCGCTCGAGTTTTTGCCAGACCTGGAGGGCCCTCGACCAGAATGTGTCCTTCTGCCAGTAGGGCAACCAACATATTCTCTACCAATTCTGGTTGGCCAATGATCTGCGTGCTCATGTAGCGCGCTAGTGCGTCAAATGCTTGTTTCATGGATTCGAGATCGAGATTCAGTGTGATGACTTTGGGCGGTATTTTTACCGTGTCTGAAACTATTCGTCCAGTGTTTGGCCCTGATGAAAGTGAAACAGCTTATGAACTTGTTTGCTTGCTGCCGCAAGGCGGTTACTTTCCTCAGCAAGTAAGCTCGCCGTGACAGAGCTATCTGGTTTGTCGTTTAGAGCAACTTTTTCGGCAAGGATCACCGTTTTCTCTGCAAAATCAAAACAAGTGTTTAAAATCAAAAATAACCTGATACACTCCAAAGTCAACAGGTCTGACCTCTTGCGCAAGCAAGGCAATATAACGAATAACGACACAGGAGCATTACATGTCCAACTCTGTGCTGACGACCCGCAGCGGCGACCGCATCGCTGTAGTTGCTGGGCTAAGGACGCCATTTGCCAAACAAGCCACTGCTTTCCATAAGATACCGGCGGTTGAACTCGGGCAAACCGTGGTTCAAGAATTGGTAACGCGGTTGGAATTGAGTCCTAAAGAAGTTGAGTTGCTTGTGTTTGGACAAGTGGTTCAAATGCCAGAGGCGCCAAATATCGCTCGCGAAATCGTATTGGCCACTGGTATGGATGTTAAAACCGACGCATATAGCGTGTCGCGCGCTTGTGCCACTAGCTTCCAAGCTGTCGCCAATGTTGCCGAAAGCATTATCGCGGGCCACACCTCTGTTGGGATTGCTGGTGGTGCCGACTCATCTTCCGTGTTGCCGATTGGCGTATCGAAAACCTTAGCGACAGCTTTGGTGGAATTAAACAAGGCGCGCACGTTTAATCAGCGCTGGCGCATTCTGAAAAAACTGCGGCTCAAGCATTTATTGCCTGTTCCCCCTGCCGTCGCTGAATATTCAACTGGCTTGAGCATGGGCGATACCGCAGAGCAAATGGCCAAGAGTCATCAAATCAGTCGCGCCGATCAAGATGCTCTAGCCCATCGCTCTCATTCTTTGGCTGCCAAAGCGTGGCAGGAAGGCCTAATGGCAGAGCAAGTGATGACGGTTCACACCCCACAAAACAAGAGCTTTATTGAGCAAGACAATGTCTTCAGAGCCGAATCAAATCTCGAATCCTACGCCAAACTAAGACCAGCATTTGACCGTCGCCACGGCAGTGTGACAGCGGCCAATAGCACGCCGTTGACCGATGGCGCAGCCGCTGTGGTGTTGATGTCAGAATCCAAAGCCAAAGCTCTGGGTTATGAACCACTCGGCTACATCCGCTCATATGGCTTTAGTGCCATTGACGTCTGGCAAGACATGTTGATGGGGCCGAGCTACGCCACCCCCATTGCGCTCGACCGAGCCGGGGTATCGCTCGCAGATTTAACCCTTATTGATATGCATGAGGCGTTCGCGGCTCAAACCCTAGCCAATGTCAAAATGTTTGGCTCAAAACAGTTTGCTGAACAGAAGTTAGGACGCAATAAGGCGATTGGTGACATCGACATGGATAAATTCAATGTCAATGGCGGTTCGATTGCTTATGGTCACCCGTTTGCCGCAACCGGTGCTCGCATGATCACGCAGACCCTCCATGAATTAAAACGGCGAGGTGGCGGTTTGGCGTTAACCACGGCGTGTGCCGCAGGTGGTTTGGGTGCAGCAATGGTGTTGGAGGCAGAATAATGAGCGAGCAAACAGCAATGGAACAACAAGTCTTTCAGTTATCCTTTCAACAGGACGTTGCCGTGGTCACCATGGACGTGCCGGGAGAGTCGGTTAATACCTTGAAAGCCGAGTTTGCCGATCAAGTCCGAGCTGTGCTGCAGCAGATCCGTGGCGCAATGACCGAACAAACGGTTCGCGGGGTCGTGTTGATCAGCGGTAAGAGCAATAGTTTTATCGCTGGTGCAGATATTGCCATGCTTGACGCATGCTCAACCGCCGCCGAGGCCGAAGCCCTTGCTTTGGCTGGTCATGAGGTGTTTGCTGAAATTGAGCAATTCCCGGTTCCGGTTGTCGCGGCCATTCATGGCACATGCTTGGGTGGTGGTTTAGAGTTGGCCATGGCCTGTCATTGGCGTGTCATCACCGATCATGAAAAAACACGTTTAGGTTTGCCTGAAGTCCAGCTTGGCTTGCTTCCCGGTGGTGGTGGTACTCAACGCTTGCCTCGTTTGGTCGGCATCGCCAAATCACTGGATATGATGCTCACCGGCAAACAATTGCGGGCCAAACAAGCATTAAAAGCTAAATTGGCTGATGACATGGTGCCTGAGTCGATATTACTCAATACCGCTATTGCCTTGGCCAAGACCGGCAAACCCGGTAAGCGCCAGCTCAAACGTGACTTGATGGCCAAGGTTCTCGAAACCAATGGCCCAGGCCGGCAGTTACTGTTCTCCCAAGCCAAAAAACAACTATTGGCAAAAACTAAGGGCAATTACCCTGCGCCTGAGGCAATTTTGGCGGTCGTTCGCCATGGTATTGAACGCGGGATCAAACGCGGGTTGGCTAAAGAAGCCAAAGAGTTTGCTAAGTTGGTGATGACACCGGAATCAGAGTCACTGCGACAACTGTTTTTTGCCACCACCGAGATGAAGAAAGATTTTGGCGGCGGCGATGCCAAACCAGCCGATATTAGTAAAGCCTTGGTGTTGGGTGGTGGTTTGATGGGCGGCGGCATTGCCAATGTCACAGCGATCAAAGCCGGTATTCCTACGCGCATAAAAGACATTTCTGAACAAGGCATTAGCCATGCCCTGCAGTACAGCTACGAGCGTTTGCAAAAACAAGTCAAGCGACGCTTTGTCACCAAATCGCAAAGTATTGCTCAGATGGCGAAGCTCTCCGGCACGCTCAATTACTCTGGGGTAAAAGATGCCGATATTGTCGTTGAAGCAGTATTCGAAGATCTGTCGCTGAAGCATCAAATGGTCGCTGATGTAGAAGCAAATTGCTCGGAGCACACTGTGTTCGCCAGTAATACGTCATCACTGCCGATTGCCGATATCGCAGCTCATGCTAAGCGTCCCGAGAATGTCATTGGCCTGCATTACTTCTCGCCAGTCGACAAAATGCCGTTGGTGGAGGTCATTGCACACGACAAAACGTCTGATCAAACCATTGCCACCACCGTTGCCTTTGCCCGCAAGCAGGGTAAAACGCCGATTGTCGTCAAAGATGGTGCTGGCTTCTATGTCAATCGCATCTTAGCTTTGTATGTCAATGAAGCAGCTCAGCTACTATTAGCCGGAGAGCCCGTTGACCATATTGATCGCAGCTTGGTGCAATTTGGCTTTCCTGTTGGCCCGATGCAGTTGTTGGATGAAGTGGGTATTGATGTCGGCTCTAAGATTGCGCCGATTTTGCAACAACATTTGGGAGAGCGGTTTACCGCCCCTGCCGCCTTTGACAAATTATTGGCAGACGATCGCAAGGGCAAGAAGAACAAGCGTGGCTTCTATCAATACAAGGGCGGAAAGGGCACTAAGAAAGTCGATGAAAGCGTTTATCCGCTGCTCGGCGTGTCGGCAAACCAATCACTACGGCAAGATGATGTGATTGAGCGTTGTGTGTTACAAATGCTCAATGAAGCCGCACGCTGCTTGGAAGAGGGTATTATCCAGAGTCCTCGTGATGGCGATATTGGCGCCATTTTTGGTATTGGTTTCCCGCCTTTCTTGGGCGGCCCTTTCCGTTATCTGGATGCTCTCGGCGCTGCACAGGTTGTTAATCGGCTAGAGTCGTTAACCAAGACCCATGGCAGTCGGTTTGAGCCGTGTGACAGGCTGCTGCAGATGGCTAAAGACAATGAGAGTTTTTATTAAACGGCTAAAAGTGGCTGGAATTTGAACAATCAGGCACATATAATTCGCGCCTCAATCGAATAGGAGATCCGCTGTTGTTGTTTCTACTTGTTTTGTTGCATGCGTTGCTCGCGTCGGTGGCGTATGTTGTTGCAACCTCAAGTGCTTTGTGCCCGAAGCGTTGGGCATTGGCGGGACTGGTGTTGGGGCCTGTGGCTATGGTGATGATGCAAACCCATAAACGAATGAGTTGGCAACGCGCTGTAGGAGTTGGCAATACGGTCGTTCGTTTTTGACCCATTGCTCGTACTCGGAAAATGTGCCGTCCTAAAATAAGTTGACGGTTTTTGATTAAGCCAGCGTTCCTCCAACGCTGGCTTTTTTGTGCACTTCTTCTGGCGTTTTCATGCCAAGGCTCAAGTGC
>NZ_NGNS01000011.1 GCF_002165625.1 Neiella marina
AGCTTGGGAGGGTGAGAAGCCTCGTGGGTTCGAGCCGAGCGCGTAGCGCGAGACAACATCGCCATCGGCGATGGCCCGAAGGGAAGGAGCGAAGCGACGCATAATCCTTCCCTCTCCGCCATTATTCAGAGAGCCCGCGTTAATACGCGGGCTTTTGTCGTTTTAGAGCAATAAAAAATGTTATTTGCTCGAATCAAGCAAGGCAAGAGGCGTTGCTGTAGACTGCATTAAAAATGCATGGAATAAGGAATGGAGCAAGGGCAATGAGGCATGTCATTACCGTTACGCTCAACCCGGCATTAGACCAAACCGGTAACCTTCAGATTCTAAAGCCGGGCGCTGTTAATTTGATTGAGCGGGCAAGCCTTCGTCCAGCGGGTAAGGGCATCAACGTTGCTTGTGTATTAGCTCAGTTGGGACAAAGCGTCATCGTTACAGGATTCCTCGGTTCCGATAACGACAACGATTTTGTCGAGTTATTCAAGCAATGGAAGATGACGG
This sequence comes from Neiella marina, assembly GCF_002165625.1. Lineage (GTDB taxonomy): Bacteria > Pseudomonadota > Gammaproteobacteria > Enterobacterales > Neiellaceae > Neiella > Neiella marina. Next base: position 502 of record NZ_NGNS01000011.1, read on the forward strand.
ATGCGTTTGTTCGTGTGCCAGGAAACACACGAGTGAATGTCAAACTAGCCGAGTCAAATGGCCGAGTGACCGATGTTAACTTTCCGAGCTTTGAGGTCGCTAAAGCCTATCAAAAAGAGTTAATTGAGCAGCTCACGGAGCTAGTGAACGACAATAGCTTAGTGGTTATTGCTGGCAGCTTGCCGCGCGGTGTAGACCCAGGCTATATCCAACAATTGATTGGTACAGTTAAAGCTAATGGCGGCAAGGTTTATGTCGATACCAGCGGTGCCGCCTTGAAAGCCGCCGTGCTTGCAGAGCCTGATCTATTAAAACCCAATATCGACGAATTTGCAGAGCTAGTTGGTGAATCGGTGAGCAAAACAAATCTCCCAGCTCTGGTGAATTCTGTGTGTGACAGTAGTGTGCAAACCCTCGTTGTGTCGGCCGGTAGAGATGGCCTTTACTCGTTTGGTCCGTTTGGTCAACACCAATGTTTGCCACCAAAGGTTGAGATTGAGAGTACGGTTGGTGCTGGCGACACCTTAGTCGCAGGTTTAAGCCTCGGTTGGTTAACCGACTCAAGTACCGAGAAATGCTTAATCAGGGCAAGTGCATTAGCTGCTTGGGCTGTGACGCAGCATGGGGTTGATGTACCAAGTGCACAGAAGCTAGAGCAACTCATGGCTGAAGTTGAGTTTAAGGCACTCGAGCAAGGCGGTTAGGAGATAACCATTTTGCACGACAACTTCTCCTTTGGCGACTACATTTGAGTTTTTCCCTGATCCTATGGGATGGCTAAGTGGAGGCCACATGTTAGGCGAAGACCATTCATTAGTTCATGAATTTCCTGAGTACTCGGAGCAAATCAATCAACTGAAACAGAATGATCAGGAGTTTGCAGCAGACATGCGGCAATATGATGAACTCGATCGAACAATTCGCAAACTGGAGCTAGCTAACTCGCCGATTGATGATACCGACATGCATCAAATGAAGCATGATCGCTCGGCATTAAAAGATTCACTGTATCGACGTCTCCAACGGGCCTAGGTTACGAGGCTAAACTAGTGGGCTCAAAGTTGAGCCCACATGCGATGTTTAACGCTTACCAAGCGAACGTTTGAATCACGTTCTGCTGGGTGATGGGATTATTCGCTATTTCATGTTCAATCTTGCTTAGAAAAGCGCGCTGATGCATGGGTAGCCAGCCTTTCATTGGCGAAATGTTGTTGCCATGATCGCCCCAATAGTAGGTTTGAAAGTTCAGGTGCTCAAGGAGATACTGCTCCTCTTCCAACACTTGTAGCGAGCTAGGCAAAACAAACTCACCACGCTGCGCTTCTCTCTCCAACTCTGAGCCGGGTTGCAAGGCAATCGCCATTGGCGCAATCTCTTCTGGCTGAGTTAGGTTGAGTATGTCCGTCGTTGCTCTGATGTGCTCTTTCGAGCGCTCTTTGCCCCCCAAACCGAAGATAAACGAAGCCAACATTTTGATCCCAGCTTGTTTCAACATTGCGGCACCCTCAATCACATGTTCGCGTTTGAGGTTCTTCTTTATCTTCTCTAATACGATTGGATCGCCTGATTCCAAACCGGTATAAACCATTGACAAGCCGGCTTTTCGGAATGCCTTGAGGTCATCAATGGATTTACGACGAATATCGTTGTAGCCAGCATAAAGTGCAATATTCTTGAGCTCAGGGAAGGTACTGGTGAGTTTATTCAGTAGCTTCAACAATAGCTCGGAGCGCACTGCCATGACGTTGCCATCGATCAGAAAGATCGACTCAACATGTCGATACTTGGCACGCGCTTCGTCAATGTCGGCAAACACCTCGTTGATGTCACGGACCTTAAAACGTTTGTCGTCAAACATAGTGCAGAAGGTGCACTGATTGTTAGAACAACCCAAAGTCGCCTGAATCAGCAAACTATTGGCTTCGGGCCAAGGGCGATAGATTTTGCCTTGATAATCCATGACTCTCCTCCTTCAGTATTGTGGTCGACATGCGTTGGAGAGCATTCTATTACCTATGACTTGGAAGATAATTGGTGTAAATGGAGAATTAGTTTCAAGGTAATTTAAGTAATCGAGCGAACTGCTTGCATAAAAAAGCCCGCGACTAGCGCGGGCTTTTGGCTGTGATGTAACGAAGTTCTAATTCGTTTGCTGACTGATTTGTTTGCTCCAGACACGAGCTTTGATGACTTGGGCAAAACTAAAGCCAACGCCACAAATCATCATACTGCTGACAGTTGCACCAAGGCCAAACACGACAACAGCGCCACTGGCTTCTGAACCTTGGACAAAGCCATGGGCGGCTCCAAACAGTGCCAAGGCCACGAAGCTTACCGCTTCAAGCAGATGATGTCGGCCAATCGCTAGACCAGCCAAGGGGACCAGTACCACTGAGGCCATCATTAAGTATTCGATGGTAGTTGGCGCGGTAAATAATGACGTGAGCAGCATGCCGCCAACAAAACTCAAAGCAATCATCGATAGTAGCACTTTGCTTTGGCCGTTTGATAAACGAGCGGTAACCACGCCCATCAGCAACATAGTGAGCAGGTGATCGATGCCGGTCAGCGGGTGCAGCAAACCACTGTACCAATGGCTAACGTCATGGTGGCCAGCGTGGGCCAATGCCGCTGGCGATAAAACACAGGTTGTGGCGAGCAGTGCCATGGTGGTTAGTTTTTTCATGATTAATCTGCCTTGATTAGACGGTTTCTGCAGTAGCTGGCTCGACGGCAACGTGGTAGTCACGCTTAGCCAACATGCCTTGCTCAACGATAAAGTCGATAATGGTGGCGACACCGTCACCACGCATGAAATTGGTAAATACGAAAGGTCGCTCGCCGCGCATTTTCTTGGCATCCCGGTCCATTACCTCAAGTGAGGCATTCACCATGGGAGCCAAATCAGTTTTATTAATAATCAGAAGATCGGACTTAGTAATACCCGGGCCGCCTTTACGCGGGATCTTATCCCCTGCACAAACGTCAATGACATAAAGGGTTAAATCAGAAAGCTCTGGGCTGAAGGTGGCACTTAAGTTATCGCCGCCACTTTCGACGAGGACTAATTCAAGCTCGGGATGACGTTCTTGCAGTTCATCAATTGCGGCCAGATTCATCGACGCATCTTCACGAATGGCGGTGTGCGGGCAACCGCCGGTTTCAACCCCCATAATGCGATCGGCTTCCAGCGCTTCGTTGCGAAGCAAAAATTCAGCATCTTCTTTGGTGTAAATGTCATTGGTCACAACGGCGATGTTGTAATGCTGACGCAAGGCTGCACACAGTTGTCGCAGCAATGCTGTTTTACCTGAGCCAACAGGGCCGCCGACTCCGACGCGTAAACATTGGGTGGTCATATTAACTCCTGAATAATCGAGAATATTGGGTTTCATGCCAGGCACTGACCATGGCGAGGTTGGGCAGCGTCATGCCGATTTGCTCATCGGCAACGCCAAGCCCATGCTGGACGCTTGCTTCAATGGCAGGCATCAGCGCGAGTAAGGTTTGTTGTGCTGGGGTTTGTCCCAGTGGAATGGTTTTACAAGCAACGGTGACTTGGTTTTCCAGCCAGCTCCATAACCAGCTGCATAAGCCAGATTCGAGTTCGATATCAAAGTGGGCGAGGGCATAAGCAAACATAGGTAGGTAGCCTAAGCCCTTTGCTTCAGCAGGTAGATTGCAATCTAGGCTGTTGAGCAAACGATGCAGCGTGCTGCCCAGTTGCAGCTCTTCTTTCAATAGCTCTGCGCTATCGCGATTGGCAAGAAGAATCGCTTGCCAGTGCTGAATTGCGCCATAATCTTTGGCCTGCCAAGCTTGATAGCAACGACTCATGAGTGGCACTTCAAGTTGTGACAAGCTGTATTTCAATTGCGGCTCAATCCACTGGATCAAACTCTGCTCGTTGCTCACCCAGCCTAAGTCGACCGCTGTTTCTAAACCTTGGCTGTAGGCGAAAGCCCCAATCGGCAAGCTAGGACTGGATAGATGCAATAGCGATAACAGTTGCTGTTGCTTCATGCGTGTTCATGCTCATGGTGTGCGTGTTCATGGGAGTGACTATGACCATGGTCGTGACCATGACTATGGCCACCTAAGCCTTGAGCATAGGCGCCGTTCTCCGGGTCAAAACCAGCATGAACTGTGGATACGGTTAGGCCCAATAGTTCGACCATTTGTTCCAGCACATGATCAGGCTGAAAGCGCACCCACATCTCGCCTACTTGCAGCGGTGTATGACGGTTGCCTAAGTGATAGCAGGCCTTGGCAAATGTTAGCCAATCGGCCGCTTTCGCTTGGCTCAGTTGTTCTGGCTCAGCTTTGACCAAAAAATTTTCGCCACATTCACTAGTGAGGTAATCACCTTCGCGCAGCACTTCGCCACGGGTAAGAAATACGCCAACTTCTTTACCGGTCACTGTGGCGGCTTTGAACCGGCCGCGTTGGCGGGTTTCAAACGGCAATGAGACAATATCTAGCACTTTGCCATGGCAGTGATCTGATTTACTGATGAGTTTATACATCGATCTGTCCTTTACCTTGCCAGCGTTAAAACAGGCAGTAACGTTGCGCCAGCGGCAGTTCGGTCGCTGGTTCGCAAATGAGTGGCACGCCGTCGGCCTTGACTTCATAGGTTTGGGCATCAACGGTCACTTCTGGCTTGGCGGTGTTGTGGATCATCGCTTCTTTGAATGCCTTGCGGGCACCAATACATGGCACCAAGCGGCGTTTAACGCCAATTTTCTCGGCCAGTCCTTGGTCAATCGAAGCCTGACTCACGAAGTACACTGACGTTTGTGACGCCGATGAACCGAAGCCGCCAAACATATAGCGGTAGTGAACCGGTTGTGGTGTTGGAATCGAGGCATTGGCATCGCCCATCGGCGCCGCGGCGATAAAGCCGCCTTTGATGATGAGTGATGGTTTGATGCCAAAAAATGCTGGCTTCCACAGCACCAGATCGGCCATTTTGCCGGTTTCAATTGAGCCCACCAGATGATCAACGCCATGGGTAATGGCGGGATTAATGGTGTATTTGGCAATGTAACGTTTGGCTCGGAAGTTATCGCAGCCAATGGCTTCATCTTCGGGCAGCAAGCCACGTTGGGTCTTCATTTTATGGGCTGTTTGCCAGGTCCGGCAGATCACTTCACCGACACGGCCCATGGCCTGAGAGTCCGAGGCAATCATCGAAAACGCCCCCATGTCATGGAGGATATCTTCGGCAGCAATGGTTTCTTTGCGAATTCGAGAGTCAGCAAATGCGACATCTTCTGGGATATTTGGATCAAGATGATGGCAAACCATCAGCATATCCAAGTGCTCATCCACCGTGTTGATGGTGTAGGGGCGGGTCGGGTTAGTCGAAGAGGGCAATACGTTGGATTCGCCACAGGCTTTGATAATGTCCGGGGCATGGCCGCCACCAGCCCCTTCGGTGTGGTAAGTATGAATGCAGCGACCTTTAAATGCCGCGAGGGTGTCTTCCACAAAACCCGATTCGTTCAAGGTGTCTGTATGAATCGCCACTTGCACGTCGTACTGCTCGGCAACGGTCAGGCAGTTGTCGATAGCCGCAGGCGTAGTGCCCCAATCTTCGTGCAGTTTCAAACCGCAAGCACCGGCATCAAGCTGCTCAGCTAACGGCTCGGGCAAGCTGGCATTGCCTTTTCCCAAGAAACCAAAGTTCATTGGCAAGTCATCACAGCTTTCAAACATTCGCTGCAAATTCCATGCACCGGGCGTACAGGTGGTAGCATTGGTTCCTGTTGCTGGTCCGGTCCCACCACCGAGCATCGTGGTGGTGCCTGACATCAAGGCTTCTTCCACTTGCTGCGGACAAATAAAGTGAATATGGGAATCGACGCCACCAGCGGTCAGGATTTGTCCTTCACCGGCGATCACCTCCGTGCTGGCGCCAATATGAATATCAACTCCTGGCTGAGTGTCGGCATTACCTGCTTTGCCGATGGCGGCAATCAAACCATCTTTGATGCCCACGTCGGCTTTGATAATGCCCCAATGATCGAGGATCAGCGCATTGGTGATCACGCAGTCCATCACTTCATCGCGGCACTTTTGACCTTGGCCCATGCCATCGCGAATGACTTTACCGCCACCAAATTTTACTTCATCACCGTACTGGGTTTTGTCCTCTTCGACTTGGATCCACAGTTCGGTATCGCCCAAACGTACTCGGTCGCCGGTTGTTGGGCCATACATATCGGCATAAGCTTTTCTGGAAATCTTACTCATTTGCTGTCACCTTGATCGCTGGTCTCGCTTGTGAGCTCGTTGCCATCAAGTGGCCCCATAACTTCGTTGCGAAAACCATAAACGTGGCGCGAGCCGGCAAAGGCGACTAACTCGACTTCGCGGTTTTGGGCGGGCTCAAAACGAACCGCAGTACCCGCCGGAATATTAAGGCGCATGCCGCGGGTTTTACTGCGATTGAATTCCAGTGCTGGGTTGGCCTCGAAGAAGTGATAGTGACTGCCGATTTGAACAGGGCGATCGCCATGGTTGACCACATTTATGGTGATGGTCGGGCGACCAGCATTCAATTCAATGTCATCACCTTGTAATTGATATTCGCCTGGGATCATGGCCAACTCCTATTGAATGGGGTCATGAACGGTGACCAGTTTGGTACCGTCAGGGAAGGTGGCCTCGACCTGAACCTCGTGAATCAGTTCAGCTACGCCGGGCATTAGATCATCATGACTGACAATATGGCGCCCTTCGGCCATTAGCGTCGCGACACTTTTGCCATCACGAGCACCTTCCATGATGGCGGCTGAGATCAATGCGACCGCTTCGGGATAATTGAGTTTGGTGCCACGGGCCAAGCGGCGCTCGGCCAATAGAGCCGCAGTAAAAAGCAGTAATTTGTCTTTGTCTCTTGGGGACAGTTCCATCGTCAGCTCCTAAAACTAAAGCTAACGGATAGGCTATCGGAACTGGTGACAAGAGTAAGTACGCTAATTGACGTAGTTTTAAATTAACTATATGTAATTGTTTGTTATTTCATGACCAAGGAGTGACAGTGAAAATCAGAGTAGACATCGTCGACGCATTTACCAAACAACGTTTCAAAGGCAATTCTGCCGCCGTGGTGATCACCGAAGCTTGGCTCGCTGATGACTTGATGCAAGCGATTGCGGCAGAAAACAACTTGTCCGAGACTGCTTTTTTGGTCCAGTCAGCCGATGGTAGCTATCACATCCGCTGGTTTTCGCCGCTCGCCGAAATCGATTTTTGTGGTCACGCCACGCTGGCCTCTGCTTCGGTGCTGTTCAAACAGCTGCCACAGTGTGATGAACTGACTATGGTTGCAAAGGCTGTAGGGCGGATGACCATTAGTCAAACTGCTGAGGGTTTCATTGAGATGGATTTTCCCAACCGCAAGCCAACAGCTGTGGCTGATATTCCGCAAGCGTTGTTCGACGGGTTGTCGATTCAACCGGCGCAGGTGCTGTTAAACAATCAAGCTTACTTTGCTGTTTACGATAGCGAGGCGGATGTTCGTGCCGTGGTTGCCGATTCTGAACAGCTGAAAAAACTGGCGCCATACGATGTGGTGGTGACTGCTGCTAGTGAGCAATACGACTTTGTCTCGCGCTATTTTTGGCCAGCCAATGGCGGTGACGAAGATCCAGTGACGGGCTCGATTCATACCGGCTTAGCACCTTACTGGGCCGAGCGACTGAGCAAGCAGCAACTTCATGCCTATCAGGCATCGCAGCGAGGGGGCGAGCTTTATTGTCGAGTCGATAATGATCGGGTGTTTATCTCTGGTGGCGCGGTGCACTATCTGCAAGGTTACATTGAAGTGTAATGGGCCGCCCCGTGTTGAAAGCGGGGCGCTCGTTGTCACTCCGCATAGCTATTTCTTAATGCTGGGACATCGGTAAGGTACTCAACAAACTCCACTTCAAACCCTGCAGGATCTAAGAAATAAACATTGTTGCGATATGGGCTATCGGCACCATCTTTGGCTATTTCGTAGCCTGCCGTTTCTAGTCTGCCGATCACTTCGTTTAAGTTGCTGACTTCAAAGGCAAAGTGAGCGAGCCCGGTTGAGGTGGTGGTCAAGTCCCGATTCTCGCCAATACTCGGCGAATTAAAGGTGATGTAATTGTAATCATCGCCAAAGTGGCACCAATATCTTGGCTTGCCATACCAATCTCCGTTTCCCTCGCCGCGCATCGACCAGTGCGGAAAAGCGGCTTGATAAAACGCCAATACCGATTGGATATCTGGAACAAATAGGTTGATATGTTCTAAACGCATCATGTTGGTTCTCCTTGCTCTCCACTTGTAAGTGATAAGTTATTTAATAAAGCATTTTCTTTATTAAACTAGCAGGCAATTTAAATATGTAAACCTTTTTCTTTATTAATTATGTTGAGAGAGCCATAATGAGCTCAGGAGGGGATGATGAAAACCACTGAAGAAATTGTTAACTTGCTGAAAACCAATGGCCCTATGACAGCCCAAGCCATTGCTGATGTGTTGAATATGACTAGCATGGGCGCTCGTCAGCACTTGCTGCAGCTTGAGCAAAGTGGCGATCTGGGCCACGAAGATCGCAAGGCCAAGCGCGGGCGGCCAACTCGCTATTGGTTTTTATCATCGAATGACCATCCGCAATTTGCCGATCGCCACAATGAACTCACTCTCCAACTCATCGACTCGGTCAAAGAAGTCTTTGGTGAAGAAGGGCTATCAAAGCTTATCGAAAGTCGTGAGAAATCGACTGAGCAACTCTATCAACAGCAATTAGCTGCTATCGCAGATTTAACACAACGGGTAGAAAAGCTGGCTGAAATACGAACGACCGAAGGCTACATGGCAACCGTGGAAGAACAAGACGGTGCCGTTTGGTTGCTAGAAAACCATTGCCCGATTTGCGCTGCAGCGACTGCTTGTCAGGGCTTCTGCCGCTCAGAGCTCGAGTTATTTCAATCACTGTTTAGCAAGCTTGCAGAGGTTTCTCGTCAAGAGCATATCGTCACTGGAGCGAGGCGCTGCGCCTATCGCTTTTTACCCCGCTGATCTTGAAGGCCTCCGAGGAATTCACCTAAACCGCGATTGTTCTAACTAATCAACTTTTTTCAACTTATTGAATTGTTGCATTTGATTTGTATTTTATTTGTTGCATTTGATATGCATCAAATAAATATTTGGTCATGCCAATCACAATGCGCTCAGTTTTTAGCAGTTTTAGGAAGTTGTATGAGCAAGTTGAAGCTGGTCGTGATCGGTAACGGCATGGTTGGTCACCGTTACATTGAAGACCTGGTGGAAAAAACAGAACTGGCCCAGATTGAGCTGACAGTGTTCTGTGAAGAGCCGCGAGTCGCCTATGACCGCGTGCATCTGTCGTCGTATTTTTCCCACCACACGGCCGATGAGCTTTCGCTTGTGAAAGAAGGCTTCTATGACAAGCATGGCGTCACCATGCTGGTTGGCGAGCGGGCGATTAACGTTAACCGAGATAAACGTATTGTTTATTCCAGCACAGGCAGGGAAGTGCAGTATGACAAGCTGATCATGGCCACGGGTTCATATCCATTTGTCCCTCCCATCAAAGGTCGTGAAAGCAAAGATTGCTTTGTTTACCGCACCATCGAAGATCTCAAAGCCATTGAAGCATGTGCCAAGCACAGCAAAGTTGGTGTTGTTGTCGGTGGTGGCTTGTTGGGATTGGAAGCCGCTGGTGCGCTAAAAGCTCTCGGTGTTGAAACCCACGTCGTTGAGTTCGCGCCGAAACTGATGGCTGAGCAGCTTGATTTAGCGGGCGGCAATCAGCTGCGACAAAAAATTGAAAGCATGGGCGTTCATGTCCATACCAGCAAAAATACCCTTGAAATTGCGCCGCAAGGCATTACGTCTCGCAATGTCATGCGATTTGCCGATAGCACCGAGTTAGAGACCGATTTCATCGTGTTCTCCGCCGGGATTCGGCCACAAGATAAGCTCGCTCGGGAGATGAACTTAACCACTGGCGCGCGTGGCGGTATCGCCATTAACGACTACTGCCAAACATCCGATCCGGATATCTATGCCATCGGCGAGTGTGCCTCGTGGAACGATATGTTTTATGGCTTAGTTGCGCCGGGCTACAAGATGGCCACAGTGGCTGTTGACCACCTGCTCCATGGTCATCAACTGCCAGCCGAAAGCCAATTCGCCGGTGCAGATATGTCAGCCAAGCTTAAGCTTCTCGGCGTTAAAGTTGGCTCTATCGGTGATGCCAATGGCCGCACGCCGAATTGCAAGAGCTACGTTTATCAGAATGAAGAGTTAGACGTCTACAAACGCTTAATCGTCTCCGCTGACAACAAAAAGCTGCTTGGCGCAGTGATGGTTGGTGATACCTCCGACTACGGTGATTTGTTGCAGCTGATGCTCAATGAAATCGACCTGCCAGAGCATCCAGATACGTTAATTCTGCCAGCCCATACCGGTGCAGAAAAACCAACTTTAGGTGCTGACGCGCTGCCTGAATCGGCAGTGATTTGCTCATGCTTTGATGTCACCAAGGGCAAAATTGCCACTGCGGTGGCCGACGGTCATCACACCGTGGCTGAGGTCAAAGCTGCGACGGGCGCAGGCACGGGCTGTGGTGGTTGTATTCCGCTGGTCACTTCAGTGTTGAATGCCGAGCTGGCTAAAGCCGGTGTTGAAGTGAAGAACGATGTCTGTGAGCACTTTGCCTACTCGCGACAAGAGCTATTCCACCTGATCCGCATTGAAGAAATCAAAACCTTTGATGAGCTGCTTGCCAAGCATGGCAGCGGTTATGGCTGTGAAGTATGTAAGCCGCTGGTGGGCTCTATTTTGGCGTCATGCTGGGGTGAGCACATTCTCAAGCCTGAGTTGGTCAAATTGCACGATACCAATGACAACTTCCTCGGCAACATTCAAAAAGATGGCACCTATTCGGTTATTCCGCGGATGGCCGGTGGTGAAGTGACTCCGCAAGCATTGGCAGCACTCGCTGAAGTGGCAGCCGAATACAGCTTGTACACCAAAATAACTGGCGCCCAGCGCATTGGTTTGTTTGGCGCGCAAAAAGATGACTTGCCAGCCATTTGGAAAAAACTCATTGCCGCAGGCTATGAAACCGGCCAAGCCTATGCCAAAGCGCTGCGGATGGCGAAAACGTGTGTCGGCTCCACTTGGTGCCGTTACGGCGTGCAAGACTCGGTTGGCCTTGGGGTGATGATTGAAAATCGCTACAAGGGTATTCGCACCCCGCACAAAATGAAATTTGGTGTGTCCGGTTGTACTCGCGAGTGCGCTGAAGCCCAAGGTAAAGATTTGGGCATTATTGCCACCGACGCCGGTTGGAACATGTACGTGTGTGGTAATGGTGGTATGAAGCCGCGCCATGCCGATTTGTTGGCCAGCGACCTCGATAAAGAAACCCTCATCAAGTACATCGACCGTTTCATGATGTTCTACATTCGCACCGCCGCACCATTACAGCGTACCTCTGTGTGGTTGGAAAACTTAGAAGGTGGCGTTAATTACCTGCGTGAAGTCATCGTTGACGACAAGCTCGGTATCAATGACCAACTCGAAGCCGATGTTGCCAAACTGGTTGCGGAATACCGCTGCGAGTGGACCGATACCATTGACAACCCGCAGCAGCTCAAGCGTTTTGCTCATTTCATCAACTCAGATGAGCGTGATGCCAATGTGGTGTTTGTCCCTGAGCGTGCACAGCATCGCCCTGCCACCTTTAGTGAAAAGAACCCGCAAGTGGAGGGTGACATCCTCCACGTCGCAGCCGAGTAATTGGGAGAAGTACCATGGCATTTACCACGATTTGCAATATCGAAGACATTATCCCGGGTACCGGTGTTTGTGCCTTAGTGGCAGGCGAACAGGTTGCCTTATTTCGTCCGACGACAGAGCAGCAAGTACTGGCAATTAGCAACACCGATCCCTTCTTCCAATCGAATGTGTTATCGCGTGGTCTGATTTGTCAGCATCAAGGCGAACTTTGGGTTGCAAGCCCGTTGAAGAAGCAGCGCTTTAACTTGAGTACTGGCGTTTGCATGGAGAACCCAGAGTTCAGCGTCAAGTCCTATCAGACCCGCGTGGTTGATGGCTTGGTTGAAATTGCGGCTTAGAGCGAGCGCCATTGAGTTCGAAATTTAATAGCAAAAATGCTTCTTTACCAATGCCACCTTAGCGTACTCAGTACGTCTGGTTTAGAGCCTTTGTCTATTGAATTTTATAGATTTTTATACAACCCACTTTCTAACTTTAAATTACAACTAAGGACGTATATATGTCTGCTCCAAAACCTGCAGAATTTGTACAAACCATGATTGATGTTGGCGAAGCCAAAACCAAAACCAGCAGCCGAGACTTATTGCTACGTGGCGTCATGGCCGGGGCAATTTTGTCATTTGCCGTAGTGGTTGCCATTACTGCGATTACCCAAACTGGTCTTGGTCTTGTTGGCGCGTTGGTATTCCCAGTGGGCTTTTGTATTTTGAGCCTGATGGGTTACGACTTGGTCACCGGCGTATTTGGTTTGGCGCCTTTGGCAAAGTTGGAAAATCGCCCCGGTATTACTTGGGGCCGAGTGTTGCGCTGTTGGGGCTTGGTTGGCTTGGGCAACCTGATTGGCTCTTTGATCGTCGCCTTTTTAATTGCGCTGTCATTGACCATGAACTTCACCATTGAACCGAACGCAGTGGCACAAAAAATCATTGCTGTTTCCACCGCACGCACTGTCGGTTTTGAAAATCTGGGCGCTGATGGTTGGATTACCTGCTTTGTTCGCGGCATCTTCTGTAACTTGATGGTGTGCCTTGGCGTTATCGGCAACATGGCGGCTCGCACGGTTGCTGGCAAAATTACCGCGATGTGGTTGCCGATTTTCATCTTCTTTGTGTTGGTATTCGAGCACACCGTGGTCAATATGTTCTTGTTCCCACTGGGCATGATGTTGGGCGCCGATTTTGGTGTGGCCACTTGGTTGAACTACAACCTGATCCCAACCATTTTGGGGAATATCGTCGGTGGTTTGGTTTGTACTTGCATTCCGCTCTACATGACTCACGCCCGCACAGCACCCGCGCTGGATACTGAAGAACCTACGGTAAACGCCGAGCCGGTGTTAGAAAGTTAATGGTGACAGTTTGTCGACAGTAGCAAAATCAGATCAGCAAGGATTTGTATCACTTGTAGGAGCAGGGCCGGGCGATCCGGACCTGCTGACAATGAAGGGGTATCGAGCGATTCAGCAAGCGTCCGTAGTGGTCTACGACCGCTTGGTGTCACCGCAAATCCTCGCCTTAGCAAGTGCCGATGCAGAGAAGATTTATGTTGGTAAACAGTTGGATTTTCACTGTGTGCCACAAGCACAAATCAATCAATTACTGGTCGATAAAGCCAAAGCTGGCAATAGGGTCGTGCGCCTTAAAGGTGGCGACCCGTTTGTTTTTGGTCGCGGTGGTGAAGAGCTCGAAGTGCTGGCCGAACAGGGCGTCCGCTTTGAAGTTATTCCCGGCGTCACCGCCGCTGCTGGCGCTACCGCTTATGCCGGTATTCCGTTAACGCATCGCCAGCACGCCCAAAGCGTGCAGTTTATTACCGGCCATCTGCAAGCCAATGGCGAAGAAGTTAACTGGCAAGCGTTAGCCCAGGCTAACTCGACCTTGGTGTTTTACATGGGCCTTAAGCAAAGTGGCTATACTGCCGAACGGCTAATAGAGCAGGGCATGGATGTTCAAACCAGCTGTGCCATCATCGAGAATGGTACTCGGCCACAACAACGAGTATTGACCGGACAGTTGGCCGATTTGGCCGAACTGGCCAACAAAGCCGTGAGCCCGGCACTGATTGTTGTTGGCAGCGTGACTCAGTTGCAGCAAAAACTCAGTTGGTTTGCTGGCGAGTAACAGCAAAAGCCCCGTAATTTGCTGTGTCAATTTCAGCAAACATGGTTTGGCAAAATTTAGTTTGCTGACAAATAACATCTTTTGTGACCTAACAACGTAGAATCGGGTATAACTAACCTCTACAACTGTTTAGGGTTTATTTGGTGTCTGACAACATCTCTCAAATCTCTCATCCCAAAGTCGCGGTGATTGGTGGCGGTATGGCCGGCTCAACCATTGCCTTGCGATTGTCTGAGTTAGGCATTGCCACTACCTTGTTTGATAAAGGTTCCAGCTTGGTCAATGGCCCGCCAATGTGTCATTTGCATGCCGGCGGTAATCTCTATCGAGATATCTCCGATGAACAGTGTTTTGCTCTACTCGAACAGTCGATTGATACTCTAAAGGTGTACCGCAATTGCGTCGATTGGCGTCCTACCGTTATTGCCTTGCCAACGACGGATAAGAGCACGCCTGCAGCACTATTACCGCGGCTTCACAAATTGCAGGCCCATTATCAGTCACTCATTGCTAAAGATTCATCGAACGCTGTGCTTGGGGAACCTGAGCATTATTTCCGTCCATACCAGCGGGAGCAGCTTGAACAACTGGCGCTGCGCGACACACCTAAGTTTGCTCAACATTTTGATGATTGGTTGATTCCCGTTGCCAAAACGCTGGATTTGGATGCCTTGCAGTTTCCTGTTTTCTTGGTACAAGAATACGGTCTGAATGCCTTTCGCCTTGCTGCCACTGCATCTTTGGCAATGACATCGCTCGAAGCCAGCGAACTGCGTTTGCAGCACCGAATCGTTGACATTGAGCGCCAGCCCCGAGCCAACAACTCTGAGTCGCTGGCGGCAAACTGGCGTCTTATCAGTCAAGATCAATCAGGCGAGTTAAAGCATTGGCAATTTGATTATGTGGTCAATGCTTGCGGCTTCCAAACCGGTGAAATTGATGACTTGTTGCAGCAGCCACGGCAACGCATGGTTGAGTTTAAAGCTGCCTATGTTGCTTACTGGCATGGTGCTGAGGGCCAATGGCCAGAGGTCATTATTCATGGTGAGCGCGGTACCCCGCAGGGCATGGCACAGCTAACTCCTTACGCCAACGGCTTTTTCCAGCTCCATGGCATGACCAAAGCCATCACCCTGTTTGAAGATGGTCTAGTGGCCACATGCGCCGAAAGCGCGCAGCCAAAATTGGCACAACCATTTATCGATAAAATTGAGCAGCATTGGCCGGCAGCAGAAGTGCAAACCCGCACCAAAGCGGCTATTGCCCATGTGGCTCAGTATCTTCCGGCCTTTGCCAATGCCAAAGTCGGAACCAAGCCGATGTACGGTGCGCAGCAAATACCGGGGGCCGATCCGGGTTTAAGAGCGGCTGATGTGTCTTTTTGCTGTGATGGTTATGCTCGCGCTGAGATTGTTAAGGCCTCATCGGCGCTTGCCGCTGCCGATGCCATTTTATCGGACATGGTGCGGTTACAGGTTGTTAGTCCGCAACAGTTTGGCGACAAGCTAAGCCATCATCATTTGCCAGTCACCAAGGCATTGCCGCCGGTTAGGGTTGCTGGTCTCGCGGCGCAAATTGCTGCGCAACGTGATTATGCTGCCGCTTTGGCAGAACCTATCAAAGCGGTAGTCTGATTGCTGTTAGTCGCAACAGGGAAGGGGTATCATGGCGGCTGCAATGTAGCCATGTAGCCCCCGAAATGACCAATAACGACATTCTTCGCCGAGTTCGATACATCTTTAGTTTCAATGATGCCAAGGTCATTGAACTGTTTGCGTTGGCCGACTTGCAGGTAACCAGAGAGCAAATTTCAGGCTGGCTAAAGCGCGACGATGATCCAGCCTTTACACCCTGCAATGACAAAACCCTAGCCACTTTTCTTAATGGCTTGATCAATGACAAACGCGGCAAGCGCGAGGGCGAACAACCTCAACCTGAGAGCCGCCTGACGAATAATCTGATATTGATGAAGTTTCGGATTGCGCTCAACTTGAAAGCCGAAGAAATATTAGCGTTGCTCGCTGACGTTGGATTTAACATAAGCAAACATGAGCTCAGTGCCTTTAGCCGCAGACCAGACCATAAACACTTTCGCGAGTGCAAAGATCAAGTGATCCGCAACCTGCTAAAAGGCATGCAACTTAAATATCGTGGTGATGCAGGGCCCAAAGAGCAAAGCAAACAACGCCGCTCCGCTAAACCGGCTACCAACAAAAAACAGCCGACCAGCGGCGGTTTTAAGTGGCCCTCAATTTGATGTGAGGGGCGCGCTCACCCAAATGGCGTTTTTTATCTTTATGATTTGAACCACCATTTAGCATCGGCTAATGTGGTTAAGTAGACATCCATAAATCTTCATTCTCACTTTCTACACCAAGGACTGGTTTGAAAGCTGCGCCTCGGCACTCCTACCTCCTTGTTCTTGATGGAAAGTCAGGAATGGATCATTAAAAAATTGAACTGCGATTTTCGAAGAAATTTCGAGTTCGCAGTAACACACTGTTAGGTGAATAAGGAAACCCAGTAGCGTGTTCAAGCTAAATGAAACAGATAAAGAAATTTTGCAGATTTTGAAAAGGGTGTTTCTGACCAAGAAAATAAAGCCCCTTAGCTCAGATGATCATCTTAGAATCTGGATGATTCGCATGTTTTTCTATTTGTCTCTTTTATTCATTGTTGTGAAGATAGTTTTTGAATTTACTGGTAAAGAAATGCGCTTTACCGCCAGAGCCAGAAAAAAATAAGAAACCGAAATAAGCGAATACATCAACAAATAAGCCCATATACCGGACTCAGCGAATTTCATTGAGCTGGTTCCGCCAACTTCAGTAGTAATTGCCAATAATAAAAAAATTCTTGCCATCCACATAAATAATCACCTTCACTTAAAATGCATGGCAATTCTAGTTCGATAGTTCACAAAGAGAATGTATTGCAGTTATGCAGAAATGAATAACTCAGTGAATATGATATGGGCCAGTCACTAACCAAATAACTTGGTGATGCCTTGATGTAGATGCTGATAGAACGGGTGGTTTCTGCGGCGTTGTAACATGCCGCCATACACTTTCACCAATGAAAACTGTGCCGATGCTTGTGCTAGTGGATAACAACGAATATCCGAATGTAATTTCGCCGTTGAGGGGTTGGCATACATGATTGCGTTGCTCTCGCTCAAACAGGCCAGTCCGGCAAGAATACTGGTTGTTGCGAGCATGACATTCACTCTTAGCCCATGTTGTTGATACTCAAGTTCAACGTAGTTGGGGCGGTGGTTGCCATCGGGTGGGGGTAGTATCACTACTGCCAGCTCTGCCAACTGTTGCCAGCTGCTTGCTACTACTTGGGACAGCACTGGGTGGTCTTTTCGAGCAAGCACTTTCATCGGCTCTTGGTAAAGCTGTTGCAAATAGATTTCTTGCGGAAGACTCGTTTCTTGATCGCAAATGCAGTAATCAAAGCTACCCTGCAGTAATTGCTCGATGCTGGCAGTTCCCCAGCCTGTTATTGCGACCGAAGCATTGGGGTATTGAGTGCGCAAATAGTTAGCGAGCTGGGGGCCCTGCTCTTGCAGGACATAAGGATCGACCACGATAGCGATGTCACCTTGATAGGCCAATGGATCAAACTGATGATAAGCGGAGAGAGCTTCTTTTACCGGCTCCAACATTAAGTCGGTGGCTTTGGTTAATCGCAACGCCAGTTCCGAGGGTTCCATGCCATGGGCTTTGCGGATAAACAATTGATCGCCAAAAGTGGCTTTTAGTTTGGTCATGCCGCGGCTTGCACTGGCTTGTGAAATACCTAGCCTTTCAGCTGCAGCTCTAGTACTGCCGGTTAAGACAATAGCGCGTAGCAACTGCAATAAATTGAGATCGAGTTGGTCGATATTGTCAATGGCTGTTAATCGTCTAGTCTGAGGCACTATTGTTACTTTTTTCGCCTTGGTGCAGTTTCAATTGTAAGCATCATAGTCGATTGAATTGATGCCAGTAAGCAAATCACTCAAAGACTGTAACAATCAAGTATTCCAGATTCTTGGCACACAGGCTGGCTTGTTGATGATCGATGGTCGCAAGATTTGCCAGCATTGCCGCAGTAGGCGCTGTGCTTGCTCTGAGCAATTGCCCAAATAGCGCACCAAAATCAAGTCAAGCCGTTGGGTGATGCTAATGCAGCGTTCCTCTTCTATGTCAGCCATCGCTTGGCGCAGTTGCTCAACTTGTTGCTCTGGTGCACCGGCACCAAATGCCACTAAGGTGCCGGACACCGTACAGTTATTAAAACCAACCAGTGCTTCAATGAGTGGATCTTGACTGCCCAATCGCTGCCGATCGAGCAATAAGGGTTTGTCGTTGTGATAGAGATTGAAGGTTTGTTCAATCATTCCTTGCTCAAACGGCAGACCGCTGTGGGTGCGACCCAAACAAAACACATCCATACCAATAAAACGGGCATCGCCATAAAGGTTGATCTGAGTGTTGAGAAAACCATGGGCGCCATCGAAGACAATGGTTTCCATTGGCAGCCATTCGCATTTGGCGTTATCGACGCTGATGTCGACGCGTTGCTTCTGCTCAATATTGGCCGAATCGGCTTGATAGATTTTACCTGCCGATGGCGTGGTGAGTAGGGCATGAGATTGAGGCTGGCAGTCAACCTGAATGTGCAAGTCATCGCCGGATACCAGTCCGCCGGGCGGATGCAGCAAATAGACATGGCAGCTGTCACCCTCCGGATAAAAGGGTCTTTGAACTCGCAAAGGCCCTGCGAACTGCATTTGATTCATGCGGGTTTTGCCCCGCGCTTGATCAAACCCTAGGGCAATCCAAGCCGGCCAGTGGCGCTGCTGGTCGGTTTGAGAGGCTTGGTTATTATTGATTGCATTCAAATAATCAGTCATCGAAAGGCGCTTTCCTACCACTGGGCTGCGATCAGGCTAAACAGTCAGATACTGCTTCACCAGCTGTTCATCTAAATCGCCGATGTCGCCATTGGCAACCTGACGGCCTCGATCCATTAAGCAAAAGTTATCCGCTACTTTACGGGCAAATGGCAATTTTTGCTCGACTAACAGTACAGTCAGGCCGATTTCCTCATTGAGTTTGCGAATGATATCGCCAATTTCAGCGACAATGTTCGGCTGAATGCCTTCGGTCGGTTCATCAAGGATAAGCAGCTCAGGCTTGATTGCTAGCGCTCGGCCAATGGCCAACTGTTGTTGCTGACCGCCGGACAAATCACCACCTTTGCGGCTCAGCATTTGCTTCAATACCGGGAACATGTCGAAGATGAATTCTGGCACTTGTCGTTGTTTATCAGGCCGAGCAGGTAAGCCAATGCGCAAATTTTCTTCGACTGTCAGTAATGGAAAAATCTGCCGGCCTTGCGGCACGTAGCCTACGCCTAACGTGGCTCGGCGCTCCGATGACAGTTTTTGTAGGCCGACTTCCATGCCACGTCCACGATAAATAATCTCACCACTTTTGACTGGCAATAAGCCCATAATGCTTTGCAGTAGGGTGGTCTTGCCAACACCATTGCGGCCCATCAACACCGTGCATTTACCTTGCTCCACTTCTAAGTCGAGATCCCACAAGGTGTGGCTCTGACCATAGAATTGATTGAGCTGTTGAATACTTAACATGCTGTTCATCGCGACTACTCTCCTAGATAAACTTGAACGACTTTGTCGTCGTTTTGCACTTGGTCCATTGTGCCCTCGGCAAGCACTGAGCCTTGATGGAGCACAGTGACTTGATTGGCCAGCGAACGGACAAAGTCCATGTCATGCTCCACCAGAATCACGGTATGCTCGCCTGCCAATGAGGTCAGCAGTTCGCCGGTGCGATCCATTTCTTGGTGAGTCATGCCGGCCACCGGTTCATCCACTAACAGCAGTTTCGGGTTTTGCATCAATAGCATGCCGATTTCTAACCACTGTTTTTGCCCGTGAGACAGGGCGCCTGCCAACAGGTTGCGTTGTTGCTTGAGACCAATTTGGCCCAATACATGATCAATATGATCAAGTTGCGATGAACTGAGTTTTGCCATCAAAGTGGTGAACACGCCCTTGGCGCCAGCCATCGCTAGCTCCAAGTTGGCAAACACCGTTTGATGTTCAAACACGGTTGGTTTTTGGAACTTACGACCAATACCGGCTTGGGCAATTTCTGGTTCTGACATATTCAGCAAATTGATTTTTTGGCCAAACCAAGCCGAGCCTTCATCGGGGCGAGTTTTGCCGGTGATGATGTCCATCATGGTGGTTTTGCCCGCGCCATTGGGGCCAATGATGCAGCGCAACTCGCCTTCGTTGATGTATAAGTTGAGCTTGTTAATGGCTTTGAAACCATCAAAGCTGACGCTGATATCTTCTAAATAGAGCAGGTAACCTTGACCAACGTCCAATGCTGGGCTGGTGTTCGGCATCATGAAATCGAACACCTTGTCGCGATGCTGAAATTCTTCGATGAGCCTCATGCTTTTACTCCGCTGTTATCCAAATCGTTGCCATTGTCCAAGTTGTTACCGTCGCTATCGTCATTGTCTGGCCGCTCGCGCTGCAATATCCCCATCACCCCTTTGGGTAAGAACAAGGTCACTAACACGAACATGGCGCCGAGGCTGAATAGCCAAATCTCAGGCATGGCGGCGGTTAAGTAGGTTTTGGCGTAGTTGACGGCGACGGCACCAACCACGGCACCATAAAGTGTTGCGCGACCACCCAAAGCGACCCAAACCACCAATTCAATGGAATTAAGCGGCGAAAACTCGGATGGGTTGATGATGCCAACTTGCGGCACATATAACGCCCCGGCAACACCGGCTAGCACCGCAGAGACGACAAAGATGAATAGTTTGACGTTCTCAACTTTGTAACCAATAAAGCGGGTGCGGGCTTCGGCATCGCGAATGGCAACCGCGACCCGGCCAAGGCGACTGGTGACAATCATCCGGCAAGCGATGTAACCCAAGCCCAGCGCTACCGCTGATGCAACATAAAGGGCCATGCGGGTGGCATCGGACTGGAGATCAAAGCCCAAGATGTCTTTGAAGTCGGTGAGGCCATTGTTACCACCAAAGCCCATTTCATTGCGGAAGAAGGCCAGTAGCAGGGCATAGGTCAGCGCCTGGGTGATGATCGACAGATAGACGCCAGTCACTCGCGAGCGAAAGGCCAGCCAGCCAAAGACAAAAGCCAGTAAGCCGGGTACCAGCACAATCATTAAGGCTGCAAACCAAAATTGATCAAAGCCGTGCCAGAACCAAGGCAGCTCCTGCCAGTTAAGGAACACCATGAAATCCGGCAACAATGGGTCGCCATAAACGCCGCGGTCGCCAATCTGACGCATCAAGTACATGCCCATGGCGTAACCACCAAGAGCAAAAAAGGCGGCATGGCCGAGGCTCAAAATACCCAAGTAACCCCAGACCAAGTCAACGGCAACTGCCAGTAGGGCATAGCACAAATACTTGCCCATCAGCGTCATGGTATAGGTCGTTACATGCAGTGGGTTTGAGCTGTCCAGTGCATTCAATAGTGGCACAGCAAGTGCCACGACAATCAACACCGCCAAAAAGCGAATGGTGCTTTTGTTGAAAATGCCTTCGTACATTTGTGGATGTGTTGTCATAACTTAGCCCTCAGCCGAACGGCCCTTCTGAGGGAACAATCCACGTGGCCGTTTTTGAATAAAGAGAATGATGAATACCAGTACCAAGATCTTCGCCAGTACGGCGCCAGCCCAAGGCTCCATGATCTTGTTAGCAACACCCAGTGATAAACCAGCAACCAAAGTGCCCCAAAGGTTACCCACGCCGCCGAACACCACCACCATGAAGGAGTCGATGATGTACGCCTGGCCCAGGTTTGGCCCGACGTTAGTGAGCTGACTTAAGGCAACCCCTGCGACACCGGCAATGCCCGAGCCTAAACCAAAGGTCATGGCATCAACCCATTCCGAGCGAACGCCCATAGCGCGCGCCATGGCTCGGTTTTGGGCAACCGCACGTACTTCAATTCCCAAGCGGGTGTAGCGCAGTAGCATAAATAACAGGGCAAAAACGATGAGACAAAAGGCAATGATATACAGGCGGTTAAGGGTCAGACTAAGCACAGGGTTAATCTCAATGACGCCACTCATAAACTCAGGCGTCGCCACCGAGCGGTTTAGCGGCGAGAAAATCGAGCGCACTGCTTGTTGTAAAATCAGGCTGATACCAAAGGTTGCCAGCAGGGTTTCCAGAGGCCGACCGTAAAGAAAGCGAATGACGCCACGTTCGATCAGAATGCCGACAAAGGCGGACACCAAAAAGGCAGCAGGAATCGATACCAAAATCGACAAGGCAATATTGTCTGGCATCAGTAGTTGCACCACATAGGTGGTGTAAGCGCCAAGCATAATGAGTTCACCATGGGCCATGTTAATCACGCCCATGACGCCAAAGGTAATAGCCAAGCCAATAGCCGCCAAAACGAGCACCGAGCCTAGGCTCAAGCCAAAGAATAAGGTTTCGGCATGGCCAGCCCATTTGCGCTTTTCATCGATGCTGCGTAAGCCTTTGCTGGCTTGGCTTTTGAGTATGGCGTCATCAGTGGTTTCGACAAATTGTGCGAGGGCGTTGCGAGCTGCCGGTTGCAGGCTGTCAGATAAAGTTGCAACGGCGGTTTGTTGCTCGGCTGAGTCACTGTCAGTACTGTTCAAGTCGGTCACGGCGAGGGCGACTTCAATCAGTTCTTGTACTGAGTTGTCCCGTTCGATATCGAGGCGTTGAGATAAGGTTTGATAAAGCTCAGGAGTGAGCTTGCCCATCAATTGACTGACTGCTTGTTGACGTTGCTCGACATCAGGCGAGGACAGCTTTAACGAGGCCAGTGCTGCTTTAAGGCTAGCGCGAATACTGTTGTTAATTCGTACCTTTTTGATTTTGCGTTTGCTGACGGTTTGGGCGCTCTCACCACTGTCGTCGAACAAGTTGACGATGATGAGTTTCTTGTCTTGCTTGCCTTGGACGACAACCAACTCATCGGTTTTCTTGAGACGATAGAGTTCGCCATTGAGTAATAGATTCAGGACCAATTCGGTGTTGGCATGTTGGCTGCTGGCAATTGCAGCAATGCCTTGTTCAATATGGCTGAAGTCCTTGGATTTTAATTGTTCTAATCCTTGCTCGAATGAATCTGCCCGAGCGAAACCTGTGGTCGCCACGGCGCTCAATAAGAGCAAGCTTACCCAAAGTACTCGAAGTAACATCTGTAATCCTCCAGAGCCACTAAACGGAAAAAGGATGGCGCCTTTCGGAGCCATCAATCCAGGTGTACACATTGCGTGTGATTCCTTTTCAACTGAAAAGGAGAAGAACTTGATGAACGAAACACCTTTACCGAACCGGTGTGCAATCCGGTAAAGGGTTTTCACAACAGTCAGAACTAGTAGTTCTGGCCTGAACACTTCGAGGTCTTGACGTTGTAGTTACCGCAAGACAAAGGCGCTCGCCAATCTGAAATCAAGTCTTTTGAGCCCGGCAGGAAGTCAGACCAAGCATCGCCTGGGACCAAGCCAGAAGTCTTCCAAACTGTTTCGAATTGACCATCGTCCTGAATCTCACCAATCAACACCGGCTTGGTGATGTGGTGGTTTGGCATCATGGCAGAGTAGCCACCAGTCAAGTTAGGTACTGCAACACCAATCAGCGCATCACCAACCACACTTGGGTCTGTGGTGCCGGCTTTTTTCACTGCTTCAACCCACATGTTGAAACCGATGTAGTGAGCTTCCATTGGGTCGTTGGTCACGCGATCTTCATCTTTAATGAAGGCGTGCCATGCTTCGATGAACTCATCATTGACGTCAGATTCAACGCTCATGAAGTAGTTCCAAGCGGCCAAGTGACCGACCAGAGGCTTGGTGTCGATACCAGAGAGTTCTTCTTCACCGACTGAGAAAGCCACCACTGGGATTTCGTCGGCGCTAATGCCTTGGTTACCCAACTCTTTGTAGAAAGGCACGTTGGCATCACCGTTAATGGTTGAAACTACCGCTGTTTTCTTGCCTTTTGAACCAAACTTTTTGATGTCAGAAACAATCGACTGCCAATCTGAGTGACCAAACGGGGTGTAATTGATCATGATGTCAGATTCAGGTACGCCTTTCGCTTTCAAGTAGGCTTCAAGAATCTTGTTGGTGGTACGAGGGTAAACATAATCCGTACCGGCCAGAACCCAGCGCTTAACGCCTTGGTCCATCAGATAATCAACTGCAGGGATGGCTTGTTGGTTTGGCGCAGCACCTGTGTAGAAGACGTTTTTCGATGACTCTTCACCTTCATACTGAACGGGATAGAACAGCAGGCTGTCGAGTTCTTCGAATACTGGCAGTACCGATTTACGTGATACCGATGTCCAGCAGCCGAATACTGCATCAACGTCTTTCTTTTCAATCAATTCACGAGCTTTTTCTGCGAACAATGGCCAGTTTGATGCGGGGTCAACCACCACGGCTTCGAGCTTTTTACCCAGCAAGCCGCCCTTTTTGTTCTGCTCATCAATGAGCATCAGCATGGTGTCTTTCAGGGTGGTTTCACTAATCGCCATGGTGCCAGAGAGTGAGTGCAACACGCCGACTTTGATGGTGTCTTCATCCGCCATCACACTGCCAGCGCTCATGCTGCCTGCAATGGCGGCAGCTAACATTAATTTTTTCAGGTTCATCGTCAGTTATCCTTGTTTAACGAGTGTGGTTGGGCGAGTGCTTAGAAAGTCACCAGCGCTTCAAGAGCAAAGCTGTCGGTATCGACGTCGGTGGCATCGTCGGTATCCATGCGGTATTCAGCAACAATCAGCAGGTAATCGTTAACGGCATAGCTTGGCGAGATGGTGAAGCCACTGATGTCTTCAACGGTATCGCCATCATCGTTTTCAACTTCCCAAGCGTGATAACGCAAGGTGATGCCGGCTTTGTCAAAGGCATAGTTAGCCATCAACAAGTAACCATCGGCTTCAGCACCTGGACCACCGGCGGTAGCGGTTGCTGCTGGCGTTTCTTCTGAAGTGTTGTATTCCGCGGCAAGAGTGATTGGGCCTGCGGCATAGCTTGCCCAAACGTTGACCATGCTGATGTCTTCACCGGTGTCATCGTTCTTATCAGCAAGATAGAAACCTTTCACTGTGACCGATTCGATTGGGTTAAATGCCAACATGGTTTCGATAGCAGGATTAGAGAAGTCGCTGCCGTCGCCTTTGAGGTTACCGGTGTCAGCAACAACCGATAGCGCTGCACTGAACATGTCACCAGTGTATAAACCAGAGACACCCTGCTGATAAGCACCATAGAAGTACTTGCCATAGCCAGTGCCTGAATACTGGTAGAGGCCTGTTGGATCTTCTGTTTCCCAACCAGAGTAGCTGAGGAAACGACCTGCTTTCACTGAGAATTGATCGTTGAAGGCGTAGTTGATGGTCATTTGCTCAAGGTGCATTTCTTCGCCATCACCATTGTCATGCCATTCGATATCTGCATGGGCGCTGAACTTGTCGGTCATGGCATAACCGATTTGAACTTCGGCTTGGTCGAGCGCAGCGCTGGAATCTGAGCTAGCGTCATCTGGATCTTCGTAGTAGTAAGACATGTCGATGAAGCCTGAGATGCTGATTTTATCGAACTGAGCTGCCAGTTCATCAGCGGTCAAGGCGTTGGCCATTGGGCTTGCCATGAGTACTGCTAGAGCGAGTGCGTTCTTCTGAAAGCCTTTCATCACGCTATTTCTCCTGAAAAATGTTATGTTATTGGTTGGTTAAAAACCTTCGCAGAGTGTTTTTGTCGCTAACGTTTCAGGCTCTGGCGACTCTTCGATGAAAGTGATTCGCAAACCAGCAACGTCGGCTTGTGGCTACTATCCGAGGAAAGGGCAATTGGGCCAATCAGGCGATCGGCGCATAGGGCTACGTTAAATAACGCATATTCGAAAGCACGCTGACTCAATAGACTTAGGAATGAAGTTACCCTATGCCGCAGGAAGCAAACCTGTCCGCTGACGGACAGCCCCGCCAACAGATGCAGAAAGTTCTTGTCACGCGCCGGATCTACAACAAGTTCGTTGCCAATGAGATGCAAGAAGACTTTGCCTTGCGCTTTACCGCGAAGCGGGCCCGTAAGTGGTCATCGGGCTGGATTGCCAATACTGCGTTAGGCACTGTGTCATTCCTGGTGCTTGAAGCATTGGGCGGCGCTATTACCCTCAACTATGGTGTCACCAACGCCCTGTGGGCGATTTTTGCGGTTGCCTGTGTGGTGTTTATTAGTGGTTTGCCGATTAGCTACTACGCCGCCAAGTATGGCGTCGATGTTGATTTGTTGAGTCGTGGCGCCGGTTTTGGCTACATCGGCTCCACCGTGGTATCGCTGATATACGCCTCGTTTACTTTTATCTTCTTTGCCCTCGAAGCGGCCATTATGTCGATGGCGCTGCAGCTCCTTTTGGGGATCCCTTTGGTGGTGGGGTACATCATCAGCGCAGTAATGGTGATCCCGCTGGTGATGCACGGTATTAGCCGTATCGGTAAGTTCCAGCTTTGGACGCAGCCGCTGTGGTTGTTAATGCAACTGATCCCGCTGTTCTATGTGTTTACTCACCCTGATAGCCGTGTTGATGAATGGCTTAACTTTGCCGGTGTTGATGGCATTAGTGGCAATAACTTTGACCTATTGATGTTTGGCGCTGCATCGGCCGTGTTGTTATCGGTGGTAGCGCAAATTGGTGAGCAAGTCGACTTCCTGCGGTTTTTGCCTCAAGCCGAGAAAACCACCAAATTGAAGTGGTGGGGTGCGGTGATCTTGGGCGGTCCGGGATGGATGTTTGTTGGCGCCGCGAAGTTGGTACTGGGCAGTTTTCTTGCCTATCTGGCGCTCAAACATGGCGTTGCAGCTGCACTTGCCGATGATCCAGCTCATATGTATCAGGTGGTGTTTAGCTACGTCACTGACAACCCGCGCGTTGGCGTGCTGTTGGCTGCAATCTTTGTCATCGTCTCGCAGCTGAAGATTAACGTGGCCAATGCTTATGCTGGCTCATTAGCGTGGTCGAATTTCTTCTCGCGCCTAACCCACAGCCACCCAGGTCGGGTGGTTTGGATGTTCTTCAATGTCGCCATCGCCTTGTTGTTGATGGAACTCGGTGTCTATCAGGCCATTGAAAGCATGTTGCAAGTTTACTCGGTACTGGTGTTGGCCTGGATCGGTACCTTGGTTGCCGATCTGATTATTAACAAGCCGTTAGGCCTGAGCCCAAAGCATATCGAATTCAAGCGCTCGCAGTTGTATGACATCAACCCTGTTGGCCTAGGTTCGATGATCATTGCCTCAGTATTTGGCTTTCTGGCTCACATGAATTGGTTTGGTGAAGTGACTAAGGCGTTGGCGTCATACTTGGCGTTTGTGATTCCTTTTATCACGGCGCCAGCAATAGCCTATTGGACCCGCGGTAAGTTCTATTTGGTTCGTTCCAATCAGGACTTGATTATTACTCAGCCACAATCCACTTGTGGTATTTGTGAGTTGGAGTTTGAACAAGAAGACATGGTTTGGTGTCCAGCATATTCGGCACCTATATGCTCGTTGTGTTGCTCGTTGGATGTGCGATGCGGCGACAAATGTCGGCCGAAAGCGACCTTGGCGGCACAGTTCAAACGCTGGTTTAGTCCTTATCTCAGCCCTGCTTGGATGACGCGTTTGTCATCTTCACTGGGCCAGTTCTTATTGGTGATGACGACTATCAGCATCATCATGGCGGTGATCTTAACACTCGCTTACGCCCAATTACCGCACCGCATGTACTACGCCGAGGACCCCATATTTTGGGCCTTCACTAAAGCCTTTTTCTTACTATTGATTCTTATCGGTGTCGTCAGTTGGTTGTTTGTCCTGGCACGTTCGAGTGGCATGGTGGCAATGAAAGAAGTGCAATCTCACGCTCGACTGCTCACCGAGGAAGTTGAAGCCCACCAAGAGACTCACAAAGCACTGCAATATGCCAAGGACCTTGCGGAAACGGCTAACCAAGCTAAAAGCCGATATTTAGCGGGGATCAGCCATGAATTGCGCACGCCATTGAATATTCTGCTGGGCTACGCTCAGCTGCTGTGCAATGACAACGAACTAACACGAGAGAAGCGCGATTATGCCCACATCCTTAAGCGCAGCGGCGAGCATCTCTCGGACTTGCTCGAAGGCTTACTGGAGATCTCGAAGATTGAAGCTGGGCGGTTAGAACTGGCTCGCGATGAGTTCAACGTCCGCGCTTTAATGAAGCAGTTGGTTGACATGTTTCAGCTTCAGGCACAGCGCAAAGGTATTGAGTTTACCGCGGAGATTAGCGATCGCTTGCCAGCCTATGTGGCTGCTGACAAAAAGCGCTTGCGTCAGATCCTAATTAACCTGCTCAACAATGCCATCAAATTTACATCCGCTGGCAGCGTCAAATTGACGGTGTCATTCCGCAGTGACGTTGCTCGCTTTATAGTCGCCGATACCGGCATTGGTATTGGCAAGCAAGATGTCGAGCGTATTTTCAAACCTTTCGAGCGCGGTGAAGAGTCGTCAGCCAAAGGCATTCGCGGTACTGGGTTAGGGCTGACTATTTCTAATAGCTTAGCGGAGTTAATGGGCGGCGAGATCCGTTGCGAAACTCAGTTGGGGCAGGGCAGCACCTTTACCCTGAGCCTGATGTTACCGGAGATCGAACGACCAGAATCAAGTGCCGAGCTACACCATGCCACCGCCGTCGGTTATCAAGGCGGGCCATTCCATATCATGGTGGTCGATGATGAGCCGGCCCAACGAGAAATGTTACATCACATGCTCAGCCCTCTTGGTTTTGAAATCTGTCAGGCAGCGGACGCCAGCGAATGCCTTCAGCAAACCAAACAGTCGGCATTTGATTTGTACCTGCTTGATATTCAGATGCCAGGCCTGTCGGGCTGGCAGTTGGCGCAACAGCTGAGGCAAGCGGGTATTACTGCGCCTATTGTGATGTTTTCTGCCAATACCTTGGAGATGGAACAAAAGAGCATCGCGGCGCAGCTTCATGATGACTACATCACTAAGCCGGTTGCGTTGGAGACCTTGTTGGAAACCCTGGAACGCAACCTCAAATTGCAGTGGATTTTTGCCGATGACAGCGCCAATGAGTTGGTAGGACAAAATCGCGGCGACCAACTGCCACCCACTGATGTGTTATTGCAACTGAAAAGCTGGGCCGAGATTGGCTATATGAGCGCATTCAGTCAGGCGTTTCGTGATTTAGAAAGAGACCAAGCGATTTGCGGCAAATTTATCGAGCGTCTCGATGCCGATTTAAAGCAATGTAATTTCGTCAATATTACCCAGTACTTAGATACCTTAATCCATGAACCTAGCGCAAACTAACAGCTCCATTGTACTTGTCGTTGACGACTCACCCGAGTCGCTCGGCATGCTTAATGTCACCCTAAATAATGCCGGATTGACTGTGCTGGTGGCTCTCAACGGTTTGCAAGCGCTTACCATTGTTGAGCGGGTAACCCCTGATGTGGTGCTGATGGATGCGGTGATGCCCGAAATGGACGGTTTCGATACCTGTCGGCAGTTGAAAATCAAACTGCCACAAACACCGGTTATTTTTATGACCGGCTTGACCGAATCAGAGCATGTCCTGAAGGGCTTTGAAGTCGGCGGGGTGGATTATGTCACCAAACCCATTGTGCCCGATGAAGTGCTAGCCCGCATTCGAGTCCATTGCCAAAACGCTAAGTTAGCAGAAACCGCGCAGGCGGCGCTGGACTATAGCGGTCAGTATGTGTTTTGTGTTGATAACCAAGGGCAAATGCAGTGGGCGACGCCCAACACTCAAGAGTTAGTCGGCTCATTGACCGAACAGCCGGAGCTCGCTTGGCAACAGATTGAGCAGCAATTATCGCCGTGGTTGAGTCAGTCAGATAAGAATGCCGGTTTGGAGTTACAAGCCTTTGACCCACCGATGAAAGCTTTCTACTCGGGTGAACATGAAGGTGCCTATCAGCTGATCCGCTTGGTCACCCCGAAAAAGACCAAAACGGCGGAAGCGTTGCAAGAAGAGTTAGGGCTCACTAAGCGTGAATCGCAAGTGATGTATTGGGTGTCATTTGGCAAAACCAATTGGGAAGTTGCCCAGATCTTGTCGATGAGCCCTCGCACCGTCAACAAGCATCTGGAGCAAATCTTTAAGAAGTTAGGCGTCGACAATCGGACCTCTGCCTCGGCCATTTCGATCCGAGTGCTAGAGGCCGAATAACAACGCCACAACAGCTAGTTTGACGACAGCTGTTCGCGGATTTGCTGGCACACTGATACCACTGTGGTCGATGCCCGATTGAGTTGTTCGGTTGTTGGTGGTTGATTGCTCGCCAAGTCTTGCTCAATTGCAATGGCGACATCAGCAATACAAGTTACTCCTAGGTAGGCCGCTGCTCCTTTCATACCATGAACGTAGGCCGCCAGTTCATCTCCTTGCGACTGCAATCCATCGCCATACATATCGGCAAACTTGCGTAGCAAATCGACATAGACCTTAGGGTTGCCACCACAGCGTTGCAAGCCTGCTTCGCCATCCAGGCCATCAATACTCATTGCCTCGATACTTAAAGTTTCGATCTGTGCCGCTTCATTGTCTGTTGCTTGTTCCAATTCGATGGTTTGCTGCCAGCGACGGATTTCTTTGATGAGCTGCTGAACCCCTTTGACTAACCGCTGACAATGACTCTCTACTTGCTCACTGGAAAGACGGTCTGCTTGCTCGACAAGCTCTTGCGCCAACCCCGTAAAATCAGGATGGGCGAGGTGACTAATGACTTGTTGGATTTGCCGTGCCGCATCCTGCAAGGCACCCGATTGTTGGCTGGCGGCGGCCTTTTTAAGCGCCATCACCTTCGGAACACAGACGCCAGTAAATTGCGTCAATAGTTCCTGTATCGGTTGTTGTAGTTGTTGGGCATGAGCTTTGACCCGAACTTTGTCGAGATATTCCTGCAGGTCATCAGCCTGGGCAGGTTGTGGCAGCCATTGATAAAGCAGTTGGTAGAATTGTTGGGGTTCGACCGGCTTGCTGGCAATAGCGTTCATGCCTGCTGCCAACGCTTGTTGTGTTTGTGCATGATCGGTGGTGGCCGTCAGCGCAATAATTGGCAGTGACGCCCATTGCGGCTGTTGCCGAATTCGTTTTGTTGCCTCGATGCCATCCATGATGGGCATCTGACAGTCCATTAACACGAGATCAAATGATTGCTCGGCAAGAATATTGATCGCTTGTGCGCCGTTTTCTGCCAACACCGGTTTAGTGTTCGCCTTGGATAGCAACTCAAGCAGCAGAGTTTGGTGGATTTCATTGTCTTCGACAAATAGTACCCGAATACCGCGAATCGCAGACATGACGCGCTCATGCGGCACACCTTCAATCGTTCTGGGTTGTATCATGTATTGCCATACCTATGCTTATCAAATAACGGTTTTATTGGTTTCTGAGCCGTTTCAGTAGTTGTTCTAACAAATCATTAGCTTGGTCAAATTCAAAGTTTTCAGCCAATTCCGCCAGCGTGACCAACTCTGGTAATTGACTCGATAGCACAGGTGTTAACTGCTCAAGCACTGACATGGCTTCGGCATCATAGCTTTGTAGGTACTGCTGCAAGCTAACTAGCTGTTGATACTGCTCATCGGTGAGGGCGGGCTCCTTGGTTACAACCGCAGGCGTCGGCTCATCATCGGCATCTAGTTGCGCGAGAGACGCAATCACGGGCGCTAACTTGAGGTCTACTTGCTGCAACCGTCGGCGTACGTATTCATCATCTAGTCCATCAATAAGCGCTGCTTCCAACTCTTTCGCAGCTTCCTGAACACCTTTTGCGCCAATGCTGCCAGCGACGCTCTTGAGCGAGTGGGCATGGCGAGTGGCTGAAGTCTGATCCGACTCTGCGAGTGCTGATTCAAATGTGGCTTTGAAATCTTGATAGTTGTCGTAGAACTTAGTCAGAAGCTTGCGATATAGCGATTTGTTGTTCATTGATACTCGCAGACCAGTGCTAATGTCGATATCAGACAACGGTGGTAACTCGATTTCAGAATCGTTATTGGCTGTGACTTCTGAATCTTGCTGACTAGTTGCTTTGGGGGATATCCAATGCGCCATGATTTGGAACATTTGATTAATGTTGATTGGCTTAGCGATGTGGTCATTCATCCCCGCTTCGAGTACTTTTTCGCGGTCGCCCGCCATGACATTGGCTGTCATGGCAATTACCGGCAAGTCTTTAAAGCGCTGTTGATTGCGTATTTCTCGAGTTGCTGTGTAACCATCCATCACCGGCATTTGGCAATCCATCAAGACACCGTCAAATGATTGTTGATCTAACAGCGTTAGGGCTTCTTGGCCATTGTTGGCAACGGTTGGGTTTAAGCCATGGCTGCGCAGTAGCTCAACGGCGAGTTCCTTGTTTATTTCATTGTCTTCAACGAGCAGAATTTCGGCACCATTGAGTTTTCTAATCGCGCCCTTAACGCTTTCTTGCTTGGTCGATGTGCGAGAATCAGCTACAACCCCATGGCCCAGCGCCAGCAGCATGGTGTCGAGTAGCGTCGATGGCATCACGGGTTTCGACAAAAAACCTGCGAGTTCGACATCCTGTGCCTCGAGCTGCGCTTCCTCCCGGCCATACGCCGTGACCATGATGACCGTTGGAGCTGACTGTAATTTCGGGTCGTTTTGAATGAGTCGTGCGGTTTCAATACCGTCAATGCCCGGCATGCGCCAGTCCATTAGCACTAAGTCATACGGCGCTGGTTTATCGGCCGCCTCGATCATGGCAATGGCGTCAGTACCATTGGTCGCTTCATCGATGGCAAAACCAAAATTCTCCAGCATGTTGCGCAGGATTAACCTGGACGAGCTGTTGTCATCGACGATCAGTATTTTCAGTTCATTCAGCTCTTTGCGAGTCTTCATTGCTGTTGCGGCGCCAGCTTCTTGTAAACCGAGGCAACAAGTGAATGAGAATGTACTGCCATTACCGGCTTCACTGTCCACCCAAATCTCGCCCTGCATCAGCGACACTAGCTGTTTCGAAATTGCCAGTCCGAGACCCGTACCCCCATGCTTGCGAGTGGTTGAGGAGTCAACTTGGCTGAACGACTCAAACAAATGCTGTTGTTGCTCGGCATTCATGCCGATGCCGGTATCACGAATGGCAAACTGCAACACCGCTTCGTCTTTAGTACGCTCTTTCACGGTCGCTTGAACAACCACCTCGCCGCCTGCTTCGGTGAATTTGATGGCATTGCTACCTAAATTGAGAAGAATTTGTCCCAGCCGGAGTGGGTCACCAATCAATGCTGTGGGCAATTCGCAAGGCAGATCGAACATCAGCTCAACGCCACTCTCTTCTGCTTTTAGGCCGAGCAAATTGTTGAGGCTTTCCATGACATCTTCGAGTTGGAAATCAATGTATTCGAGCTCAAGCTTGCCTGCTTCGATCTTAGAAAAGTCGAGAATGTCGTTGATGATTCCCAACAGACTCTCTGCGCTGCGGTTGACCTTTTCAATATAGTTACGTTGTTTAGGAGCTAAATCGGTGCCCAGTGCCATGTGCGACATACCGATAATGGCGTTCATCGGGGTTCTGATTTCGTGGCTCATATTGGCAAGAAAATCAGATTTGGCCTGAGTGGCTTCCTCTGCCACTTTTTTCGCCTCAATGAGCTCGGAGACCTCAGCAGAAAAGCCAAACATGCCGACAATGTTGTGCTGATCGTCATAGATGGGACGTTTATTTGATTTAACCCAACCGGTCGAGCCATCTGGCCGCAGGTAGCTCTCTAAATGATCGATGAGCGGTTCACCTTGTTCAATGACGGCACGTTCACCATCAAAGTATGCTTGCGCATCCTCGCGAGGAAAAATATCGAAGTCGGTTTTGCCTTTGGCGCCAAATACGCCATCTTGCCCAGTTAAGCACGCATGATTAAGGTTTTGTGCTCTGTATCGGTGCTCTGCATCTTTGATATACAGAAAGTCACTGGAGAAATTGAGAATGGCGTTGAAATCGCGATTCAGTAGCAATAGCTCCTGACTTCGTTGCTCGGCTGCTTCTTTCGCCCGGGCCAAACTATTTTCCATCTCTTTGCGGGTAGTGATGTCGGTGACCGAACCACTGGTCCGATAGGCTTCTCCATTACCCTTTCTGAGTGACTTCGCGCGAGCCCTAAACCAACGATAGGAACCCGATTTGGTTCGCATGCGATACTCGATATCGTAAGGCACATCATCAACTAGGTGCGCCATAAACGCTTGGTTGGCCATTTCGAGCTCGTCGGGGTGAACGTGATCGCGCCAAGTATCTAGAGTATTCGGTAGTTCACCCGGCAGATAACCAAGAATTTCAGTGAACCGAGACGAAAACCAATTTTCTCCAGAGCGCGAGTCATATTCCCAAAGTGCGTCACCACTGCCACGAACGGATAGCTCAAAACGCTCTTGGGTTTCGGTTAGCTTCTGCCGAGACTTTTTCACTTCTTCAATGAGTTTACTTTGTTTTTGCTCTTGCCGAATGGAGTGGCGCAAGTAGACAAACAATAAGATCGTCAACAGGCTAACCGCCATCGGCATAACCAAACTCGTTGGGTCCCACGTCGGATACAACGAAGGGTGAGCCGGTATTGCGATCATTTGCCATTGGCGGTCGCCGAAGGCAATGATGTTCTCGGCGTGCATTTTCTCGTTGCCAATATCGAACACTGCAGGTGGTGGATTAGCTCCGGGGTAGCGACTGGCATGAGTGTATAAGCTTTGGTGATCGTTCGGCTCGGTAATATCAACAAAGTGCATGTGGATACCACCGGGCTTGGAGTAGTTGATTAGGATATCCTCAATCATTGAACCTACTTCGATGGTTGCTGCAGCGATGCCTAACACCGCACTGCGGCGTTCCGCCACATGAGTTAATGATTCATCTCGACGGTAGACCGCTAAAAGAATAGCTGCGCCAACGGCGTCGTCACGATCCTTTAGTTGTACCAAGTTTAACGGCGATATTGCCGTTGGCGAGCGGCTATCAATGGCTTTGTATACCGCAGGTTGGGAGTATGATTGTGAGGTAACATCAATACCAATCGCCCCCTTGTTGGCCTCATAAGGCTCGGTATAAAGAATTGGATAATGTTCTTTATGGGTTTCTATTGCGACGTAGCCTTGACCATCGAAAAGCCTGATAGTCAGTGGTGTTTGATACAGCTCGCTAATGTGCTGCTCAAACGCGGCTCGCTGCTCGCCTGTGACTTTGGGTAACCATTGCAAACCAAGCAAACCTGGCTGCACCTGCAAGTTGCGTTGTACGTATTTGGCGAACTCTTCTCGAGAGATGTGTTGTGACGAATTGAATATTTTTTCAATGTCATAAAGCGATTCGGTGTAAGCGGTGATCCCCCGAGTAATGGCGTTTGCGTGACTGTAGGCAGCAGCTTCAAAACGTGCTTTGGTTGTTTCTCGGGCGGTGTTATCAAGAATTGTGTACAGCAATGCCGACAACGCGATACCGAAAAACAAAGCGACCATCGGGGCGTAGTCTTTGAGTTTATTGTCTTCAGCGATTTGTGCCGACAAGCTGGTTCGAATGGCTAAGGTTAGACCTAAGGTTGCAATAATGCCGAAAAACAACACGCCTTCATCGGCGAAGTTATTGGCTGATGAGCCCAGCAACTCGACCATATTGTGTTCGTGAGACTTCAACGCTTGCCATGTGGTAATACTCAATGACAAACAGCCAATACCAATAGGCCACGGCAGCCACATTGGCAATTTGTGTTTGTCCTTGGAAGGTAACGAACTGATGGTATAAGCCAAGAGGCCTATGCCGAGTACAACGAAGCCAAATGAGGTATGCACTGCCATTTTGGTTAATTTGCCCCAGCCGTAGGCAGTGTCGATTTCAATGAGATAGCCGCTAAAAGCAATGAAACCAAGCGAGAATACCAGCGATGCCAAGATGGCCGAGTATGACTGTTGCCATTGGTAGCTGCCGGAACGAGAGGCGATAAAGCATCCGAGCCCGAACAGCGAAAAGCATAGCGCCGTATTGGGGGCCATACGCCCAGGATGAGAGGTATTGATGTCGACATAATGCTCCATCAATAGTTGATCGATGTGCAAGTCGACACCAGCGATGTACTCAGTGAGCGTGAGAGAGCCGAGAAGGATTAGGAAGACCGATGAGACACCGGCGACTATCGATGAACGAATGAGCAACAACGCAATGGCTGATGCGACAAACCCTAGCGCGGTGTTGTATTGCATCGGAACAAACGACGGATCGATTTGAATCAATAATTCGTTGTGGCTATGCCAACCGATCACAACGAGGACGCCTAAAACGAGTGTTAGTGCACCGGCTAGCCGGTGCACCCCATTCCACCAATTACCTTGAATCATCCTAGAAATCCAATCCCCGAACCGCTGTATTCGTTATGTTTTTTACAAACGCCAAGTTAACCACACTGGCAACAAATATTCACATCAAATCGCTTTGCAACGGGATGGAGGGCGACGCTTCGCTAACGTCTAAATCGATTCGTTACTCGAGGCTGTTTGTTACTTTGTTGTTTTGAATTTGCCAAATGTCACAACGACCTCATGGTTTTTTCTGACCAAAGCTTTGCCATCGACCCACAGCGGTTTGTATTTCCAGCGTTTAACCGCTTCGCCAGCGCTATGTTCAAATCCGTAGCGTTTTGGGTAAGAGTCAACCACGCGGATATTTTGCACAGCACCGAGTGTCGATACATCAAAGCGCAAGTGAACCCAGCCAGACTTACGTTTTTCAGCAGCGCGCTTAGGGTATTTGGGTTCAATAAGAATGATTGGATTTACTGACTGAAACTGTTCAGCTAATTCTGGGATCGATTGACTGGCAGTGGATGTTGTTTCAGATGTTGATGCGCAGCCAAACAGCAGCGCTGCGGTTAGAATGATCCATCCTTGTTTCATGAGGTTTGTTGCTCCTAGTTGAACTGTATTGAAAATAAAGGGCATAAAGCGTTAGCGAAGCGGCGTTGGCAACAAACCGATTAAGACAACGCTCAGTCGCCGTAAACACGTCCATGTGGGCTCGACGCTGGCTTCCATGCCAGCGACGCTTCGCTAACGTCTAAATCGATTCGTTACTCGCGGCAGTTTTTGCCTTGTGCTCTTTGTTATTTGTTGCCGCCAGAACAAAAAAGCCGCTCTGTGAACTGAGCGGCAAAAGGTTCGGGGGGAAAGTAGGACAAGGTCCCTAGAACACTACTTCCAAACAACCGGCATAAAGACGGTCATTTCAGCTTCGCCTCGGTTACTCCAGGCGAAGTAAGGAACTAACTGCACACGCTGCTCGTTCCAAACAGGTTTCGTCACAGCGCGATACATGCTTTCTTGCTCGACTGGACGAAGTAATAGGTTGGCATCAATGGTGGTAATGCCGCCGAGGAAGTCGTCTTTGTGCTCGGCATTGAGGCTGGCTTCTCCTTCAATGTAAACATCAAGGATTTCCGTGCCTTCTGGCAGATCCGGAGTTTCAACACAGTAGACCAATGGGCCACGCTTCACTGCAACTTGGCCGCGTACTTCTTCGATACGAGGGTGACCTTCAACAAACGTCGCTTCCATTGGAATGTCAATGACGACCACATCACCTGCTTGCCACTCTCGGTTCAATACGGCATAGGTACCCGGAACGGCTTCGACTGCAGCCTTTTCACCATTAATGGTGATTTCCGCGCCAGTGGCCCAGCCCGGAACGCGCAGGCAAATATCGAAGGCTGCAGACTTGCATTCTTCAACTGTCAGTTTGACTAAGCCTTTCCACGGGTATTCGGTGTCTTGAGACAACTTCAACGCTGAACCGTCACGCATGGTGGAGGCTAATTTGTTGCCGCCGTAAAGGTTCACATAAACGCCATTTTCGGCAACGCTGTATGCCCAACCTGACAGGTTTGAAATAGTACGAACCAAGTTTGGTGGACAGCAGAAGCAGTCAAGGTAACCT
The DNA here is from genome assembly GCF_002165625.1 of Neiella marina. GTDB lineage: Bacteria > Pseudomonadota > Gammaproteobacteria > Enterobacterales > Neiellaceae > Neiella > Neiella marina. The sequence continues at coordinate 38,512 of NZ_NGNS01000011.1, forward strand.
TCGCGGTTTGGCGTTTCGGTCACATCAGCATGAGCGTCGTAGTCACGTGTGTTGTGAATCATCCGCAATGGGTTGGCATAGAAATAGTGCTTACCGTCATCGCTAATACCCGACAGGCCGCTGTTGTGCATCACCAATTCAATGATGTCGGCGTACTTGGCATCACCGTGAATACCGAGCATGCGGAAGCTGAACATGGCATTACACAGGTTGGCACAGGTTTCGTTGTAGGCGGTTAGGTTAGGCATCATGTAGTCATCAATGAAGCCTTCTTCGATCATGTCGCGGTTCACGGAAGCACCGTAGTGGGTTTGACCCACAGCGCCAGTGACGTACATTTTCTTCTGCGTCACGCTTTCCCATAGACGATCCAGGGCTGTGATGAGTGCTTCTTCACCGGTCTCGGCGTAAACGTCTGCTGCACCAGCGTAGTAGTACAATGCTAACACCGCGTGACCGACAGGCGAGGTTTCTTCTCGCAGTGGCGTGCGCTCTTGCACCATGTCACCAATTGGGTAACCAATAGTGGTGGCGTCGTGCTCAATTTCGTAAGTACCACGGCGGTCGATGAACTTCTGCGCCAACTTCAAGTACTTGGCATCACCGACGGTACGATAGAGTTCAACCAGACCCATGATTTGTGTTTGGTTAAAACCGAAGCGCTGGTAGTGCTTAGTGTCAGGGAAGAAGATGGTATACAGCAGATCGGCATGTTTTACTGCCAAATCTAAGAAATTACGTTGGCCAGTGAGGCGATGGTGGGCACAGGCACTGATCAACAAGTGACCGGTGTTGTACATTTCATGGTACTTGCGGTTTTCGTAGCGGTCGGCATCGTCACGCAATTGAATTTGAGTTTGCAAGTAACCATCTGGCTCTTGCGCCTTGGCTAGAATGTCGATGTACTCGTCAAGCTCTTTGAGCAATGATTCGTTTTTAGTCAATGCGTAGGCATAGGCTTTGGCTTCCATGAACTTGTAGAAGTCACCGTCATGCCAGTACATGCCTTGGTGTTCACCTTCTTTCATGCCAGCAGCAATTTTGAAGTTGTTCAGTGCATGGCCCACATCACCACACAACACATCACCCATGTAAGGGATCATGACTTCAATGGCTTTTGCGGTTTTTTCCGCCCAGAAACCATTGGTCCACTGACAGTCGCCAAAGTTGGTGGCCTTTAGCTTGACATGTGGGCTTGCAGAATTCGCTAAAATAGCTTTATCTGTCACTTCAATCGCGCTCATGTTTGTACCTCTTGGTTATTTTTTCAATGGCCAAATGGTTCACCAACCGCGGCCAAAAAACTTATTTGTTAGTTCAGTTCAATATATGAAACGGTATATGGCTTGCTGTGTTTGCTGTTGCGAATGCCTTTACCTTTCATTAAGTCAAAGTTAGAAATGATCAGTTTGTCGCCATAGACAATCAGATCTGCTGGCTGATCAATCTGACCATTGGAGCCGTCGTTGTCAGCATAGTCGGCTAACATAGTGACCACTCCATCAGGGCTCAGTTTGAAAATTTGGTTGAGGCCAAATCCGGCCATATATAGGTTGTCGTCGCCATCAAAGGCAATGCCATCAATACGGGTATCGTTCGGCAGTTTCGCCAACAATTCCTTGCCGGTGACCTTGCCATCCTTGTCCATGGTTAAGCGATACACTTCGCTGTCACCTAAATCGGCGGTGAACAACTCGCCAGCCTTATTAAAGGCAATACCATCGAGACCAAATTTGATGCCCTGGTTGTCTGTTTCAGTATGAAAAATAAGCTGGGCATCAGTTAATGTGTTGGTCATTGCTAAATTGCGATCTGAGGCGTTGAAACGATAGATAGCGCTGGTAGTTTTAGCGGACTTCACTTTCGGCATTTGCAGCTGAGTAATGTATATCTGCCCTTGGTGGTAGCGCAGGCCGTTGGGGTTAATACCAGAAGCAATCACTTCAGTATTAACAATGTCGTTGCCATCAAAAGTAAGTTTAAGAATACGGCCAAATTTTGGTCCGCGAGAATCACCAACATAAAGTGCGCCGTGTTCATCGTAGGCAATGCCCATTGGGTTGGCTTTCTTCTTTAAGCCTAATGTTGGCACTGTCGCAAGGTGGCTGACCTCACCATTTGGACTCAGTGACAGCAATTCGCCCTGTAACTTATTATTGGCGAAGTTTGGGCAAGATAAGGTCAGCGAACCATTTGGTGCGATGGCAAAGGCATCAGGCGTGGGGCAGTTTGCTGGTAGTTCGGCGAATAGCTTCGCCGGTTGTAAATTTGTTGCTTTTTCAACTTCAGTAGCGTCAACAGAGGGCAGAGATAAGCCCGCGATGAGCGCAATCAATCCAGCGTTAGGTAACAACTTTGTCATTATGTGATCCCGAGATGATTGTTAACCAAGTTTTATAAACATGGCCCTTGAGTTTCAAAAACTTTAAACATAATATGTTTGAAATGATGTGATGTACATAGGTTTCTGACAAATTATGAGAAAAAGTCCAGACAGTCTTGTGACCCAATACTCATTAATCGCCGCTTTCGGTGGTTTTGTGTTTGGGCTCGACGCCGCCAACATTTCTGGGGCGGTTCGCTTCGTCAGCTCGTTATTCGAGCTCGATAGCATCCAACAGGGCACCGTTGTTGGCTGTGCTTTATTAGGTGTAATTGTCGCCCTGCTATTTACCGGCACCCTTTGTGAGCGGTTTGGTCGCGCCAAAGTGTTGCTAGGAATTGGCTTTGCCTATTCGTTATCGTCGATTTTGTCGGCGACTGCAGTGAACTATGAAATGCTCATTGTTGGCCGCTTTATTGGTGGTGTGGCATTCGCTTCAATTACCGTTTCGGCTATGTACATCGGCGAAATTGCACCACCCGAGAGCCGGGGTAAGTTTGTCTCGGTGAACCAGTTCATGATTGGCCTCGGCTTGCTGCTTGCCTTTATCATCAACTACTTCCTTATCAAGTCGATGCCAAGCATTAGCTGGATTGACAACACCAATGTATGGCGAGTCATGCTCGGCGCTGAGCTGATTGCCAACGCTGTGTGGGTTGCGTTGTTGTTGCGAATTCCTGAGTCGCCACGTTGGTTGATCTCTAAGCATCGCGATGAAGAGGCGAAAGAAGTCTTTAAAGTAATCGCCCATGAAGACCAAGTCGATTCGTTGGTTGCAGATGTCAAACAAAGCCTACAAAAAGAAGACAAACTCGATACCGCCAAACAGCTTAAAGAGCTGTTTAGCAAGCGCATGCGGTTTGTTGTCTTCATTGCTGTTTGCTATGCCATTGTGCAAGGCGCTACCGGCATGAATGCAGTGCTGTTCTTTGCTCCCATGGTGTTTGAACAAGTGGGCATGAGCGTTGAAGACACCTTCTTACAAACCATTGCCACCGGTGCGGTTGGTTTGGCGGCGACGCTCATTGCGATTGGCTTTGTCGAAAAACTGGGGCGGCGAATATTAACCATTGCTGGTTTGATTTTGGTGGTGCTATCCCATGGCGCGACTTGGATGGGCTTTAATCAAGCGAGTTACACCTTTGATGATAAAGCCATTGCCGCGATTGAAGTGCAATTGCAAGAGCAGGGTATTGATGTTGCTAAGATTCAGCCGTTTGTTGGTCAAACGTTTGATACCGACGTCGAGTTGAAGAAAGCGCTAGCGGCTAATTTCGACAACAAAGAGTTCCCATTGGTCAGCGGTTTGGTTATCAACGAAACCATTAGCGGTGTCAATGCAGCGTTAGTTCTATTTGGAATCTTTGGTTTCCTTGCGGCATTTAACTTGTCGATTGGCCCGATTATGTGGGTTCTATTCTCTGAAATTTTCCCCAATTCAGTACGGAGTGTTGCACTACCTTTTGCAGCCTTGGTACAGACTATTTCGTCTTGGAGTATCCAACAGTTCTTCCCTTGGCAGCTCAATAACTTGGGTGTATCGACCATCTTCCTGATTTATGCCGGCTTAGGCCTCGCAGGTTTGATTGTCATGTGGTTTGCTTTGCCAGAAACTAAGGGTAAAACCATTGAAGCAATTGAATTGGAATTGGCGAAGGCATAGGGAGCTGTTTAGATGTCAATTGAGAATACCAAATACCTGATCCTCGACTGGGGCACCACCAACTTTCGTGCTTTTGCTATGTCGGCAGAGCACGAACTACTGGCAACGCAAGAGCACCCGATGGGGATCTTGCAAGTCGAAGATGGCAAGTTTTCTGAGTCGTTAGAAGCCATTTTAAAAGACTGGCTACCCGATTACAGCCAACTGCCAGTGTATATGGCTGGCATGATTGGCTCGCTCAAGGGCTGGGTCAATGTGGCTTACGCGCCGACCCCTGTGGGTTCGGACGATCTGATTGCCAAGGCCCACCGCTTTACTCTGCCGTGGGGGCCAGAAGCCATCATCATGCCAGGCGTTAGCCATCAGTATGAAGGCGACAAGTACGATGTGATTCGAGGTGAGGAAGTCCAAGCTTTGGGCTTAGCCAAAATTATTGATGCCGCTGATTACGAAGCTATTTTGCCAGGTACCCACAGCAAACATCTGTTGTTTAAAGACGGCAAACTTTGGTCTTTTGCCAGCTTTCTAACTGGCGAGCTCTACTCAGTAATTTCCAATCACATGTTGCTCGGCCGCGATTTACCCAAACCGTGTGGCGACGAGCAAGCCTTTATCAAAGGCGTTGAAGATGGTCAGTCAGGCCCATTTGCCAGCCGCTTGTTTTTGGCCTGGACCAATCGACTATTTGAAAAGCTGACCCGAGACCAAATCCCTGACTATTTGTCTGGCTTGCTGATTGGCTTCGAACTTCGAGAGTTGAAGAGCCAAAAGGTTTATATCGTTGGCGGCGACACCTTGTCGAGGCTTTATCAAAAAGCCGCCGCTAGCTTGGGTATTGAAGCGACTATTGCCGATGGCAACGCTTGTTTTCTAGCGGGAATGACCCGTCTAATTGAGGATTTATCGAATGACTGATTGTGTGTCATTGCAAGGACACTTACCGCTAATTGCGATTATCCGGGGTGTGACACCGGACTTGGTGCTTGAAGTAGCTGATGTGTTGGTGGAAGAAGGCTTCACCATGATTGAAGTGCCGCTGAATAGCCCTGATGCATTAACTAGTATTGCTAAGTTGGTTGCCAAATACGGTGACAAGTACATCATTGGCGCGGGCACTGTGACTACGCCAGAGTTGGCCGAGCAGGTCATTGCCACTGGCGCCAATTTAATCGTCACGCCAAACTTTAATGAGCAGGTGGTTAAAATGTCGGTTGCTGCAGGTTGTGCTACTTTTCCTGGAGTCGTAACACCAACTGAAGCCTTCGCTGCGTTGGCTGCTGGTGCCACCGGATTGAAGCTGTTCCCAATCTCTATGGTCGGTCTTGATGGCTTTAAAGCGCTGAAATCAGTGTTACCAGCTGATACTAAATGTTACCCAGTCGGTGGCGTCTCACCTTCGATTGAAAGTATGAAACCTTACATCGAGATTGGTGCGGATGGGTTTGGCTTGGGCTCTGCGCTCTACAAGCCGTCAATGACCCTTGAGCAAGTTCGAGCCAATGCCCGTGGTTATGTGACTAGTTTTAAACAACTAGTCAGCTGAGCTCGCTGATTTTTTGTTTATTTGAAGTTTATTGATTTAATGCAGGAACTGGTGCTGTCTTCAATTCGCGAATTATTATACTATTCAAAATAATTAAAGATAATATGTTTAATAGCTAGAACAAAGATAAGATGTTTGCCGATGAGTGAATTAGTTTATTACGACCTGAAGCGGTCGACCAAAATGACCCCAAGTTTGTCGGTGCAAGTTGCACGAGAACTGGGACGTCGCATTGTAGCCGGCTCAATTGAGCCTGGTGCCTTGATTGATGACGAAAATGCTTTGGCGGAACGCTTTCAGGTGAGTCGCGTGGTTGTGCGCGATGCGGTTAAAATTTTAGTAGGTAAAGGATTACTGGATGTTCGCCGAGGGATAGGCACTAAAGTCCGACCACGTAATGAGTGGATTTTACTGGACGACGATGTCTTAGCTTGGCATATCACAGCAACGCCTCGCGCTGATTTCATTAATCAGCTGATGGATATTCGATTGGCGTTTGAACCCAAGGCTGCGCGCTGGGCCGCTGAGCGGGCTACCGAAGAAGACATCGCTGAAATCGATAAAGCATGTAAGGGCATGGAAGAAGAAACCGGCTCCATTGAGAAGTTTATTGTCGCCGATGCGCTGTTCCACAAAGCCATGCTTCGCGCCGCCCACAATGAGTTTCTCAATGCAATGGAAGGGGTGATTTACTCTGCCTTGCTGGTGAGTGTGCGAATCACCAATCAAGACCCGCGCAAAAATAGCGACTCCGTTGCTTTCCATCGTGAAGTGTACGAAGCGGTTGCGGCAGGGGATGGAGACAAAGCTGAACAACTCACCGAAAAACTGTTAACCGACGCAATTCGTCGCCTTAAAGAGAACTTTAACGTCGAACGCTAATCAGTACACTGGTAAGAGCTAAATATCAAACGGGAAGCCCCTTGGCTTCCCGTTTTTTTTGTCTTAATGGAACGGGATGAAGGGCTTTACAAATCACAACATTTGTTAATGATTTGTTAATTGTGGTGGACGCAACACATTGCAAACTCCTTTCCAAGCCACTCATACAGGCAGTGATAGCGATATCATCGAGACTTATTCGCAGGTTTATCGATCTCGCAACATTAAAAATATTCGTTAACAAACTGTGCACTCGCGCATGAACTGCTGTTGAAAGCTCAAACATCATATGTTTACATAGGTGGCATAAATATTCCTGCAAAGTATGTAGGATCAAATAATAGAGATACATGACCATCGGAGTATTAAACGATGAATCAATTGGGGAGTAGTGGGAGTTTTGCCTTCGCCATCACGACGGCGCTCTCTTTGTCAGCCTGTAATACCGCATTGGCAAGTGACACTGAAGTGACTGATGTTCCGTGTCAGCAAGTTTCCACGACAGCCAATGACAGTGGTCTCGCCGATTCAGTCGAACTGGCGTTGACTGACGCAGGATTGCAGCTTAATCCACACGTTTTATTGTGAGTGGAGCGGACAGGACAAATGAGCGACACCGCAGCGGTGTCTTTATCTGAAAACTATCCATTACCGAAGTGAACAAGAGCTTGCTTTCATGAACTCGTTTAATTTCAAAAATCTAAAAGGCGCAGCAGCGTTGCTGTGTCTTGTTACACCGTTTCTGGCCTCACCCTCTTTGGCCGATGTCAAACGCACTGAAAAACCAAATGTGCTGGTACTCATGTTTGACGACATGCGCTTTGACACTTTCTCTTACCGCGGTGGCCCGGTTAATACCCCTAATATTGACCAATTGGCTGCTGAATCAACTCGTTTTGACAATGCAATGTCAACAACGGGCCTGTGTTCGCCATCTCGAGCTGCGTTTTACACTGGCCGTTGGGGCCACAAAAACGGTCTAGATGACAATGTTGAGCTCTACCACACCCGCTTGATGGAATTGGATCCACGTGAAGGTACGCTGATCAAGCGCGCCAAGGATGCGGGTTACTTGGTAGGTCATGTTGGCAAATGGCATTTAGGTGCGACCGGTACTGCCATGCGTGGCGCAGAAATTGACTTAGCCCATGGTCATGAACCACGCGAACGTTTTACTCGGGTTTACACGCCGTATTCAAAAGTGACTCAAGTTGAAGGTTACTATGCGGGTAAGCTTGATGATGGTGATGAAAAGCACGAGTACTACCGCACGCTACCTGGCGGTTATAAGGATACCGAGGCCTACAAGAAGGTAGTTGCTGGTAAGCAAATGCTGAAACAAATGGCCAGCGACGAGCGCCCCTTCTTTGGTGTGATCAGCTTTAATCAGCCGCACCCTGCCTATCGAGTGCCAGAGCCATATGCCAGCATGTTTGACCCGAAAACAGTCAAACTGCCGTCGAATCATCTAGCTGAGCGAGTGAAAAAACCGTTGGCGCAAGGAGGGATTTGGTGGCCTTGGCATGATGTGGGTCATATGACTGACATGGATTGGCGAAAAGCTCGCGCCTACTACTATGGCGCCATTGCAATGGTTGACCGCATTATTGGCGAACTGCTGCAAGCAGCTAAAGACGAAGGTATTTACGACGACTTACACATCGTCTTGCTTGGCGATCAGGGCAGCATGCTGGGCGAGCATACGCTCTATGACAAAGGTCCATATGCCTACGATGAGCTGATGCGGATGCCGTTGTTGATCAAAAACCCGAACCTACAACCGCGCACGGTTAATCGTCAGGTGTCACTGCTTGATGTGACGCCAACGCTGGCTGAATTGATGGGCTTGGCCAGTGATGGCGATGTTGATGGTCATACCCTAACGCCGTTGATGACCGAAGGTGATAAAGCTGAAGCCGGACAACCTGACACCGCCCTCTATGCCTACGAGTGGTACAACGGCTCATGGTTTGGGATTCGCGCAGTACGGACGCCAGAGTTCAAGTTTGTCTGGAATCCGGGCGACAACGTGGATGAATTCTACGACCTGAGCAACGACCCTGGCGAGGTCAGCAATCTGATCGGCAACGCCAAGTACAAGAAGCAAATCGCCATGATGGTTGAGCTTCTAAAAGCTGAGCTCAAACGCGTTGATGATCCATCGCTGACTAAATTAGAGCATCACGCCAAAGCGTACCTGTAAAGATTACTGCGAGGCGCGAGGCGCCTCGCCCCTAGAGGAAGTTATGAAGACAACACTAATCAAACGAATCGCTCCGGCACTGTTGGGTTTGGCGTCGGTGTTTGCTGCAGGTGCGGCTGAGCGTCCGAATATTTTGGTGATCATCACCGACGATTTAGGTTACGGCGACGTCGGCTTCAATGGTGCGACCGATATTCGCACGCCAAACCTTGATGCCTTAGCGGCAGACGGTACCACTTTCAACGCGGCCTACAACGTCCATCCGTTTTGTGGACCGAGTCGAGCGGGATTGATGACCGGCCGTCATCCACACAAATTCGGTTCGCAGTTCAATCTGCCAACCAGTTATCTTTCGGGCGGCTTAGGCGTTCCCGTTGAAGAAACCTTTATCAGTAAAACCCTACAGAATGCCGGTTACTTTACCGGTGTCGTTGGAAAATGGCACTTGGGCGAGACCGAAAAGTATCATCCTCACAATCGTGGTTTTGATGAATTCTATGGCTTCTTAAACGGCGGCCATGACTACTTTCCAGAAAGCTTCGCTCCTGCTTACGAGCGTCAGCGTAAAAATGGCATGAAGAAAGCCATTGGAGGCTACCTTCACCCGCTTGAGTACAACGGCAAAGAAGTTGAAGAGAAAGAGTACATCACTGATGGCCTGTCGCGCGAAGCGGTCAACTTCATTGAGAAAGCTGCTGACAACAAAGATCAGCCATTTTTCTTGTATCTCGCTTACAACGCTCCGCATTCGCCAATGCAAGCGAAACAAGAAGACATGGATCAGTTCCCAGAGATTAAAGACAAAAAACGCAAAGTATACGCCGGCATGGTCTATGCCGTTGACCGCGGCGTGAAGCGCGTGGTTGAGGCGTTGAAAGAAACCAATCAGTTCGACAATACCTTGATCGTGTTCCTCAGTGATAACGGCGGTAAACCCAAGCTTGGTGCAACCAACACACCATTGCGCGGTGAAAAAGGTAGTGCCCTGGAAGGCGGTACTCGCACGCCAATGTTTTTCCATTGGCCAGACAAAGTCGCCGCGGGTAAGTCCTTTAAGCATCCAGTTTCAACACTTGATTTCTATCCGACGTTCGCGGCATTGGCGGGCGCAGATCTCCCTGCCAATAAAGAACTTGATGGCAAAGACATCTGGCAAAGCTTGCAAGATGGCAGTAGCCCTCGAGCCGGTGAAATGCTTTATGTGATGCGTCACCGCAATGGTTTCTCGGAAGTGTCAGGGCGCAAAGACAATTGGAAAATCGTCAACGTGACCGGCAATCAATGGCAGTTGTTTGATATTGAGAAAGACATTAGCGAGCGCAATGACCTCAGTAAGCAGTACCCACATGTGTTGCGCGAAATGGTTGCCGATATGGAGATTTGGAGCTGGCAACATGCGCAGCCGAAGTGGTTCCACATTCACTCTGAAGGGGTGCTGTGGCGAGAAAAGTCGATGCCGCGCTTCCATGAGACATTTGAGATCAAAGATTAACTAAACATGCACAGTTCGGGATGGCCGACGTTCCCCCGACTTCGCCTCCCGAACTCGTGCTTATTATGCAATGAATTAGCCAAGCGGCTTTGAATCAAAAGGTGGGGGGGAGTAAACAACACGAAATAGCAACACCATAAGGCGATAACAGCAATGTTTAGTGAGTGCCCTCATCCGCTACTAGGCAACTGATATCTCCAAGACAATAACGAATTACATCGACCACACAAGATGGATCTGAGTTTGTCTTACGGACCGAGACTCTAACGATAAAACTATAAAAGAGGTTGGATTTTCAATGAATTTTCTAAGCCGATTCAGAATTGGACCGCGTATTATCGCACTCGCGTTCCTACCGATTATTGTGATAGGCGTCTTGACGCTCAATCAGTACCGACATGCCAGCGATGAACAACAGCGCATCGCTGAACTCACTAGCCTAATGGCACTAGCCAAAGAGGCGGGAACCCTGATGAATACCATTCAGGATGAACGCGACCTAGCCAACGGTTTTCTCGCTCGGGAAAACAACGTGGTGGGACCCGTTGGTGAATACTTTGGTAGTCAGGGCAATGACTTTAAAGTCGATATGCAACAACAGCGACAGGTCGTTAACCGCCAAATTCAAGAATTCAAAACCTACGTAAACCTGCGCAAGAGCGAATATGCCTCGATGCCATCCGTGCTTGGTGTGTTGGAGCGGCTGAACGAGAATCTTGCTGCCATGGTAGAAGTCCGCGATAAGATCGACCAGTACATGATCAAAGACGGCAAAATCTGGACTCTGATGATTTACGACAATACCTCTGAGCAGTTTTTCCGCCTGTTCGAGTCGATTGTTAGAATCGCTTCTTATGATCCTGAATTGAGCTTGCTGTCTAATGCCTACTTGGCTCTGGTCAATTTAGGTGACCGTTATTCGGTTGAACGGGGCGTGGTAGCACGTGCTTCATACATGAACGCCCTTGATTACAATATCTATGCTCGTGAGAAAAGGACTCGGCAAGAAATCAGCAACCTCATCGCACGATTCAATGCCTATGCCAATGACAGCTTGAAAGATGACTTTACTCGCCAGCATTTGCAATCGACAGCGACCCAACAGGTCATTTCTGATTGGAAAGCCTACCGAGATTCCGCGGCCAAGAAATTGCCGTTTGATGCTAAAACTTGGTATCCGAGATCATCAGCCAATATCCAATCTCTCAACCGTTTCAAAGATCAATTGGCGGTTCAGATTGTTGAGAAAGCCGATGAGCTCTATCAAGTCGCCACCGCGAAAGTGTGGCAGAGCCTGATTTTGTTCTTTGGTATTTGTATTGCCGTGGGAGTGGTGTCGTACGTCATCATTATGTCAATCATTCGGCCATTAAAACGTTTGGTTCGACAATTGACCCATGTCGCTAACAACAAAGATTTGAACTATCAACTCGATGTATCTGGCAATGATGAACTGTCAGAAGTTGCCAAGGCCGCTGATTCATTGCTAACCAGCTTCCACTCGGCGCTGGCAGGCGTGTTAGAAGTGGAGATGAAAATGAAGCAGCTGACTTCCAATGTGCTGCAATCGATGACTATCAGCCAGCAGCGAGCAGAGAATCAAAACCGCAACACCGATGGTGTGTCGGTTGCGATGAATGAAATGACAGCTTCTGTCGGGGAAGTGTCCGTTAGTGCCCAATTGACCTCCGATGCGGTTCAGCGATTGCATGACATGTCGGTGAAAAGCGCCGATAGCGCCAATACCAGCAAGGACATTATGGAACAGCTGACCAGTGACCTGGATAGCGCCACCAAGATGGTGGAGAGCGTCAATGAAGAAAGCAATGCCATCGGCGCAGTGATTAATGTTATTCAAGATATTGCCGAGCAAACCAATTTACTTGCCCTTAACGCCGCGATTGAAGCAGCACGGGCTGGCGAGCAAGGCCGAGGTTTTGCGGTAGTGGCAGATGAAGTTCGCAGCCTGGCTAGCCGCACCCAAGAATCAACAGGTCATATTAAGCAGCAAATCGAAGCGCTACAGACTGGTGCCCACACGGTTACTACCACCATGGACCGACTCAAGGGGCAGGGCAGCGAGGCGGTTGCCGTAGTAGTTGAGACCCTCGGAGCCTTTGAGGTGCTGCAGCAAGAGTTAGACAACATTGCTCAGATGTCGACCCAAATCGCCACTGCGGCAGAGCAGCAGTCGATGACATCAGGTGATATAAACCGGCAGATCCATGAGATCAAAGAAGACTCTGATGAGATGACAACCCACGTGAAGTCAACGCAAGTGGCCAGTAATGAACTGGACCAGACCGCTGAAGTGTTGGACTCCTATGTCTCTGCGTTTCAGTTGAAACATGCTAGCTGATCAATAAACAACCAATGCATCAGGCAATTATTTTTGTCTGATGCATTAATTCACAATGCCAATAATTGCTTACAAACAGTGTTTTTTAGCGACAGAACTGACGATTTTTTAGTCGTCGTGTTGGCTCGTTTAGTCGGGTCAAAATTGGCTTCATAACCTACCGTTGATACACCTATTTTTATCTATTAAAGACATATAAAACAGTTATTTATTGGTTGTTTGTTGGTTTTTTTGTCGGACTCGTTTAACAGTCGCTGGCGCTGCTTTGTCGCTGTCAATTTGGCACAAACATAAGTCATCAAAAATAACCAACAAAAAATTCACACATCGCTCACGTTTTTTTGAATTACATCTTGCAAATGCAAACATCATACGTTTGAATAAGTCCTACAATGAAATTAACTAGATCGTTAGCCGTGCGTTCGTTGTGACTGTTATGTCGTCAGCACACCAAATCAGGTTTTATTTATGAAAATTGAATGTATTAAAACGCACCACATTAGATGCCAACTGAACGAACCTTTCGGTTTCTCCCAATGGTTCTACGATCAGCGCAATGTGTTGCTGGTTGAAATTATCACCACTGATGGTGTTCGTGGTTGGGGTGAGTGCTATGGGCCTGCAGACGTTATTCAAGGCGCAGTTGAGAAGTTTTACGCGCCGCGCATCTTAGGCATGGATGTCCTCTCTACCGACCAAATTTGGCACCATATGTGGCGCGCCTCGTTAGATTTTACTCGCTCTGGCGTCATGATGGCGGCCATGTCTGGTATTGACATGGCACTTTGGGACTTAAAGGGCAAAATGCTTGGTCAAAGTGTTAGCCAGCTCATGGGTGGTGCTTGTCGCGATCAGGTACCTTGTTACGCAACTGGTATGTATTTCCAGGATCTACCGGAAGACCTGCTACTGAAACAGCTTGTTGACGAAGCTGTGTCATATGCAGAGCAAGGTTTTAAAGCGATGAAGATCAAGGTTGGTAAGAATCCAGCCTTTGATGAGAAGTTAATCGTTGCCATGCGCGAAGCGTTACCCAACACCATTTTAGCGGCGGACTCCAACCACGCTTACGACCTGCCAGAAGCGATCCGCATTGGTAAGGTCTTAGACAAGTGCGGTTACATGTGGTTCGAAGAGCCATTGTCGCCAGAACATCCAGATTTATTCCGCCAACTGCAAGACAAAGTCAATTTGCCTGTCGCCACCGGCGAGTGTGAGCAGACTCGATATGGCTTCAATAACTTAATCTCCAAGGGTGGTGTGCAACTGGTCCAAGCTGACTTGGCTTACTGCGGTGGCCCAAGTGAGGCATTGAAGATCCGCGCCATTGCGTCGGCTAACGGCATCAATATGATTCCACACGTTTGGGGCACGCAACTTAACTTGGCTGCTGCGACGCACTTCTTAGCGACTTCTTATTCAGAGCCTGGCCGTGCTGAGTCAAAGCCACTCTACCTAGAATACGATCGCACCGAAAATCCGCTGCGGGATCAACTCTACAAAGTCAATGTTGAAGTGGTCGATGGCTCGGCCAAGGTGCCAACAGCGCCAGGTCTTGGCGTCGAGATTGATACCGATGCACTAAACGAATTCACTATTTGTACGACGGAAACGAAATGAACTCCAATCAATTTCAAATGCTGATCAATGGCGAGCTAGTTAGCTCATCAGATACTTTTTCAGTAGAAAACCCAGACACCGGCGAAGTGATTGCTCAGGTTCCGCAAATGGAACCTGCTCAAGTTGAGTTGGTACTCGAGAGTGCCAAGGCCGGCTTTGACGTTTGGTCACAAACATCCTTGGCCGAGCGTGAAGCGCTGATGCTGAAATACGCTGAAGTGCTTGAAGCCCATAAAGACGAAATCATTGACTTGTTGATTGCTGAAACTGGCAAGCCAATCGACAACGCTGAGTATGACTTTGGCATGCTGACCACTTGTCTGCGCTTCTTTATTGAAGAAGCAAAGCGTGTTGACCAGCCGGTAATCGTTGACCCAGATGGCCGTTTCCATCATTACGTGCAGCGTCAACCTTTGGGCGTTGTGGTTGGTTTCCTAGCGTGGAATTTCCCACTGTTGAATTTGGGATACAAGCTGGGGCCAGCACTGGCCGCCGGCTGTGCCAGCATTATTAAGCCGTCTCAAGTGACGCCATTGGCTTCTCTGCGTTGTGCCGAGTTAGCGCTTGAAGCGGGCTTCCCGAAAGGCGTGATCAATGTCATTAGCAGCAATGACTACGACGTCACCAATCCGCTGTTAACCAGCGATATTCCAGCACTGTTCACCATGATTGGTTCAACCAATTCCGGCATTAAAGCAATGCGTACCGCATGCACTAGCATCAAGCACTTCTCAGTTGAACTCGGTGGTAATGCGCCGGTTGTGGTGTATGACGATGCCGATGTCAAAAAAGCAGCGCAGAACATCATTGACCTTAAATTTGGTAACAGTGGCCAGGTTTGTGTATCGCCAAACCGCTGCTTTGTTCACGAGTCGGTTTATCAACAATTTATTGCTGAAGCAAAAGCTCATGCTGCCGGTTTAGTGTTGGGCGCAGGTCGTCAAGAAGGTCGCTTAATGGGGCCGGTGATTAACGAGAAAGAACGCACACGCATTGTCGGCTTGATTGATAGTGCAGTATCGGCTGGTGCCAAGGTTGAACTTGGTGGCGCAGCGCCTGCTGATCGCCCTGACGGCTACTACTTGGAGCCAACCATTCTATCGAACGTTTCCACCGACATGGATGTCGCCTTGCAGGAAATTTTCGGTCCAGTACTACCTGTGATTTGTTACAGCGATGACGACGACGTGATCGCCATGGCTAATGACTGCGAGTTTGGTTTAGCAGCTTATGTCTATACCACCAACCTGCAGCGTGGCATGAAAGCGGCCAACGAGATTCAGGCTGGCAGTGTTTGTGTCAACGAAGTGCATTACGCCGTTCACTTGCCGCATGGCGGTTTGAAGCAAAGTGGCGTTGGTAAAGATTGCTCTCGCTATAGCTTGCAAGAGTACCTGACCAACAAACGCGTATCGGTACTGATTGGCGACTAATAACGACCATGAAGCCATGTCACAACAAGCGAATCGCATGGCTTCATTTTTAGGGCTTTGCCTAACACAAAAAAATACGAGGGGGGTATTTAAGCAAATGGGGGACTTTGCCAAATAGCAATGAATAACTAACTCCGCCCAATGAGGTGGAGATAAAAATCAAATTAACCAGATGCTTAAAGCGTTCAGAGTCATGCGGTGCTGAGCGCAAAAAGAAATAGAAGAGGATTCAATACGATGAAGAGTAATTTTAAATTGTCAGCGTTGACCGCTGCGATTATTACTTCAATCATGTCTTCATCCGTCTACGCAGCAGAAGAAGCGAAAGCAGAAGAAGCTGCCGAAGATGTCGAAGTTATTGAAGTACGTGGTTTACGAGCAAGTTTAAGAAAAGCGGTTAACGCCAAGCGTTTTGCAGATAACGTCACCGACTCAATCCACGCCGAAGACGTGGGTAAATCAACTGACCAAAACATCGCTGATGCACTTTCGCGCGTAACCGGTGTATCGGTGCAAGAAGAAGGTGGTGAAGGTACTCGAATTTCGGTTCGTGGTGCTGGCCCATCATTGAACCAGGTTTCGGTTAACGGCGTTACCCTGACCGGTGGTTTAAGTACCGATGGTTCAGACGCTGGTGCAACCAATGATAACAGTGTCGACTTGAGTGCTTTCTCATCCGACATTCTGTCTTCGATTGACGTTGTTAAAACCGCTGCTGCTGATCAGAACGAAGGTTCTTTGGGTGCTAACATTGAGTTGCGCACCGTCAAGCCATTGGGCTTAAACAAGCCGCGCCGTTCGTTCACTGTTGAAGGTCGTCACAACGAGTTCGCTGATGAGAACGACTATCGCATCAACGCCAGCTTCTCTGAAAAGTTCTTTGACGACACCTTTGGTATTGTTGTTACGGGCTCAAAAGATACTCAAAAAACCCGTCAAGATCGCGTTCGTACTCAGTGGGTCAATGGCGCACTACCAATTGACGATTTGATGACTGACGGTGGCCACACCGCGCACGATATTGCCACCGGCAAGCCAATTCGTGTGTTGGGTTATCAGCGTGATGAGAATGGCGATTACATTCTTGACGACGACGGCAACAAACAGCTTAACCCGATTGATTCACTGGAAGGCTACGATCCAGAGACGCAAGCCTTGTATGAAGGTGACCTTTACGTACTGGCTCGCAACTACGACGACTTCTCACTAAGCACTGATGAGCGTGACCGTTTCTCTGTTTCTGTTGGTCTGCAGTATCGTCCAAATGAAGATTTAGACATTCAGCTAGATGTTACCCATGCTGAGCAGGACATCACCACTGACTATCACAACCTGCGTTTGAACTATGCGCCGGTTACCAACGTCTATCAAGGTGAAGATGTCACTGGTTTGAATGGCGTCGATTTCGGCAACAACACCCTAGCTAAGTACTCCAGCCGTTCTGCTGCTGGTAACTTCAACCGTTCTTACGGCTTACGCGAAGTCGACACGGACGTTGCTTCTCTCACCATTGATTACAACATCACTGACAACTTCAGCAGTAGCTTGCGCTTAGGTTATTCAAAAACCACTGATGAAAATCCAGATGATGATGAGAAAGATCGTTTCATCTCGATCAGCACCAACACTTGGGGCACCGCTGGCCGTCAGGTTGTTGAAGAAATGAATCACGACGCCTTTGAACGTGTCGGCTACGACTGTAGTGGCGCTCAGTGTGCTTACACCGCAGGTGTCACGCCAGCGGTATTTGATGCCTTTGATGGCACGACCAATATTGCTTACAGCCGCTTTACGCCGTTTGACATGAACCACAACCACTTAGGTGGTTTGACGCTGCGTAAAAACAAACTGGAAGATGAGATTAAATCAGTGTTCGTAGATTTCGAATATCTGTTTGATTTCGATTACCTGACTTCTATTCAGTTTGGTGGTAAGTGGTCAGAGCGTACCAAAGACGTCAACATTCAAAACCGAGCTACCACTAACGGCTCTGATTTGGTTGATTTGGATGATCCAGATGCCGAGTTTGAAGTGCGTGGTCTGGGCTCGATTCGTTTAGGTGATATTCTTGCGACCAAAGCATTCCCATATGACAACTACGCCAAAGATTTGGTAAACAGCCGTGGCAATGACTTCTTTGGCGGTTGGCCATTGCTCGACGCCGATAAAGCATTGGAATTGGTTTCCGGTAAAGATGCTAGTGAAGTAGGCTTGCGTGAAACTCGTGCCGGTACTCGCTACATTGAAACCAAAACCAAAGCGGCTTACATCAAAGCTAACTTTGAAGCGCTTGATGGTCAGCTGACCGGTAACGTCGGTGTTCGCTGGGTGCGTGATGAGAACACTGCCAAAGGTATTGGTGGTATCACTTACGTCAAGTTCCCACAAATGCTCGACCCATATGATTTGTTGGTGACCCGCAACTTAGCGGACATGAGCCAAGAGCCTTGTCCTGACGCGGCAATGGGCTTAAACCCTCAGGGTGTCGGTGATACTCGTTACACGCCAATGAACGACGACCAATTGCGTAACTGTTGGGCATGGCAAGTCACCCATGCTTACAACTACACCAATGACGCCACTATTCCTTATGACAGCACTACAGGAGAGTGGTTGGTTAGAGGTCCTGATGGCCAGACTGGTCCAGATGTTAACCGCATTGTCTTTATGGACGAAAATGGCAACCTGACTATCAATCAATTGCCATCACAGGTCTATGACGCCGATGGCAACCTAGTTAACTCGCCGCGTAGCCAGTGGGCTCACTTTGGCTCTGCCGGTCACATCTGGCCATGGCTTGACCGTACCACCGCCTTTACTGGCCCAGGTGGCGATGGTCAGGAAGTTCAGGTACGTGAATTCGAATCGAAAGGTTCTGGTGAACAAGATACTTGGCTGCCAAGTTTGAACCTCAACTATGCCATCAACGATGACATGATTGGTCGCTTTGCCGTGACTCGCACCATGACCCGTCCTCGTTTTGACTCGCTCAACCCTCGTAACCAAGTTCGTGAAGAGCAGTGGGCTCCTACAGCCACCGGTTCTGCGGGTAACACTGAATTGAAACCATTGAAGTCAACCAACCTTGATTTGTCTTGGGAATGGTACTTCGACGAATCTGGCCTGCTGTCTGTTGCTGGTTTCTACAAGGACATGGAAGACTTTGAAGAGACGGTTATTATTCCGTTCCACTACAAAGACATCCGCACTGAATACGAGTTAGAAACCGCGGACTTGCTACTGCCATTCGATCCTAATCGTTTGCCGGGCGACGCCGATGACTGTAGCCCAATGCGTCAAGTGGCTGGTTTCTTTGATACTTGGGATATCCAGTGTGATGTGGTGAACGTGGTCACCCAGACCAATGGTAAGGGCGCTGAGATTAAAGGTCTCGAAGTGACCTATAACCAGAACTATGACTTCCTACCTGGGATCTGGTCTGGCTTAGGTTTGAACATGAACTACACCTATCAAAGCTCAGAGTCTGATAAAGAAGAAATCGGTGATACCGGCGTCTTCCTGAAGCCGCTGCCACAGCCTTACACACCAGAAAACTCGTTGAACACGACGCTTTACTGGGAAGATGGTGGTATTCAGTTGCGCTTAGCTAGCCGTTATCAAGATGATGTGTTGGTTAACCGTGGTCAGGCTGGTGGTGCTATTTGGCAAGAAGACACTCATCGTCTCGACTTCAGCTCTGCCTACCCAATTACTGACAACATAAGTGTCACTTTCCAGGTGTTGAACCTGACCGAAGAGTCGTTCCGAACTTACTACACCAGTTCGAACACTCGTAATGTCAACGACCCTAACAGCGTTGAAGTGGTGATGGACGAAGGTAATGCCCTTGATGGCGGCGTACCTAAGAACCGTACCGTGTCGACATGGCAAACCGGACGTCAGTGGCGTTTAGGTATCCGTGGCAGCTTCTAAGCATCAGTGAACTTATTAAGTGCTGGCCTTGAAAAGGCCAGCCGATAAAGAATTGGAGAAGTAAGATGAAACAAAACTTACTATTGAAAACCGCGATCGCAAGTGCATTGGCGGCCGCGTTATCAGCCTGCGGTGGCGGTACCGATAAGGGATACGACTCAGGCTATAAGAAGAACAACAACGAACTGACGTTTGAAACCGAGCAGATTGTTGTCGAGTTTGATGAAGAAAGTGGCCTGCAAACCATCGATTTGCTAGAAGGTGCTGTGGTCGATGGTCAACCTGCTGCAAACCTGACCACTCGTATCGTGACAAGTCAACTGATATTTGAAGCAGAAGACAACTTCGAAACTCCGCAAGCGCCATCGAACACGGTTGCAAACCAAACCATTTCACCGTTTGTGAAGTCTGAAGATAGCCGCATGCTGTATGTTGACACGGATGCCTTTGCCGAAGCATTGCGTGCCTGTGATGATACTGACGTGCGTGGCGATCGCGATGATGACAATAACCCGATCCCAGATGGTTTCGCGGATTATCCGACCCAAGCGGTGTATGAAATTACTTATACCATTGACCATGGTTATCCAATGACGCCGGGTGAACCGTTACCAGAGCGGACGTTGCGCCTGACCATCAACGCTATTGATGACCCAGTCACTGACGTTAACATTGCGCCGCTGGAACTGCCTGCTGGCGGTACCGCGCAATTGGTTGCATCAACTGTACCTACTTACGCTTGTAATCAAGAGCTCACTTATAGTTCTGCTGATGAAGACATAGCGACAGTCGATTCAACTGGCCTTGTTACGGGTGTCATGGTTGGTGAAACCAGCGTTACAGCAACCAGCGTTGATAACCCAGAAGCTTCTGCAACTGATTCGGTAACGGTGACCTCTGCATTTAGCATTGCCATTACTAATCAGGATACCGATGACCTCGGTGCGCCAACTGGTCATAAACAAGTTGCTGCGTGTACTGCGACGGGTATTGATGTTCAACCATTTGAACTCAACGACAACCTCACTGGCGAGTATGGTTACGACTGGACCTTGACCAATGAAGTGGACTACGTCAAAGGCATGTCTTGGGATAGCGGTGTTGGCGGCTTCGGTGAGGTGTTGGCAGTGAAAATGCCTGCCGATGTTGGCTCAATCAATACCGTTGATGTTGAGTTGGTTTCAGGTGAGACAGGCGGTACGCCAATCTCTGAAGTGACGCCTAAATCGATGGACATGACTGTCGTCAACAACAAGATGTGTGATCCAGGTACATCGGCTCACCCTGCAGGCTGGTTCATTGACTTTGATTTGGACTTTGTCCAAGCAGGCTACGGCGGTAACGCCAGCTACTCGGCTTCTGATGATGTCGTTGCTGGTTCAGCAGCATCGGTACGAATCACTGCTGGTGCCGGTGAAGCAGAATGGGGTGATGCAGTAGTACCTTATTCTTGGGGCGCGCAACAAGTTTGGAATAACCAGCGTAACTGGTACACCGCGAACTATGGTCAGGGCCTGAACTCCATTGGCAAAGTTTACCGGTTTGGCGTCTGGGCGAAGCTAGAGCAAATGCCAACTGAACCAGTGGTATTACGTCAAGCGATTGTTGCTTGGAACTACGAAGGTATTCCAGATGGTGCTCAAGGCTTCCAAGGTCGCTACAGCGGTGCTGGCTTGTTCAGCGCAGAACTGGAAATGACCACCGAGTGGCAATACGTTGAGTTCATCGATGACCGCACCGGTGAACGTGACTGGGCAATTCCAGCCATTTGGAGCATGAGTACGCCAGTATTCACCTTGTGGGAAACGTTCAAGCTGCCTCAAGGCAACAGCATCTTGTTGGATGAAGTCAGCGTAACCTTGGTCGACGAAATCGAAGAATAACCTCCGATAAGTCGAGTCGAAAGCCACTCATTCGAGTGGCTTTCTTTTAGGGCCCACGAAGTAAGCGGCTCTGTAAGTTCAAACGAAATAGTTTGGAGCTAAGCAGTTTGGAGCTATGTAGTTAGGAGAATGTGATGCGGTTTTGTCGTTCAGTGAAATCCTTATGTGCTGTTATGTCGATGGCGATTGCACCATTGGTGCAGGCGCAATTGCTACCTGCCTCTGATCCGGCCAATGCTGGTGACTGGCAGCTCAACAGTAAAGTGAGCGATGAGTTCAATGCTGAGTCGTTGGATCTCAATAAATGGTATGTATCCGGAACTGACGGCCAGTTTTATATATGGAAGGGCCGTGCACCTTCCCAGTTTGCTCCCCACAACGCCTATCTTGATGATGGCAAGTTAATCATTCGTACCCAATGGCAACCGGATTACCCGTTTATCGGTAAGCCTCCGCAGCGGCAAGAAATCAAAGCCTACGAAAACATCACCACCGCCGCCGTTATTAGCCATCACACCGTGTTATACGGCTATATGGAAGTCCGAGTAAAAATTCCTGATGCACCAATGACCGGCGCATTTTGGGGCACTGGCTATCACCAAGAACTGGATGTATTTGAGCTTGTTGGTCGGGTGACCAAAGGCAGTAAAAACCCAGAAACGACGTTTGTCACCTCGTTCCATGATTGGCGACCAAACCACCCGAAGAAAAACAAAGTTTGGAAACATCCTCACCCCACACTAGGCCGTACGGCAGAAAACTTCTTTGTTTACGGCGTTGAATGGCTACCCGATGGCTTGAAGATGTACTTCAATGGTGAGCTGGTCCACCAAGTCACACAGCAAGAACTAGGTGACAAGTGGGTACTGAATAACCCGATGGAGCTTTGGTTCGACTCCGAAGTATTCCCATGGCATGGCATTCCTGAGCAAAGTGATTTACCTGCATTTTTTGAAATTGATTACGTCCGGGTATGGCAACGACCTGATGACAATCAACTAGACCGCGCCTTTTTTGGTTTTGAAGGGCCGCTACAGATGAACAGCCACCATAAACCCGCGCCGCGAATGAAAGATGCCAAATTCTGGCTAATCGACGAAGCGGTCAGCAGCGCGCTGAGTGTCACCGACTACGGCGACAATATGTTCAGCACCGGCCGCAAGAGTTTAAAACTCGATCTTGACCACCTAGAGCAACCGACAAAACAGCAACAAGTGGTCGCCTTCTCGCCGGATGGCTCAGTGCAATTAGCCACTGGCGATTATCGCTTGACCGCTAAGGTTTGGCTCTCTGAGCAGGTCCAAGACACCCAGCTGCAAGTGGTACTCGAATCGCCATGGCAGCAACTCAATACGATCGACCTCGATTCTTTGCCGAGAGGCCAATGGACTGAGGTAGCAATCGAATTCAAACAGCAACAAGCGTCTTCTGCGACGGACCGCATGCGGCTTGTCTTTAAAGGTGGCAAACAAGGTCAGGTATACCTTGATGATATTGCCATTCGCCCTCTGAAGTAGCAGGAGTTCAAATCATGACAACGACAAAAATGATCATCCGAGTATTGGCTATCCTGAGCTTGGCTTGGGCTGGCTTAGCGAATGCCAACGACCAAATCTCCAACCTGGTCGTTGAGCAAGAAATTGGCCCTAATCAGCCGCCTCTGATAGAGATGGATTTGCAGGTGTCTAAGCAACGTGAACTGCACATTGCCATGATTCGCCTTGAGGATTGGAAAAACGTTAAACGAATTCAAAAACGGATCAAGAAGTCGGGACCGGTCAAATTGCGTTTGCCGGTCGCTGATTTAAAGCCCGGTAGCTATCGCATCGATGCTTATCTAGCACCCCGACGCGGCGGCTGGACCGATCGGTTGGCAGAACCAACTAGTGCCAATCTATCTGTGGTGACAGATGCTCAACTGGCTGAAAAGAAACAAGCGAAGAAAAATCAAAAGCCGCAATTTGCCAAAGAAGACAAAGTGTTATTGGTGAACTTTCCTAAAACCGTTGGTGATGAGCCAGTGGATTTAGCCGTTAAGTTTCAAATTTCTCAAAACCGCACCTTAAAGATCAAACTACTGTCGAGCGAAAACTGGGAAGAATTTGGCGCCTTGGACTTTCCCGTCGAGCGTAATGGCGATTTAAACGTGCCGTTGGAAAACTTAGCCGCTCAGTTCCCGCCAGGCAAATACGCTTGGGTGGTGCAGATCCTTGATGATAACGACGAAGTTGTAGCCAAACTTGGCAAGCACTTCACCTTAGGTAAGTAGCCGCTCAGTTCGCTGACATATTCGAAGTAACTGGTAGTAGTAGGATGAAAAATCAAATGATATGTGCGGCGGCCATGTTGCTGACTGCATGTTCGCCAGCGGACTTGACTGCCGCTGAAGCAAGCCAACAGGTGATGCCAACGTTTAAGGAGCAGTTACAGGACTTTAAGCGTGAGAATAAAGATCGACGCAAATGGGACTCGCCTGTGGTTGCCGATTTAGATCAGGATGGCTTTGCCGATCTGATTATTAATGATCATGGTTATGGCATTCGTATTATGTGGAACAACGATGGCAAATTCGCCAAACCTTATGACTTGATCATGGGCGATATTCACGGTGTCGCAATTGGTGATGTCGATGGCGACGGTTTGCTTGAATTGTTGCTTTCTCGGGGCGGCGGCTCGGGCAGCAATGCCCGCAATAGTAAAGTATTTCGAGCCCATAAAGACCGCACCCTTGTTGCCTTACCTGAGCAAAAACCAGCCTTTGAGTTGATGCGCGGTCGGACCCTAAAGCTTATTGACTTGGATCGCGATGGCGACTTAGATCTGCTGAATTTCGCTTTCCCGAGTAAAGAACGGCTAGGTGCTAGCGAAAACTATGTCTACGAAAATCAGGGTGATGGCTACTTTACCGTCAATAATGTGCTGCCCCCGGTCAAAGGCGATGGTCAGAAAACGCTGGTAACCGATTTTAATAATGATGGTTACCCAGATTTGCTGATTTACGGTCACGGACCAATGCAGGCCTATCAAGGGCAGGGCGATTTGACCTTCAAGACGGTCACTGATGTTGTATTACCTAATCGCATTGCTGATGTGAATGGCATTGTTGAGCTGGATTACGACAATGATGGTGACTTTGATCTTTTCATTGCTCGCGGTAAGCCGTTTAAGCCCGGTGAAACCTTCTACAATCCACAAACCCGCAAATGGGGTTTTTTCACCATGCGCGGTAAGTTTGACTATGTGATTCCGGCAGGCGAAGTACTTCATATCGAAAATCTTCAGACGCCTTGGCCACACACTACATTCAAGGTTGGAGAATCAGCTTATACCTTTGAGTTTGACGGCGAGACCCATTCTGGACGCAACACTAAATTGGTCAGCAGTGATGCCTTTGGTTTTCCCGATAAGCAGTTATCGAAGGGGCTATACATCGGCTACATCGGCAACAACAACTGGCGCATTGCCGGCAGTATTTTCAACCAATCGAGTGCTGTATTTAGTGAAGTTTCTTCCTATAAAGCCGCTGAACATCACCCTGGTTTGAATGATGTATTACTCGAAAATCGCGGTGGCAAGTTTGTTGATGTGTCGGCTCAAGTTGGATTAGCTGAAGCCAATCAAAGCACTGCGGTCACCACTGCCGACTTCAATAACGACGGCTATGCTGATTTGGCGATTAGCCCACAAGGTTTGCTGGTAGAACAGAACGTTGGCTTAATTTGGCTCAACACGGCTGGCAAAGACGGCAAGCGGACTTTCGTGAAGGCCGATGGTCACCATGTCAGCACCGGAGATATTGGTTCTTGGGGCATGGCGATTGATAGCTTTGACCGCGATGGTGATGGCGACATCGACATCGTGATGGGCCAAGAGCGTGGCAAGTGGCACTTGTTTGACAACCAGCTGCAGCAGCATAAAAACACCAACAACTTTGTCAAAGTTGCGCTGCCTTTGGTTCACTCCGGCAAGCGAACATCTGTCGGTGCCATTGTCATGGTTAAAGCTTGTGGTATTAGCCAGCAAAGACGAATTGGTTCATCCGGGGCGATGTACTCTTCGACGTTCGACAATATTGCTCATTTCGGTGTTGGCCAGTGCAGCAAACCTGCCTCTGTCGAGGTGAAGTGGAGTGATGGTGCGGTTAGCAAATTAGCCAGTGCCAAACTGAACCAAACTCACCAGATTCAATAATTGATTGTCGCCTTCGTTGGAAACGTCGGCGTTCCTGTTTGTGTGGTTGCTGCTGCCCGTGCCCGTTTGGGCAGCAGACTTTTTTAATCATCTCCTGGTTAAAAAGACCAACTGGTAAAAATTCACCTCCCAAAGCAAATCAAAATGATGATCTCGCTAGCAGTTCTTAGTTGTTGTTTATGACAACGCTTACACCAGTCGTTGTAAAAGTGTAAATTTTATAAACATCATATGTTATAACTTGTCAGATCAATTAATGTCTGGTTTATGGATGAACCCCAAGTGTGGAGTTGAGCGGTGAGCGTATTAAACCAACTTAAAATTCGAACTCGGATCTTGATCCTGACCTTGTTGCCTATTTTGGTGGTCGCGGGGCTGGCTGTGCAAGGTTATCTGCAAGCATCAGCTAAGAACGAGGCCTTACAACAGTTGTCCATTGCCATGGAGTTAGCGCGAAAAACGGGTGGACTACTGCAACAGGTGCAATCTGAGCGTGACTACACCTATGGTTTTGTTCAGGGCAAAAGTAATCCCGCATTGGGCGAACGTTATCGCCAGCAACTCAGAGAACAGCGTCAACGCGTTGATCGGGCATTGAACGATTACAAGCAGTACTTCGCCGCATCGAAACAACAACTTGGCCATTTTGAACAAAGAGTCAACAGCCTATTGGAAGGTGCGGCTAAGTTGCCACGCACCCGTCAACACATTGATCGTTACCAGCTGCAATACGACGATAAAAAGTGGGTGATGAATGATTATTACCCGCTAGTCAAACGATCACTTAACATCGTTAATGGTGTGATCAAACTAGCTGCAATTGACAGTGATCTAAGCCTGTTACTCGGCAGTTACCGAGCCCTGATCAAGTTGGACACCATCGTCTCATTTGAACGCGGTGCGATGATCCGCACCTTAAGCCAGCCGACTCTCGACTACGTTTCTGTGGCGACAACCGTCGCGGCGTTGCGACAGTCTGAGGACGCTGCCGAGGGTTTTCGCTCGTATGCTCCAGAGGATGTCGGTTTACTGTTTCGCGATACCTACATGAGAACGGATATTCATAAACAGCTGGAAAAGCTGCGTGCCAAGCTCGCTCGTTCTGGTGGTGAGTCCTACCAGCTGTCGCCGGATCAATGGTTTGAAATGTCATCGCAGAATATTCGGGCGTTGCGTCAAGTTATTGAATTCACCGATCAGCGCATCGCCAAACAAATGCTCACTCAGTTGGATGACGCGCAGAGCAAGGTCAACAACAGCATTTTGTTGCTACTTGGCTCGATATTGCTGATCGGCAGCGTGTCCTACTTCATTATTTTGTCGATTATCGCTCCGCTTAAGATTTTGGTTAAAGAACTCAAACAAGTGGCAGAGACTAAGGATGTTAGTCGTGATGTTCCTGTCACTGGCACTGATGAACTCGCAGAGGTGTCGCGCGCCTTCAATACGCTGCAAAACAGCTTTAACGAGGCCTTGCTCGGGGTTCGTGGAGAAACCAGCAACATGGAGCAATTGACCGATTCTGTGTCGCAGTCGATGGCCGAAAACAAGCGTCGCGCCACCAGTCAGGATGAAGCGACTAACAGCGTATCAGTAGCTGTCAATGAGATGAGTGCGACGATTCAAGAAGTAGCAACTATTGCTCAAGATACCGCTTCTGCAGTTGTTAGTGCCCACCAAAGTTCAGTGACCAGTGCTCAGAATGCCAACGACAGCAAGGATATTCTTGAACGACTGATCGCTGAGTTAGCCAGTACCCAAGATAAAGCCAAGCAACTCAACAGTGAAACGGAAGTAATTGGCAGTGTATTGGAAGTGATTCAAGGAATCGCCGAGCAAACCAACTTATTAGCGTTAAACGCTGCGATTGAGGCAGCTCGCGCTGGCGAACAGGGTCGCGGATTTGCCGTGGTGGCCGATGAAGTGAGAACGCTGGCGAGCCGCACTCAGGAATCAACTGAACAGATCAGAACCCAAATCGAAACGCTGCAAGCTGGATCGCGGGCAACCACTAATAGCATGGAGCAACTGCAAGTGCAGGGGGCTCAGGCGGTTGACGTCGTAGTGAACAGCTTGGCGGCGTTTGATCGATTGCGCGAGCAACTCGACAACATCAATGGTATGTCGACGCAAATTGCCACCGCCGCCGAAGAGCAAACCGTCGTTGCCTCAGAAATCAATGAGCGTATTCATTTAGTCAAAGACGATACCCACGAGATGACCGTGCAAACGGATGCCACGGTGCAGGCTTGTGGCGAGCTCAGCCAGTCGGGCAAATCACTCAGCGACTATGTCAACACCTTTAAAGTCAGAGGATAGCCACAGCCAATAGCGACGTGCTTGGTAGATGGAACTCATCGTAATAACACCCACGAGAACAATAATATGAATAACAGCAAACAAATCGCACCGCTTGCCTTGGCGTTGATCGCCTTAGGCTGTAATGCTTGTGGCGGCTCTTCCGGCTCGAGCGATAGTTCTGGCCCGGTTGTTGAGCAACCGACCCCAGATCCAACACCAGATCCAACTCCTGATCCAACGCCGGAACCAGAGCCGGAATTGACCCTAGTTGAACAAGCCGAGGCGAACATTGCCACGCTTGAAGCATTGATGGCTGATGCTGAGCTGGAGCAAATTGATACCACTCGCGAGCAAACCGTGATTTGGTTTGCCAAAGAGTTTCTGAAGTTCGCTGAGTGGGATGAAAACAATCCAGATACAGTTGCTGGCCTGTTTGGCATTTATGGTCCATTTCGCGATCAAAAAGATCACTACGCCGCTATGTTGCCAGATTTTCAGCGCCAACAAGTGGTTGACATTCTAGACGATGGCATCGCGCAGTTAACTCAAGTACTCGAAGGTTCTGTCGAGCGTCGTGCTGTGACTAAAGTCGACTGGCAGAACATTAGTGTGGCGGACGATATGTTCGTCAGCAATGGCAAACCAGTGTTTCTTTATGACTATTTCTCCAAGGCACAGGGCAACCCAACGAATGACCCAGACCTCTACAACGATCACTTGGGCAACATGGACTCGATGCCAAGTATTAGTCTTTCATGGAGCGACAGGGGCGATTCCATTTGGCAAGGTAAAGTCAATGAGGTAAACAGCAAAGAAGACAGCAAAGTTGGTTACGCACTGCTGTGGAATACTAATGTGCCACAGTGGATGCGCGACCGAGAGCCAGAGATTGCTACTGGACGCTCGCTGTTCACCGGTTTTGACATTGACAACCCATTGGTACAAACAACTTGGCGTAACATTGTTCGTGAATTTGGCGAGCTAAGCCGAGGCAAACACGCCATTAAGGCCGGGGTTATTTTGTCAAATGAGCCGCACTGGTTCTCCGAGCAAGGCCATTGGACACAAAATTACCAAGAGATGAATGATATTTCATCGTATACCTTAAATGGTTTTAGGGATTGGCTAAAAGACAAATACCAGGACAACATTGCACAGCTCAATGACAACTGGGATAGCCAGTTTAATGGGTTTTCTGAGGTAACTATCGACATTCCGATTAGTCTAGCGAAACGTGGTCAGCCGATATGGTATGACTGGTGTCGCTACAACATGGATCGCGGTATTGCTTGGTTTAAAATGCTGCAGGACGAGTTACTGGCCGCTAATCCTGAAGCTGATACTCACATCAAAATCATGCCCGATTTGTTCACCGAGAATTCTCGTTCGCACGGTATCGATTTAGAGGCTCTCACTGTGCTCACCACCATGATTGGCGATGATGCCAAAGCTAGAGGTCGAGATCTGCGTTCTACTTCGCCCGAGGAGTGGGAAGCGCATTATTCCTACTTCTGGGAGGAGCTTGCAGTTTCTTACGATTTTATGGAATCGGTGGCGCCAAATAAGATTCATGTCAATTCTGAAGGCCATTTTCTGTCGACCTCTTGGTATCGCGACTTGGGAATGTCGCCAGCGTACGTCCGAAACACCTTCTGGCTGGCCACTATCATGGGAATGGATGCCAGCATGAGCTGGTTCTGGGCGCGGGATCCCGATGGTTCGCCGGAGGATCGCCTGGAGGGCGATTTGAACTTTGCCGATCCGGCTCTTGCCGGTTCGTATGCCGCTTCAACCGCGATGCAACCTCAAGTAGCGAACGCTGTCACTCAAGTGATGATGGACATGAATAGCTTCTCTGAAGAGATCATGGCGTTGCGGCAACAAAAACGGCCAATCCGATTGTTCTACTCAGAGACCTCTGCAATTAACAAAAACAATCACATGACGGAACAGTTTGAGCTCTACGAGTCGTTGTTTTTTGAGGGCTTCCCAATGGGCTACGCCACTCAAAACGTCATCGATAGTCAAGACAATAGCGATTGGGATGTAATTGTTGTGTACCGCACTGAATATGTCACTGATGCTGAGTTTGCCGCGTTGCAGCGCTATTTGAATAACGGCGGCACCATCATTGTCGATAACTCCTCGAGTTTGGCTAAAAACGAGTACGGTCAAACTCGGGCATCTAGCTTAGTCGCCGCAGCGGGTGAGCTGATCACCATGGCAGAGAGTGCCGATTTCAATGATGTTGCCAGCCGAGCGCTTGAGTTGTTGGCAAATTCCAATGCCGATGACACCGTGTTACTCAATGAGGCGAACGGCACTGGCCACAAAGGCTGTCACTGGCGTGTTGTGAAGCAGGCTGACGGCAGTTACTTGATGACGGTCATTAACATCGGTAGTAGCACAGCAACCCTGTCTACGGCGATGAAAACCGGAGCCAATGCACTCAGCACCAATCTGCTGACTGGCGAGGAGCTAGGTGCAGAATTCGAACTACCATCGAATGGGGTGTTGTTGCTTGCGGTAAATCCTCAACAGCAATAACGACATCGTCGCCCCAAATCAGCGGGCTGGTTTGGGGCTTCATATTTGCCACTCCAGAAGCCAAGTTGGAGCGCTTGACCGTGTCTGCTCGTCACCAATAAAAGGGACTTTTCACTGCTATTGATCGCAGAACAAATCTCTCTACGTATGAACATTAACGCAAATATTTGATACTTGACCTCCACTACTGTTTTGCCCCCGATGTCAACGGTCTGGTATCGACAAACTAGAGCCCAACAAAAATCAGCAGATAGATGAATCTTACTTAGCCAACTTTTTAAGCTAACTCCATGATAAGATTACCGGTTGTAGCAGGCATTAAGCTTATGGAAACACATATATGGAGGTTGCAATGAAGCGACCTCAAGACAACAAGCAAGGAGTGAAAGGAAGCATGCGCAAAATTTGTTTAGGGTTATTGGTATCCGCTGTTTTAACCGGTTGCGGCGGTGGCGGAGGAAGCTCGTCATCTTCAACCCCAACATCGCCAACACAACCCGAATCCAGATGGCAAGCTGGAGTATTCGAACCATCGACAGACTTTGACGGTCAGTGTGAAGTGGTAAGAACTCATCTTAATATTTTTGGTGAAGCTTACCCTGACGTGCAAGGTACCGAAGAGGATGAAAAGCTCTGGCTACGTTCTTGGAGCCATGAAACCTACCTTTGGTACGATGAAATTACCGATGTAAATCCGGCAAATTTCGCTTCACCCCAAAGCTACTTTGAGGTGTTAAAAACCACCCAAACAACAGCCTCCGGAGCGTTGAAGGATAACTTCCATTTTTACGAATCAACTGACGATTTCGAAGCGTTTTCTCAGTCTGGTAGTCAAACAGGCTACGGCATTAACTGGAGCTTTATTGCTAGCGCTCCGCCGCGTGATATCCGAGTGACCTCGGTTGAGGGCAGTTCGTCTGCTGGATTTGAGGGCGTCGCCCGTGGCGACAAGCTTATTCGAATCAATGATGAAGACGTGATCGACGGTGATAATGTCGATTTCCTAAATAATGCCCTCTTTCCTGCCGAGGAAAACAGTCAGTTCAGTTTTACTTTTGAGCGCGTCGATGGCAGCGAAGTGACTTTTAACCTGACATCTGGCGTGTTTGAAGAAAGCTTCGTCAACAACGTACAAATCTTGCAGACCGACACCGGTACTGCCGGTTATATGCGCTTCGATGGCTTTCAGCGGCCAGCACAAACGCCATTGATTGAAGGTTTCCAGCGTTTCGCTGACGAAAACGTCACCGATCTGATCCTCGATTTGCGATATAACGGCGGCGGTTTACTCGCTATGTCCTCGCAGCTGGCGTACATGATTGCCGGCGAGCAAAACACTGCTGGTAGTGTTTTTGAGGTATTGCAGTACAACGATAAATTCCCTAGCTCGGCCACGCCGTTTTATACCGAAGAAATTGATTGGGAACGTGGGGTGTTGACCGACAATAAACTACCGACCCTTGATCTGGAGCGGGTGTTTGTTATTGCCACAGGTAGCACTTGTTCTGCCAGTGAATCACTGATGAATGGCCTCAGAGGTATCGATGTTGAAGTGATTCAAATTGGCGGTACAACATGTGGCAAGCCATATGGCTTTGTGCCAACAGATAATTGTGGCACCACCTACTACACCATTCAATTCCAAGGCGTCAATGACAAAGGCTTTGGCGATTATGCCGACGGCTTTAAGCCGCGAGTTGCGCCGCGCTTTGACGATGAGTTGCCGGGTTGTGAGGTTGCAGATGACTTTGAGCATTCGTTGGGCGATACCAGCGAAGGGATGTTAGCGGCCACTTTAGAACGACTAAACACCGGTAGCTGTCCGGTTAACGCCAGCGGCGTGGCGGTTCGCAGTCTCGATCTGAATGGCTTAGTTGATTCGCAGAGTGAGTTGTCAGTGTACGACCCAAGAGGCATCGCACTGGCAGAGAACAATCGCATCTATATTGCGATTGAGGATAGCAACGATGAGTAGATTGGCGACTGTTGTATGCGCTGGTTTTAGCCTTGTTGCATTGGCAGGTTGTCTGAGTACTTCTGCCGATGCCAACGAACCGATGCCAGCTTTGGTTGAGATGAATTCGGCAACCAAGCAAACGTTGGAGCGTGCAGCGTCGGAATTACTGTTTGGCCGCCAACTGAGCTTTTCATCGTCGGCTTTTACTACGAATAGCAAGGTGTTGATAGACAAAAAACAAGCGCGAGACAGCCAAGGCCAGTTGCTAAATGGCCGCGAGCTGCAAGCTGAGGTGATTGCCTTTACGCTTTGGAAGCAAAATCAGCAATGCTGGCTGCAGCGCGATGATACTGAGGCGCGCGTTGTGCTAAATGGGGTCAGTTGCAAGGTTAGATAGAACAAGAGGCGGGCGCTAAGCCCGCCTTTTTTTGTTCCGATTTTTTAATGTGTCGAGTAAAGCCAGTGATCAGCCGTTGTGGAAACCTACACCACTAGTCAAACAAGGGGCGATTTTTCTTCAAACGACGCCACACGAATCGCCCTGGGTTGACGGCATCCAGTAACGCTTGCGAAGTCGGATGAGCAGTATCGCAGATATAACTGGTGATGATGTCAGCGGCCAGGGGACCGGAGCAAATACCGCGAGCGCCGAGGCCTGAGATCACATACAAACCAGCTTGATGCGGCAGCTCCGATAGTTGAGTCGTTTGCGGCAGCTTGGTAACAGAAGACCAATCTGGAATTGGCCCCACAACTGGGAAATGGTCACGTAGCACGGCTCGAAATCCAACTCGCCCGTCGGTTGCCGAGTTTTTCCAATCTTGGGGTAATGCTGATTCAGGAAGCGCCTGTTGCAACCGCTCAAGGTTGATCTGATGATCCTCGTCCAGTAACTCAGTACTGTTGTTGTCGCGTGAAAAAGTCGCGCCCATACAATGGCCATCCCAAGCGTCGTGGTCCGATGGAGTAAGATAGCCGGTGTGGCAAATCACGGTCTTGAGCCGCGAGCTTTGTTCCGTGACTGGGACATGGCTAACCTGGCCGCGCACTGAGCTGATTGGTAAATGACGACTGACATCAAAGCCATTGGAATCAATCCCCGCAGCAATCACAACCTGCTTTGCCTTAATGCTTTGCTTGCCCTGCAGCTGCCAGTAGCCATTGTCACGACTGATGTCATCAACGCGCCAGTCGAAACGAACATCATGGCCATTGTCGATCAGCCAATCACCGATAAAGCGGCAGATGT
Organism: Neiella marina; assembly: GCF_002165625.1. Lineage (GTDB taxonomy): Bacteria > Pseudomonadota > Gammaproteobacteria > Enterobacterales > Neiellaceae > Neiella > Neiella marina. The sequence continues at coordinate 72,151 of NZ_NGNS01000011.1, forward strand.
CACCGGGGCAAAACCATCCTGCATTGGGGTAATAAGCTGCAGAGTGGGGGATATCGATACCGGCCAGTTCGCTTGCTCTGTTCGCATCAACCAATTGTATTAATGTGCTCGGATAGTTGTGGCTGGCAATAGCGCTATGTTTGCGGCTCAGCTCTTCGTTGCTATTTAAGTGCAGCAAACCACACCACTGGTGTCGAATCCTATCGGTTTTGGCTGTGAGCTGTTGATAGTCATTGCAGGCGAGGTCAAACGCCTGCCAGTAGAATTGTGAGAGTTCTCCGGGGTTCGGCGTTAGTAACGGATACAGTGCCCCTTGACGGTTACCGCTGGCTGCTAGCGCAAGCTGTTGGTCGGCACACAGCAAAACCACCTGTTTGCCAGCATTGGCAAGTTTCCAGGCGGTTAGACAGGCTGCCAAACCACCACCAATAATGGCTACTGTTTGGTCTGTTGTATCTGGCCTTGAAACGCGGTTTGGCTCTCTATTGGCAATGGTCATATCACGCTTATTGCCATAACCTGGCTGCTTTGCGACAGTAAAACCGGCTTGTGCTAATCCTCTTCGAACCAAACCTGCAGCGGTGAATGTCGCCACGCTTGCGCCAGCCCGTGATAGCCGAAACATTTGGTCAAACAAACTTTGTTGCCACATCTGAGGGTTTTTACTGGGTGCGAAGCCATCCAGAAACCATGCATCGACAATACCGCCGGTATTGTTGGGGAGCGTTGGCATCACCTCATTGATATCACCTAGCCACAGATCCAACACAACCCGTCCCTCTGCGAAGGTCAAACGATGGCATCCGCGGCGAAACTCGGTTGGAAACTGGCGCTGCAGTTGCCTGGCATATCGAGTGAGGTTAGGGAAGTGTGCGTGGGCAGCAGCGAGGTCAGTTGTGGTTAAAGGAAATTTCTCAAACGAAATAAAATGCAATTGTTGCGCGCCGTTTGCTGAGCCTTGACTAAGATAGTCATCGAATGCTTGCCAGCTGGCTAGGAAGTTGAGTCCCGTGCCGAATCCGGTTTCGGCAATAGTAAATGAGTTACAGCTGTGCGCTCGCCACCGGCTGGGTAGCTTATTTGCAGCTAAAAATACGTATTGGCTTTCGGCGAGGCCGTCATCATTGGAAAAATAAACGTCATCAAAATCCTCCGCAACAGGCGTACCGTGGGCGTTGAAATGCAGGTTGGCAGAGTGAATTTGCTGATCAGAACTCATATTAGCGTGGCATGGAGATTAAAGTGGCGCTACTATAACCGACAAATTAGCGTACACGTGTAACTTTATTGTAAGCAAAGCGGACCAGTATAGAGTCTAAATCCGATTACAATTCACGCGTTTTTGTACCAGCAGGTTTCTAAATTAAACAGGAATTATCAATGAAAAGAGCCGTTATCACCGGTTTAGGCGTTGTTTCAAGTCTTGGTAACAATGCCGAGGAAGTCTTGGCTTCTTTGCGTGCAGGCAAGTCTGGGATTCGCGCATCCGAGCAGTTCAAGGAAAAGGGCATGCGCAGCCAAGTCTGGGGTGATGTGCAGTTAAACACAAAAGACCATGTTGATCGCCGTGCGCTGCGTTTCATGGGAGATGCCGCCGCTTATGCCTACATTGCTATGGGGCAGGCCATTGAAGATTCCGGTTTAACCGAAGAGCAGGTTTCTAATGTCCGTACCGGTCTGGTAGCAGGATCTGGTGGCGCCAGCTCTGAAAACCAAGTGCTGGCAGCAGACATTTTGCGCGAAAAAGGCGTCAAGCGTATTGGTCCTTACATGGTTCCGCGGACTATGGGTAGCACGACATCTGCCTGTTTGGCAACACCGTTCAAAATTAAAGGTGTCAACTATTCGATGAGCTCTGCCTGTGCGACTTCCGCACACTGTATTGGTCATGCCTGGGAGTTGATTCAACTGGGCAAACAAGACGTTGTTTTCGCTGGTGGTGGTGAAGAGTGCCACTGGTCCTTGGCAATGCAGTTCGACGCAATGGGCGCACTGTCAACTAAGTACAATGAAACCCCAGAAAAAGCGTCTCGCACCTATGATGCTGATCGCGATGGCTTCGTTATATCGGGTGGTGGCGGCATGGTCGTGGTGGAAGAACTTGAGCATGCCCTTGCTCGTGGCGCCAAGATTTATGCTGAAATCGTTGGTTATGGAGCGACATCAGATGGCTATGACATGGTGGCTCCTTCCGGTGAAGGTGCTATTCGCTGCATGCAACAAGCGATGAGTACGACTGACGGTAAAATCGATTATCTCAACACTCACGGTACCTCGACGCCAGTTGGCGATGTCAAAGAACTCGAAGCAATCCAGCAAGTGTTCGGAGACAATTCACCAATGATTAGTGCCACCAAATCGCTATCAGGCCACGCTCTTGGAGCGGCTGGCGTGCACGAGGCGATCTATTCGTTATTGATGGTTGAAAATAGCTTTGTATCACCGTCGATCAACGTCGAGAACTTAGACGAAGCGGCACAAGGTCTGAATATTGTTACTGAACCAACAGAAGCCGAACTGACACAAGTGATGTCAAACAGCTTTGGTTTCGGTGGCACTAACGCAACCTTGGTATTTAAAAAGTACAGTTAACCGCGTCACTGGCCAGATATTGAAAACCGGCCAATAGGCCGGTTTTTTGCTTTTAGTGGCAGTCTGGCGTTGCTGGACAGGTACAGTAAAAAAGCATACATTCGCCCTGAATTTTGGACTTCTAGATGGATAGACCTTCATGCGCATATTAGCCGATGAAAACATGCCATATGTCGAAGAGTTGTTTTCACCTTATGGTGACGTGATTCGAGCCCCTGGGCGCGATATTTGCCCCAGTATGTTGGTTGATGTTGATGTGCTGTTAGTCCGCTCAGTAACCAAAGTAAACGCCGATTTGTTGAGTCAGGCTAACAAGCTTCATTTCGTTGGTACCGCAACGATTGGCACTGATCATGTCGACCTGAAACTACTGCAACAAAGGGGCATCAGTTTCACCAATGCGCCGGGCTGTAATGCATATGCGGTATGCGATTATGTGTTGAGCAGCTTGCTATTGATAGCGGAGCGACGGCAGTTGCAGTTGCATGGTCTGACGATGGGAGTTGTTGGGATTGGCAACATTGGTACTCGCCTGTTGCCGAGGTTACGTGCACTGGGCCTGCAGGTGTTGGTCAACGATCCGCCGCGGGCAGCCGCTGAGCCGGATTTTCATTCAACCCCGCTTGAGCAAGTGCTGCAGCAAGCGGATATCATCACTTTCCATGTGCCATTGCAGCGCGATGGAGAACATTCGACCTTCCACTTAATCGCTGCTGAGCAACTCGAAATGATGAAACCCGATGCGATACTCATTAATGCTTGTCGCGGCGAGGTCATCGACAATCAGGCACTATTGCGGCATTTGACCAGACATCCAAAACTATCGGTTGTGTTGGATGTCTGGGAGAACGAGCCGAATCCGAACAATGAGTTGTTGCGAGCCGTTGATATCGCAACGCCGCACATTGCTGGTTATTCGCAAGAGGGGAAAGCGTTTGGCACCAGTATCGTCTACGATCACTGGGCTAAGTTACATGGCTTCGCTCTGGCCAATGTTCAGGCTTTATTGCCCAAGCCTGATCTCGCAGCGATGACCTTATCCGCCGCTCCTAACCAAGCGGTGCTTAAGCAATTGGTGCAAGCGGTCTATGACGTGCGCAATGATGACGAGCGGATGCGCCACCATAGTCAGCAACCAGAATACTTTGATCGATTGCGCAAGACATATCCTTTGCGCCGCGAGATCCTAAGCACTCAAATTCAATTTTCAGATTTTGACAACCAAGTGGCGCGAGATGATATTGCTGCCCTCGGTTTTCAAATTCAGCACTAGATAACAACGACAAAGCGGAGAATCCAAGCATGTCAGCCAAGTATAATGTTGCAGTTTTAGGCGCTACCGGGGTGGTCGGTCAAACCATGCTCGATATTCTCGCCGAACGCCAGTTCCCGGTCGATCAAGTATTTGCTCTGGCTAGCGCCAGAAGTGCTGGCGGTACTGTGAAATTTGGTAATAAACAACTTGAAGTACTTGATGCCGAAGAGTTCGAATGGGACCAGGTGCAACTAGGTTTCTTCAGTGCTGGCGGTTCTGTGTCAGCTAAGTATGCGCCAATTGCGGCAGAGGCCGGCTGTGTCGTCATCGACAATACCTCGGAGTTTCGTTACGAACCGGATATTCCGCTGGTGGTGCCAGAAGTAAATGCCCATGACTTAGCCAACTTCCGTAATCGCAACATCATTGCCAACCCAAATTGCTCGACGATTCAGATGGTTGTTGCGTTGAGCCCGATTCATCGCACGGTTGGTATTAGCCGGATCAATGTTTCGACCTATCAGTCAGTATCAGGTACCGGCAAAGAGGCCATTGAAGAGTTGGCATCGCAGGTTGGTGAAATGATCAATGGCCGTCCTGCGACTAGTAAAGTTTACCCAAAAACCATCGCGTTCAACGTGTTACCTCATATCGATGTGTTCCAAGACAATGGCTACACCAAAGAAGAAATGAAAATGGTTTGGGAGACTCAAAAGATCTTGGGTGACGAAACAGTGCTGGTTAACCCGACTGCGGTTCGTGTCCCTGTGATGTATGGCCATGCCGAAGCTGTCCACATTGAAACCCGAGATCAAATCGATGCCGAAGGCGTAAAGTCGCTGCTGCGTGAAGCGCAAGGCGTGATTTTGTTTGAAGATGACACTGATTATCCGACCCAGTTAGAAGAGGGCAGCGGCAATGATGACGTTTATGTTGGCCGTGTCCGTAATGATATCAGTCATCCACACGGCATCAATCTATGGGTTGTCGCTGATAATGTCCGCAAAGGCGCAGCTCTAAATAGTGTCCAAATCGCTGAAGTCTTGATTCGCGACTACCTGTGATTGAACATCGCTGATCTGATGTCAATATCTTGACGACAAAAAGCCAGCCTTGGGCTGGCTTTTTTTATGGTCGGCGTTTTACCATTGATTGTCATGGATATTGCTGCAACTTGCGATATGGGTAGTGGCGTTGGAATGCGAATTGCTTATTATGTTGAGATATAGCCAACATCACGCAATTGTGCCCATATTCCGGCGCAGCAAAGTAAAGGAAAGGAATATGTCTCGAACCCCTAGCTTTGGGTTATCTGCGGTCCGCCGTATCTTGACTGCTACATTGCTGGCAAGCATTGCCAGTTTACCCATTGCCGCTGGTGCTTTTGAGCGCGGAAAGGTCGAAATCGTAGGGCCTGATGGCGAGCCTAAAGAGCAACAACAAGCCGCCCCAACACGATATGGACCTGTTGCCAATGCAGATACCTTGTGGCGGATAGCTAGCGTTACCCGTCCGGATGGCTCTATATCCGTTTATCAGATGATGTACGCGCTGTACCTGAAAAACCCCCATGCATTCGAGCAGAACAATATTCATTTGTTGAGCCGCGGTAGCTTCCTGCTGATCCCGACGCTTGCTGAAGCTCGCCAATACACCAACCGGCAAGCAGTTGCCCAATTACGTGATGATGAGCAACGTCTTGCCGCTAGCGAAGCTAAAAAATCCTCTACGAACCAGCAGCAGGCAGTCGCCCAAACGACTGTCGAGCCTGCGGCACAGCCGGAAACTCCTGCTCCTCAGCAAGCTGAATCGCAACCTGTGGTTGAAGCTCCGCCGGAGCCAGCACAAGAGGTGGTGGCGGAAAAAACAGTAGAGCAACCACCTAAAGCGGCGGTTTCTGATCGCGAACGCCGTTTGTATGACGCTCAAATGCGTCAACTAAAAGAAGATTTAGCAAACTCGATTGGTAGCATCGAAACTCTAATTGCTCAAAATGACCAACTCGCCAGCCGGGTAGAAGACTTGTCGTCAACCATCGTCAACCTCGAAGCGGAGTTGACTCAGGAGCGCGAAGCGGCGGAGCAAGCCAGAGAGCAATTGGCGAAGCAATCTGAGGTCACCAGTACCAAGGTTGATAACCTATTGGAGCAACCTATCGGTGCTTCCAGCATTTGGCTATGGTCGCTGTCGGCAGGCCTTGCAGTAGTGTTTGGTCTAATTGCTTGGTTGATTTTACGTCATCGTAAACATGCTGAAGGCGCTCAGGAGCAAACCGTTGCAGAGCCGATGCCGGAAACCTTGTTGGCACAGGATGCAGTGGCTGAACAAGCGGTTGACACAGCGGAGCAAGAGCAGAGTAGCGAAGAGGACGTGCTGCTAGATCTGGGACTTGATGATAATAACGATGCGCCAGAAGAAGATGCTTTGGTTGACTTGGCATTGGATGATGCGCCAATCGAGGCCATTAGCTTAGATGACGATGACGAAGCAGCCATCGACCTCGACGATGATAGCGCTGATCTGCTAGCTCTTGATGATGAACTCAAAGAGCCGGCTAATGCGGAAGCGCCAGCAACCGAATCTCAGCCCGAAATGGCCGATATCCAAGAGCTTGACTTGGATTTGAGTGATGATGGCGGAGAACTAACTCAAGACGCGCTCGATGCACTGGCTGCGATGGACGAATTGGCCGCATCTGATGGCCCATCCTCTAGCGACGATGATGATTCGTTGGAAGAAGCATTTGATGCTATTGGTGCGGCCGATAGTCAGGATGAGCGAACCGAAGAAAGCTCTGATCCTGATGACATCATGGATGAGTTTGCTGCCGCTGTAGCCGCCCAAACAGCTGCCGAGGAGGCTGGCGAGCCGGTCAATGATATCGCCGATATTGATGATTTGGTGGATGAGTTTGATGCTCAAGTTGCTCCTGCCGAACAACCGCAAGCCAATGATCCTGAATCAGAATTAGTTGGCGAGCCTGATGCGGAGCCAGTAACGACAGCAGATGTTGATGAGCTTTTGGCATCCGTTGAAGAGGCATCTGAAAGCAACGATATTCCCCAGCAAGTTCAAGATGAACTGGATGAGCCAGAAACCGAAGAACTGGTTGATATTGATAGTTTGCTCGCCGAGTCAGGTCCTGAACAGCCTCTCGCTGAAGAGAGTGGCGTTGAATCGGATATCGATATTGAAAGCTTGATTGCTGAAACCCAAGAAGCGGTTGATCAATCTGCCGATACCCAACTGTCGGAGTCTGCGCCGGAACCTGCAGAGCTGGATGTCGAAGAGATCTTAGCTGCCGAGACCCCAGCGGCATCCCCTGACATTGAATCTGAACCAGAACCACAACAGGTGTTGGATAGTGATGGTGCCGATGAGCTACTGGCCGACTTTGAATCCGACTTGTTGTCGGAACCGGATAGCCAGTCGCAAGACGACGAAGTGTCGTTTGATGAGCTGGAGCAAGAATTCGATTTATCCAATGTTGCCGATGAGCTGTTGAATGAAACATCGCCAGACCAAGAGGTTATTTCTGAAGCAGAAGAGCTCACTGAGTTAGGTGAAGATGACAGTGTTGATTTGGATACCGAGCTGGCAGCTATTGAACAGCAAATGCCCGCCGAACCGGAATCGTCAAAAGATGGCGAAGACGAATATCTCGACATTGATCAGTTGTTGGCTGAAGCTGATGGCGCCGCGGGGCCTGATGATGACATTATGCTAGTGGGTGATCTTGAAGACGACATCGAGCTCGAAGAGGAAGATGGCATCGCCGCTAAGCTAGACCTCGCCAGAGCCTATATTGAAATTGGTGACAAAGAGGTCGCTAAACAACTGCTGGAGGAAATAGCTAGTAGTGGCAATGACGGCCAAAAGGATGAGGCGACCGAATTGCTGCAACGATTAAGTTAGTTGTTTCAGCATACCAATCAAAGCAAAGCTCGCTATAATGGCGAGCTTTGTTGTTTTTCAAAAGAGTAAACCGTCATGCGCATTGCACTTGGTGTTGAGTACCAGGGCACTGGTTACTTTGGTTGGCAGCGCCAACGAGAGGTAGATAGTGTTCAGGCGCAACTGGAAAAAGCTTTATCTCAGATCGCCAGTGAGGACATTGAGGTGTTATGCGCTGGCCGGACCGATGCAGGTGTTCATGCCACCGGTCAGGTCGTCCATTTCGAATGCAGCAAACCCAGAGATATGGCCGCTTGGAGCTTGGGGGTTAACTCCCAGTTGCCGGATGATATCGCTGTGCGTTGGGCTCAGCCCGTTGCAGATGACTTTCATGCTCGCTTTACCGCAACTGCAAGGCGCTACCGTTACATCATATTGAATCAGCGGTTACGTCCTGGGATTATGCGTTTTGGCGTCACCCACCATTATCACCCGCTGAATGCTCAGGCGATGCATGAAGCCGCTCAATGCTTGTTAGGTGAGCTTGATTTCAGTAGTTTCCGTGCCGTTCAATGCCAGTCTAACTCGCCCTTTCGCAATGTTCATCACGTTGCGGTCAAACGTTTCGGCGACTATTTAGTTGTTGATATTCAAGCGAATGCTTTTGTTCATCATATGGTCCGCAATATTGTCGGATCGCTGATCAAAGTGGGTGAAGGGGAGCGCGACGGTGAGTGGTTGCAGCAAGTGTTAGAGGCAAAAGACCGGACGGTTGCAGCGGCGACTGCTAAGCCACATGGTTTGTATTTGGTGAATGTGATCTATCCTCAACAGTACTCGATACCAAAACCAACCATGGGGCCTTTGTTCTTGCCTGACGACTTTGACCTGAATTGAACGAACAATACCTTTGGTGGTCCAAATGACACATCGGGTAAGACCAGTAAACGATGAACAACGGCCTGAGTTGTGTTTTAATGTGCCGGTTTTATTAATGAATTTCCTCTGCGGACAGCGACCGAGAATAAAAACATGAGCTGGATTGAAAAGATTCTCCCAAAAAACAAAGTAGACGCTTCGCTGCGTCGCAACATTCCTGAAGGTGTATGGGGTAAATGCGGTGGCTGTGGCCAAGTCATTTACCGCGCCGAGCTAGAGCGCAATCTTGAGGTTTGTCCTAAGTGTGGCCATCACATGCGAATTGGGGCTCGGAAACGTCTCGAACGTTTGTTGGATGAGAGTGATCGCGTTGAGATCGGTGCAGAGTTAGAGCCAAAAGATGCACTAAAATTTAAAGATTCCAAGCGTTACAAAGAGCGAATTGCTGCGGCCCAAAAGTCCACAGGCGAGAAAGATGCCTTGGTTGTAATGAGTGGCTCAATCAAGGACGTCAAAGTCGTTGCTGCGGCATTTGAATTCTCCTTTATGGGCGGCTCCATGGCCTCTGTTGTTGGCGCTCGTTTTGTCCAAGCTGCTGAATACTGTTTGGAACATAACCTGCCATTGATTTGCTTCTCCGCCAGTGGTGGTGCGCGAATGCAAGAGGCGCTATTTAGTCTGATGCAAATGGCCAAGACCTCTGCCGCCTTGGCTCGAATGTCGGAGCAAGGCTTGCCATTTATCTCGATATTGACCGATCCGACGATGGGAGGCGTATCAGCGAGTCTGGCCATGTTGGGTGATATCAATGTCGCCGAGCCGAAGGCGCTCATTGGTTTTGCAGGTCCTCGAGTCATTGAACAAACGGTGCGAGAAAAACTGCCGGAAGGTTTCCAACGCAGTGAATTCTTGGTTGAACATGGCGCTGTCGATATGATCGTTGACCGTCGTGAGATGCGCGACACTTTGGCGCGCTTATTGGCCAAGTTGACTAATCAGCCGACTACAGAAAGCGAACTATTACCCCTGTCTGAGTAATGTCGAACACTCAAATACCCAGCCGCTCTCTAGCTGAGTGGCTGGCTTATCTCGAATCCATTCACCCAACGACTATTGAACTTGGCCTCGAACGAGTGGGTCAGGTGGCTGACGCTCTGTCGTTGACCAGCTTCGATGGTAGCAAAGTGATCACGGTTGCTGGCACCAATGGCAAGGGCTCTACTTGTGCCTATATTGAACATTGTTTGCTGCAAGCCGGCTATAGCGTGGGGGTTTATAGTTCACCACATTTGGTTGATTATCGCGAACGAGTGCGACTTGACAACCAACTGCTGAGCGAAGCGGCTCATTGCCAAGCGTTTGCAGTGATAGAAGCTGCGCGTGGTGATGTCAGTTTAAGTTACTTTGAGTTTGGAACGCTAGCGGCGCTATGGCTACTGCAACAACAAGCCCCTGATGTGGTGCTGTTGGAAGTAGGGCTTGGTGGCCGATTAGATGCAACCAACGTGGTTGAACCCGATGTCGCGGTAGTGACCACTGTCGATTTCGATCATCAAGCATTTTTAGGCGATAACATCGAGCAGATAGGGTTTGAGAAAGCTGGCATTTTCCGTTCCGGCAAACCCGCGATTCTTGGCGATGCTCAGTTGCCCAACAGTGTTGCTCAACATGCGTCTAATATCGGCGCTACGATCATTGCTGCAGGTGTTCACTTTGACCTCAAGCTCGATGACAATTCATGCTGGTGCTATTGTAGCGACGATTATCAACTCGACGCGATCGCCGAATCTCAATTACCGATAGAGAATTTGGCGACTGCTGTGACCGCTATTCGCGCCGCCCAACTATCGGTACCTGACCAAACCATGCGTCTGGGCTTGGCACAGGCTTCGTTGCCTGGCCGTTGGCAGCAGTTGCAAACCCATCCAGCAGTATTTGCTGATGTTGCCCATAACCCTCAATCGACGCGTTTGTTGGCAAACAAAATATCTCGCTGTCAACGCGATGGCAGCAAGGTGTATGCTGTCGTGGCGATGCTGGCAGACAAAGATAGCCTGAACTCAATAAAACCACTGTTGCCGGTCGTCGACTATTGGTACTTGGGCGGATTAGGTGTCCCCCGTGGCGCCAGTGCAGAGCAACTGGCGCAAGCGTTTGCTTGCTCGGTGGTCACTCACCCAAATGTCGCAGATGCGTTGTCACAGGCTCTTGAATCGGCAGACCAAGATGATATGGTTGTCGTCTTCGGCTCTTTTTACACGGTTGCAGAGGCGCAATCCGTGCTGCAAGGAAATACCTGAGCGTGAATTCTCAACTCAAGCATCGACTGGTCGGCGCGACAGTTCTTGTGGCATTGGCAGCCATTATTCTGCCCGATGTGCTCGATGGCCAAAAAGTTAGTCGCAAGCAGGATTTTGCGATGATTCCGTTGCAACCACAGTTATCCTCGCCTGAATTTCAACTTGAGCAGCCGATAGAGCCGCTAAATGTGCCTAATGACTCCGCTATTATGGCGGCCGAGAATCGCACATCAGAAGCTGAAGTGGCCGACAATGTCGATAGTGAGCAACCGCAGCCAGTGGCGGCAGAACCGCCAACTAACCCGACGGACCGACAATTACCTCAGTTCAAAGATAGTGGCTGGGTATTACAGCTTGGCGTTTTTCGCAATGCCAATAACGTTAACTCCCTCATTGCCAAGCTAAGAGATGCTGGTTTTCCGGCCTTCAGCAAACCCAAAACTGCAATTCAAGGCAAGCCAACTTGGGTTTATGTCGGCCCTAATCTAGACAAAAATAAACTGTCTGCGATGCAGCCTGAAGTGAAGCGCTTGACCGGTCTTAATGGCCGGGTCTTTCCCTATAATCCACAAAGCCAATAAATGACCATGGTCAAGCCTGTAATTATTTTGTTAGAATTCGCGCCGATTTCGGCAGGTGAGTATTAGCATGGTTTGGATTGATTATTCCATTCTTGCAATTGTCTTAATTTCAGCTCTAGTGAGCTTAATGCGTGGTTTTAGCCGCGAGGCGATCTCCTTGCTTACTTGGGTCATTGCTTTTTTCATTGCCAGTCAGTTCTATCAAGATTTATCGGTGTTTCTGACCGGAATAGATGATGCGCTGTTGAGGGATGCTGCAGCCATCGCCGCCTTGTTCATTTGTACTCTGATTCTTGGAGCTTTAGTGAACACTGTGATTGGCAATTTGGTCGATAAGACCGGTTTGTCGGGCACAGACCGAGTGTTGGGCTTGGTATTTGGTGGTTTGCGCGGTGTGCTAATTGTCTGCGCTTTGCTATTTTTCATGGATGCCTTTACCGGCGCGGCACAAACCCAGTGGTGGCAACAGTCGTTGCTTATCCCTGAATTTAAAATTGTAGTTCGTTGGTTTTTTGATTATATCGAGCAGTCGTCTGACTTACTGAAGGTAGCGACGACTTCAAGCTGAGGTGACCCTTCTTATGTGCGGTATTGTGGGCATTGTGGCGAATTCGCCAGTGAACCAAACTATTTATGACGCGTTGACTGTTTTGCAGCATCGCGGTCAGGACGCAGCGGGGATCATGACTATTGATGATCAGCAACGCTTCCGTTTACGCAAGGCCAACGGCTTGGTACGAGACGTGTTTGGCACCTTGCACATGCATCGCCTGCAAGGTCACATCGGCCTCGGGCATGTGCGTTATCCAACCGCTGGTAGTTCTAGCTCAGCAGAAGCTCAGCCATTCTATGCCAATTCACCATTCGGTGTGTCATTGGCTCACAACGGCAATTTGACCAATGCTGATGAGCTCAAAGAGATGCTCTATCAGACGGCTCGTCGCCACATCAATACGACCTCTGATTCTGAGGTGTTGTTGAATGTCTTAGCTCATGAGATGTGCGTCTCTAGACAGTGGAACTTGACTCCGGATGATATTTTCAGCGCGGTGAAAGCAACGGTAAAACAGGTGCGTGGTGGCTATGCTGCTGTGGCATTGATTATTGGCCATGGTTTGATTGCGTTCCGAGACCCTCACGGTATCCGGCCGTTGGTATTGGGCTCTCGTGTCGATGAAAGTGGCAAAACGGATTATATGGTAGCTTCAGAGAGCGTTGCTTTGGACGTTTGTGGTTTCACCTTGGAGCGCGACATTGAACCGGGCGAAGCCATCTACATTACCGATGATGGCCAGTTGTTCAGCCAGCAATGTGTTGAAAAATTCTCTCACAATCCTTGTATCTTTGAGTTTGTCTATTTTGCTCGCCCTGACTCCTTTATTGATAAGGTTTCAGTTTATCAAGCGCGGGTGCGCATGGGCCGTAAGCTTGGACAGAAGATTCGTCGCGAGTGGGAAGACAAAGATATTGATGTGATTATTCCAATTCCGGAAACTTCATGTGATATCGCCTTGGAAATTGCTGCTGAACTAAAAATCCCGTATCGCCAAGGTTTTGTAAAGAATCGCTATATTGGCCGAACGTTCATTATGCCGGGTCAGAAAACTCGCAAGAAGTCAGTTCGTCAAAAGCTCAATGCAATTGGTGCTGAGTTCAAGGGTAAAAACGTGTTACTCGTTGATGACTCCATTGTTCGTGGTACAACCTCGCAGCAGATCATTGAAATGGCTCGAGATAGTGGCGCAAATAAGGTCTACTTTGCTTCTGCTGCACCAGAGATTCGCTACCCGAATGTGTATGGTATCGATATGCCATCAGCAGAAGAACTGATTGCCCATGAACGTACGGTAAAAGGTATCTGTGACGCGATTGAAGCGGATGGCCTAATTTTCCAAGACTTGAGTGATTTGATTGAAGCCGTCAGAGAGGGCAACCCAGAGCTCAAGGGATTCGAAACATCGGTATTTGATGGTTGTTACATCACCAATGATATCGATAGCGGTTATTTGCAAATGTTGAATGATATGCGCAATGACGATGCCAAAGCTGACCGCGCAGCGGAGCTTGCTTCAAACTTAGAGATGCACAACGAAGGCCACCCTTAAGTCGGCTGACGGTATTTTTTGGCTAACAAAAAGGCAGCTGACGCTGCCTTTTTTTGTTGCTGCAATTGATCGGCCTATTGGACGAATACTGGTCCTAAACCCAGGTTCCACAAGATGACCGTACCAGCGAGCGTGGACACTAATAACACTAAGCCGCAAGTGACCACCGAGCTAGCGTAGATGAATCCTCGCTCTTCGGGAATGTGCATTAGTATCGGAATGCCTGAATAAAGCAAGTAGACGGAGTATGCCAGGCCAGCTAAGCCGACGAGCATGACGAACCAGACTGCCGGGTAGAGTGCTGCAAAGCCGACCATAAACAGCGGCGTTGCGGTGTAAGAGGCGAGCTCTAAGCACTGGGTGTAGGTTGGTGACGAGCCGAACGTTTGGGCCATCCATTTCGCCAGATAAGCAAGAGCTCCGACACCGGCGAGTAGCGCAAAGTACATTGCCACTGCCATCATTAATGCCGAATTGGATGACAGGAAGATTGGGTCGCCGACTCCAATTCGCCAGCCGATATGAACAGCAGACATGTAAGCGCACACTGACGGTATCAGGGCTATCAGCATGATATGGGCAATGCTATACGTCGCGCTCTCGTGCTCTCGATCGATGGTTTGCCATTCTTCTCGTGGGTGCGCATACAGGCCCCAAAGATGGTTCAGGATCATAGCTATTTCCTTCTTTTTTCTGTGTCGCCGTTTATACGGCGTTCTCACCAGCAACAGTTCAATAATTAAACTGCTTAAACCCACTTTTGACGAGGGCTTTGCTTTCGTCAAGTTTGGATTTTTAGCTAATTCGGCGGATTTTTCGGTTCTGAGGCAGGAAATATCGGGCTTCCAGCTCATTTAGGGGGAGCGGACGGCTAAACACGTAACCTTGAACAACGTCACATTGAAGCTCTCGTGTGAGGCTTAGTTGTTGGTTGGTTTCAACGCCTTCGGCGACGACTTCGTGGCCTAACGCTGATGCTAAATCTTGAATCGCTTTGACAATATACCAATCCTGCGATTCGCGCGTTAGATTGCTTAGGAAGCTGCGATCAATCTTGATGCTATCGAACGGCAGTTGTCGTAGCAAAGAAATGGAGGAAAAGCCGGTACCAAAGTCATCTAGTGCAATGCGAATACCTAAGCCACTTAGCTGCTCCAGTAGGTTTCTGACGTTATCCATTTCTGAAATAGCAGTCGACTCGGTAATTTCAACCGTTAATCCGGTTGGATCGACACCTGTGGCATTAATTATCTCAGTGACATTTTTTAAGAAGTTTGGATCGGTCAGTTGGCCGGCACTAACGTTGACGGACATATTGATTGGGCGGCGCTGATTATGCTGCCATTGGCGTAATACTAGGCAGGCGTTTTTGATCACCCACAGTCCGAGCTCAACAATCTGGCCGTTTTCCTCGGCCATTGGAATAAACTCCGCAGGCGATACGGTACCAAGTTCGCTGGATTGCCAGCGCAGAAGAGCTTCAACGCCAACAAGTTCGCCATAAACAGTTGAAATTTGCGGTTGAAACACCAGCGATAATTCATTTTTAACGATTGCTTTGCGTAACTCGTGATCGATGCGAGCCCTGACATTATGCTCAAGTCGAAGCGATTGTTTAAACAGAACGGATTGGTTGCGGCCAGATTTCTTCGCTTGCTGCATTGCCATATCAGCATTGCGGAGCAAGTTTGCTGGCGTGTCAGCGTGATCTGGGTACAGCGCAATACCGGCACTGGCGGTGACGTAAAAATCGACGCCAAAGGTCGCTTGCAGAGGCTGCTCGATAATGTTGATTAAACGATTAGCCATCATCACGGCTTGGCGCTGATTATCGACCAAACACAAACATATAAATTCATCGCCGCTGAAGCGGGCAAAGAAATCACTTTCTCTTAGGCCTTTTTTCAGTAAGTTGGCGACGTGTTGTAGCAATTTGTCGCCAACTTCGTGGCCAAAACGGTCATTGAGGTGTTTAAAGCGGTCAAGCCCGATTTGCAAAACCGCGACCGGTTGCTCTGGCGCAGCAGATAACTGCTGAGCAATTTGATCACTGATCATTGAGCGATTTGGCAGGCCTGTTGTGGCGTCATAGCTTGCCGCCATTTGAAAGCGCTGATTGTTCTTTCGCTTGTCTGTGACGTCTTTGATGGTACCTAACATGCGTTTGGCATAGCCGTGAGCGTCGACGATAGCTTCACCTGTGGCAGCAAACCAGCGAATCGAACCGTCTTGACACTGAATACGAAAGTTTACCGAAAACGGCATGCCATGGTTGACGTGAGCCTCTACACGGCGTTTGACAATGGCGATGTCTGGCTCACTCATGTAATGGTAGAAGCTCTGCTGCTGGCATACCGGCTGCTCAGCTTGGTTGAAACCGAATAACTCCAACGCCCGTTCATTCCACTGTACCGTATCCTCGTTGAGGTCCCACTCCCACAAACCGCCAGTTGCGGTTTGTGCCACCGATTGCAAACGGCGTTGCAGTCGGTCAGTAATCTTTCCGTGACGATTGGCAAGCTGTTCTAACAGATCGCGCTCAATGCGATGGCTAAGCTGAGCGACAAGCTCAACAAACTGATGATAAAGATCGAGCTTGTTGGCTGGGGTGAAACGTGCGGCAAAGGTGAGCGCTCCCCACAACTCGCCACGCAAGCGTATCGGCACTGTCAGTACTTGACTGGCAGGTTGACAGAATTTGTCAGTCAACGAGTGAGGAGGGAAATTTTCAGGTAGACAGTTACAGGCTCCCGGATAGCGTTCAACATCAAGAGCATCAAAGTCACCATACATTTCGATGATCTTCAGATAGTGATTATGCTCATCAGTGCCGGACCATTCAGCTAGGCACGCGAAGCGCATAAATTCACCGAACTGATGATTTAAACTAACGAACTCGGCCAAACTGGAACGCAAACTTTCATGGACGCTGAAATAGGCTTGCAGCGAGCGAATCGCTAGCTCTCCGTCTGACGCTATGTGTTCATCTGCCACTGGTCTTTCAGCTAAATCCGAACTTTGTGCCGCTAAAAACTCGGTTTCTATTAAACGATGCTCAACTGGCTTTTGTGGTAGTTGATGACGCGCTAGCAACAGCTCAAACGCAGCATCGGCAGTGGCAAAGTAATCTTGATTAATAGTGCTAATAGTGGGGCGATGAGCTGCTGCAATGTGGGAACCATCAAAACCAACCACAGCAATATCTTGTGGAATTCGCCACCCCAGTTGTTTTAGTTGCCCTATTAAGCCAATTGCGACTAGGTCATTAGCGCAAAGCACTGCAGTGGGCATCGGGTTCATTTGAATGAGTCGATTGGCTGCTTGTTCGCCACCGTAAAACGAAATACTACCGACATCAATGGCGTCGGATGGCTGTTGCTCAATGCCATAAGCACTCTGACAATGGCGGAAGGTATCGTAGCGTTGCTTGATGTCTGACGTCGATAGATTGCCGACGAAGGTAAACTGTCGGTGACCTTGTTCATGCAAGCTGGTAAAAGCTTGGGTGATGCCATCTTCGTTATCAATCAATACACTATCGACATCATGATGAGCATGATCACTACCGATACATACTAATGGCAGTTTGCGAGATTGAATGGTTTGTAGCAAACGGCTTGAAATCGCGTCACGAACAACAATGACCGCGTCGACATGATTAAGGCTGAGTTCGTTGTCGAAGTCTGAGTAGGCGCCAGTAACTATCAGCTGAATTCGGATATTCAGCTCACGCGCAATGGTAAGAAGCTCACGGCACAAGTCACCATGGTAGTATCCATGGGCAACTTGGGTAAACACAGCAACTGATCGTATTGTGGAGCCACCCATACAACTACTCTAAAGGGAATTACAACAAACGACTCTTCCATGAGTTGCTGCGGCATAGTGCCGAGCTTTTGTGACACTTTAAATACAAACCTCAAAAAAAAACAGTGTGTCGATCAACTTGTGCGTCAATAACGTGACGATTATTAACATTGTTGGTGATATCTCTCACAGAAAATTAACACTTCAGCCAAGCAAAGTGGCCTTTGAGCGCTGTTGCCAATGGCTTTATAATTGCCGACCGGATTTAGTTGCAATGACTCAGAATAGGCAATGACAAGTACTGACTATCAATTTTTGCTGGAGCCGATTGACGGCTTCTTACAATGTTCAACGCCATCAGAATGGATTGCCGTGGCGAAGCGACCGGAAAACCTCAGTATCATATTGATCGATCATATGGTGTGTGAGCTGAAAGCTGCGCAAAGTGCCATGTATCTGATCCGTAAATATGCCGTTGATAAGAGTAGCGGTGACGCACTGCTGTCGTGGTTGAAGCCTTTTGAAGATTACGCATATCGCAAAGAAGGCGACTGGCGAGAGCTAAGCCAGCATAACAAGCTTAGTAAGTCGATGTTGCCGAAGTCTGGCTCGCCTTATGGCCAGGATTTGATTGATAAAATGGTGTTGCTGATTAAAGAAGAATTGCACCATTACTATCAGGTGCTAGAAATCATGGACGAGTATCAGATTCCTTATCGAAACATTAGCTCCAGTCGATACGCCAAGGGATTATTGAGCCATGTAACAAATCACGAACCGCATACCCTCATCGATAAGCTAATTTGTGGCGCTTACATCGAGGCCAGATCGTGCGAGCGATTCGCCAAGCTGGCGCCTCATGTCGATAAACGGCTAGGTGACTTTTATGTTTCATTGCTGCGTTCTGAAGCTCGACATTATCAAGATTATCTGACACTTGCGGAGCAAATTGCCGGCCAAGACATTGGTGAACGGGTTCGCTATTTTGGTGAAGTCGAAGCTGAACTTATTTCATCGCCTGATGACGATTTTAAGTTTCACAGTGGGATGCCGATTGATTAACTTCCGCGATTAAAAAAGGGAGCGGATGCTCCCTTTTTCGTATCTTGTCAGTTAGACAGGCTTGTTAGAATTTGGCGCTAGTCCAAATCCACAACTTGTCGGTATCAACTTTGTAGTCGTCGGCAGAATAAGCCGCGAATTTGATGCCGCTAGAGAATACCTTGTTCCACTTGTAAGCGTAGAGCAAATCAAGTTCTGAACCTAAATCGTCGAGTGCATCTGATGATTCATCGGCAGAGAAGTCGTGGTAAGCAACAACCCATTTACCACCGAACAGTTTACCTGTTGCTGAGACATAGATGTCTTCAACACCTTCGTTTGGCGTGCTGAGGAATTGGTCAGCCCAACCTTGGAATTTGTGCAAGGTTGCCAACGGAGTTTGGAAGCCTTTCATGCCGTCGTCTGAACCCAGTACTTCGTAGCCTAACTTAAAGGTAATACCGTTAAATACAACACCACCTTCGAGCAAGTAGTAGTCAGTATCGAAGTCGGCGCCAGCAGCATTTTCAAAGTTTTGCTTGGCAAACTCAGCTGCGTACAGCACCTTTACTGAATCCAGTTGTTGAGCGCCTTTGAAGCTCACACCGAAGGTGTCGTATTGGTTTTCAGTATCATTGTCTTCTTCAAGCAAGTAGCCGTAGCCAGTCACGGTACCGATTGATGTTTTGTAAGACGCGTTGAATAAATGGTCTTTGGAATTGATGTCGCGCTCTTCAGCAAAGATACGGTTACGCTGATCGATGTAGGCATACTTCAGTGCCAAATCTTTCATTGGTGTGTAGTCGAAGCTCAATGCATCAAAGGTTTGACGGTCTTGACGCCATCCAACGTGACCAACAAAACGTTGACCATCCCAAGCGATGACCTGTCGACCTAGCTTCGCACTGAACTTATCACTGCCATAGGCAACAAAACCTTGGTCCAACTCCGTTGTTTCTGGGTCGGCAATTACTGAGTATTCTGGCTTACCGTTTAAACCGGCGGCGTTGTAGTCTTCAACGCCGGCAACGACGCGAACGTCTTCCATGCCGATAGTGGCCGAGAAGCCTTTGAACGCGCCGGTAGAGTAGGTAAGACGGGTACGAAGAGTCAGCGCGTCGGCATCTTTCTTGTCAGAATCATCCGATACGTTTTCATAACGCAAGTTCATATCGGTTGATACTTTACCTGCACTTAGAGCGCTGGTGAAATCGTCAGCCAACGCAGGTTGAGCTGCAGCAGCAAGTGCTAGTGATACGGAAAGTGCAATCTTGTTCATCTGATAGTTCCTTTTAGAATTTATCGTTTAAAATTGTCTTGTTACGCCACTTCAGTGGTCTTTTTAGTGGATTCTTTGGTGCTTTTTGAAGCTGAAATAGGCTCTACTTTGCGTTGTTTTTCGTAGAGGAACTTCAGTACTTCAGAGCGCAGGTGGTTGTATTCAGGGTCTTCGGCCAGCGCTAAGCGTTCACGCGGGCGTTCCAGGTTAATATCGAGTATTTCACCAATTGTGGCGGCAGGGCCGTTGGTCATCATCACAATGCGGTCAGACAAAAGAACTGCTTCGTCAACATCATGGGTGATCATGATGACAGTGTTGTTAAGTTCGGCCTGAATTTCCATTAGCGAGTCTTGCATGTGAGCGCGAGTTAATGCGTCCAAAGCACCAAATGGCTCGTCCATCAGCAGCACTTCCGGCTGCATTGCCAGCGCGCGAGCAATACCGACGCGTTGTTTCATACCGCCAGAGATTTCGTCAGGACGCTTGTTCATGGCGTGGTCCATGTGCACTAGCTTGAGGTTGTGCTCAACCCACTCTTTGATTTCGGCTTTAGATTTGCTACGACCGAATACTTGTTTGACCGCTAGTTCCACGTTTTGATACGCCGTCAGCCAAGGCAACAGCGAGTGGTTTTGGAACACCACTGCGCGCTCTGGGCCTGGCTCTGATACCTCGCGGCCATTCAAGATAACGCCACCTTTGCTGGCCTGGTATAAACCAGCAACAACGTTCAGTACCGTTGACTTACCGCAGCCTGAGTGGCCAATCAGCGAAACGAATTCGCCTTTTGATATTTGTAGGTCAACTTCTTTCAGTGCTGTGAATGGGCCCTTTGGAGTAGGGAACACCATGTCGATTTTGCTGATATCTAAAATAACACTCATGATCTTATCCTTTTTGTCCAAAGCCTTATTGGGCGCCTGCTTTATCCCAAGACACGACGCGTTGCACTTGCAACATGATGCGGTCGAGCAAGAAACCGATGAAACCAATGACAATCACAGCAGTCATGATGCGAGACAAAGAGTCAGAGCTACCGTTTTGGAACTCGTCCCAAACGAATTTGCCCAGACCTGGGTTCTGCGCCAGCATTTCTGCTGCAATCAATACCATCCACGCAACACCCAGAGATAAGCGCATACCAGTGAAAATAGCTGGAATCGAGGCTGGCAAAACAATCTTCTGAACGTGCTTCAGTGCTGGTAAACGCAACACTCGGCTCACGTTGACTAAGTCTTTGTCGATAGAAGCAACACCGACAGAAGTGTTAATAACCATTGGCCACAAGCAACATAGCGTCACTGTGATCATGGAGTTGATGAAAGACTTAGGTACCACAGGGTCCGGGCTGACATAAAGGGCACTGACGACCATGGTGACCAGCGGCAGCCAAGCGAGAGGCGACACGGGTTTAAATAGTTGAACAATAGGATTGACTGCGATGTTGAGCTTTTTGTTGAGGCCAATGGCAATACCCAGAGGAATAGCAATCACAGCCGCTAAAATGAAGCCTGACATTACGGTAATCAAGCTGGTAACAATTTGGTCGAAGAAGGTTTCTTTACCTGTGTACTTACGGATTTTCGGTTCGTAAGTTGGATCTTTGGCAACGCGAGCAGCATTGCGTTTTTCTTGGCGCTCGTAAAACGCCGCGGCTTTGTCGCGCTCAGCGACGTGCTCGTCATACAAAGTAACAGCTTGCGTAGCAACTTGAGAAGGGCCTGGGAATTTACCTAATGAAGTATCAATGCGATCGGCTGCCATCGACCAAATCAGCAAGAACATTGCGATTCCGATAAGTGGCAGGGCAATCAAGTTGGTAGCTTGTTGCAAAATGGACTTGAATTGAGGGTTGTTCAATTGAAGTGCATTCATTTTCGCTACCTTAGTCGTTGTAGTTGTCATATTTGTAACCTCTAACACCTGGAATGTTGCGCCCGGTTTGCTTGGGAGAAATGCTCCCCGGGCGCGTGGTTATGACTGGTGTTTAAATTTTGTCGCCAGTTTTCAAACCAATTTTAAAGCTATCGATGTATGCGTTCGGCTTGGTACCGTCATAGCTAACGCCATCAATGAATTCTTTTTGCACAGGTTTGAAGCCGGTTTCAGTCGCAAAGTCAGGGAAGCCTTTGGCATCAACTAATTTCTCTTTAATAAGTGATTTAGCTGCCGCGGCATAGATGTCTGGGCGGTATACTTTCTTCGCCATATCGAAGTACCAGTCATCTGATTTGTCTTCTGAGATTTGGCCCCAGCGACGCATTTGAGTTAGGTACCAGATAGCATCTGAGTAGTACGGATAGGTCGCGTTGTAGCGGAAGAACACGTTGAAATCAGGTACTTCACGCTTGTCGCCTTTCTCGTATTCGAAGGTGCCAGTCATTGAGTTGGCGATTACGTCGTAATCAGCACCAACATAGTTAGACTGTGACAAAATTTTCACCGCTTCTGGGCGGTTGGCGTTGTTGTTCTCATCCAACCAAATAGCGGCGCGGATCAGAGCACGAGTCAAACGAATAGTGGTGTTTGGATACTTCTCAGCAAACTCAGCAGTGATACCAAATACTTTCTCAGGGTTGTTTTTCCAGATTTCGTAGTCAGTAATAACTGGCACACCGATGCCTTTGAATACTGCTTGCTGGTTCCAAGGTTCGCCGACACAGTAGCCGTAAATCGTGCCAGCTTCCAAAGTGGCAGGCATTTGCGGTGGAGGCGTTACTGACAATAGTGCTTCGGCATCGATTTGGCCTGACACGTCACCTTTGTGAGGCGCATAGTAACCAGGGTGAATACCGCCAGCTGCCAACCAGTAGCGCAACTCATAGTTGTGGGTCGATACTGGGAATACCATACCCATGTTAAATGGCTTACCTTCTGAGGTGTATTTCTCTACCACAGGTTTGAGGTAATCGGCTTTGATCGGGTGAACTGGGCGACCATCTGCCATTTTAGGAATGTTAGGCTTCATTTGTTTCCAAACTTCGTTAGAAACTGTAATGCCGTTACCATTCAAGTCCATTGAGAATGGGGTGATGATGTGAGCTTTTGTACCAAAGCCCATGGTTGCCGCGAGCGGCTGACCGGCCAGCATGTGAGCACCATCAAGACTACCGTCGATCACACCATTGAGCAGCACCTTCCAGTTCGCTTGCGCCTCGATGGTGACATACAGGCCTTCCTCTTCGAAGTAACCTTTTTCGTATGCAACCGCGATTGGCGCCATGTCGGTCAGTTTGATAAAGCCAAATTTCAGCTCTTCTTTTTCTGGCCAACCTAGCTCTTCAGCTGCAGCTTGGGGCGCAAAGATTGTTGCGATTGTAAGGGTAGCAACTGAAGCGATTACTGCTCGTTGCTTCATTGCCTCTTGTTTTAGTTGAGTGAGGCTAGTCCACGTACGTTTGATTAATGACACCTGCATTCTCCATCCGTTTATTATGTTGTTCTGAAAACTAAAAAAGGCGCTCTCACAGCACTGACAAAATTCAGTGAGCGAGAGCGCCTTTGCTCTAATTCAGTTTGTGTTGCAGCGCTGATTGAAATGGTCAAATCGCAGCTGCTTGTGTTGATTAACTGATTGCGAAGCTTGTGCCAGAACTGGAATAAAACAAAAAATATTTTTTAATCTATTTAAATACAATGGGTTAGATCTATTTTGTTTGCATCGGCATACCGCTTATTTTTATTGTTGCATGTCATTTGCACTAAAATGAGTGCTCCGCTTTGGGGGCGTTTTTAAGTGAATGCACAGCTTTGGTGAGTTTTGTCACACTTCTGGTTGAACCCTGAATCCTCAAAATGAGGCAATAAAAAGCCCGACTTTTAGCCGGGCTTTGTCAAAATGGCGCAGCAACTAAAAGATGTTGGTGATCCAAACAGTCTGGTAAGGAGCAAGCTCCATTTCCATTCCTGATAAATCAACTTTTTCCTGTGCTACTAGGTCAAACCAATCGATATTGTCGATCAAGTTGATATCACCGAGATTTAGCAGCTGTGGTTCATCCGACACATTACTGACAGAAAAGATACTTTGTTTGCGATCTAAGCTTTGCCGCCAAAGGCCAAATAGTTGACCTCCCAGTTGTAAGGTAAATTGAGTCGCATTGGGATGAAATGCCGGCTGCTTGGTTCGGATATCGATCAATCGGCGCATGTGACCGAGCACTTTGCTATGTTGGGTTCTGTCATCGGCCAATGCTTCAGCGAGTGCTTGATCGTCCCAGCGATGGCGATTAATTGAGCGATTGTGCTGAGTGTGTTTTAACTTTTCATAGTCATTGCCAGTCGCCAGCAGGCTGTGAATATAAATGCCTGGTACACCTTCCAAGGCAAACATAATGGAGTGAGCACATAAAAAGCGTTGCTCACCCCAGCGGTCAGGCCCATTGATGGTGCCTTGCAACGCATCATACAGAGCGATGTTGATTTCGTATGGTTTACGCTGACCATGATCGGCGGTGCGCCAACTGACACAACCACCAAACGAGGCCATGGTATTGACCAGCTGATTGATTTCCTCTTCACTCAGCAAACCCTCAGCCGGGCGCAAGCCGATGCCATCATGTGAAGCAATGAAGTTAAAGTATGCAGTGCCGTTTTGCGCTGGCGGCATACTCATCAGCCATTGTTTCAAGTAGCGACAGTTGCCAGTGACCAGAGTGTTAACTAATAGGGGCGGCAGTGAGAAGTTATAGATCCAGTGTGCTTCGTTAGCGTTGCCGAAGTAACTGAGGTTTTGCTGGTTTGGGATATTGGTTTCAGTGATGACCACTGCATCTTCAACGGCATGCTCGATCAAACAACGTAGCAAGCGAATACATTCGTGAGTCTGTGGCAAGTTGATACTGCTAGTACCCACAATCTTCCACAAGAATGCTACCGCATCGAGGCGGAATAACTTGACGCCACTATCGAGGTACTGGCGAATAATCGATATAAAAGCGATTAGCACTTCCGGGTTGCGGAAGTCCAAATCGACTTGGTCATGGCTAAAGGTACACCAGACATGTTGTAGGCCATTACCGGTTTCGGTCTCTCGCAGTAGCGGTGATGTTCGCGGGCGAACTACTTGTGATAAATCATCAGTGGGGTCCGCCGTCATAAAGTAGTCGCTACCGGTGCCAGAGCCTTTGATGAAGTTTTGGAACCATGGGCTGCGACTTGAACAATGATTGATCACCAAATCAGCCATCAGTCGATAATCATCAGCAATAGCCTCAATATCTTGCCAATCGCCCAATGCATCGTTGACACTCGAATAATCGATCACTGCAAAGCCATCGTCAGAGCTGTAAGGAAAGAATGGCAAAATGTGCACCGAATTGATGATGCCCTTACAGTGATCATCAAGGAACTGATGCAGATACTTCAATGGCTGTTGTTGTTGACCACAGATGCTGTCGCCATAGGTGATCAAAACAACATCCTGCTGATCCCAATGATTGATGAAGTGCTCAGGTGTTGAGTTCACCTCATCCAGTCGCATGGTCGCCAAAATGCGAGCCATTATGGCCTCGAGATCATCAACGTGCTCGACATCGCGATAGATAGTCGCCAGATGATGAAGAACTCGCTGCTGCAGGTGTTCGGTAGCGTCGGTCATTCGTGCTCCTTAGCGCAAGAATTCTTTGCGATCTTCTTCGACCGCAGTATAGAGGCGTTCCAGTACATCCGGCATCGCGCTAACAACGCGGTTCCAACTCGGAATGAATGGTGTATCCATCGGATACTCTAGGAACTGCTGGCCGGCGGTCATAATGTTTTGGGCGAACATTTCGACCGCTTTCTCTTCATTATGAATATCGAGAGTGAGGCCATTGATAATGGCATCGTTGCGATAAGCTTCAATAAAGTCGAGAGCGATGCGGTAATAGGTTGCTTTTAGTGAACGGAATACTTCGGTGCTGAAGGTTTCGCCTTGAGTCGCGAGTTTACGAAATAGCGCCTTGGTAATGTCAATGGACATTTTGCTCAAACCGGCATTCTTGTTCTCTAGCGATAAATCCTGATGTTTGTGATCGTAAACTCGGGCGATATCAACCTGACACAGGCGGTTATTTGAGTAGTTGCGGTGCATTTCTGACAGCACGCCAATTTCTAGGCCCCAGTCACTCGGGATACGAATGTCGTTGAGGACATCGCGGCGGAAAGAAAACTCTCCAGCTAGCGGATAGCGGAAGCTGTCCATGTATTCTAGGTATTCGCTGTGGCCACAAATACGCTTCAGCGCCAACAACAATGGTGTTACTAGCAAACGCGAGACTCGGCCATTGATCTTGCCATCGGCCACTCGGGCATAGAACCCTTTACAGAACTCATAGTTGAACTGGGGATTTGCCACCGGGTAGATTAAACGCGCTAGCAGGTCGCGTTCATAAGTCAAAATATCGCAATCGTGGAGTGCGACAGATTCAGACTTGTTTGACGCCAGAATGTAGCCCATGCAATACCAAACGTTGCGGCCTTTACCTAATTCTTTGGGCGCGAGACCGAGTTCGGCTAGCTCTTTGTCCAACGCTTGCAGGCGCGGGCCTTCATTCCAAAGTACGCGATGGTGCTGTGGCAGTTCACCAAAGAACTTCAAGGCATGTTGATACTGGGCTTGATCAGCGCGATCGAGGCCGATGACGATTTCGGTAAGGTAGTTAACCCCTTTCAAATTATCGATGATATTTTTCAGTGCAGGGCCCTCAAGTTCAGAGTAGAGCGAGGGCAAAATTAGCGCCATGGGGCGAGTTTTATTAAATTCGTACAACTCCGCTTCGATTTCTTCAAGTGGGCGTTCGGCAATGTTATGCAGTGTAGTGATCACACCATTTTGGTAAAAGTCTGCCATATTATTTCTCTCGTTCTAAAAGGGCCTGAGCTGGAATTTCCAGCAATTGAATAAGGGTCTCTCGCCAGCCTTCGGGGCCATAAGCTTTGGAGTGATTTAAGTTGGCTTGGCGTTTTAGTTTTGGGGCCGAATGAGTTGGCGAAGCAATGACCACGGCGTGGTCGGCGATTTCCAACATGTCGACGTCGTTTTGACTGTCACCTAAGGCGATGGACTGAAATTCTGTGTTTGGATAATGGTCGCAATACAATTGTTTGAGCCATTGCATTGCTGCGCCTTTATTGACGGCATCGCCGACATGAAGGAAGCGGCCGCCTTGTAATACATTGCCTCCCAATTCATTGATAGCTTGAATAAACAATAACTTGTCTTCGCGGTTGCCATGCCATAAGACCGGCTCACCAAATTGCCGTTTAGCAGCTCGCTCTGCTTGTTCAGTTGTTAGGCCGGTCAACTGCACGAGTTGTTCAATCGACAGGTTTGAGAAACTGGTGTAAAGCGATTGAAAGCTGGGTTTCAAGCTGTGCAACAGGTTCAGCCAATGCTCGCGTGGACGACTCATTTCGTATCGCCACAATGCACCATCATCGTGACAGTCTTTGGGACATTCGGGAAAGAGCTTTTTCGGCAAGTAAACTGCTGCACCATTTTCGACAATAAAGGGCGCTGAGTTATTTAGTTCCTTGCGAATGTGGATCAATTCTGCGCAAGTTTTGCTGGTGTTGGCAATAACGGGTATTTGTTGCTCATCAAAGTAGCTAAGCAACGGTTGGGCCGGTTCAAAAGAATAGCTGAAATGGTCCAGCAATGTGCCATCTAAATCGGTGAAAATTAGCGGCTGACCAATCATAAAAATAATTCCTTGTTGCGACTAACCTCGGATATTCCACGGTCAGGCTGTAACTGCCAAACCACATGACTGTTGGCTGGCAATGTCGCTAATCCGTGTTCGGTTAGACGTTGAAAATAGCTGATAAACGTTTCGATTTGTTGTTCGCTCATCAACCCGGAGCGATCATCATCCGCTGACAATCGGGCTGCTAGTTTTTGTTCTTGTTGGTGACGCCACTGCTTAACACAAGCAAATGAGGGTGCTTTGAGCATCAACATTATGTCGGTTAATTGATACAGCGGAAGGTAATGCTCGACGATTTGATTATTAACGTAGTTGCGCCATATCCCTTGGCAATCTTGCTCAGTTTCTAGCCCATTTAACGGCGATGACAAAGCCGCCGAGGGCTGCTGTGAGATGCCCCAACACCAGCCCTCGACAATAATAACGTCGACTGCAGATGGCACATGGGTCCACTGACTGGTCTCAAATCGATCATCGGTTGCTTTGTTAAAGCGGGGAATTGCCGTTGCCTCTTGGCGTTGCAATGCGCCAATAACGGTCATCATTAACTGACAATCGTGGGTGCCTGGAACACCGCGAGTAGCCAAAAGCGGGTGCACCGATTTGGCTAATTGCTGGCGCTCAGCTTTAGTCAGGTAGAAGTCATCCATCGACATCGCAACGACGGACAAACCAAAATTTTCCGATAAAGTTAGTTCGAGATAGGCTGCTAGCGTTGACTTTCCAGAGCCTTGACAGCCATTGATAGCAACGATTAGCGGTCTTCTTGCACCATGTTGGTGCTTGTTGATTTCGGCTGAAATTGGCATGAACCATTTTTGCGCATGCTGGAGATAACCGGTATCCAGGCCGTTTTCATCAAGGAAACACTGTTGTTGCGGTGTGGGTTTGATAACTGCCTCCATTGATCGAGATATTTTGGAGGAATTAATTCAACTTGCATGCCACATCCACACTAGAGGTGTGGATGTAGACTGCTCTAAAGGCAGATTGGCTGAGTTTAGTTGGCTTGGTGGGGAAGCGCTATAAAACTGATTTGACCATCATCAGAGCAGGCCAAAACGTTACCTTGTTTAAACCAGTCGCCGAGTACAATACGCCGGGCTTCTGCGCCGTCGACGGCTAAGGTGTGAATGGCTTGTCGGTGAGTGTGACCATGAATCAGTAAGTGGGTTTGGTTTGCGATCATTTGCCGCAGGACCTCGTCCTGAGTCACATCCATGATGGTCATCGACTTTTCAGATTTTGCTGTTTTGCTTTGCTTTTTCATGTTTTCAGCAATGCGGGTACGGACTTTTAACGGCAGTCTTAGCATCAGCAATGGCCACCACCAGCTGCGGCTCTTCCGGCGGAATTTTTGATAATCGACATCGAGTGTGCACAGGGTGTCGCCATGCATTAGTAACGCCGGCTGACCATACAAATCAATAACACTATGCTCGGGTAGGATGGTGACACCCGTTTCTTTGCAAAATCGGCGGCCGATCAGAAAATCTCGATTGCCAGCGATAAAGTATAGTGGCACGCCAACGGAAGACAGCGAAGCGAGAGCATTCTTGACTTGGTCAATGGTGTCGGTGCGGTAGTCATCACCGACCCAATAGTCGAACACATCACCGAGTAGGTAAATAGCGTCTGCTTGTTGGGCCGGGCCAGTGAGGAACTCGAGCAGAGTTTTGGTGATGTCTGGTCGCTGCTCGGTGACATGCATGTCCGACAGCATATAGGTGATGCCGGACACTATAATTATTCCTCGATAGTCGCGCTGGTGATCAGCACTTCTTCGTTGGGAACGTCTTGGTGGAAGCCAAAGCTACCAGTTTTCACTGCTTTGATCTTGTTGACCACGTCCATACCTTCGACAACTTCGCCGAATACGCAGTAACCCCAGCCTTGCACCGATTCATTTTTGAAATCTAAGAAGCCGTTGTCGGCTACATTAATAAAGAATTGCGCAGATGCTGAGTGCGGTTCCATGGTGCGAGCCATGGCAATGGTACCAACTTTATTGCTGACGCCATTATTGGCTTCGTTCTGAATCGACTCACCGCTGTCTTTTTCGTCCATGCCTGGAGCGAAGCCGCCACCTTGAATCATGAAGTTATCGATGACGCGGTGGAAGATTGTGTTGTCGTAAAATCCATCTTTAACGTACGACAGGAAATTGGCTACAGTCTTCGGTGCTTTATCTTCAAACAGGTTGAGTTTGATGTCACCGAAAGTGGTGTGAAGAACAACCATGAAACATACTCTCGTCAAGATCAGGGAGCAGAATAGTACCTAAATGCTGGCCAATGGAAAAGCAATTCCTAATTCCGTAATTTGCATGCGGATTAAGGGATGGCGCTTGTTTGGTGCTTGAGCAATGATACAATGCCGCCTCTTTTATCAATCAGTAAGGAATCCAAGTGCTTCAACTTCACAATACGCTGACGCGCAAAAAATCGGTATTTGAACCAATTGAGCCGAACAAGGTTGGCTTGTACGTCTGTGGAGTCACCACTTACGATTTCTGTCACATTGGCCACGGTCGCACTTATGTGGTGTTTGATATCCTCAATCGCTACCTCAAATTTTCTGGCTATGAAGTCAACTATGTCCGCAACATTACTGATGTCGATGACAAAATCATTCGCCGCGCCAATGAGAATGGTGAAACCTTTGAGCAAGTGACCGAGCGCTTCATCGCCGCCATGCATGAGGACTTTGATGCGTTGGGCATTATGCGACCGAACATTGAACCGCGCGTTAGTACCTCGATGGTTGAAATCATATCGTTAATCGAGCGCCTGATTGAGCGCGAGCATGCCTATGTGGTTGCCAATGGCGATGTCCTGTTTGATGTCTCAACCTTCGATAAATACGGCGCCTTAAGCCAGCAAGATTTGGATATGCTTAAGGCAGGCGCTCGAGTTGATGTTGATGAGCACAAAGATGACCCACTTGATTTTGTTCTCTGGAAATCGGCCAAACCGGGTGAACCAAGTTGGGATTCGCCATGGGGTAAAGGCCGTCCGGGTTGGCATATTGAATGCTCTGCGATGACCATGGCGCATTTAGGTGAAGAGTTCGATATTCATGGTGGCGGTTCGGATTTGACGTTCCCACATCACGAGAATGAAATTGCCCAATCTTGCTGTGCCACTGGTAAGAACTATGCCAACACTTGGATGCACGGCGGCATGGTACAGATCAACTCCGAGAAAATGTCGAAGTCATTGAATAATTTCTTCACCATCCGCGACGTGCTTAAAGAGTATCCGGGGGAGGTTATTCGCTTTTTCTTGATCGGCTCGCAATATCGCACTCAACTGAACTACAGCGAAGACAACCTCAACCAAGCTCGTCAAAGTTTAGAGCGCATGTACACCGCGTTGCGTGGTGTCGAAGTTACTGAAGTTTCTCTGGCGGACAGTGAATATAAGGTTCGATTCTGCCAAGCGATGGACGATGATCTAAATGTTCCAGAGGCCATGGCGGTATTGTTTGATCTAGTCCGTGAACTCAATCGAGCTAAAGAACAAGGCGCAGATGATGTTGCTACTTTAGCTGGCACACTTAAACAACTGGCTGCGGTGTTAGGTATTCTGCAACAAGAACCGGAAGCTTTTTTACAAGGCGATGGCGACGATGAAGAAGTTGCTCATATCGAGGCTCTGATTCAACAGCGAGCTGATGCTCGCGCTAGCAAAGATTGGGCAGCAGCTGATGAAGCGCGAGATGCCTTAAATGCATTGAATATTGAGCTAGAAGATGGCCCCAATGGCACGACTTGGCGACGGAAGTAACTGTTGCTGAAGTTGATTGCTGAATACGAAAAAGGCCGCGATAGCGGCCTTTTTTAATGGCAACACACGTTGCTCAGTCAGTCATGATATTGCTCAGCTGCCAGCAGCGTGTTTTCAATCAGGCTCGCGACGGTCATTGGACCAACGCCGCCCGGTACTGGTGTAATAAAGCCCGCGCGCTCTGCTGCTGTGGCATATTCAACATCACCGACTAATTTGCCATCTTCAAGACGGTTAATGCCAACATCAATGACTATGGCCCCTGGCTTAATCCAGTCACCAGGCAGGAAGTTTGGTTTGCCAACGGCAACCACGACCAAATCCGCCTCTCGTACGTGTGACTCCAAATCTTTGGTAAAGCGATGACAACAGGTTGCGGTACAACCGGCTAGCAACAGTTCAAGCATCATTGGCCGGCCAACAATATTTGATGCGCCCACCACAACGGCATTGAGTCCATGAGTTTTCACCCCTGTGGATTCAATCAGCGTCATGATGCCTTTGGGAGTGCAAGGTCGCAGAGCCGGAATACGCTGAGCCAAGCGGCCAATATTGTATGGGTGAAATCCGTCTACATCTTTATGCGGGTGAATGCGTTCCAGAATCAATTCTGAGTTGAGGTGTTCTGGCAAGGGAAGCTGAACCAGAATGCCATCAACTTCGCTGTCATCATTCAGTTCATCAATTAACGACAACAGTTCTGCTTCTTCTGTTGTGGCCGGCAAATCGTAAGAACGAGAGATAAAACCAACTTGCTCACATGAACGGCGTTTGTTGCCGACGTAAACTTGAGAGGCCGGGTCTGCACCCACCAAAACCACGGCTAGTCCGGGTATACGTTTACCAGCGTCACGACGAGCGTTTACCGCTTCAGCAACTTGCTCTTTGAGTTGAGCAGCGACGGCTTTACCGTCGATGATTTGTGCAGTCATCTTGTTGTCTGTTTATTAGATGTAGGGAAAAGAAGCGATATTGTCGCAGACTTTTGGGGAAAATTGGAAGCGCCAAGCGGTTTGCTGCGCCGTTTGATTGTTATTTAATCACAAAGCGCGAAGGTTACCCCGAACAATACCAAAAACCGTTTGACGCTCTTCTGTTGCATCGCTATTATCGCCGCCTGATCGGCAAGTGGACCAAGGTTTGCCGCAAGTCATGACCCCATAGCTCAGCTGGATAGAGCATCTGCCTTCTAAGCAGACGGTCGCAGGTTCGAATCCTGCTGGGGTCGCCATTATTTGCGATTCTCAGCGAGAAGCCAGAATTTAGACGTTTCTGCTCTCGACTCCCCGATAACCCGCCGCTATAATGTCGCGTCAAAATTTTAACTGAGCACTAGCTATTACGTGAGTGTTCGCGCGTAAGCACGAATGAGAAGCCAAATCGCCATGGGGCAGGGCTCTCGCCATGGCTGCTATTGGCGGCTGAACGACTGAGGTAAATCCAATGCAAGTTTCTGTTGAGACGACTCAAGGTTTAGAGCGTTGTCTGACAATCACCGTACCTGCTGACAAAGTAGATTCTGCGGTTCAAGGCCAACTTCGCCGCATGGCGAGCGACAAGAAGCGTCGCGTTCCTGGCTTCCGCCCGGGTAAAGTGCCAGTAAGTGTAATTAACAAAATGTATGGCGCTAGCGTTCGTCAAGACGTGATCGGCGAAGTTGCGCAGCGCAGCTACGTTGAAGCCATCATTGCTGAGAAAATTAATCCAGCGGGTAGCCCACGTTTGGAAGTAACCAAAGCGGAAGCTGGTGCAGACCTGGAATTCAAAGCAACGATCGAAGTTTACCCAGAAATCGAAGTGACTGGCGTTGACAAGGTCGAAGTAGAAAAACCTGTTGTTGAAATCGCTGACGCTGATTTGGACGATATGGTTGAAACTCTGCGCAAGCAAAACGCAACTTGGGAAGTTGCTGAGCGTGCAGCAGAAGACGGCGACAAAGTGAATATCGACTTCGTCGGTAAAATCGACGGTGAAGAATTTGACGGCGGCAAGTCAGAAGGTTTCGACCTGACTTTGGGCAGTGGCCAAATGATTCCTGGCTTCGAAGATGCGATTGTTGGCGCTGAAGCTGGCGCTGACGTTGTAGCCAACGTGACCTTCCCAGAAAACTACCACGCTGAAAACCTCAAAGGTAAAGAAGCTGAGTTCGCGATTAAAGTGAACAAAGTTGAAGCTCAGGTTCTGCCAGAAGTGACGGAAGAATTTGTTCAGAAGTTTGGTGTTGAGTCTGGTGACATTGCTGAGTTGCGCGAAGAAGTGAAGAAAAACATGACTCGCGAGCTTGAGCAAACTCTGAAAAACACTGTTAAACAACAGGTTTTAGACGGTCTGGTTGAACAGAATGATGTTGAAGTTCCTCAGGCTCTAGTGGCTCAAGAAATTGACGCTTTGCGTCAACAAGCACTTCAACGCTTCGGTGGCAACACTGAAAATGCGCCAGAATTGCCTGCTGAGTTGTTCGACGAGCAAGCTCGCAAACGTGTCAAAGTAGGTTTGGTGTTGGGTGAATTCATCAAAGCCAAAGAACTGAAAGTTGAAGACGAGCGAGTGGAAGAGCAAATCGCTTCTATGGCATCTGCATACGAAGATGCAGAGCAAGTCATTGCTTACTACAAGTCTAACGATGAGTTGATGGAGCAAATGCGTAATCTGGCTTTGGAAGACCAAGCAATCGACGCTTTGCTGGCTGAAGCTAAGGTCACAGAAGTCGAGAAATCTTTCAAAGACGTGATGCAACCTGCGCAGTAAGTTCAAGCAATAATTGACGAAACCGCAGGGCTGACGCCTATAATGGCTCGTGTGATGATCACACGGGCCATTTTTTTCGGCTATTCATTTTTAAGACAAGGAGGCAGTACCAATGTCTGATTTGATCGATTCTCCGCTTAACGCGCTAATTCCCATGGTTGTTGAGCAAACCAGTAAAGGTGAACGCTCGTACGATATCTACAGCCGCCTGCTCAAAGAGCGCGTGATTTTTATGGTTGGGCCGGTTGAAGACCACATGGCCAACTTGATTGTTGCTCAGATGCTGTTTTTGGAGTCAGAAAATCCGGATAAAGACATTTATCTGTACATTAATTCTCCCGGTGGTTCGGTTACTGCGGGTATGGCAATCTATGACACCATGCAGTTTATTAAGCCGAATGTCAGTACTGTGTGTATTGGTCAAGCAGCTAGCATGGGCGCATTTTTGCTTGCCGGTGGCGCCAAAGGTAAACGTTACTGCTTGCCAAATTCGCGGGTGATGATTCACCAGCCATTGGGAGGTTTCCAGGGCCAGGCATCGGATTTTGAAATTCATGCCAAGGAAATCCTGTCTATTAAAGAGAAGTTGAATCGCTTGTTGGCGGAGCACACTGGACAGGATTATGATGTGGTAGCAAACGATACTGACCGAGATAACTTCATGAGCGCAGCGCAGGCCAAAGAATATGGCTTGATTGACGATGTCTTGAACAAGCGCGCAGAAAAGGACTAAGTCCTGCAAAGTCGTTCGGAATGAAGTACACTCAGGTCGACAGTGACAAATACGATAGTAAGAGATTGAGGATATCAGATGTCTGATTCTCGCAGAGGCGGAACAGAAGGCGATAACAAGCTACTGTTTTGCTCATTTTGCGGTAAAAGTCAGCACGAAGTTCGCAAGTTGATTGCCGGTCCTTCGGTGTTCATTTGTGATGAGTGTGTTGAACTTTGCAACGATATCATTCGCGAAGAGATCAAAGAGATTGCTCCGCGCAAAGATTCTAATGCGTTGCCGGCACCACGAGAGATTCGTGAGCATTTGGACGATTATGTAATCGGCCAGGAGCATGCCAAAAAAGTTCTATCGGTGGCGGTTTATAACCACTATAAACGCCTCCGCAATGGTGACAGTGTTGATGGTGTTGAGCTTGGTAAAAGTAATATTTTGCTTATTGGCCCAACCGGCAGCGGTAAAACGCTGCTGGCAGAGACCCTCGCTCGCTTTCTTGACGTACCATTTACCATGGCCGATGCCACCACGCTGACAGAAGCGGGGTACGTTGGTGAGGATGTTGAGAACATCATTCAAAAGCTACTGCAAAAATGTGATTACGACGTCGAGAAAGCTCAGCGTGGTATTGTCTATATTGATGAGATTGACAAGATTTCTCGCAAGTCAGACAACCCGTCGATCACTCGTGATGTATCCGGTGAGGGTGTCCAGCAAGCACTGCTTAAATTGATCGAAGGCACGATTGCTTCGGTACCTCCGCAGGGCGGTCGCAAACACCCTCAGCAAGAGTTTTTGCAAGTCGATACGTCTAAAATTCTGTTCATTTGTGGTGGTGCTTTCGCTGGCCTAGACAAGGTGATTGAGCAACGCACCGACAAAAACTCGGGTATTGGTTTTGGCGCTGAAGTGAAAAGTAAAGTAGAAACCACTTCATTGACCGCCAATTTCGAACAAGTGGAGCCGGAAGATTTGGTCAAATACGGCCTGATCCCAGAATTCATTGGTCGTTTACCTGTAGTAGCAACGCTAACCGAATTGGACGGCGACGCGTTGGTGCAAATCCTCAACGAACCGAAGAACGCTTTAACCAAGCAGTATGGTGCGCTTTTCTCTCTCGAGGATGTCGAGCTGGAATTCCGTGAAGATGCTTTGTTCGCTATTGCAAACAAGGCCATGGAGCGTAAAACTGGCGCTCGAGGTCTACGTTCGATTGTTGAGCATATTTTGCTACATACTATGTACGAACTGCCGTCTATCGAGAATGTTGCCAAGGTGGTTGTCGACGAGTCGGTTGTAAATGGCGAGTCAGATCCGATTTTGATTTATCAAAACAGTGATAAACAAGCGGTCTCTGAATAGCGGCTGTTCGGCTAAAAAGTAAACAAAAAAGGAGCTTAGGCTCCTTTTTTTTGTTTTTACGGTAGAAAGCCATTTAAAAACTATCACCGATCCCCATATGCTGTCTTATACCTTTTCTGTGGAGACTGCCCATGGTGCAATCGCACTCTGATTTAATTGAACTCCCCGTATTACCGTTGCGCGATGTTGTCGTTTATCCCCATATGGTGATCCCGCTATTTGTTGGTCGGGAAAAATCTATTCAGTGTTTAGAAGCGGCAATGGAGCAGGACAAGCAAATCTTCCTAGTGGCTCAAAAGGATGCTTCTACCGAAGAGCCTTCAAAAGACGATGTCTATCAAGTTGGTACCATCGCTTCTATTCTGCAATTGTTGAAACTACCTGATGGCACAGTCAAAGTGCTTGTTGAAGGCAGCAGACGGGCAAAGCTTGATAGTTTCTTGCAGGAAGAACCATTCTTTAGTGCGACGGTAGCGGAAGTTGCCGAACTTGAACCGCCAGAGCGAGAGCTGGAAGTGTTGATCCGCTCGACCATCAGCCAGTTTGAAGGCTACGTTAAGCTCAACAAGAAAATACCACCAGAGGTACTGACCTCTCTTCAAGGCATTGAAGAAGCGTCACGGATGGCTGATACCATGGCAGCCCATATGCCGCTCAAGCTTGAAGATAAGCAAAAAGTGCTGGAGCTGACCGATGCCAAAGATCGTCTTGAGTACTTGATGGCGATGATGGAGTCAGAAATTGATTTGCTTCAAGTAGAGAAGCGCATTCGCTCTCGAGTTAAGAAGCAGATGGAGAAAAGCCAGCGCGAGTATTATTTGAATGAGCAAATGAAAGCGATTCAAAAAGAGCTGGGTGAACTCGATGATGCGCCTGATGAATTTGAATCATTGGCCAACAAGATCAAAGAAGCGGGGATGCCAGAAGAAGCCCGCACCAAAGCAGAAGCTGAGCTCAACAAGCTGAAAATGATGTCGCCAATGTCAGCCGAAGCAACTGTAGTGCGCAGTTATGTTGACTGGATGATCAGTGTGCCGTGGAAAAAGCGCAGCAAGGTGAAGAAGAACCTAGCGCTGGCCGAAGAAATCCTCAACAAAGACCACTACGGTCTGGAGAAGGTCAAAGAACGTATTCTTGAATACTTGGCGGTGCAAAACCGTATATCCAAGTTGAAAGGCCCAATTCTATGTTTAGTTGGCCCTCCAGGCGTTGGTAAAACCTCGCTGGGGCAGTCGATAGCGAAAGCGACCGGCCGCAAATATGTTCGTATGGCACTCGGTGGCGTCCGTGATGAAGCTGAGATCCGCGGTCATCGTCGTACATACATCGGTTCGATGCCGGGCAAACTGATCCAGAAAATGTGCAAGGTTGGGGTAAAGAACCCACTATTTTTGCTCGATGAAATCGACAAAATGGGTGCTGATATGCGTGGTGACCCGTCGTCGGCATTGCTGGAAGTGCTTGATCCTGAACAAAACAGTTCGTTCAACGACCATTATATGGAAGTTGATTATGATCTGTCGGATGTCATGTTCGTCGCCACTTCTAATTCGATGAATATTCCTGCGCCATTGCTAGATCGGATGGAAGTGATTCGGTTGTCGGGTTACACCGAAGACGAAAAGCTCAATATTGCTAAACAACACTTGTTGCCTAAGCAAATAAAGCGCAACGGCCTGAAGTCCGGTGAAATCGATATTCAAGATTCCGCCATCACTGGCGTGATTCGTTATTACACTCGCGAAGCAGGTGTTCGTAACTTAGAACGTGAGTTATCTCGTATCTGTCGTAAAGCGGTGAAGCGTATTTTGCTTGAGAAAGATCTCAAGCAGGTCGTCGTGAATGGCGAAAACCTGAAAGAATTTCTCGGTGTTCAGCGTTTTGATTTTGGCAAAGCAGACGATCAAAACAGCATTGGTCAAGTCACTGGCTTAGCTTGGACAGAGGTGGGTGGTGACTTGCTTACCATTGAAACAACCAGCGTGCCAGGCAAAGGCAAGCTTACATACACCGGCTCGTTGGGCGAGGTGATGCAAGAATCCATTCAGGCGGCTATGACTGTGGTTCGTTCTCGTGCCGAGCAACTAGGTATTGCCAGTGATTTTCATGAGAAAAGCGACATGCACGTCCACGTGCCTGAAGGTGCCACACCAAAAGATGGTCCCAGTGCCGGTATTGCCATGTGTACTGCACTGGTCTCGACGCTAACAGGGAATCCGGTGCGAGCTGATGTCGCCATGACCGGAGAAATCACCCTCCGTGGCGAAGTACTGCCCATCGGTGGCTTAAAAGAAAAATTGCTAGCTGCCCACCGAGGGGGTATTAAACGAGTATTAATACCGCATGAAAACGCCCGCGATTTGGAAGAAATTCCAGATAACGTGAAGCAAGACTTGGAAATTCATACGGTTCGCTGGATTGATGATGTGCTGAAATTGGCCTTGCAAGATGAACCCGTCAAGTGTCAGTAAATTGTCGAAAAACTAAGCCGTAGGCCTTTACTGGCGCAGGTTGGCCGGATTTTGTCCGGCTGATTTGTGCAAATTTGAACTTGCTCTCAAATTTATTCGCAAAAAGTTCTTTTTGAGAGCTTCCAACTCAAATTTGTTGTGATAGCCTAGATTGAATCTTGTTGACCGTAGTCGAACCCAGTGTTGGCGCGGCTTAGCAAGAAATTTATTTGTAATTTTTGAGCTTGAATCTAAATACCAAGCTTGATATAAAACCTGCGCAGGTCATCACTTAGGGACGCAACTGCCAAGGTGACCGATATAAAATCAAAGGGGATGTAAACGTGAATAAATCTCAACTTATCGACAAAATTGCAGAGAATGCGGATATTTCTAAAGCCTCTGCTGGTCGTGCATTGGATGCTCTGGTAGAAGCGGTAACAGATACGCTGAAAGCAGGTGATCAAGTGGCTCTTGTTGGCTTCGGTACTTTCACTGTTCGTGAACGTGCTGCTCGCTCTGGCCGCAACCCACAAACTGGTGAAACAATTGAAATCGCAGCAGCTAAAGTTCCTGCATTCAAGCCAGGTAAAGCACTGAAAGACGCAGTTAACTAAAATCCTGCTGAATTCATTGAATTAAAAAGGTCGATTTTTATCGGCCTTTTTTAATGTTAACGATCGCGGCTTAGGCATCATTGGTCTGATCGCTTGGCTGTGTTAACATGCGCCGCATTGTTGATGTTGGTGTATTGCTTGGCATTAAGCGGTGCCCATCATCTGTTTGGTAAACGCAATTCATTCAATCTGACTAATTTACTCAATTCGGATTCAAATTACTCAGGCAAGAGAAAAAGCATGCTCGAAAAAATTCGTGAAGGCTCACAGGGCACTATCGTTAAGGTAGTTCTCGGTGCGGTTATTTTATCCTTCGCACTGGCCGGTGTTGGTAGCTATCTAGGTAATCCAGCCGAGCTTGTTGCAGCTAAAGTCAACGACCAAAAGATTTATACCCAGGCGCTGGAAAATGCTGTTCGCGATGAGCGAACTCGTCTTCAGCAGCAGCTGGGTGAGCAGTTTGAAATGATGGCGTCCAACCCAGCTTTCGAACAGCAAATTCGCGCTTCTGTGCTTGAACGACTCGTTACGGAAGCCTTGTTAGATCAAGCCGTCGCTGAACACGGTTTAGCCGTTGGTGACGAGCAAGTTCGGCAAGCGATTGTCAACATGGCAGCGTTTCAACGCGATGGTGTATTCGATAACGATTTATATCTGTCGCTGATTAGCCGTCAAGGTTTCTCTGCTGCTAGCTTCCGTGAGACGGTCCGCGCCGACATGTCGCGCCGCCAGTTTGTTACTGGTGTGCTGGATAGTGATTTTGTTCTGCCAAACGAGATTGAACGTGTTGAATCATTGTTGAATCAAACTCGTTCTGTTCGCTACTGGAAGATTGACACGGCGAAAATCGCAGCAAGTTATATTCCGACTGAAGAACAAGTTCAGGCCTATTTCGATAGCCATCAGTATCTCTATCAGCAGGCTGAAATGGTATCGGCTGAGTTCATTCGAATTGATGCTCAACAGCTAGCGCAAGACATCACGATCTCTGATGAGCAAGTTGCAGAGTATTATCAGTCAAACGTCGATTTATATAAAACGACCGAAGAGCGCAGAGCATCGCACATCCTGTTGGACAATTCCGATGAAGGTCGCGACGCAGCTCGTAAGATCGAAGCTGAATTAGCCGCAGGTGGTGATTTCGCTGAGTTGGCAAAAACCTATTCAACCGATACGTTTTCAGCTGAAAAAGGTGGTGATTTAGATTGGTTTGCTCGCGGCATCATGGGCGATGTATTTGACGAAGCGGTATTTGCATTGGCCCAAGAGGGTGATGTAAGTAACTTAGTTGAAACACCATTTGGATTGCACATTATTCAATTGACTGGTGTGCGCCCAGAAGCAACTCAACCGCTTGATGAAGTAGCCAGCACAATTCAACAAGAACTAAAACAGAACCAAGCGCTTGAGCAGTATTATCAATTGCAAGAAGAAGTAACCAACTTGGCATTTGAGTTACCAGATAGCCTTGATGAGATTGCTTCCGAAACGGGTCTAAAAGTCGAGCAAACTGATAGTTTTGAGCGCACCGCACCGCCTACTTTATTGGCTGACCCTAAGGTCATTAATGCATTGTTCTCAGAGCAGGTGATGCGTGACCGTTTGAACTCAGATCCAATAGAACTGGGTGAAGGATTGTTGATGGTAGTGCGAGTGAAGGACTATCAACCAGCACGCACTAAGACACTGGATGAAGTGAAGTCAGAGGTTGCACAAGCTGTTGCACTTGAGAGTGCCGCAGACTCCGCCAATGGCATTGCTGATGACTACTTGGCAAAACTGAAAGCTGGTGAAACACCATTGATCGCAGCTGATGAGCCAATCGTGTTGCTATCTGAGTCCGATTTTCGACGCGATGCTATGAGCCTTGATCGTGCTGTTCGCGACCGCGCGTTTGCCATGGCTAAACCTGAGCAAGGTAGTCAGTTTGATAAAGTCACAGCAAGCAACTACGTTGCCGTGATTGCGCTTGATAAGGTATCGATTGCGGAAGGGCAAGAAAGTGATGAACGTTTGGCACAAGTGCTAGAGCAAACCCAATCACAAGTGGCTTACCTTGCACTGGTCAATGCGTTAAAAGAGCAAGCCGAAATTGTTTATGTGCAACAGACAGAAAGCGATAGTGACTTGTTTTAACTAATCGCAAAAGCTAGACAGTCAAAAGCACACCTTAGGGTGTGCTTTTTTATAAGTGGCGACGACGCTACTTATCGAACTCGCTGGGAGTTTTCGCTGTTTGCTGGCTCAAACTGAAGTTGCAGCAGCCCAAGTTCACCCGCAATCCAAATCACTAATCGGCCAACGAGGCTTAGTTCTTCACGCATTTGCATCACCTCGCGTGCCAAGCCTGGTTCGTCAGTAATTAATCCGTCAACGCCTCGACTGAGCATCACCGACATCATCACCGGGCTGTTGACAGTCCAAACGTACACCTTCAGACCGCGGCTATGAGCATCGCGAATCAACGAAGGCGTTGCCGCGTTGGTATTTAGTGCGAGGAAATTGACATTCAACCGGGTCAGATCCCCCAAACTGGCAGTGCTTAATAGCCCGCGCTGCCAACTTGGCTCCAATGCTGCCATTTGATGAACTGCTCTGCGATTCAGTGACATGATCTTGATCTGCTCAGACATTCCGATTTCTCGTACCACGTCGGCAACCTTGGAAGCCAATAGCAACTGTTTGTGTTGGCCCTGCCCTCCATAGTACTTGAGTTCGATGATGACTCCGGCTTTACCTTCGACCCGTTGCAGTACCTGACGCAGTGTCGGGGTGCGCTCAGACGCAAACTTAGGGGAGAACCAGCTGCCGACGTCTAAATCGGCCAGCTCTGCGTGAGTGGCGTGCCAAGTCTGGAGTGGATTACCTGCCACTTTCATAAAATCGCTGTCATGGGTAACGATCACTTTGTCATCGCCGCTGAGCTGAACATCCAGTTCAATCCAATCGCTGTGCTGACGGATCGCCTCTTCAAAGGCAGCCATGGTATTTTCTGGCGCGGCATTGGAAGCACCTCGATGTGCGATCACTTCGGCATGGTCTTTAGCGGAGACATTCTCTAGGACTTGGTACACCAATAAACCGGCTACTAAGGCGACGCTGGCGCAAATCGCCCAAGGCCGCCAGCCTGTCAGTAATACGCGGTAACCTTGCCAGCTGATTGGCCGCAACCGTTCAAGTGCCGGCAGTGTTCCTTTCACCACCATTCGACGATACAGGCGCGCCATTAGCAAAACGAACAGTGACAGGGAACCAAACCCCAAAACTAGGTTGAGTATCAGGGTCACCAATAGGAGTATCACCACAAGTAGGATTGCCATCATCCAACCATCGCCAGCGATTAATGGTGCCAGCTGGTCACCGATAACACTAAGCAACATCGCGGCAAACCACTGCACTAGCCATAGCAGCAACATCCATGACAACAAGCTCACACAAATAAGTAGGGCGTAGCCCTTGGTGTATTGTTTACTGTCGCGCAATGCACGCCTGCCTGATACACCTGAAAATAGAGTGAGTGGCAGTGCCATCGACCAGCCGGACAGTAATCGAACCGCCAACAGCAAATAGGCCACGCCAAGCCCTCCTGCCCACCAAAGTGCTGTGTTCCATTCTGGCGGTTGATGAGCTAGGTAGTAATTGATGTCATGGCTCGATAGCAGCCACCAATAGATCCCCGACAGTAACCCGATTAACGGTGTGGCCAGTGCCAACAGGCGGAGCAGCACGTGGCCTCCTAGTACCAGCAAATCGCGTCCGTGTTGAACCACGTAGCGAATGGCCACTAGGCAAGAGATACGTTCGCCACGCAAGGCACCGTAGGCGATGACACTCATTGCGCCGACTTCGGCAAACCACACTCCGAGCGATACCGAACCAATAACAAATAGCCCTGATAAACCAACGGGATGAAACAAAAACAGCAGGATATCTTCATCGCTCAGCACACTTTCATCAGCAGCAAGCAAAAACAGTTTGAGCAGCAGCACGATGATGGGAGCGATAAGCAGGCTGCTCAGCCACCACGCAAGTA
This sequence comes from Neiella marina, assembly GCF_002165625.1. Classification (GTDB taxonomy): domain Bacteria; phylum Pseudomonadota; class Gammaproteobacteria; order Enterobacterales; family Neiellaceae; genus Neiella; species Neiella marina. The sequence goes on from NZ_NGNS01000011.1 coordinate 115,303, forward strand.
TGTGTGTCAGCAGAAAACTGCGCCAAAGACGGATAAAGTCCCGCAGACAGGCGTACAGTTCAGAGATGGGTAGCAGTAACGGCATGAATTATCAGTAAACGCATTGTAGCAAGCATATTAAGCATACCTTGGTTTATCGTTTGGCCACACAACCTGATTCTCTGGCGCCTAGCTACTGTACTATGCTGTTGAACCCTGAGTCTTAGTCGTGCCAGATCGAGTAGGGATCCCCTGAGCTTATGAGTTTGGCCCCTGCACTAATTCGTTGTAGGCGTAGATGAGTCGCTGAGTATATTCGCTGGCAGGCGATTCAAAGATTTCATCAGTTGGGCTGAATTCAATCACTTCCCCTTGCTGCATCACCATGACATCGTCAGCTAAATGGCGGATCATCGATAGCTGATGACCAATCATAATGTAAGCCATTCCTCGGGATTGTTGCAGCATGGTCAACAAGTTGATCAACTGCGCTCGCATGGTGATGTCCATGGCTGACAAAGTCTGATCAAACACTAGTACTTCCGGATCGACAATCATTGCCCGAGCCAGGGTGACCCGCAAACGCTGACTGGCCGATAGCATGTTGGGGTAGTAGTCTGCGTGCTCCTCAAGTAAACCAACGTCTCTCATGGTGGCATACAGCTTTTGTTGCCTTAGTGAGCGGGTTAAAGAGCGATGCTGAACCAGAGGGGCTAGTATTTGCATGCCTACTCGTAACCGCGGATTCAACGACAATGATGGCCGCTGAGGAATCATTCTAATATCCATGCAGCGTTGGCGCTGATTGGTGTCATTGAGGTTTTGGCCATGCAGCAAAATATCGCCAGCGCTCGGTGCCATCTCGCCGGCAAGAATGCGAGCAAGAGTTGATTTTCCTGAGCCGGCTTCACCAACCACGGCTAACGTATGGGCTCGCTTCAAGTCAAACGATACTGATTTGATCGCTTGTACTTTCTCGTTGCGAAACCAGCCCTTTGAATTCTGATAGGTTTTACTAATGTGTTTGACCTGAAGCAGCGGCGTTTGCATGCTTTTCCTCCAGGTTGAATGGGGCGTGGCAACGGTAGCTCCGATTCCTTAAATAACGGGAACGCGGCATTTCGATGCAATCCTTGTGGGCTCTTGGACATCTTGGGCCTAGACGGCAGCCTGTTGGTAGGTGCTGGAGGGTCGGCATGGTACCGGGCATCACGTTGAGCATTTGTCGTTCAGGATCTCGCTTGATTAATGTTGCCAATGCATGAGTGTACGGGTGCAAAGGCTGTTCCACGACTTGCTGGGTGGGCCCTGCCTCAACGGATTGGCCGCAGTACATAATAGTGACTCGATCCGTCCAATTGGCAGCAGTTTCTAACTCATTGCAAATGTGAACAACGGAAAGCTTGCGGAGCTGGTTCATCTTTGCCATCAGTTTGTAAATTTGGATTTTCGTTGTTGCTTCCATGGTGGAAGTTGGTTCATCGGCAATCAACAGACGAGGCTCGTTAGCAATGGCCATGGCAATCATGATCTTTTGGCATAGCCCTTCTGATAACTCATGCGGGTATGAGGCCATTATTCGCTTATGGTCGCGGATCCCAACTTTGTGTAGCAGTGCGCTAACTTTTTCCAGTCGATCGCTATTGCGCCGCCAGAAGGCCAAGTTCAGTCTTGGTGTTTGTGGCAAGGCTTCAAGGATTTGCTCGCCAATTTTGGCAATGGGATCGAGGTAGCTGGATGGTTGCTGAAAGATCATTGCCGCTTCTCGTCCCATGAACCGGCGATGTTCATCGACATCCATTTGCTGAAGGTCTTCGCCAGCAAAGAAGAAGCGATCGGCTCGTACTCGCCATTTATTCGATAACAAGCCCATAATGGCCCGACCTACTAACGACTTCCCTGATCCTGATTCGCCAACAATACCGCGAAACTCGCCGTCCTGAACGACCAAACTAAATCGTTCGACAGCGGTGATGATCCCCTGAGGAGTTTCTAATTCGATGGTGAGGTTACGTATGTCGAGCAGATTCATGATGACTCCAATTTCTTGAAGCTACTTTGCAGGCCCGCGCCGACCAAGTTAATGCTCAACACGGTAATAAATATGGCGATACCGGGTAGGGTAATAACCCAAGGCGCTGTTGTGAGCAGGGCAATGCCACTGGCCATCATACTGCCCCATTCGGGAGCTGGAGCTTGAGCGCCAAGGCTAAGGAATCCCAGTGCCGCGAGATCCATAATGGCGCTAGAAATGGCCGCCGTAAAGCGAATGATCAACGGCTCTGCGATATTTGGTAATACCACTCGATAGAACAGTCTGAATTTACTGTAGCCATCTAGGCGTGCCATACGAACATATTCAGTAGCCAATACTTCAAGTACAGCCTGGTGGCTCACTCGAATAAATTGCGGAATCAGGCCAATGGTGACGGCCAATAGCACGGTACTCCAACCTCTGCCAAGAATTGCAATGACCAGAATCGCCAGCAGCAAAGATGGGATAGCAAGCACAGTGTCGAGCAAGTGGTGCAAGATACTCGAACGCAGGCCTCGCAGCATGGCCGCAAGTGCACCGATGGCGACGCCAATCAGCCCAGAAATTGCCACGGTTAACAGCGCGCCACCTAGGGTATAGCGTGTACCACTGATAACTCTGGACAAAATGTCTCTGCCCAAATCATCGGTGCCAAAAAAGAATTCGACCGTGCCTTGTTCAGCCCAACTCGGAGGCAGCAGTAACAAATCGGTATGCTGATGATGCGGGTGATAGGGAGCCAAAACGGCACTGAAGACCATAACGACAAGCATTGCCATCAAGGTCCAAAATGCCACCATATAGGCGCCTCGAGCACCAAAGGCATTTGTTACCTGCTTGAATATGGAGGGAACAGCGTCGTCTTGGTAAATGCTGTTTCTATCCATGGGGCATACTCCGCTCCTGAGGATTACTCCAAGCCGCAAGCAAATCAGTAATCACCGATACGCAAATGACGAATATCGAAATAGTTAACATACAGGCTTGAATAGCTGGAACATCTTGCGCCACTAAACTGTGAATCAGCCATCTTCCTGCGCCGGGCCAAGAAAAAATGTATTCCACTACCATAGTTGTAGTCAGTAGTGGGTTGGTCAGAGCGCCGACGTGTCTGATAAAGCTACTAAAATAATTGGGTAGAGCGTGACGCCACAGCACCTGGTAGCGGCTCAGGCCTTTAGCTCGAGCCGCTTGAATGTAGTTTTGTTCACTAATATCAATCAGGCTGGCACGGGTGATCTGGGCCAGAGCGGTGGTTGGGATGATGCTGATCGCCAGTGTTGGTAGCATGATATGACGCACAGCACTCCATAACGCCGCTCGCTGATACTCATCATCCGCTAAGGCGATGTCAATGAGCAAAATATGAGTGACTTCAGGGATATCGTATAGCAAGCCAATGCGGCCAGAAATTGGTAGCCAATGCAGCCCTAATGCAAATATCAAAATGAGCATTAGAGCCCACCAAAATACCGGCACTGATTGACCGATCAGGGTCAATGTGGTGACGCCACGATCAAACCACGAACCGTGATAGTAGGCGCTGATAATACCCAGCGGAACCCCCACTAGCATGGCAACCAGCATCGCCGATATTGCCAACTGCAGGGTAGCCATAAAGCTATTGATCATCTGCTCAAAAATAGGGATTTGGTCAATTCTTGAAGTACCCCAATCACCGTTAAAAATATTGCCCATGAAATGGAGGTACTGGGACCAATAGCCTTGGTCGAGAGCGTAGTGTTGAATTAGGGCTGTTTTTTCTGCCAGCGACAATGAAGAATCGGGATCTAGTGCCTCAATTGGCGCGCCCGGCATAAGGTGCAACAAACTGAATGACAGCAAGCTGAGCAAGAAAATGGTGATGATCAGCAGGTTGAATTTACGAATAAAATAGCGCCACATGGTCTTACTCTATCGATGCAGAGGAAAAATCAATGCCGCCAAATGGCGAGACATTGAGTCCGTTGACATGTAGCCCGGTGGCTTGGGTACGCATACCATGGGCGATCGGCACCACCGGCATTTGCTCAGCAAGGTAACTTTGTGCTTGGCTGTATAGCTGTTGACGTTGTTCAAATGACGTTGACTGACGAGCTAGATCGATGAGGCGATCATAGTATTTATCGCACCACATTGCTCTGTTAGTACCAGCCAGTTTGGCTTGGCAACTGAGCAAAGGGCGAAAGAAGTTGTCTGGATCTGCGTTGTCCGCAGTCCACCCGATCAGCACGCTGTCATGAGCACCTTTGCTAAGTCCTGCTCGAAAAGCATTCCAGTCCTTGTTGACAAGATGGGCATGTACCCCGATTTGCTTTAGATTGTCTTGGATGAGCAGTGCCATTTTACGGCTGTTGGGGTTGTATGAGCGCTGGACTGGTAATACCCAAATATCAATATCAAAACCATCCGGGTAGCCCGCTTCAGTTAGTAGCTGTTGCGCTAACTGAGGATCATAGAGTTGGCCAACAGTTGTGTCGTCATGGCCCCAAGAAGCAGGAGGCAACAAGGTTGATGCAACAGACGCGGTCCCGTAGAACACCGCTTCCATAATAATATCGCGGTTAATTGCTAACGATAGTGCCTGCCGAACTTTGGCATTATTGAGTGGTGGTGTATCTGTATTGAAAGCCCAGTAGCCAACGTTAAAGCTAGTTTGATACTGCAACTTAAACTCTTGATTGTCTCGCAGTAGAGCCAACTCATTAGCGAGTGGTGATGCCATTGCATCACATTCACCGGTCAGTAACTTGGCAAGGCGCATGGTGCCGTTAGGCGTGATGTCCAAAACCACCTCATTTAATTTCGGTCGTCCTCGCCAATACTGTGCGTGAGCTCGATACTTAATGTAGTGCTCTTCTTTGTGGCGGTAATAGTGAAATGGGCCTGTGCCAATCGGTAATTTATCAATGAGGTGGCGCTGGCCTTGGGCGGATAGTTGAGCCGCATACTCTGCGGACAAAATCACTGAAAAGTTGGTGGCGATATTACTTAGAAAAGTGCTGTCAGCAGCAAATAGTTCAAATTCGACCGTGTGCTGATCGATTGCTTCTACCGATTTGACCATCCAAGGAAAACCGACACTGACAAAAAATGAATAGTCGCTACGACCGACGTAGTGATATGGGTGGGTTTTATCGATAATGCGGCGAAAACTAAACACCACATCGTCAGCACTAAAGTACCGTGTTGGTGAAAAATACTTAGTGTCGTGAAACTCGACTTCTGGGCGCAAATGAAAGGTGTATCGGGTACCTGTTTCATCAACCTGCCAATGGGTCGCCAGAGCTGGCACGAAGCTGCGGCCATCTGGTGCCATGTCCATTAAGCGATCATAGAGCTGCATACTGGTGGCTTCGACCACATTTGCCGATGTACTCAGTTGTGGGTTGAAGCTTGAAGGATTGCCAAGAGAGCAATAGACCAAACCATCTTTTGGTTTGGGCATGTCCATGGGTTCGCATCCCATAAGCGCTAGGGTACTGAACAGCAGGGTCGCGGCAGGGCGCCGAGTGAGTTGCAACAACAACTTATTCACCTGAGTTTATGCCATCTAACAGATTGTATTTTTTGAGTATACCGCGCAACTGGTGATAGGTCAGCGATAAAGCGTCGGCAGTTTTCTTTTGATTGAACTGGTGGTGTTCTAATGCCTTATGCAAGATCGCCGTTTCATGATCTTGCAAGTGCGATTTCAAATCGAATGGGAAAGTCGGCATTGCCAATTCGCCTTTGTCGTCATCTGACTGTTCGTCAACATCACGCCGATCTTTGGTTCGAATGGTTTGGCCAGGGCGATATTCAGACTCAAATGGATCAAGAATGATTTGGTCGATTTGCATTTCTGGATCGTTATGACGATACACGCTGCGCTCGACCACGTTTTTCAATTCTCGGACATTACCCGGCCAGTGATAGTCCAGCAGTAACTCCCTTGCTTCAAGCGAGAAGCCAGAAAACACCGGGTGTCCCAATTGTCTGGCCATCTTGATGGCAAATGCATCCGCTAACAACATGATGTCGCTGCGTCTAGCACGAAGCGGCGGTAGAGTGATCACATCAAAGGCCAGCCGATCGAGTAAATCCGAGCGAAACTCGTTGCGCTCTGCCAACGACGGCAAATCTTCGTTGGTTGCGGCAACTAGCCGAACATCGACTTTGATTGATTGACTGCCTCCGACGCGTTCAAACTCGCCATACTCAATTACTCGAAGTAATTTTTCTTGGATTAGGCCCGAAGTGTTGGCCAGTTCATCCAAAAACAAGGTGCCCTTATCCGCTGATTCGAAACGGCCGGCGCGACGTTTGTTACCTGATCCGGTAAATGAACCCGCCTCATGACCAAATAGCTCACTCTCGAGCAGACTCTCGTTAAGTGCAGCGCAGTTTAACTTAATGTATTGTTGGTCCCACCGGGATGACAAGAAATGCAAACGTTCAGCAATTAGCTCTTTACCTGTACCGCGCTCACCAATGATGAGCACAGGTTTATTGAGTGGTGCTATCTGCGAAATACGCTCAAGAACTTCAAGAAAAGAGTTCGACTCACCGAGTAGATTATCTTGTTGTGGTAGCATTCCACATCCTTGGTAGTTAAATTAGCTAACTATTAGTTTATTTCACTAAGGTAGCTTTTGGTAGCCCGCAGGAAAAAAATTAAAAACATCATTAAAACAACATGTTAATCTTATTTTTTCAGGTTGGCCCAGATCCTGTATTAGTAGTCGGTAAGTAGCTCGCAACTGAGCTGTTATCTGTTGAGGAGAGAATCAAATGGGTATTTTTTCACGTTTTGCGGACATCGTGAACTCGAACATCAACGCTTTGCTAGAGCGGGCCGAAGATCCAGAGAAGATGTTACGCCTGATTATTCAGGAAATGGAAGACACCTTGGTGGAGGTTCGCTCATCAGCGGCCCGTACCTTGGCTGACAAAAAAGAGTTAGAGCGTCGTATTGAGCGTTTACGCCAGGAAGCCGAAGAGTGGCAAAGCAAAGCTGAGCTAGCGTTGGGTAAAGAGCGCGAAGACCTGGCTAGAGCAGCGCTCGGTGAACGCAAAAAGCTCAGTGATGCGGCAGACAGCATGAAAGATGAAATGCTGGTTGTTGATGAGAATCTGAACAAGCTTAAAGAAGAGCTAGAGCAATTGCAGAATAAGCTAAAGGATGCCAAAGCGCGTCAACAAGCAATGGTTATGCGCTCTAATACTGCGACTTCAAGACTACAGGTGAAACAGCAACTTGACAGCAGTAAGGTATCGGACACGTTAACTCGATTTGACTCTTACGAGCGTCGTATCGATGATTTAGAAGCTCAAGTAGAAGCGCATGACTTAGGTCAGCCGAAAAATCTTGCTGATGAATTCGCCGCCTTGGAAGCTGAAGAAAAGATCACCAGTGAGCTTGAACAGCTGAAAGCGAAAATGAAAGCAAAATCAGAACAGTCGTAATAACGAAATTTTTGGAGTAACAAATGGATTATGAATTTCTTGCCGCAATGATTGTTGGACCACTATGTCTGTTCCTGTTGATTGTTGCTCCGATTTGGCTGGTGATGCATTATCGCTCCAAGCGACAAGTATCGCAGGGTTTAACCGAGGAAGAGTACCGCCAGCTACGGCAACTGGCGGAACAATCTGAACAAATGGCTGCTCGAATTCAGACGCTGGAAGCGATTTTGGATTCAGAGTCTCCAGACTGGAGGAAAAAGGCATGACAGAGCGCAAAAGGACACTTTATCGGGATGACAAAAGAGGCAAGTTTGCCGGGGTTTGTGCCGGCATTGCCAACTACTTTGGACTTGAAGTTTGGTTGGTCCGGGTATTGATGGCCTCGGCTATCATTTTGACTGGAATCTTTGGTTTACCCTTGCTTTGCTACATTGTTGCTTGGTTTGTGTTAGACAAAGAACCGGAACATCAACAGCTTTCTGATGAACCACCAATTGCCGTTAAATCGAATGTATGGCAAAGCGGTGAACTGCCAGGGCAGGCGTTGCATGACATAAAAGGTAGATTCTCGGATTTGGAAGTGCGATTACGTTCGCTGGAACACCACGTCACATCCAGCGCATTTCATCTTAAACGAGAGATAGATCAGCTCTAAGTGCTATATGGAACTAAAGCAAGCTGCAAAACAAGTTGTTCAATCCGCTAACACCCTTATTGAAAGAGCCCGCAGCCAGCAATTAACGCTGGCTGTTACGGGGTTAAGTCGAAGTGGCAAGACTGCTTTCATCACTTCATTAATCAATCAACTACAACAGGGCAATAGCGCCGAGCACATGCCATTGCTCGACGTTGCTCGTCAGCGTCGTTTAATCAGTGCCAAACAAGTCGCTCAACCTCACTTGGATGTTGCGTCATTTCGCTATTTATCAGGTTTACGCAGTTTATCGGGCGTTGCGCCAGAGTGGCCAAAGGCAACCGATACTATTTCAGAGGTGCGTCTTGAGATTTGCTTTCGGCCCAAGCACAAAAGCTGGTTAGGGTCCGGCGATTCTAGCAAGCTGTTGCTAGATATTGTCGATTATCCTGGCGAGTGGCTGTTAGATTTGCCGATGTTACAAATGGACTTTCAGCAATGGAGCGAGCAGCAGTGGCAATTGATGGAGCAAGCCCCTCGCGCCGAGGCAGCTGCGCGTTGGATTACCGAGGCAGAAGGCTTGTTGGGCAGAGAGCCTGATGATGACGCAATTCATCAATGTGCCGATAGTTATGCGGCGCTGTTAAAACATTTCAAAGATCAACTCGGTCTAAGTTTACTGCAGCCGGGCCGCCTGCTAATGCCAGGCGAACTTGTAGGAACTCCGGCATTAGCTTTTTTCCCTATGCCACAGCAACGCTTACTGAATGAACCCGCAAGCGAAGCGCTATGGCAGCTGCTAAGCGCCCGCTATGAATATTATGTCAATCACGTGGTAAAGGGCTTTTTTAAACGTTTTTTCCGTCATTTCGATCGCCAAGTTGTTCTGGTTGATTGCCTTCAGCCACTGAATGAAGGGGCGGCTCATTTTCGTGAGATGCAGCAAGCGTTAACTCAGGTCATGAGCTGTTTTCAGTACGGTAAGCAAGGTTGGTGGCGTCAGCTTTTTGAACCCAAAATTGACCGTTTGTTGGTTGCTGCGACCAAAGCAGATCATGTCACTAATGAGCAGTTTGATGCGCTTGGCAAGTTGTTGGCTGAACTTTGCCAAGGAGCAGAGTCGCAAGCGCTAGACAACGATATTCAAATCCAGCACCAACCGCTGGCATCGATTCGCAGCACGCGCTTTGGTCACGTTAAACAGGGCTCACAAACGATTCCAGCGCTGAAAGGACTAAGGTTGAGTGATGGTAAACCGATCACGCTGTTTCCAGGTCAAGTGCCGGCAGGCTTGCCAAGTGAGGCCTTTTTCGCGCAGCATAGTTTCGACTTTGTTGATTTTGCGCCTCCTGCCCGACAAAGTGATTACGCACCGTTGCCACACATTGGAATGGATAAAGCCATTGAGTTCTTGCTGGGAGATGTATTGAAATGAAGTCGCAAGGGGATAGCCACCAACAACAAGCGCTATTTGAAGAAGAGCCTGAATTTTTGGAACCCCAGCGTGCGTCCCGCTCATCAACTGCGGAACAACAATCATCCGACCGCACCGAAACGTTCGAACCGAAGCAAATCCTTGATGAAGAAGAACTACCTTGGTCAGAGCAAGCTATCGATGTGGAGTCAATGGAAGACAAGCCACCGCAACCGGTAGACGATATCCTTAGGCCTTCATCAAAAAGCCATTGGTGGCTCAAGTCAATTGCGTTGCTTGCAGCAACCATAGTCACCATCGAAGGCGTTGTGTTGGCTAACTCTGTTTGGCAACAACAGAGTTGGTTAAGCGGATTGTACGCTTTGTTATTTGTTTTGTTCTTTGGCGGCTTGTTGGTGATGGCGTTTGCCGAATGGCGTAAGCTGGTGCAATTGAGTCGAACAGAACAGCAGCATAATGAGGCTCAGAAAATCATCGACGGTGAGCAATGCGATGATGTTGTCCGCTTCAGCAAAGCCTTGCTACCAGCCAGCTTGCAGCCAGGGCTCATTGAAGCAACACAGCAATGGCAAAGCCTGATTAATGATAGCCAAACTGATTCGGATATTTTGGCGCTTTATGACAGTACTGTGGTTGCTGTTTGTGACCAGAAAGCGCTGCAAATCGTTTCTAAATCGTCGTCGCAAGTTGCAGCGGTTGTGGCCTTAAGTCCGCTCGCCGCGCTCGATATGTTCGTCATTGGTTGGCGGAACCTGCGGATGATAAATGACGTCGCCGCCTGCTATGGTGTTGAGCTTGGCTTTATTAGTCGTTTAAAGTTGGTCCGTTTGGTGGTTTACAACCTTATTTATGCTGGTGCTTCGGAACTCACTTTGGATATCGGCTTACAATCCATTGGTGCAGATTTAATGGGCAAAGTTTCAGCTCGTGGGGCGCAAGGACTGGGTGCCGGTTTACTCAGCGCCAGACTTGGTTTAAAGGCGATGCAGCTGTGCCGGCCATTACCAATTACTAACCCCGATAACCGTCCGACTATCGGTACCGTTATGAAACAAGTAAATGCGTCATTGACTAGCAAGCTGAAACTGATGTTGCGCAAAGACAGTTAACGGTATTTGCCAATTAAGCGTTCGGCAAAACAATAAATGCCAGCGATATCATCGCTGGCATTTTCGATCGGTAAAGCCTGCTATTAACCGATATGCGTCATTTCATTCAGGGTAAAGCTCGCAACCTTACCCTCAGTGACCGCCAAATATTCTTTAAGGTGTGGTGAATTCATGTGTTGTTGCCACAATTCCCGAGATTGCCAATTCTCAAAGAACAAGAAATGAGCTGGGTTGTCATTATCTTGGTGCAGGTCGTAGCCAAGACAGCCCTGTTCAGCACGGGTCGGTGCAATCAGCTTGATAAGCTCTGCTTTAATGAATTCTACTTGCTCTGGTTTCGCAATGATGTTGGCGATGAGTGTTAGTTTGCTCATGGTTGCTTCTCTGTTTCAATTCAACTTGCCACACGTCTACCGACGACAATGATAAATTACTAATTTTGTTTCAGATGGTTATACAGACACCACAACTTTACCCATGGCTTTACCACTCGCCAATCGAGCGTGAGCATCACCTACTTGTTCAAGCTTAAAGTGCTCGCTATCAAGAACAGGCTTAACCGCGCCGGCCTCAACCATTTTGGCCAGTTCGGCTAGTATTTCACCGTGAGCTTGGCGTTGATAATCATGCAGCATAGGGATCAACATAAAGACCACATGGAGTGACAAGCCCTTAAAGTGGGCAACGGACAAGTCCAACTCAACCAACGACACGGTGCTGGCAATCTGGCCATTGAGCGCAGCGGCTTCAAATGAGTTAGTCATATTGGCGCCACCGACTGAATCAAACACCACTTCAAACCCTTTACCTTGAGTATGGCTGGCAACATAGTCTGCTACCGACTCGGTCTTGTAGTTAATGCCAATCGCGCCGAGGTTTTCTATCATTGCCAACTGCGCATCACCGCCGCCAGTGGCATAAACATCGGCACCTAAGTGTTTGGCGATTTGTAACGCGATATGACCAACGCCACCAGAACCACCGTGAACCAGTACTTGTTGGCCAGCGCTGGTTCCGGCGCGCATTAGGCCCTCATAAGCGGTAATGCCAACTAGTGGTAACGCAGCAGCTTCGGCCATGCTGATGTTGTTTGGCTTATGGGCAATCAATCTAGCGTCTGCCAGCATGAACTCCGCCAAACTACCTTGTAGATCAGCTAAACCGCCGGCGCAGCCATACACTTCATCACCAACAGCAAAGCCGCTCACACCTTCACCGATGGCATCAATGACGCCGGCAAAATCCATTCCCAACACCGCAGGCAAATCTGGCGATAATGGCAGCTCTTTGCCCATCTGCCGAATCATGGTGTCGACTATGTTGATGCTTGTGGCTGCAACCTTAACCACCACATGGCCGGGTTTGACTGCTGGTTTGTCTATTTCGGCTGACTCAAACACTTCAGGGCCACCGAACTGACGGATAATCATCGCTTTCATGAGAAATAGTCCTTGCTGGTTTTTGTTCAGTAACTTTAGTTGCTATATTCAAATTTGATAATCATCGAATTCTTACTTTACTTTTTAGATTCTATTGATAATGAATATTGACCATTTAAAACTATTCGTGAGAGTCGCTTCGACCAACAACATTAGCGCTGCCGGTGCCGAACTTGGTTTATCGCCGGCTGTTGCGAGCTCCCATATCGGTAAACTCGAAGAAAATCTTGGCGTTCGATTGATACACCGCACAACACGCAGAGTTTCGTTAACTGAAGAAGGTAAGGCTTTTTACCCTCATGCACAGGAAGTATTGGCTGGCGTCGAAGCAGCTAAAGCCGCAGTGGGTGCAGGTAAACTAACGCCGCAAGGAAACTTAAGGATCACTGCTCCGGCGTCATTTGGCCGCATGCACTTGGTGCCGGCATTGGCAGGATTTTTGGAGCGCTATCCGGATTTGACTGTTGAGCTTCGAATGTCAGACACCATTGTCGATTTGATTGAAGGTGGCTTTGATGTTGCGATTCGCAACGCCGAGCTGAAAGATTCGACATTGATTGCGCGAAAACTAGCTTCCGATCGGCGCATATTAACGGCGTCTCCAAGCTACATCGAAACCCATGGTGAGCCCAAGACACCGCAAGATCTCAATCACCACCGGTGTATTAATCTGCTGGGCCTAGAAACTTGGTCCTTCGATTCTGGCCAAGGAGTCATACAAGTAAAAACCAACGGCAGCTTCAAGACCGATAATGGCGAGGCAGTGCGAGATGCTTGTGCTGCAGGGTTAGGAATCACAGTGAATTCTACTTGGTCGGCTTACCGGCATTTGCAACGGGGGGAATTAGTACAAGTGCTAAGTGATTATCCGTTACTTTCGGACACTGCCTTGTGGGCTGTTTATCCCAGCTCTAGGTTGGTTGCGCCTAAGGTCAGAGCTTTTGTCGATTACTTTGCCGAGTGCTTTGGTGAAAAACCATATTGGGACAATGAATAATGTCTCATCAGGGGTTTTATCCTTGATCGTTTTTGTGACAGCATTGGCCGGTGTTTTACTGCAACAACCTTTACCATGACTAAATCTTTGTTCCCGCTTGTGGCGTTATCGCTGCTGATGGCGTGTTCGCCTCAGCCCGGCAATGACGTTTCTGCTGCTCAACAGTCTGCGTTGAAAACCACCGCAAATAGTTCGCAACCGATAGCGGTTGTGGTCAGCACCATCGATCCACATTCTTATAGCAACTTCGATGAAGTGAGAATGAACCACTTAACATTGGATCTAATCGTTGATTTCGACCAATCAGTGCTGTCAGGCACTGCGGAGGTTGAGTTTGAGCGATTGAACTCGACGGCTAACCGATTAATACTCGATACCAGAGACTTGACCATCGACGAGGTGAAAGTCGAAAACCAATCGGTGCCATTTTCACTAAGCGCAATGGATCCAAACCTAGGTCAGGCGCTGGTAATTGAGTTGCCAGCGCAAGCCACATCAGCAGTTATTCAGTATCGTACATCGCCAAAAGCTAGCGGCTTGCAGTGGTTAACACCCCAGCAAACTGCCGGTAAAAAGCAACCGTTTCTGTTTAGCCAAGCGCAAGCGATTCATGCTCGCAGTTTTATCCCTCTGCAAGACTCTCCCAGTGTGCGAGTCACTTACGACGCTCGTATTCAAACCTCGCCAGAGCTACTGGCGGTGATGAGTGCCAGCAATGATCCGCAAACCGAGCGAGATGGCGACTATCATTTCTCGATGCCACAGCCTATTCCGTCTTATTTAATCGCCATTGCTGTTGGTGATCTGCAATTCAAAGCGATGGGTCCTCGCACTGGTGTTTATGCTGAACCAAGTGTTTTGGATTCGGCAGTTGCAGAGTTTGAAGATACTGAAGCCATGCTGGAGCTGACCGAACAGCGTTACGGCGCCTACAGTTGGGATCGCTATGATCTGTTAATCTTGCCACCTTCGTTTCCGTTTGGCGGCATGGAAAACCCACGTTTGTCCTTTATCACGCCAACTATTATTGCCGGCGATAAATCCTTGGTGTCCTTGATCGCCCATGAGCTGGCGCATTCCTGGTCGGGTAACACGGTAACCAATGCCAGCTGGAGTGATTTATGGCTCAATGAGGGCTTCACCACTTATCTCACTTATCGCATTATGGAGTTGCTTTACGGTACTGAACGCTATGATATGGAAGCCATGCTGGGTTATCAGGATTTGCAATATGACATGGCGGCGATGGAAACTGCCGATACTCGACTATCGATTGATTTAACCGGGCGAGATCCAGATGAAGTGTTCAGTGATGTACCCTACGAGAAAGGTGCATTGTTTCTTCGTGAAATCGAGCAAGAAATTGGTCGCGAAGCATTTGATGCATTTTTGCTGCAGTACTTTAATGATTTTGCCTTCCAAAGCTTAGATGCATCGGTATTCGAAGCTTATATCGATGATAAATTAATTAAGCCGTATCAGTTAGACAGAGCGAGAATTGAGCAATGGATCCATCAGCCTGGATTGCCGGAAGGACATGCTGTTCCGACATCACCAGCATTTGACTTGGTCGATGCCGAACGTCAATCGTGGTTAATCGCTGATCGTGCGGCATCAGAATTGAATACCAACGGCTGGGTGGTGCATCAGTGGTTGTACTTCCTCAACAATATGCCTGAGCAATTATCCGAAGCGCAGCTTTTCGATTTAGACCAAGCATTCAATTTGACCCAAAGCAGCAATAATGAAATTGCCCATAGTTGGTTAATGCTGGTGGTTAAAAATGACTATCAGCCTGCTTATCAGCGACTGGAAAACTATCTGATGACCATTGGTCGCAACAAACTAGTTGCGCCGCTCTACAAAGCGTTAAGTGAGACTGAACAAGGCAAAGTTTTTGCCAAGCGCGTATTTGAGCAAGCCAAGGCTGGCTACCATCCGCTAACAGTTAAGATAAACGAAAAATTTGTCCATTAAATCATTTCATCAAAGCCACCTTCGGGCTGTCTCTTATACACAAATCCCCGCTAAGCAATTGGCGGGGATTTTTTTGAACTTTTTCCGTTAACTTCGATCTGATCTCCACACTACTTTTTGGGGAGTATCA
>NZ_NGNS01000012.1 GCF_002165625.1 Neiella marina
ATGATGCTTTTCTCCGACTCAATCAACGGCGTATTGTCCCGACTGACCTCGCCATAAAAGCCACCATGGTGTTCATCAACTGTGTAGGTCGCCCACCAATCGGCAATGTGCTCCACTTCAAGATGAGCAGCCTTTTGACAACCCGCCAAGAAGGCGATGGTCACGTCACTCATCCTTCATTCCAATTCCCATAGCAACCATAGGTCCAGTCCTAATCCGAGCTTACCAAAGCCGCAGTAAACGTTTACATAATTTAACTATTATCAGAAAACGTTTACATTTCAAGTCAAATTATTCCGCTCAATGTGCGCCACCGCACAAAGCGATAAAATTGACTGATTGGGGTGATTTAGAAGCGAAGTCAAAGTGGGTAAAAGCTAAGAAATTGGCAATTAGGTTAGTTTCGAAAGCAGACAAAAAATATTCCAAACCATAAAATAAAAACAACAAAACAATGAAATATATAAATAAAATAACCAAAAGGTTCTGTCGAAATATTCGAACTCAGATTAATTGCACCTTCAATCAACTCGAGCAGATTGTTTATTTTGTAATCGACCACACGTCAGAATGAAAAGGCAATTGAAGCTTTCAAGCAACCATTTACAATGTCATGACAACTGTAAACGTTTACAAATAAATTTAGCATAACTCCTTTAGCCAATCTACGAGGAACTTGGATGCGAGCCTTATCAATTCTGTTGGCAACTTTGGCGCTAATCTCTCTGTCTGCTTGCCAATCAAATCAAGTCGATCCCACTAGCGAAGCAGTAAAGACACAATTTGTTGCCGTCGATAACGGTGAGTTTGTTCGAAACGGCAAACCCTATCAGTTTGTTGGCTTTAATTACTGGTATGGGCCACTACTCGGAACCAGTGACGAAGGCAAAGCTCGTCTGCGCCGAGAATTAGATCTGATGCAACGATATGGCATTACCAACTTGCGGGTATTAGCTGGCGGCGATGGCGGTCAGGACGATTCCATGGTGACGCCAGCACTGCAATATGAGCAAGGCAAATATGATCAAAGCCTGCTTGAAGGACTCGACTTTCTGCTGGCTGAGATGGCCAAACGCGACATGGTGGCAGTGTTGTACCTAACTAACAACTGGATCTGGTCTGGCGGATTTGCCCAATACATGGAGTGGAATGGCCAAGGCAAAATCCCTAACCCATTTCTACCACCTCACGACTGGGACAAATTTCAAGATTACACAGCCCGCTTTCATTCCTGTCAGCCTTGCATGGAGGCATTTGCTAACCATGTTGATTTCATCATTTCTCGCACCAATAGTGTTACTGGCGTCGCTTATGTTGATGATCCAACCATCATGGCTTGGCAAGTCGGTAACGAGCCTAGAGCCCGAAACGCCGAACACGAACCGGCATTTGCCGCATGGCTTAACCGGACTGTTGATCAAATTAATCAGCTAGCGCCCAAGCAACTGATTTCCACTGGTTCAGAGGGCGAAGCGGGTACTTATGGCCCTAACCCCAATGATCCAGATCGCTATGGTGATGTTGCCATCTGGCAGCGCTTGCACAGCAACCCCAGCATTGATTACCTAACCATGCATGTGTGGCCAAAAAACTGGTCTTGGTACGATGCCGAGAATGAGCAAGCGTCCACTCAATTAGCTATTGATAAAGCCAAGAGCTACATGGCTCGCCACCTTGCCGTGGCACGGGAACAACAGCGGCCGATTGTATTATCTGAGTTTGGCTTCCCGCGCCGACAAGAGCAACTCAACCGCGATGCCGACATCAGTTATCGCAATCGGTTCTTTAAGAGTATCTTTGATGAATTGCTCGCTACCGAAGATTGCACTTTCGCCGGTGTAAATATTTGGGGATTTGGCGGCGAAGCAAAACCGGTGAGCGACATGAAAACCGGAAAGTGGCAGCCCGGCGATGACTTTTCTGGCGACCCACCACAAGAGCCTCAAGGCCTCAACTCCGTGTTTTCATCGGACACCAGCACCTTGGAATTGATCCAACAGTTTAATCAAGACATGCAGCGAAGGTAATGCGGTCAGTAACAGTCGCTAGCTCACTGACTTTGATACTTTGGCAAGCTAGCGACGACCTCTCAATTGTTGCATTTAGTAGCGATCAAATTGCCATTCTGTGACCTTGGATTTTGTCAAATCATCAGCGCCTTTTTACTATTTCCAGCAACAAATGAAATCGTTTTCTTAAACGCCCATAACAATTCGAATAATGGCGCGATTAAGCGCGACAATAATGATGCTGAGGGAGAACAAGCACAATGGATAAAGCAACGAAATCAGTGGTCATTGTCGGCGGTGGCACCGCGGGCTGGATGGCTGCCGCCAGTCTAAGTAAATTTCTGGCCGGGCACGATATTTCTATCACTTTGATTGAATCGGCCGACATCGGCACAGTCGGCGTGGGCGAGGCAACGCTGCCAGCGATAAGAGAATTCAATCATTACCTCGGACTTGATGAAGTCGAATTTATCAAAGCCACCAATGCCACCTTTAAACTGGGCATTGAGTTTCAAAACTGGCATCAACTTGGCAATTCCTTTTTCCACCCATTTGCTGGCTATGGCGCGCCAATGCATGGCGTTGATTTTTATCACCATTGGCACCGCGCCAAAGTCGAAGGTGCAGCAGGCGAATTGGGCGACTACTGCCTTGCCACTCAGTTGGCAATGAACAACAAATTTGCTCAACCCAGCATGAACAACAATAACCCGTTGTCGGTGTTCAATTATGCTTTTCATTTTGATGCCATTGCATATGCCCGCTATCTGCGACAATTCGCCGAACAAGCTGGGGTCAAACGTATTGAACAACGTATTAGCAAGGTTCATGTTGGCGTTGAAAACGGCGATATCGAATCGGTCGAATTACAAGATGGTCGCGTCATCGCTGGAGATTTATTTATCGATTGCTCCGGCTTTGCCGGCCTGTTGATCAAAAAGGCGTTACACGTTGGCTATGATGACTGGCGTCACTGGTTGCCCTGCGATTCGGCAATTGCCGTTCCTTGTCAATCGGTTGCCGATATCACGCCGTACACTCAATCGATTGCAATGGAATCAGGCTGGCGCTGGCGCATTCCATTGCAACATCGAACCGGTAATGGCGTGGTATTTTGCAGTGACTACATGAGTGAATCGCAAGCAACCGATTGGCTTCTCGGTCAACTCGACGGCGAGCCGCTGGCGGATCCCAATGTCATTCGATTTATCACCGGTAAACGACAAAAAATGTGGCACAAAAACTGTGTCGCTATCGGCTTGGCTTCGGGCTTTTTAGAGCCGCTGGAATCAACCAGTATCGCCATGATCCAAAACGGCATCTCTCATATTCATCAGTTCTTCCCATTTGCAGGCATCAAGCAAATAGAAGTTGATGAAGTTAATCGCCTCAATGACCTGCAATATGAGCGCATTCGTGACTTCATTATTCTGCATTACTGTGCCACTCAGCGCATCGACACACCGTTCTGGCAACACTGCCAGCGGATCGATATTCCAGATTCGCTTAAGCACAAAATTGAACTATTCAAACAACGCGGCCACCTGATCAAATACGATGGTGAATCGTTTGAACGCGACAGCTGGTTAAGCATTCTCAGCGGTATGGCGATAATGCCAGAACAGGTCGAGACCAGCGCTCAGATGATGCCGCAGCAACAGCTCCACCAGCAACTCCAACAAATCCAACATGCCATTGAACAAGGCGTTGGCTTTGCCGGGTCGCACGCCGCCTTTATCAATAAGCACTGTAAAGCCGGTGCATAGGAGCTGACAATGAAAAAGATTGTGGTATTAGGCGGCGGTACCGCTGGCTGGATGACCGTGTCTTTACTGCATCACGCTTGGGCTAGTAAGGGCTTCCAGTTCGCCGTGGTCGAGTCCGCTAACGTGCCCACCATTGGTGTTGGTGAAGGCTCTACTCCGGCGCTAAAACAGTTTTTCGACAAACTGGGTATTGCCGAATCAGAGTGGATGCCAGCTTGTTCTGCCACCTTCAAGTGCGGTATTCGCTTTGCCAATTGGGCGGGTCGTACTGGCTATGACAGTTATTTTCACCCTTTTACCTCAACACTCGATAACAATGTGTTGGCTTACTTTCATCACCATATCAATGCGCGGCGCCAGGGGCACAATAGCTATCAATCGCCTGATGACTACTTCTTGGCAAACGCCTTAGCTGAGCAACATCAAGCTCCCAAAGAAAGTGAGAGCTTTCCGTTTGAGCAGAGTTATGGCTACCATTTTGATGCCGCTGCCCTTGGCCACTTTCTAAAGCAGCGGGCCATCGGGCAAGGCGTTGAGCATATTGAAGCCGATGTTGAACAAGTTCAGTTGACGACTCAAGGCGGTATTCGGCAGCTAGTGACTCACAATCACAGTGCCATTGGGGCCGATTTCTTTGTTGACTGCAGCGGCTTTATGTCGCTGTTGCTGCAAGGCACATTGCAAGTGCCGTTTGTCTCTTATGCCAATGCCTTGTTTAACGATGCAGCGGTGACCCTGCCGACTCAGTCAACCGAGTTACTGCCATCGCTGACCACATCAACAGCCATGACCAATGGCTGGCGTTGGCATATTCCGCTGACTAACCGAGTTGGCAATGGCTATGTCTATAGCTCGCAGTACTGCAATTCCGATGATGCAGAGTTAGAACTGCGCCAACAGCTCGGTTTGCTAGATGCATCAGTTGAAGCAAAACACCTGAAAATGAAAGTCGGACGCGCAGCAGAGCATTGGCACAGCAATTGTCTAGCAGTGGGTTTATCTCAGGGGTTCATCGAGCCTTTGGAGGCAACGGCCTTAATGCTGGTGCAATACACCGTTGAAAACTTCATCCTAGCCTTTGAGAAAGGCAACTTCACCGACACTAATCGCAACCAGTTTAATAGCAACATCAATGCTCAGTTTGACGGTGTTCGCGACTACATTGTGGCCCACTACAAAACTTCCGGCCGCAAAGATAGCCAATACTGGCGTGACAACGGCCAAAATGATCAATTGTCCGATTCGTTGCGGTATGTATTTCAGAGCTGGATGCAAGGCAAGGATTTCAGCGAAGCACTGCGAAAACAGGGCATTGACCGATATTACAGCGATGTTTCCTGGATGTGCTTATTAACAGGAATGGGCGTATTACCGCCTTTAGCGCCCGGTGAATCGACTATCCAGGTAGAGCAAGACAGGCGTTGGATTGCTGAGTTTCTGCGCCGTAGCAGCCTGAACTTTCCAGACCATCGCCAATATCTATCGCAAATGGCTTGACCTCTGGTAGTTTTCCAATCTATTGGCAAGAGTCAAATGGCCCGCCAATATGATTGGCAGGCCTAGTTACATTTGAGCTTTATGCCATGACGTGCTGGCGTAAGAACTCATGGTGGCTCTGAATCTTACCCACCGCGCCCTGTAGTGACTGTTTCATCTCCGCCAAGCTGTTACTGAGATAGTCGGTTGCGAAACTATCGACAATCGGATCATATGTTTCTGGGTACACCTTGTTGCCATCGTAAAGCGCCAACCAACTAGCAGGCTGAAAAATTTCCCAGCGATATTTCACCAAATGACCTCTGGCTTTGAACATGCGGATCTTGTGCTGCAAGGTCTCAGGGATTGGCGTTTGCTTGATTTGCCGCCAGAACGCCGAATCGGTGCGCGAACTCAAGTGGTAGTGCAGTACAATAAAATCTCGCACCCGTTCCCACTCCAGCTTGGTCATGTCATTAAACTCATCAATACAAGCTTGGTTCATCGACTTATCTGGGAACAACATCCGCAACTTCTCGATGCCGGTTTCGATCATAGCGATACTGGTGCTCTCCAGTGGTTCTAAAAAGCCAGCGGCTAACCCAATCGCCACGCAGTTTTTCACCCACGCTTGCTTGCGTCGACCTGGGGTAAACTTGAACAAGTTAGGTTCGGTGGTCAACGGCCCATCAATATTGTTGATGAGCACATTGGTTGCCTCATCATCACTAATGTATTGACTTGCATAAACATGACCGTTGCCTTGCCGATGCTGGAGCGGAATATTCCATTGCCAACCGGCTTGATGGGCGGTGGATACAGTTCTTGGTTTCGCTTTCGAAACCAATTCACTTTGCACCGCAACGGCGCGGTCACAGAGTAACCACTCACTCCAATCTTCGTATCCTGACTCTAACGTTTGCTCAATCAACAAACCGCGGAAACCGGAACAATCAACAAACAAGTCTCCCTCGATTTTGTCACCATTGGCCAAAACCAGATGATCAATAAAGCCGTTTTCGGCTTTCAATTCGACCTTATCGATCTTGCCATCAATACGTTTCACGCCATTAGCTTCAGCAAATTGACGCATCAACTTGGCGAATAAGCTGGCATCAAAATGTAACGCCCAGTCAAAAATAGAAAGCGTCGATGGCGGATTCGGCGATGGCGTAGTGAACTTATCATTCATCGCCAGTGTGCAGCCTAATGAGTAGTCCGAAAAATCCGAAACCAACCCAAGTTGTTTTAGTTTGAGCCAGTAATGATGAAAAGAAACGCCCTGAACATCTTGACCATAAAGGCCAAAAGGGTGGAAAAATGTATCATTGGTCGAGTACCAATTTTTGAATTCAATCCCCAGCTTGCAAGTTCCTTGAGTCGCTTTGAGAACATCCAGGTCCTTCATACCTAGGGCACCATAAAAACGCCGAATGGTGGCATTGGTCGCTTCACCAACACCGACAGTGCCAATATCGCTTGATTCCACCAAGGTAATGTTCAACTTTTGGTAGTAGCGACTTAAGCTTGCGGCGGTCATCCAGCCGGCTGTGCCTCCGCCAACAATAACAACGTTTTGTACTTGGTTATTAGATACCTGCGGCTCCATACAACCACTCCCCCCACCAAACAATAAAGACAAAAAAAGGCACTAACCCTAATGAGTTAGTGCCTTGTGCAGCTACGACTTAGAAGGTGCCACGGACACCCACGGTGTAACGAGCTTCATAGTAGTTTTGATACGCGAACTGGTCTTTAAACTCCATGTAGTAGTTCTCGTATTCTTCTGTCACGTTAGAGCCGCTAAAGTAAACTGACACTTCATCGGTGACATCATAGCTAGCCGAGACATCAACATAACCGGTTGACTCTTGATACAAGTTCAATGCACCCCACGCACCACCTTGGGCCGCCAAACGCTTACTACGGTAGTTGTATGCGACACGCGCTTGGAATCGATCGGCTTGATACCAACCAATCAAGTTGAATTGACGCTCGGAGTTATCTGGCAACATCAAATCATCACCATTGATATCTTTACCCTGACCTTCACTTGGCGAGTAAGTGAAGTTGGTGTCAAAACCAAAGTCTGAGAAGAAGCTGTTGTCGCCAATCAAATCGCTCATTGCGACTTTAGCGCCCACTTCCACCCCGTCGATGGTACCGCCCTTACCTTGCACGTTAGTGGTGACTGGCACTTCGCGGCGAACAATACCGTCAGCATCTGGCACCGCACGTTGTACCGTTTGGTTTTCAGTGAAGCTGTCGATGTCAACCTTAAAGGCCGCAGCATTCAACATACTGGCTTCACCAATGTAGTACTCCAGTGAGATATCCCAGTTATCAGAACGCCAAGGGTCAAGCTCAGGGTTACCATCTGAGGTACCAGAGGTAGCAATAAACTGGTTGAAGGTGCCACTATCAGGATCCGAATCGAGTGCATAGTTGATGCTCAAACCATCACCCCACTGGTTCAAATCCAGCGGTACCATGTTCTTGGCAAAGGCTAAACGCAAAATCAAATCTTCGCTGATTTCATACGCCACGTTGACCGATGGTAGGTAATCGGTGTATTCGCGATTAGTGAGAATATCGCCAGCATCGGCATTGGAGTTACCGTAAGGAATACCAGCACCGGCAATGTTTTGCTTCACTGACAAATCGGTCTCAACCACTCGCATACCGGCGTTACCAGTCAAGTCACCGTCGAGGAACTCAAAGTTGGTCTGCAAGTAATAAGACAACTCTTCTAAACTAACCTCAAAACTACGACCTGGAATAATCTGCTTTCTGGTCGAGCCAAATACCCGATTGTGGAATTTTTCTGGGTTGTCATAATCCTTCGGATTAACCGCCCACATCCCTGGAATACCTTTAGCTGGGCCAAAATCGGTAATGAACTGAACGTTGTTGTACTGGTCCAGCGCCACGTTTTCCAACACCACATAAGGTTCGAATGCACCGTTGACCATTTCGCCATCGGTACATGCACCCGGCGCCGTTGAGCCGAAGGTCACGTCGGTCGCTTTCCATTGTGCCTCACACCCTGCGTTGTGGAATGGTGAAAACAAGTGGAAACGTTCGAACTCAACATCGCGATCTGACAATCGCGCGCCCATATCAACGCTAGTAATAAAGCCAGAGTCAAAGGCGTAGCTACCGTTCAAGCTAAAGGCTCGCAGGTCGGAATCGGAGTTTTCATTGTTTTCAGATGAGAACGCACCGATGTTATAGCTATCAAGGTTGGCCATGTAGTCAGCAACGGTGGCACCTTCTCCTAAGCCACCATCGATTTCGGTATCAAACCCACCCCAACGTTGGTGTTCACCGCTGGTATCCAACGTCAACTGCGGATTTTCGCTGTAGCCCAGAGGGTTAATTTCCTGATAGCAACCGCCTTTATCACCGACAACTTCATCACCTGGGCGACATTTCTCCGCCGGCAGGAAGTTAGTGGTACGGCCCAAGGTCGTCGAACCATTGGTTAAATCACCCTCGTTGTAACCATGGCGTTTATCGCGGTTCGCTCGACCAACAATACCGCGGAAGTTACCGGTGAAGTTACCACCGTTATCATAATCCAGCTGGAAGTTAATGTTGGTTGAATCGGCTAAGTAAGAGTCATTTTGAGTAAACGATTTCAAACGTTTCGGATCAAGATTAACCGATTGCCAAGAATAGAACTCCCCGCCATCTTGCGGTGCACCGGTCGGTTTTTCACTGGTAGGAGTAAACCAATCCCAGCTTTGCCATTTGTTGGTGGCGCTCATGCCGATTTTACGGTTGTACTCTTCCTGATCGGTATAAAACACATCACCGGTAAAGACAAAGCCTTCGCCCAAATCAACTTGGAACGACGCATTTAAGCCCACCCGCTCACGCTCGGTTTCTTGGTTCCAAGCTGCAAAACCTTGTGCCCCCATGTACACGCGGCCCAGATCTTCAAGACCCACTTGCGCATCGGTAAAGCGACCCGTCCAACCTACTTCGCCCGGGCTACCGGTGTTAAAGCCATTGTATGAGTTAGACAAAGTGACATCGGAAATGGCTGCGGCAAACAAAAAGCCGAACTTGCCGTCATTCCAATTGATCAACGCAGAAACGGCTGGATCGGTACTTTCAGTCTCAACACCATAGCGAGCTTCGGCGCTACCAGATATGGTGTAGCCAACATCAAAATCAAATGGTCGGTAGGTCTGCAAGTTGATGGTACCTGTGATACCAGCATTACCTAAGCTAGCGGTCGGTGACTTATACACTTCAACACCACGAAACAACGGCGCGGGTACATCACCAAAATCAGGCTGACTTGAAACAACTGAATTGGCACCTTGGTATTGCTCGCCATTCATCTGAGTCACTACTTGTGGCAAACCACGAATATTGACTGAACCACCCTCACCAGCAGAACGACGAATTTGAACACCAGAGATACGCTGCAACGAATCAGAAATCGTCGCATCAGGCAGCTTACCGATATCTTCAGCGGAAATAGCATCAACAACTGAGTCCGCCGCTCGCTTGACGTTGATCGATTTTACTTGAGAACCACGTACACCCGTTACGTGAATTACCTCTACGTCATCTCCAGGTGCTGCATCCTGGGCGAGCAAAGGTCCTGCAGTCAAACAACTAGCCACCCCTAGTGCGATTGCAGAGTATTTGAAGTTATGAGGTTTGTTTATCATCTTTTGTCCCTTTCTGGTCCTTTTAGAGTGATCTCTAGAAAGTAAACCGGTTTCATTATTATCTTTGTATGGTTCGCACTTTCGGACTCTTTGTTATTGTTGACGAGACCCCACCACTGAAAACGTTATCTTCGCCATTTGCAGTCCTGCTACGAAGCATTAAGATTCTGGTACCTAGTCATTAAAAATGTCAAACAAACTTGTTACGGAATAGTGTGAGGTGTGTTACGTTTTTCTCTAAATGATTTTTTATGTATATATTTCAATAATTTATACAGAATACAAGAACCCTTCTCAAATCAATGAAAACGTTATCTAGATCACTCATTATTTTTTATTTCAGCTATTAAATTTAGTTAAAAAGAGATTTGCCAGTTCAAATTAACTACAACTAAAGTATATAAATCACACAACAAAACTAAAAACGATTTCATTACGACAGTCGAATTTATTGCATCTGAGTGGCCAAAAGCAGCAACATTTAACCTTATGTTTAAATTGACAAAAAGCTATTCAAGCAAGGCCTAAGGACGTTTTTGGAGCAATCTAAAGCGTTACCAATAACGGCATAAAATGGTCTGCCAGACGTCGGCAAAGGCAGCCATAGCCTTTGAGCCTTGTTCGATAGAGTCACACACAGTGTTTGATTTGCGTGCACTTCGGTTACAAAAATAACCTCAACAAGACTCTCTGAAGGGATAAAACACCACGCTGTTTTCACACTAAGGTTTGCTTTAACGAATCCCTGACCGCAGGCAGCAGTCGCCGGCTAACAGGGACTCTTTGTTCTTGGGCCAAACGCAACAACACACCGGAGCGCTCTTTCGATGGTTTCGAATCTAATGCAACCACTTCATGTAAATTGACTAAGTAGGAACGATGCACTCGCAAGAACGTCGACGGCAGCATTTCTTCGAGCTGCTTCAGCGAGCCAGAATACAATCTCTCGTCGAGATTGGTCAGGTACAACTCCACATAGTCTCCCGCCGCCTTGCAATAAGCGATTGACGTCGTGTCGATATACTCGGTACGGCCAGCGACAGAGATTTCCAGCTTGGCAGGCGAGTTACTTTGAGCACTTTCACTAAGCTTGTATTCAAGCTTGGCAATGCGAGCCTGATCGTGTTGCAGTTGTTGAAGCTGAGCTCGGTGCTCGTTTGCTTGCTGGATGAATAAGTAACACAACAGCACAGCAATGATAGAGAAATGAATGATCTCATGAAAACCTGGGGTATTAACGACGATGGTGATCACGATAGCCAATTGCACCAGAAACCAACGCAATGTCGCTCTATGTTTGCTCACTCGCCAGTAAAGTAATAACTGCAACGAACTAATAAGTAGCGGTACAAACACTCCTGCGGTGGTTTTGGCATCAAAACCTGGGGCATATAACACCACAGCAAGGGTGCAAAGCAAACCACCATAGATCCAATGGATAGCTTGCCCAGAAGCGACTTTGAGCGAACTATAGAGTAGTAGTAGCATGCCAAAAATGACTGAACATCCGGTGACCACTAGTAGCCTGATATCGTGCCAAGGGTAGCTGTAGCTAATAAGGCCACGGGCCACTTCGGTACTCAACTGGATAGCTGCTAGCAAACATAAAACAGCAAAAAGCCGATGTGATGGCTGCCCATTTGGGCCAAAACTCAACATACAGAAAAACAAAGCGCCGACAACAAAAGCACCAACCAACACCAAACCCCATTTGCTAAGGCGCTGGAGAAACCGCTTGGCATCACCAAATTGGCCGATGCCAATGAAATGCATCGGCGCATTGAGCGGCAATACACTGTGGTGGCCCGAGAGATGGATAACCAACTGATTAGCCCGATCTCGAACAAGCGGTTCAGGCAGGTAAAACACCGTATCCATTTGGCCTGCAACCTCAGAATCCGGCGTGCCGGGCATGCCGTTGGAACCCAACAGCTGGCCATTGAAATAGACGCTCGATGCAGCTTTACCAAACAAATACAAACCATAGGGTGGTTGCAAATACTGCCAAGACGGCTGCTGGTCAAACGTGATTAGCAGCCACAACGACTGATGCTGCGGGTCAACATCTCGAAACTGTAACGACTTGCACTCGGGCTCATTGAAATCAGGAAGCTCGTCGCGAAATTGTTCAAACTGACAAACCGTAATGGCTT
Organism: Neiella marina; assembly: GCF_002165625.1. Classification (GTDB taxonomy): domain Bacteria; phylum Pseudomonadota; class Gammaproteobacteria; order Enterobacterales; family Neiellaceae; genus Neiella; species Neiella marina. Next base: position 12,093 of record NZ_NGNS01000012.1, read on the forward strand.
GTTCGGATGTCAATGGCAATACCACATCATTGGCCTGAGCTTCTGCAACGAATAGTAGAACCAAGCATATGATTGGTACCACCAGCCAACGACGAACGCTTCCGCAATATCCCAAGTTATCTCCTACCATTTATCGATATTTTCCTACCGTTAATCGGTATCAGACTGAATATTAAGGCCTTTAAACGAACTTCTCTGGTGCAAGCTGAAGTGTTGATGGAGTAATACCACTAGGCCAAACAGAGGATCATACTATGCCAATTCCATCAGCAGTTAAAACGCCAGCACAGATACTGTTGCTCACTGCCGTATTTGTCGTCAGCTCAATTCATTGTCAGGTATTTGCAGCGACTAAGATTTCGCCACCGCAGTCACCAGCAGCGCTCAGCAATGAGCAAGCGATCGAGTTTCAAGCCGATAGCGGCGAGACCACCAATGCCTTCTCGGGTCATATTATGGTTACAGAGAATCGCAACAATTCCGCCAGTCGGAAAATTCGCATCAACTATGTTCGCTTCCCTGCGACAGGGGAACATAAAGGGCCGCCAATCATTTATCTTTCCGGCGGCCCTGGCGGCTCAGGAATTGGTACCGCGAAGTGGCGGCGCTACCCTTTGTTCATGGCATTACGCAAGTATGGTGATGTCATCGCGCTTGACCAGCGCGGAACGGGTCAATCGGAACAAGCTGAGACCTGTGTATCGAGCTGGTCGCTGCCACTCAACGACAAGCTCGATGAACAATCAGTCAAGCGCGCATACACCGAAGCGGCTAAACAGTGCTTCCGCCAATGGCAGCAGCAAGGCATTGATCCTTATGGCTACACCACCGTCCAGAATGCACTGGACATTGACGATTTGCGCCAGCACCTTGGGGCCGAAACGGTATCATTGTGGGGCATTTCATACGGTAGTCACTTAGCACTTGCTGCCCTCAAATTATTTCCTCAGCAGATCAACAAAGTCGTCATTGCCAGTGCCGAGGGCTTAGATCAAACGGTCAAATTACCGAGCCAAACTGATGCTTACTTCCAGCGCGTTCAGCAGCTAATCAATCAATTACCGCTAAAGCAACAAGTTCCTGATCTGGCGAAATTAATGAAACGTGTTCACCAAAAGCTGGACAACCAACCAATGACGCTGCGATTTACCTTATCTGAGGATCAAGAATCGGAGATTCTGTTTCAAAAGCCTTACTTGCAGCGTCTGGCAAGCATGATGGTTGCCGATCCGAATCAATATCTAGCCATGCTTATTCAGCTGTACCTGAGCCTTGATGCCGGTGATAGCAGCCTACTGACCCATATTCTGGAGCGAGGCGTGTTCAGCGACCAAGCTGTTAGTTTCCGTTTGATGCCGCTGGCAATGGACGTCGCATCCGGCATTAGCGAACCGCGCCTGATGCAAGTGACCGACGAAGCAAAAACCTCTCTGCTCGGGCAGTCGCTAAACTTCCCAATGCCACTACTGAACCGTTTCGATGCCAAGCTCGACTTAGGCGATGATTTTAGAGCGGGGCCGAAGAGCAAGGTACCGACCTTGCTGTTCACCGGAACGCTCGATGGTCGAACCTACCCCGAAGAACAAGCCAATGCAGTCAAGGGGTTATCCAACCTTAGTCATATCACGGTTGAAAATGGCGGCCACAACTTGTTCACTTCATCTCCCGAAGTACTGCAGCGAATGGAGGCATTTTTTGCTGACCAGCCAGTCAGTCAGCAACCGATCAAACTGCCGCTGCCACAACTTAAAATGCAATAGCCGATCTCATAGCGCGCCGCAGCAAATTAACTTGCTTGGCGGCGCCCCATCCGTTGCCGTACCTTGTTTGAGTGCCATGCAGCCGGCACGATAACCAGTACCGCAATTGCAGCCAGCGCCCAAACATAATATTGATTTAGTGCTGCTAAGTTGGCTATGGCCGCGGCCTGCTCGTTATTGACTTGCTGGGCAATAGCGAACTGGCCGATAGCGGCTTCTTTGGCGGCAGAAAAACCACCGCTGATGGCACTTTGCCAGCCAATCGCTGACAGAGATGCAAATGCTTTATAAGCGATGGCGGAAGCTCCAAAGCCAATCACGCCAATGGCGACCGTGCCAGTCGCTAGAATACCGATCCCAATGACGCCGACGCTCGCAACGCCAACGGCCACAATACCGACAGAAATGGGAGCAACGGCCACCGCGCCCCACGCAAACAGCACACCATAGGCGATATCTCCACCGGCAATCCAAGCCACGACCGGACCGTCATTGGCCTCAGGCATGCCGAGGCGAAAATGCACCAGAGGAATACCCAACACACGCAAACGGCTTTTGTACTCGCGTTCACTGCCAGTAGGATGATCGCAAAACGCCGCTGGATTGGTGAGTCGCTCCTGCGCTCGTAATCTTGGCATGCCGACCAACATGGCCCGCAGCAACATCATGTAGCTGACAATAAACACACCGACAAACACTTGCGACGCAGTAATAAACAAGCCAGCACTTGCGCTGCTGCTGTGTGCGATAAAACGCAACAAAAACATGCCGCCAACATACAAGCCCGCAAACAGCAGAAATAGCACAGTAAAACGGATGACGTTGCGGCGCTCTCGCTCGGTACGAGATTGAGCTAAACCGGCACGGAGGCCAAAGTAAGCACTAATCAGGCCTGAAAAACTGCCAATCACGGCAACAATGCTGGTCCACTTAAACAATGAGCCAGTTTTGGCGGCACCTGCGCTGAGAGCCGCGGCCTTAACCGGCGGCGAGATAGTGCTAACCACTGTCATCACTGCAATGGTAAATGCGGCGCCAGGGCCACTTTTCGACAAGGTATCTTCAACGAAGTTAATCATGGCTTGTTGCAATAGTTTGCGGCCACGGGACAGACGCTGTTTGACCGCGTCTTGTGACAACTCTAAATCATCGGCAAGCTGCTCCACACTGCGATGTTCGCGGTAGAAAAGGACCAAGGGTTCGCGGTAGTTGTGCGGCATGTTCTCGAGCGTTTGCCACAGCAAAGCGTGCTGTTGCTGCTCGATTGCTCCTTGTTCAACCATGCTTGCCTGACAAGCGCGATCATTGCGCTCCGATAACGCCTCAGCCCCCTGCTCGGGCTGACTCGCTTGCTTGCGCCGATGACGGCTGACTTTAAATCTTAAAATGCCACACAGCCAAGCTTTCAGTCGCTCAGGATCGCGCAGCGTATCGAGCTTTTTCCATGCCTCAACAAAAGCTTCCTGAGCGATGTCTTCGCTATGCTTAATGTCACCTACCGCAGCATAGGCAATCGAGCACAGCAGGCCTTGGTAGCGCCTGACGATCTCGGCAAAGGCGTCATGATCATTGCCCAATGACGCCACCACCAAAGCTGCATCAGTGGCGTCGGATATGGCATCGGATAGCGCAACAGCAGTCTTAAACATCAAATCATGCCTTTTTCATCAGTTTAAAACCTAAAGGTGCCAACTCATTGCTTAAAGGTGACAGAATCTCCTCAATATTTGTATTACCTCGCCGGGAATTAAAAACCTAGCGGGATACCAAAGGCGAAAAAAGTCACCAACAGCAACGTCCAAGAAATCAAGAACACCACCGAGTATGGCACCATCATGGCAATTAAATCACCAAACGACAGATCGGGTTTGTACTTACGCATAAAGGCCAAAATCACCCCTGCATAGCTCATCATCGGGGTAATAATATTGGTGGATGAATCAGCCACGCGATATGCCGCAGTGACCATATCAGGTGTCATGGACGAGTTGACCTGATACAACATTGGAATAAATATCGGCCCGAGTAACATCCACTTCGATGTCAGCCCTCCGACAAATAAGTTAATCACCGCCGTTGTCAAAATAAAGCCAACTATTAGCAAGATGGGAAACTGTTGCAACCCCAGCCATTGCAGGAAGCTGGCGCCAAGATAGGTGACATAAGTACCAAGACCTGAATAACCAAGCAGGCCGAGAAAGTTGTAGCAGAAAAAGGTCAATACCAAAATGTAACCCATGGTGTTCATTTGACTCACCATGGCTTGCACCACATCCATCAGCTTGGTGAATTTCCCTGCGGCGAAACCAAAAGCTACCCCGACTATGGTGAATACCATAGCAATCAATAAGATAACATTGTTCAAATAAGGAGAGATGGTTTTGCCCGTGTCATCTACGTAGGTCGCTAACGGCCCAGTTGCTAACAACACGATAAGCAACAGCGACACCACTAGCCCCCAAAATGCGGCTCGCAAACCGCGCTGCTCTTGTGGCGTGACAGCAAAGTCTGATAAGTCAATTTCGTCCGGAAGCTGGTATGTCATGTTCGCTAATCGCGGTGCAACAAATCGATTGGTGACCCAAGCGCCAAGGAATGCCAATAAAAACGTCGACACAAAGATAAAGTAATAGTGCATGGTGGCTGGTGTCAGCGGTGTGCCATCACCCGCAGCAAAAGGAACCCCCTGTGATTCAGCGAACACCTTGGCATTCATTCCAAGGATGACATCTACCGGAGTGGCTGGAATCAGATTGGCGCTAAAACCGGCAGAAACTCCTGCGAACGCAGCAGCCATACCAATCAACGGGTTTTTACCCAAACCAGCATAAAGCAAGCCTGCCAACGGAATAAGCACCAAGTAGCCAGCATCGGTGGCTATCGAACTCATAATACCGAGGAAAACCACGGCCGGCGCTAAAAAGCGATCACTCAATCGGGTTCCTAGCTTTTTAATCACCGCCGTCAGCAACCCAGAATGCTCGGCCACGCCAACGCCCAGCATCACAATCAGAATCACGCCAAGGACACCATTGCCAAATGCCAACCAGTTTTGCAGCAGGGCATTATCGAACAACCAGCGAACATGTTCTGTCGCGGTCATATCCTTGATTGTGTGTGTGATGGCGCCGCCATCTAACCCTTGAGTCTCAAATTTCAAGCCTCCCACCAGCGCCGTTGCAACAACAGCGAATACCAGCAGGAACATGAAGATAACGACAGGATCGGGAATAGCTTTACCAATCCTTTCAATCATCGACGGGCTGCCTTCCGAAGCAGAATCAAGTTTATTGGCTTCAGCCATATCCAAACCTCTGTGTAGTCAACGCAACTGATATCAGCCTACATCGACCATCGATTGAGGAATACACGCAGTTTGTAAGGGATAGCTGCGCGCCGCTGTTCGCTGTTTCCACAGTCTCATTCCTTTTTGTTGTCACCTTCTGCTGTGTTGCTGGCACTTATGACCCCAAAGGCTTCGTTTTATCCCAAACGAAATGACGGGGCTTATCGTCGATTAATGACCGGAGAAGCAACCATGATTCACTTTCTAACCCCACGCAATGCCCGCAATACCCTGCTCAGTGTTGTCATCGCGGCCTATTCCGCCACCGCCGCAGCTACCATTCCACCTGTCGTTGATGACTTTAGCGATCCACACCAAAACAACCTCGGGCTGGCACGCCAATACTTAAATGACAGCTTGGCTGGCGGCAGTACCAGCACCGAGCAAACCATTGCTGATGGCGTCTTGTCAGTGTCGGGAAAAATCGTTCCGCCGCGCGGTCAACCAGGCTGGGCTAGCTCAGTGTTGTTGCTTGATGCTGGCGGCCAACCACAGGATGCCAGTGAATATCAGGGCATTCGATTGCTGATCAAGGTTATTCAAGGCACTGTTTCTGTCTCCGCCAATAGCACCGAGATCGACAATTTCGATTACCATGCAGCACCTGTCATGGTGAAGTCGGATGGCCAGTTCCATGAGTTCAAAGTGCCCTTTGACAGGATGAAACGGGCATGGTCTGCCCCTACCCCACTCAATCCAGCCACGATTAACAGCTTGAGTATCGTTGCCTATGGTGTGCAGCCGGGCGATTTTAGTTTTGAGCTCGATGAAGTGAGTTTTTACTAACGCTATCGACTAGGTACTGCAGCCATGACACAACTCGTTCAATCAGCTAATCGCTACCACTACGTTGACGCTTTGAGGGCCTTTGCCTTATTGCTTGGGGTGGTTTTCCACGCCAGTTTATCCTTCGTTCCGGTCTTTATTGGTTGGGCGGTAATGGATGTATCCACCAGCGCAGTGGTATCGGCTTTTACGTTAGTCAGTCACTCCTTTCGAATGGCACTGTTCTTTTTGATCGCAGGGTTCCTTAGTCACCTGACCCTGCATTCAAAAGGCGTCGTTGAGTTTGTTCGCTCGCGGCTGCTCAGAATTGCCGTACCCTTTGTTGTCGGCTGGTTTGTGCTCCGGCCGCTACTGGTCTCAGGATGGCTAATGGGGGCAGAGAGCATGCGCGGAGAAACTCATGTTTGGCCAGCTATCGCCAACGGCTTTTCGACGTTATTGGCGTTTCCCAATAGTTTTTTGGTCGGCTCCCATCTGTGGTTTTTGTACTACCTGCTGATAGTGACAGTGCTGTTGGTTGCCGTCAGGCAATTACTTAGCTTTATGCCTCATTATTACCAACGCAGTGTATCGGCTGCCGATTTGACAATGCGTTGGCTGTGCCGATCATGTCTTGCCACACCGCTGTTGGCCTGTTGCACCGCCAGTTGCCTTTGGTTTATGGCGCACTGGGGCATGGATACACCCGATCGATCCTTGCTACCTCATCTGCCCGTTAGTTTAATTTATGGCGGCTTCTTTATCTTCGGTTGGCTGCTACACCGACAACCTACACTGATCGCTGAGTTTGGCCAATTGACTTGGCGCAAGCTGCTGCTAGTGTGCTGCGCCATCATCGTCTGTTGCTACTTTAGTCAGTTTGAACAGCAAGTTGGCGACACCAGCTATGAATGGCTAAAGCTCACTTTTGTCATCGGCTATGGTGTCATGATGTGGTCCCTTGTGGCGCTTTCTATTGCCATTTTCAAACGCTGTTGTCAGCGACCCAATGCCATTGTTCGCTACCTTGCAGATGCCTCCTATTGGCTTTACTTGAGCCATCTTCCTGTCGTGGTTTGGCTGCAAGTAGCGGTGGCGGACCTGGCTCTGCATTGGTCCATCAAGCTACTGTTAGTATCGGCTACCACAGTGACCATTTGCTTGCTGCTTTACGATTTAGCGGTGCGCTCAACAGCCATTGGCCAGCTATTGAATGGCAGGCGTCAAGCCAGAGTACTGACATGGCCTAAGCACCCAACTGCGGTTCAAGCATTTGCTCAACCGCAGCGCAAACCAAACGAATGAGCGCCATCGCAATTAACATGTATAGCAGCATCTGCAACGGCAAAATAATGTCGTAAACCGGCCGCAAATACTGCGCAGTCATGGTCAGCATCAGCAGCATTTGTGCGCCGAGCATTCGCAATGGCAATTGCTCCGGGCGATGAAACAAGCGCCAGGCGACAAAGCAATTGGCGAAATAGAACAATGCCAACTGCCAACCGGCGGTCAGTTGCGGCAACAGCAATACATACTGCAACAGCACCACGACCGCCCAACCAATCACTAGCAACATCAGCTGGTTGAACCAACGCGCAGGAAACTCAACCAAAGCATTGCTCAACGATGCCATCAAAATTGGAAACAAGAATCCGCCGGGAATTGGTAAGTATATCCAAGCCAGCCAAGCAGCCGAGTTAATGACAATAAACTTGGCAGCTCTGGTTAACCCGGTGCGATGTGGCGAAACTAAACCGATTGAACCGGACGCCGATGCTGTGCTCGAATCTTGATTCATTGATGGCCACAACACCGAATGAACAACAGAAAAACAAATCACTCCGAGCAAGGTTTCCTGCCCCCGCAAGATAGCGAGATAAAAGCTATGTTGCTCTGTTAGTCCGCCCGACAAACTGACGATGGAGGCGACTAAAAACGTCATCTTATAGACATAGCTAAAGCGACTTTGGGCCGAGGCGTAAGCAGCAATAGCACCGGTAGTGACAAAGCTCAGAAAAAACAGCTCTCGCTGCTGCGCAAATAAACTAATCCAGACAAATGCCAAGATCACTCCGAGCACAGTACCAAGTAAACGCTGGCGGCCTTTTGACAAGGCATGGCTGTAACTTTCTGCCGTTGCCATGACGACGACAGCCAAGCCCCCCCAGTAAGGCTTTTCCCAGCCAAAGCTGAGCGCTAAGAAAATGGTTAGCGCCAAACTTAGGGCAACTTTAATGGCCTGCTTCCCCTGAACAGTCATCGGTTTACCCCTTTACTTGCGGCGAAATCATCACCGAAGCGGTAGTGCCAACTCTCAGCTCGACTTGCTCCGGCAACGACTGAACCTTGATCTTGACCGGAATGCGCTGCGCCAAACGAATCCACTCAAAGTTAGGGTTCACAGTCGGCAGCATTTGCGCGCTGGTTGCCCCATCAGCCTGAGCGATGCCATAACCAAGGCTTATCACCGTGCCGTTAAACGGATAATCTGGGTATGACATCAACGTCACACTGGCACTATCACCGGCATGAACATGCTCTAAATCGGTCTCTTGGAAAAAACCTTCAATCCAAAAGCTATCGCCATCAATGAGTGCGACCACCGGTTGGTTGGCGACGACGTGCGCGCCTTCTGCGACATTAAAATTGGTGATGTAACCCGTCTTGGTGGCATAAACCTTAGTGAACTCCAAATCGAGTTTGGCATTATCAACGCCTGCGGTTGCCGCCGCGACATTGGCAATTGCGGCATCAACGTCATCTGTTAAGTTATTGAGCGTCAGTATTGGTACTGCTCCAGGGGTTTTGCTTTCCAATGCGGTCATGCGCTGCAATTCATTTTGCGCCCGTTGCAGCTGAACCTTGGCTTGTGCCAGCGTTGCTTGAGCTTTTTTCAGTGCCGCCTGATAAATTCGATCATCAATTTCAAACAGTAGTTGACCAGCGACAACCGCTGAATTGTCAGCGACATGAATATGGGTAATAGGGCCGGTTACCCGAGGCGTTACCTCGACGATATTGGCACGAACCAAGGCATCTCGGGTCCATGGGTGGGTCATATATGTTTGATACTTAAGTACCACTGCAGCTATCGCCAATACCACCAAAGCGAGCGTTAATAATTTTGATTTCATCACGATTTACCTGATTTTACCCTTGAAAAATCAACAGGCTAAGAAGCACTGTATAGATAGTGGTTAATGCCAATTCGACGATTGCAGGGGCATAAATGTGGCGCAGACAACCCGCTTTTGCGCAACCCAACATGGTCAGGCTGGTTAAGCCATATGCGCAAAGCACTGCGATGAGCAGTGGCGGAAAAAACAACTCGCCGACCATTAACTCTTTTGCCACGTAATCCAAACTCATATGCCCCTCTGCTCTATCGAGTCAGTGTGTTCAACAATGTTGGGGAAGATTTTATGGGCCTGAAGCAAAACGAGTTAATCGCATTTGTAGGATCAAATCCTCAGTTAGCCGATGCAATTGGCTAGCAGCTGCTATGCTCAGAACAGTTTTTCATGAAAGTGAAGGATCTCACCCTCATGCAATTTAGTTTGGAGCAACTCAAAGCCTTTGTTGCCGTGTTCGAGAAAGGCTCATTCAGCGATGCTGCGGTGAAACTAAAAAAGCACCGCACCACCATCGGTCAGGTGATCACCAACCTCGAAGATCAGTTGGCAGTGGATCTTTTCGAGCGTATCGGCCGCAGCGCCGAGCCAACCCCCGAAGCCAAATTGTTGTATCGCTATGCGCGGCAAACCATCGAGCAAGCCAGTTCGTTTGATAAAATGGCGCTGAGTTTGTCATTTGGCCAACTTGAAGAAATCTCTATCGCTTACTGCCGCTTTATACCTGCCGAGCCACTGGTGGCTATTAGGAAAAAGCTGGCCGAGCACTTTCCTAGCATGAAGGTGCACTTTCTCGTCATGTCGAAAGATGAGATTAAACAAGCCATCTTGGCAGACAAGGTTCAAATTGGCATCGTCAACATTGACACCCGATCAGCCATGACCAGCTTTGACGCAACGTTTCTGACCAACGTCTCACACTCGATCTTTACCGCCACCGACCACCCTTTGCAGCTGCTACCTGAGCCTGAGCGATTAAGTCATCTAAAGAGCAATAAACAAATCCTGCTTGAGGCTTACATTGAAGACGGTATGGCTGAAAAAATGATCCTATCCCCCAACTATGAGGTGGTCAGTGACATGCAACTGTTACTGAATTTGGTCAGCGAAGGAGTCGGCTGGGCGATGTTTCCTGTTGTTACTGCCAAGCAAGTCGGGGCTGAACTCGGCATAAAAGAATTACCCTTCAATGAACTCAAGGATGATTTCTATGTGCCGTTGGCACTTTGGTTCCCTCATTCAAAACCAGTATTGGAAGTCAAAAAGCACATCGCGGAAGTATTGCTGCAGTTTATTGAACAGTACCGTATCCATCGGCCAGGGGTGATTGCTCGCTAGTCATCAAAGTTGATGCTGAAGCACTTCATCCATAAAGTGCGACAGCATCAGGTAGGATACTCGGTTCTGTTTCCTTTCATGAGTAGCTATTTATCAGTACTTGTTCACAACGATTGATCCACAAGTACAAATTGCTGCAATGCAACCAATCACGAATCCGAGATCAACTGCGCTTTGAATTGGCTATCTGGCGTTGCCAACTGTTGCTGCGCGGCAATCGTTTGCAACTCCCACTGGTTTAACTGCTGCGTTTTCTTCAACACATCGAACACCGCATTATGAGCATGTTCAAATGCCATCAGCGGGGTCTTACCCAGTATCAGCTGTGCGCTAAACAATGCTGATATCAAATCGCCCACACCCACTGGCGCACGGTCGAAATCCAGCTGTGGTCGCTGAATCAGATAAGCCTCATTGGCCGTCACTAACAGCATCGAAAACTGATGAGCCGACAAGCAATGCAAATGTTTCACCAGCACCATGTCCGGCCCTTTTGCCATAATCGCCCGAGCGGCCTCAACCGCCTCAGTTAACGAATCAATGGCTCGGCCAGCCAACTGACTGAGTTCAAACTGGTTTGGCACAATGACATCGGCCTGAGGCAACAGCAATTGAATCATCTGCTGATGCACTTCAGGTGCAACGATGCAACCTTTGTCCGGATCGCCCATCACAGGATCACAAATATAAAGCGCTTTCGGATTCGCTCGCTTCACCAGCTCAACGGCGTTCAACACGCTTTGACACTGCTCAGCACTACCCAGATAACCAGATAACACCGCCTGACAGTGGTCGAGTTTGTCAATTGCCTGAATCCCCGCCACCAAGTGATGGATCTGCTCGGCGGCAAAAACCTGACCAGTCCAACCCTGAACGTACTGGGTATGATTGGAGAACTGAACGGTATGAATCGGCCAGACTTCCAGCCCTAGTCGCTGCATTGGAAACACCGCCGAACTATTGCCTGCGTGGCCATAAACCACATGCGATTGAATTGAAATAATGCCTTTCATCTTGCGGCTCCTATGAGAACAATCGGAGCAAGGGCCAAACGGCCCTTGCTGGTAAGGTGGTGATTACTGACCTTGGAACTCAGCGTAGTATTGGTCCAATACTTTACGAGTTTCACGACCAATCAACTCATACTCGTGATGCGTCAGGTTGGCCAGTGACACTCGAACGGAAGCATTGACAGTGTCAAAACCTTTACCTGGCAGCAAAATTACGCCGGTAGCTTGTGCCAGTTGGAACAAGAAATACTTACCCTTGCCGTTTTCTTTGAACCAGCGAACAAACTCAGCGCCATACAGTTGGCCACCAATGTCATCCAACTCCAACAGGGTGTAGTAATCGACTCGGTCTTTGTCTTGCTTCATTTCAATACCCATGTTGCTGAACAAGGTTTTGAAGCGGTCACGAATAATACGCTTACAAGCAGCTTTGTAATTACCAGCTGAATCCATTAAACAAGTCAGCGAGAACAGCGCCATTTGCACCTGTTGTGGCAATGCCAAACCAGCAGTGTGGTTTAACGCCACAGAGCGGCTATCGGCAACAATGCGGTCAATAAATTTGATATCACGAGGCGTTGTGGTCAGCGTTTTGTAGCGATCATCCAACTGCAGCTGATGAGCTTCCGGTAAGCGGCGCATGGCATCATCAAAGACATTGTTTTCGTGAATCGCAATCGTGCCCAAACGCCAGCCAGTGGCACCAAAGTATTTTGAGAACGAATACACGCACAAGGTGTTGTATGGCAGTGTGGCAAACAGCGACACAAAGTCATCTGCGAAAGTGCCGTACACATCATCGGTGACGATGAACAGGTCGTCCTTGCGATTTTCATTCACGAAATCAGTCAACAAGGAGAGTGTTTCATCTGACATTTTGACCGAAGCTGGGTTCGCTGGATTCACCACACACAGCAGCTTGATGTCGCGATCTGCCAGTTTTTCAATCTCGGAGAGAGGCAACTGCCACGTTGTTTCATCAAGACGCAATTCAACAATTTCCAACTCATACTCGGACAGTTCTGGGATTTCCAGATACGGGGTAAAAATCGGTGTCACTAGCGCTACTTTATCGCCCTTTTTCAACAAGCCATTGTTGAACATGGTCTGGAAGGTGTAAGTCATTGACGCTGTACCACCTTCGGTCGCGAATACGTCAAAGTTCTGAGTCATTGGCACGTTGCCGTACATTTCTTCACCAATGTACTGCTTCACAACTGTTTCCATGTGGGTCAACATGCGTGATGGAACTGGATAGTTACAACCCAAGAACGCCAACACTAATTCATTCAAAAATGCTTCTTGCTCAATTCCCAAACGGTCTTTGGCATAGCTCAACGCTTTTTGTAAGAACTGGACGCCTTCTTTATCACCATACTGCTTAGCGAAGGTGTCAAAACGAGCAACCACATCGTCGCCATTTGGAATGCCGCCGAAGCCGCCATCTAAATAGGAGTAGTTACGCTCCGCTTCTTCCAGCGCAAAATCACCCAAGCGCAGGAACGCTTTACGAGGTAAGGTCGCCAGAAAGTTAGGGTTACCGCGACCGGCATCAAGCAAGGTGCGATCAGGAACGGTGTTGGCCAAATCAATCAGTTTGTCTTTCAATTCAAATGGGCTTAAGTCGGCAAATTGATTGAAATCGATGTTTTGCATGGGTTGTATCCTCAATAAAAATAGTCAAAAAAATGTAAGTGGCTTGGCCCGCGTCAACTGCTGACACTGAGCTTCAATTCGGATCGACTAAAAGCTTGTTTAGCCCCCTCCGTCGGGATGGGGGCATAGTAGGGAGAGAGGGAATATCGCGTTAATCGGCTTTGTAGGATCACATCCTACAAAGTCATATTTGGCCGCCAAACCATTGGCACAAATCACCGAACAAAACCACACAACATGATGTTTTTATTGAAAATAAGTTCATAAAAAGCAATAAGTGGGACGTTATTGAAACTAGCTAGCGCAACGAAAAATAAGGTAAAAAATAGTAATTTTTGCAACGCAGGGATTCGAGCATTGGCCAAGACTGCGCCACTTCAATGCGATATGGCGATTCTAGGGAGAATTCAAAACGATCTTAATAAGGGGCGAGGCGCAAAGCGCCGAAGTCCAGTGCCCTGTGTTTTAAGGCACCTTGCTCGATTAACTTGACGGAAGACCACAGTCACTTGTTATGTGGCTCACTCACCCATCGTACGCATCTTGAACATCTTGGCTAAGAGGAAGTGCACTTTCCAAAACACAAATGGAGCTCGATATAAGCTCTTCACTTCTCTCAGGATCAAACCAATGTTCATTGAACTTTCCACCATGGAAAAGGTTGTTTCTTACGCGTCGAATATACAATATCAGCAGGTCAGTAGTATTTTGATGAGATGGCTCTACTGATGACCAGTTAATCAAACCATCTTTAATCACTTGCTTCTTAGGCGGATTTTTCAATATATATTCTATCGCCTCCTTAAGGGACGAATCATCAAGCGCCTGAAAAGCCGCATCAATATGGCCAGCAAAAGCGGTCCAATTTGCATTTGCATTACCGTCCCCATTGTTGAACGAAGCAGCCTTTAAGGCATACTCCATTCGTGAAAAGAGCTTGAAAAAAGTGAAGGAAAGCTCGTCCATCTGTTCCAAAAACATACTCCTAGTGACACATAACGCTCAAAGCAGGGGTGCGCGTTAGCGCGTCCAGCCCGTAGGGCGATGCTGTCTTTGCTTGTTATGAATTTTCTAACTCTAGTTTTGAGCGGCCTAAATATTGGTCGACTGTTCCAAGTGTGTCATGGATTTTTGCCACATGATATTTATATAAACTTACCTTTCCTGAAGAAAACTCTGGAGGCGGAAGACTAGCCCGCCCGCCATCTACAGATACTAGAATAATTCTATCTAGAAACGCTCCGTCATAATAAAGGTCGTACCAATACCCCACGGCCCTGTTATCGGGATGCCGGTTGGCCCACTGTTCTTTGAAGTCATTATTCTGAATACCATCGTCCGTGTACTTTGCTCGAAACCTCAACCGTGGATCTTCTTTTAAGAATCGTTCGCTAATCCAATCAGTCGATATCCCATGCCAATCTTCCTTGGCATTAGTCGTAGGGATAAAGCTCAGTATCTCCTCGAAGGTCATATTCTTGACCGGCTTACGCTCGGGCAGGAAATATTCTGCAATTGATGGAGAAGCTAAGAACAAGGAGCTCAGTAGGCCAAGAACAAAGGCAACGGGCTCGATATCTTTACCGGCCATCCAAAATAGTCCGGCTATCAGTGCTAACGCGAAAAAGATGCCGCCGATTACTCTAAGAGCGTGCTTGTATTCTTTTATCCATAGGCAAGATTTTTTTAGATGCTTATTCATGGTTTAGTTCATAACAGTGTATTACTGCGAATTCGCAGTAAGCCCGAAATTCGCAATCTAAATTTTTAGTGGTCCATTCCTGATTTTTCCATCAAGAACAAGGAGGTAGGAGAGCTGAGGAGCTACTTTCGAACCAGTCCTTGGTGTGGAAAGTGAGAATGAAGATTTATGTAGGTCTATATAAACACATTAGCCCTAGCTAATTCGTGTTTCAAATCATAAAGATAAAAATTGTCACTTGCGAGAAAGTGCGATTTTTTGAAGCCAAAATCGGCTTTTGTGCTTGTAGCTGTTTAAACCAATCAGTGTTCTGGTACCGTTCAAACAAAAAGAGCCGTAGCATGCGCGGCTCGAAGGAATCGAAACACGTTACGGGACATAAATACGTTACAAGCACTTTACTGAATTAGACTTTGAGCTCCATTTCTTACCTCCAATCGGCCACGCGAAAAAGCACAAAAAAGGGAGCCATATAGGCTCCCAGTTGTGGTCATTAGCCAGCGCCTAGCTGCGCAGCTCACTCCGGTTATGGTGTGACATTGGTGGTAATGATGCCAACAATAATTGGCCCCCATAATGTCAGCAGCACATTAGCAATGGCATAGGTCACGGTGAATGCAAACACTGGGGTAGCATTACCTGCTTTTTCCAACAGCGCAGCAAAAGCAGGGTTCGCACTGCGACCACCAGTTAATGCGGCCAACGCTTCAATTGGGTTTCTCACTCGCAGTACGTAGTAAGAGAAAAAGAAGCCGATAAACTGTGGAATGATGGTCACCCCAGCACCAAGAGCTAGCAGTGACAAGCCGTTTTCACGAATTGCATCAATCGCTTGGGGACCAGCTTGCAAGCCAACAATACCGACGAACACCGCCAAGCCAAAGTCACGAATAAAGCTCGATGCCCCCATTGGGAAAGATGCAACTTTCGGATTCTTACTGCGTAACCAGCCAACAAACAAACCAGAGATTAAACAGCCTGCACCTGAGCCTATGGTCACTGGGATACCGGCAATCTTGAAGCTAATCATGCCAATCAGCAAACCGGCAACCATGCCTAGGCCAAACAGAATGAAATCAGTGGCATACTGAGAGCCCAAGCGCTGGCCAACAATACCGGCGACGTGATTGAGATCCGCTGGCTTTCCTGTCAACTGCATCACGTCATGCTTTTCAAGCACCAGCTCGGGTGTAATATCAAGCTCTTTGCCTGAGCGCACCAAGCCAGTGATGTAGATACCACGCATCGGTGATTTCTGCGCCAGTTGTTTCACTTCTGCCAGACTCTTACCAACCAATTTGCGGTTAGTTACGATTAACTGACGGTTTTCTTCTACCAAGGTCACATCGGCTGGCACACTCACTTCATGGCCAAGTGAATCACCGTAACGTTTGACGGCTTGACGACGGCCATTGATGACCAAGATATCGCCCTGTTGAACTTCAACGTCAGTGTCGCTATCCATTAAGGATTGATCGCGTTGCACCATGGCAATATTGGCATCGACCAACTGCTGATTAACTTCTGCCAGTGAGCGACCAATCAATTGGCTATCTTGGTTCACTTGATAAGCACGTGAATCAAGTGGCGTAATCGCATTGAACTCACCCGGTGCTAACTCAGTTTTACCATGGTTATTCCGCTCAGCCAGCTCAAGCGCTTCTTTGCGAATATCCCATTTCATCAAGCTCGGAATAATCCAAGTCGCCATCAAAATTGGTCCGAGAGAGCCAAAGATGTAAGTCACCGCGTAACCAACAGCAACATTGGTTTGCATCATCTGTTTCGCTTCAGCACTAACACCGGCCAGCTTCGCTATCGCATCACCTGCGGTACCGATAATTGCCGATTGGGTCAAACCACCGGCAGCCAGACCTGCTGCAGTGCCTCGGTCTAAGCCAAACAGATAGGCCGCCGCCAACACACACAGCAAACCCGCAACAGTCATCACCACCGCCGATAGCAAGATCTTAACGGCTTTACGGTTCAACGCGCCGAAAAACTGCGGCCCGCCTTGGAAGCCTACGGCATAGATAAATAGTGCAAAGAAGATGCTTTTAACACCAGGATCGATGTCAACACCAACCTGGCCAACCAACACGCCCATGAGCAGGGTGCCGGCAACGCCACCAAGGACAAATCGGCCGATGGTAATCTTGCCAACCCAATAACCTAGGGCCAAGGTGATAAACAGCGCAATGTAAGGTGCGCTTTGGAACAAGGATTCTAACAGGCTCATTGCTGGCCTCCTGGAATCGCTTGGATGAAGGCTGGCCCGCAGGCTCGCCACGAATGAACTATTTCACAATGAATAACAAACATACCTACCTCAAAAGTTTTAAATCGCCCGCTGCGATGGCGGCATACTAATGAGGCAGTGATTGTTTCGTTAATCGGCTTTGATGGATCTCATCCTACAATGGCCGAATGACCAGCCATTAACGTGCATGTTCGTCACTAGCAAACAATTGATAAGCAAAGCCGAGGCCCACGCCATAGGTGGTTTTATCGAGAAATAACGGGCTATCATCGTTGGCCGCGCCATGGTGGAAACTTACCCGCCCGCCAAAAAATAAGGTCGCTTTTTTGTTGAGCATGGGTAACACAAAACCGATACCAACATCGGTGCCCATGTACCCACCGGACGCTTTGTAGCGAGGCCGTTGGTCGGTGACATCTCGCTCATCGACCTGATAGAAATAGCGTGTCAGCTTGTCAGTTGCCCACACCGGTCCAACGGTGCCAACAAACTTCAGTTGTTGGCCGAAGAACTCACGATCTTCATAGCGCAACTGGGTTTCAAAGGCATAGCCACGCTGATTGAGGTTGGAAAAATCGGTCGAGAACACCGAGCGCAGCTGCAACTTGAGTTCCAGCTCCTGTTGTTGTGCTTGGTAAATTTTGTAGTTTAACTCTGGGCCAATGCCAAACAGGTAATCTAAGTCATCCATGCCCTGTCGAGCATCGTTATCATCAGAATCGGCGTTAAACGCGCCATCAATGGACACACTCAATTGCCAACGATCATCTTCAAAGGCTTGAGCTTTGATCAGCCCATCCTCGCCTGCTCGAATGACCTCACCACGGTAGATGAAGTAAGGCACCACCAGCTGGTTGGCATGACGCTGATTTGACGCCGGATAATCAGGGCCATAGACCACAGCAGCGGCAATACCGGCTTCCCACAACGGCTTGGGTTGTTCACAGCTATTGCTGGTTAAGCAATCAACTTCCAGAGTATCAGCAGTGCTTTGAAAACTTGCTGACAGCAAAACCAGCCAGCTGCAAGCTGCCAATCGATGTCGTCGTTGAACCATAGTGTTCTCATTTTATTGAATATTTTGTTTGTTTATGGGAATGACCGTCATTGAGATCAAAGCCTTGCGATTGAATAGTTGTTTATTGCGTAGTTGTACGTTGAGCAACGGTCAAAATCCGCCACAAAAAAGGCCCACAGCAAGCGGCGGGCCTATTGATAATTCGCCATCAATTGATGGTCAGCCATACCGATACGGTCGGCCTGCTTTGGCCATATCGGCATTGTACTTCTTAAAGATTTCCACCACTTTGGCTTTGGTTGGCGATTCCTTGGCAATGGTTTCCCAGAACTTGTGCGCTTCCGCTTCAACCGTCGCCCACTCTTCATCAGGAATCGAGGTGAGCTTCATCTTAGTGCCATTCACCCGCAGATTGGCTTCACCGCCCCAATACCACCACTGACGGTAATAGTGAGAGCTATCCATGGTCAATTGCAATAAATCTTTGAGGTGAGCTGGCAATTCGTTGTAGCGGTCCATGTTGGCAAAGAAAGAGCCAATCCAAGCGCCAGAGATATTGTTGGTGAGGAAGTAGTCCGTTACATTCGCCCAGCCGACGGTGTAGTCTTCGGTAATGCCTGACCAAGCGATACCATCAAGCTCACCGGTTTGCATTGCCATCTCGACGTCTTCCCAAGGAATCGAGACTGGCACGACACCAAATTTGGCAAGGAAACGACCCGCAGTCGGGAAGGTAAAGACCCGCAATCCCTTCAGATCATTTAAGCTGGTGATTGGCTTTTTGGTGGCAAAATGACATGGATCCCAAGCACCAGCAGATAAGTGTTTGACCCCGACCTTGGCATATTCCTCTTCCCAAATCTGACCCAAACCGTATTGGTTGAATAGCACCGGCACATCAAGCGAATAGCGACTACCAAATGGGAAATAACCGCCGAAAGTGGTCACTTCGGTGGGTGACGCCATGGAGTCATCATCCGACTGCACCGCATCAATAATGCCTTTTTGCAACGCTCTAAATAGCTCGCCTGTTGGTACCAGCTGATCGGCAAAATACAGCTCAATTTGCATTTCTTCACCGGCAATTCGGTTAAACATTTCAATCGCCGGTTTGACCACGTGCTCAGCCAGTGCAGGACCGGCGTAGGTTTGCATGCGCCAAGTGATTTTCGGTTTAGCGGCGAAGGTACGCGCCGGAGCCAATGCGGTAGCGCCTGCCAGTGCGGCGGCGGACGTTAAAAACTTGCGTCTTGATGTCATGGTTGTTCCTCCGATAAACAATGTCTTGGCGAGCACAACGCCACGCCGGGATTTCAATCGTTGTTGCTGTAGCTGGTAACAAGCCCACTGTGGGCTAATTGCCGTAAACCGTTTCTGGTAACCACATCGCGAGTTGTGGGAACACCATGATGAGAATGAGTGACACCAACATGATGGCGACGAATGGCCCGATCGAGCCGTAAATGTCTCTTAAACTGATTTCAGGTGGTGCCATGGCGCGCATCAAGAACAGGTTGTAACCAAAGGGCGGCGTCATGTAGGCGATTTGCGAAGTCACTGTGTACAGCACGCCATACCAAATCAGGTCGAAACCAAGGGCATGGACAAGCGGCACATAAAGCGGTGCGACGATCACCAACATGGCGGTATCGTCAAGAAAAGTGCCCATAATGAGAAACGACAGCTGCATCAGAATCAAGATGGTCCAAGGGCTCAGTCCGAGCTGCTCAGTGAACAAATGCTCGATGGCTTTCACCGCGCCTAGACCGTCAAACACTGCGCCAAAGCCAAGTGCAGCAAGGATGATCCACATAAACATGCACGAGATCCCAAGCGTGCTGCGCATTGAGTTTTCAAACACTTTGCGAGTCAAGCGGCGCTTCAAAATAGCGGCCAATAGCGAGGCCATGGCGCCAATCGCCGAGCTTTCCACCAAGCTGGTCCAGCCGTTTACAAACGGCACCATCATTACCGCGAAGATCGCCAATGGCAGCATGCCAGCGCCGAGTAACCGCAGTTTTTCCGGCATCGGCACCGCCCGTTCTTCCTTAGCCAGCACCGGCCCTAGCTTAGGATTCATTCGGCAGCGCACGGCAATGTAGACAATAAACAGCGTGGCCATCAGCAAGCCTGGAACGATGCCAGCTAACCACAGTTGCCCCACCGGCTGACGGGCGATCATGGCGTATAACACCAGTACCACCGATGGCGGCACTAAAATACCCAAGGACGATCCTGCCTGAATCACCCCGGTAACCATCTTTTTATCGTATTTACGCTTTAACAATTCCGGCAATGCGATGGTGGCTCCAATCGCCATCCCTGCGACCGACAAGCCATTCATCGCCGATACCAAGACCATCAAACCAATGGTGCCAATCGCTAAGCCGCCGGGCATGGGCCCCATCCAAACATGGAACATCTTGTAAAGGTCATCGGCGATTTTCGATTCGGACAGTACGTAGCCCATAAAAATGAACATTGGCAGGGTCAACATCGGATACCAGTTCATTAATTTCATCGCGGCGGTAAATGGAATCTCAACTCCGCCGGTTCCCCACAGCGCAATGGCGGCGATTGCAGCCACTGCGCCAATCGCTGCAAACACTCGTTGACCTGTGGCCATGAGCAACATCATTAGTGAAAACATCGCCGCGGCGATCACTCCGTAACTCATTTAATGGCTACTCCTCGAATTAAGGCTATGTCTTTGAATAACTGGGAAATGGCTTGCAGGATCATCATCACAAAGCCGAAACACATCACGGCTTTAATCGGCCACAGATAAGGGCGCCAAGCGGTACGGCTTCGTTGACCATAGTCGAAGGAATACATCAGGCTTTCGAAGCCACCATAAAGTAAAACGGCAAGATAAAAGATTAAGAAGAAAACGGTGAAGGCATCGAACCAAGCGCGTTTAACAGGAGACCAATTGCCGTAAAACAAATCCATTCGAACATTGGCATTGAGCTGGATGGCGTAGGCACCACCAAGAACATAATAAGCAACCATCAGAAACTGAGCTGACTCTAGGGTCCATAGCGATGGCATAAAGAAGGTTTTAGAGATTGACGACCACATCAGGACGCCCACCATGAGGAATATTCCGTACATCGCCAAACGACCAATACGTCGGTTAAACGCATCCACATAAGTCACATAGGCACAGATAAATCCTGGCATTTAGATTCCTTGTCGCGAAAAGCTTCGTTGCATAATCACGCAGCTGCCGGGTCGGATCTGACACCGACAACTCATTGGGTATGAACACAAAAGCAACAACCGAGCCAGAAAAAACATGCCATGAAAAAATGCCGCAATGCGGCCTTGAGATAGCTCACTAAATGTTGACGATACTGACAGAAATTAACGACTTGCCGGTTCAAAGCCTTAGCAGCAGTAAGCTCGAAGACTAGGTAAAGTTGGCCACTACCAACTTGGTGAATGCACTCGCGCACAAATATAGCGCCCAATAATCGAACAAAAACCACACCTTTAGTGCAGTTACTCTATGAGCAGGTGTGGCACATCTTGAACGCCAAGGAAGCCTGCAGTATCAGTCCTTGTGATGTCTGTAATTGGCACTTGCTTTGCTTGATCAAGCGCTAAAATGAAGCTGAGCAATGTCAATCAGGCGCGGTATTACGTTGCGCCAATCAACGACTATGATTGGCATTCAGGCGGATTCTATCTGGGAGTTTAAATGGCACAGTTTGGCACCACTCTGGGTTACCAACGCTATCACTTCGATAATCTAGCAACCTTATTGGCCAAAGCCTCACCACTTCGCAGCGGTGATCAGCTAGCCGGTATTGCCGCCACCAGCATGCAAGAGCGCGTTGCGGCGCAGCTGACATTGGCTGACCTGCCACTCAAAACGTTTTTGCAGCAGCCAGTTATTCCCTACGAGTCGGATGAAGTCTCACGCTTAATCATCGATAGTCATGATGCCAGTGCATTTGCGCCAATTAGCCATTTAACCGTCGGCGACTTTAGAAATTGGCTGCTGCAATATGAAACAGACAGTGCCACCTTGGCTGCTGTTGCCGCCGGTATAACCCCAGAAATGGCGGCAGCGGTTAGCAAAATTATGCGCATCCAAGATCTCATTCTGGTGGCGAGTAAATGTGAAGTGGTAAGCAGGTTTCGCAACACCATAGGGCTCAAAGGGACGATGTCGACGCGCTTGCAGCCGAATCATCCAACCGATGATCCAGCCGGTGTCGCAGCGAGCGTGCTCGACGGCTTACTCTATGGCAATGGTGATGCAGTGATTGGTATTAATCCGGCAACCGATAACCTGCAGGCAGTGACTGGATTGATGAATATGCTTGACGATGTCATCCAGCATTATCAAATCCCTACCCAATCTTGTGTCCTCACCCATGTTACCACCCACATTGAAGCAATATCGCGCGGTGCCCCAGTAGATTTGGTGTTTCAGTCAATTGCCGGTACTGAAAAAGCCAATGATGGATTTGGTGTTAGCCTAGCGATTCTCGATGAAGCTTGGGATGCCGCCAAAAGCCTCAAGCGCGGTAGCATTGGCAACAATTGCATGTATTTCGAAACCGGTCAGGGATCCGCTTTGAGTGCCAATGCCCATTTCGGCGTCGATCAGCAAACATGTGAAGCAAGAGCCTATGCCGTTGCCAGGCGTTACCAGCCGCTGCTGGTCAATACCGTGGTCGGTTTCATTGGCCCTGAATACTTGTACGACGGCAAACAAATCATTCGAGCTGGATTGGAAGATCATTTTTGCGGCAAACTATTAGGTCTGCCAATGGGCTGCGATATCTGTTACACCAACCATGCAGAGGCCGATCAGGATGACATGGACATGCTGTTGACCCAGTTAGCCGCTGCAGGCGTCAACTTCATTATGGGCATTCCCGGTTCCGATGACATCATGCTGAACTACCAAACCACCTCATTTCATGATGCCCGTTATGCCCGCCAACTTCTTGGTTTAAGCGCAGCTCCTGAGTTTGAGCGTTGGTTATCAGAACTGCAGATCACCGATCAAGCCGGTCGCTTGATGATTACCGATCAGCTGCCACCCGCCTTCTCTCAACAATTGCGCAGCGAATTGGAGTCGTCATGAGTCAAACGCCAAAGCAACCACCCTCGGTTCAAGCCAACCCATGGCAAAAACTTCGTCGTTATACTGATGCCAGAATTGCCTTGGGGCGGGTCGGAGACAGTTTGCCGACACAAGCCCATTTAGAGTTTCAACTCGCCCATGCCCGCGCTCGCGATGCCGTTCATCTGCCACTTGACTACCAGTTGCTGAAACGCCAACTAGACGGCTTTGGCTTGTCCTCCTTACTACTCCACAGCCAGGCGAAAGACCGCGCCACTTACCTGCAACGGCCAGATCTTGGCCGCCTACTCGATGACTCCTCGCTGCAGCAACTGCAAACATATCAAGCCGGGCACAAGTTCGGTTACGACGTCGCCATCGTGATCACCGAAGGGCTATCGTCGTTGGCAATAGAAACCAATGCCTGCAAATTACTTGAGGTGTTGCTACCGGCATTAGACAACAGCAAGTTGTCGCTGGCGCCACTTTCCATCGTTACACAAGGGCGAGTCGCAGTAGCCGATGCCATCGGTCAATCGCTCAACGCAAAACTAGTGCTGATATTGGTTGGAGAGAGACCAGGGCTAAGCTCACCCGATAGCATGGGGGCCTACCTGACCTTTCAACCCGAGGTCGGAACACCCGATTCAAAACGTAATTGCTTATCCAACATCCGCGAGGGCGGGTTGAGCCCGCAAGAAGCGACCAAAAGGTTGCTTTATCTAATTCAACAAGCGCTGGGCAGAGGCTATACCGGCGTGGATTTGAAAGATGAAACTGAAGTCGAAGGTGGCCAGCTGGGGCAGAATTTTCTGTTACCTTCGAGCAAGTGAATACTGCCCCGCATGGCATTGCGGGGCACCAATACTTATAAGAACACCTACAAGAACACCCGCTCAATAAACCAATAGAGACCAACCAAGCCTATTAGCGCCGAGGCAGGTATTTGCACCGCAGCGCGATACCAAGATTGATTGCGAATCAAAAAGGTGGCGATAAAGGCGAACAGAATGACACTGATCTGGCCGAATTCAACACCAAGATTAAAAGCAAGCAAGGCAGGAACAAGGTCATCTTTTGGCAAACCATAGTCACTGAGCACTGAGGCAAACCCGAGCCCGTGCAGTAAACCAAAGCCAAACACCACTGCCGGTCGCCACTTCGAAGCCTGTTTGAAGATGCAGTTTTCAACCGCCACCCAAACAATCGATAAGGCAATTAATGGCTCGACAATACTGCCCGGCACCGCGACTAAACCAAGCGCAGCTAACCCCAAGGTAATCGAATGGGCCAGAGTAAACGCCGTGATCTGCCACAGTAGCGAGGCCAATAACAGACTTGAGAAAAACAGCCCCAACACGAACAGGATATGATCCAGCCCCTTGGGAATGATGTGCTCAAAGCCAGCGCCGATATAAAGCTGGAATTTCTCCAACGATGACATCGCGGCGAGTTTACGCAGTCGTTTACGTTTCAGAGCTGCCTGATATTCTTCATCGATTTGGCCTGCTTCAAGTTGCATTTCACCCAGCTCAATATCGAGAATAATGTCTTCATCCTGCGGATGAGCGTGAGCACTTGAGGGCATCAAACAAGATAACCACAAAGCAACCAACAGTATCTTGAGAAAAAAAAGAGGCCTGATAACAGGCCTCATTAACAGCGTGGTCATGAGCTTAGTCTTCGCTGCCGTCCAAGCCGCGAACCTTCAGCAAAGCATCAATGGTCGGCGCCCGGCCACGGAACTTCTTGTACAAGGTCATCGCGTCTTCAGTTGAGCCTTTCTCATAGACATGAGTCCGAAGCTTCTGGGCTAGTTCAGGATCGAACACATCACCGGCTTCTTTAAAGGCTTCAAAGCCATCTGAATCGAGTACCGCTGAGTGAACGTAGCTGTAATAGCCCGCAGCGTAGCCACCAGCAAAGATGTGCGAGAAGTAGGTGGAACGATAGCGCGGAGCAATCTCATCGATGAGACCAATTTTCGCCATCGACGCTTTTTCAAACTCGCCGGCATCTTTGAGCTCATCATCAGCAGTCAGGGTATGCCAATCCATATCTAGTAGTGATGCAGCCAGATA
Source organism: Neiella marina (assembly GCF_002165625.1). Lineage (GTDB taxonomy): Bacteria > Pseudomonadota > Gammaproteobacteria > Enterobacterales > Neiellaceae > Neiella > Neiella marina. The sequence goes on from NZ_NGNS01000012.1 coordinate 37,243, forward strand.
CTCGGTGTTAGCAAAGCCTTGGTTGAACTTCGATGCTTTCAACAGCTTAGCGATCAGCTCATCAGGGATCACTTCGCCGGTTTCGTAGTGGGTAGCAAAGGTCTTCAGAATGGCTGGCTCAGCGGCCCAATGCTCAAGGATCTGAGCCGGGAATTCAGTGAAGTCACGTGGACCTGAAGTACCTGACATGCTCTGATAGGTCACATTGGTTAGCAAACCATGAAGGGCATGGCCGAACTCGTGGAATAAAGTGGTGACATTCTCAAAGCTCAACAGCGCTGGTGCATCGCCAACTGGACCTGGGAAGTTACACACATTAACCACCACTGGGCGCTCAACGCCATCCAAGTTGGATTGGCCTTTGAAGCTGCTCATCCAAGCGCCACCACGTTTGTTCGAGCGGGTGAAGTAGTCGCCAATAAAGATACCTAAGTGGCTACCATCTTTATCTTTCACTTCCCACACGCGAGCATCTGGGTGGTAGGTATCAATATCGTGCAGCTCTGTGAAGGTCAGGCCCCAAAGCTTGTTTGAGGTATCGAATACGCCTTTCAATACATTGTCCAACGACAAATAGGGCTTCAGGCTGGCTTCGTCTAAGTCATACTTGGCTTTACGAACTTTCTCGGCGTACTGCCACCAATCCCAAGCCGCGACTTTAAAGTCATGACCTTCGGCATCAACAACTGCTTGCATGTCAGCGACTTCGCGCTTGGCTCGCTCCAACGCTGGCGCCCAAAGCTGCATGAGTAAGTCGTAAACACCTTCTGGGGTATTGACCATGCGCTCTTCTAGGATGAAATGAGCATGGGTTTCATAGCCCATAATTTTGGCCCGCTCGGCACGCAATTTAGCAATCTTGGCAGCAACAGCCTTGTTATCGAATTCGTTGTCGTTATCACCGCGGTAGATGTATGAGTTATACAACTTTTCACGCAGGTCGCGACGGGCCGACTCGGTCAGGAATGGGTACATGCTTGAGCGATGCGGGGTGAACACGTACTTGTCTTTGTACTTCGCTTTGTCTTCGTCAGTTTCAGCTGCGTCCATTTTCTGCTGAGCTGCGCTCGCCGCTGCTTGAATAACACCTTCGGACAGACCTTCGAGATCGGATTTATCCAGAATCAACTCAAAGCCGTTGGTCTCTGCTAGCAGATTTTGGCCGTACTGGGTGGTCAATTGTGACAACTCAGAATTAATCTTGGTGATTTGCTGTTTTTGCTCAGCAGACAATAGCGCGCCGCTGCGAACAAAGTCTTTACGAGTATCTTCAAGAAACTTCAGTTGTTCAGCAGTTAAATCCAACCCTTGTCGAGCTTGGTAGACCGCTTCGACCCGCTCAAACAGCCCCTGATTGAGGTTGATTTTGTCGTAGTGGGCAGAAATCAGTGGACTCAACTCTCGCTGCAGTTGTTGCAATTGCGGATTGGTATTTGAGCCAGCTAGGTTATAAAACACACGCTGCACTTTGCCGAGCAACTTACCGGTTCGCTCCAATTCTTCAATGGTGTTAGCAAAAGTCGGTGCTTCCGGGTTCTGCACGATGGCATCAATTTCCGCCAAGTGATCTTGCATGCCTTTCTCGAAAGCTGGCATGTAGTGTTCATCTTTAATCTTGCTAAATGGTGGAATTTGGAACGGCGTGTCGTATTCAGTGAAAAATGGGTTGGTTTGCTGTACCGGGTTTTCCGCTGCAATTTGCTGTGTTTGAGGAGCAGCAACTTCTGCGGTTACTTGTTCATTCTTGGGTTGTTCAGAGCATGCGCCCAATGCCAAAGCGATTGATAGGGCAATGACAGATTGACGCACAGATGAAGGATTGAAACTCATTTCCTTTTGTCTCCTGATCTTTCTTTCTCGGTAGTAGATAGTTGTTGGTTTTTTGTTGTTTTTTTATTTTGCGCAGTGACTATACATTAGCTGTTTTTTTAATAGCAAAGCCATTTGCTCGGCGGAATTTTCCACGGCATCAGCGATTTGACTAACTACTCAGCAAAAGCGCATAAATACCGCCCCACCGAACCAGCTGGCCTTGAGTTGAATTGAACTTGAGTAGCTCAAGCGCGCTCACAGTAAGCATCGCTACTAGCAGTTGTTATTGACGCATACCGAAACGACCCAATTATATGTGCTCTAATTCTGGTAACAATTTGAAACAAACAAGTTTGTAAGAAAGCAAGAAGAGCACAAACAAAAAAGCCCCGCTCAGATGAGCAGGGCTTCGGAATAATGGTACCAGAGGGCGGACTTGAACCGCCACGCCCGTGAAGGCAACGGATTTTGAATCCGTCATGTCTACCAATTTCATCACTCTGGCATGATTGTTTTCGCGCTTTTGTCAGCACCACCTCAATCAAGGTGGGCGCCATTATATCGTTAGTTTTGAGGCTGACAAGCCCTAAACTAAAAAAAAATGTCGTTCTGATTGCAATCCCAAGCTCGAATGATTATTTGTTGCTCAGAGAAGCTCAATATCGTTGATATTTTCAACAGAACTGGCAGCAACAACCTCAACCAAGGCAATCAACGCCATTGACATTACATCGCAACAATAATGGCTGCTACAATAGCGCCTCTGTTTTGTGCCAATAGCAAGTAGTGCTTCATGTCAGTCAACTATCCACCTGCCAGCTTTATTCGCCGTTTTGCCGCTTTGATTTATGATTTACTGCTCGCGGCATCCATTGTCGTCATTGCTCACTTATTACTGAGTGTTGTGCTGATCATTGTTGCCCAAAGCGATGTACTCAACTTAGAACAATACAAAGAAGGCCTCGTTGGCTTCCTAGCCACCTATCGCTCAGCTCACTTGCTATTTCTTGCATCGACAGTTGCGATTTTCTTCATGTGGTTCTGGACCCATGGCGGCCAAACACTGGGGATGAAAGCTTGGCGTCTGCGAATTCAAAATGACGATGGCACGCCGATTCACCCCCGTCAGGCGGTGGTAAGAGTGTGTTTTGCCCTTGGCGGTTTGGGCAATCTGTTGATTCTAGTTGATTGGCAGAACAAGCGAGCGCTGCAAGATCGACTGTCCGATTCGATGGTAGTGACACTGCCCAAAGGCGAAAATGGACCGCTCAAGCGGCGCTAATCGTGCCACTCGACGCGGAAATAGTTGTTGTTAACTTCGCCTTAGCAGATAAATCGCAAAACCGAGGAACAGTAACGATGGCAGTGCCGCCGAGATCAATGGCGGTACCGCGAACACCACCGACAGCGGACCAAATAGCTGATCAGCCAGATGAAACGCGAAACCGGCAATCACCCCCAAGACAATCCGAGCGCCCATGGTTACCGTGCGTAGCGGGCCAAAAATGAATGACAACGCCAACAGCATCATAGTGGCCACAGCTAGCGGTTTAAGGATCTTGCGCCACATCGTCAGCTCATAAAGTGTCGAGTCTTGCTTGCCCGCTTTTAAGTAATCGACGTAATCCATCAAACCAGCTATCGGTAAGGCATCGGGTTTAATCGATACGACACTCAATTTATTCGGCGTCAGGGTACTATTCCACTGCGCTTGCTCTTTGAAGTCAGTTGAAATTTGGCTGTCGGTAAAACGCGTGTGGTGGACTTCATTCACTTGCCAGCCCTTGCCACTGTAGTGTGCTTCTCGAAAGTGAAATACCTCTTGCAAGCGGTTCTGCTCATCGAAATGATACTGAGTCACTGCATGCAGCTCATCAGCATCGAGCACCGAGCCAATGTAAACAAAACTGTCGCCATCTTTGGCCCAGGTTCCCGACTTACTCGATAAGATACTGCCGCCGGAAATCGCTGCTGACTTCAACTCTCGAGCAAACCGTTCACTGGCCGGAACTCCCCACTCACCAATAGCCATCATGAGTAACGCCAAGGGAATCGCAGTTTTAAGTACCGAGCCGGAAATATTCAACTTGCTCAGACCAGAGGATTGCATCACCACCAATTCACTGTGGGATGCCAGCATGCCCAAGCCAACCAAAGCCCCCATCAGAGCACAAACGGGGAAGAAGATTTCAATATCTCGCGGCGCAGAGAACAGCATGAAAATGACTGCATCAACGATGTCATAGTCACCCTTGCCGACATGCTTGAGCTGTTGAACGAAACGGATAAGAGAAGACAAACCTACCAGCACCAGTAACACTAAACTGGTAGTGCCAAGCAGAGTGCGACCGATATGGCGGTCGATAATTGAGTACATTAAGCGCGCCTCCAAACCATAAGCTTGCGCTTGAACTTGGCGCCGGTCTCACGACCACTCAATAGCAAACTCACCGCAATTGCCAAGCCAATCAAGTGCACCCACCAGAGTCCCATCCATGCAGGAATCGCTTCACTTTGCAGGGCTTTTCGGCCCGCCATCAAAAAGATGAAGTAGGCAAGATAAAGTAAGATTGCCGGCAGCATTTTAGCAAAAGCACCCTGCCGCGGATTAACCACTGAAAGCGGCACAGCTAACAGCGTAAGAATAGGAATTGCCAATGGTAGAGCGATCCGCCAGTGAAATTCAGCCACCCGGTCTGGATCATCACTGTTATAGAGCTCTGTGGTTGGCACAGCATCGAGTTTGCGGCGTTTGCGTTCAGAAATTTGTGCCTTCGCGTCAATTACATAGGTATCAAAGGTAACGCGATTATAATCCTGTTGACTCGGCGAACCCTCGTATCGTTCGCCGTTGCTCAACTCAAGATTAACTGAGCCATCGGCTTGCTCCTTTAACACGCCTTGTTCAGCCAAAACTAGGCTACCTCGTTTATCGGCACTCCAGCCATCGGCCATCTGCGCGACAAACACCTTGTCTAGTTGATTACCACGCTTACTAATATTTTCTACGAAAATCACCGTATTACCGTCTTTACTTTGACGAAAACGGCCTTCGACTAAGGCTTGGACATTGGTATCGGCTTCTGCCTGTTCTAATAACTGTAACTCTCGCTCTTTACTCACCGGAACCAAGTAAAGCGTTAAGAATGCGGTAACAATAGTAATCACAGCGGCGAGAATAAGTGTGACGCGGGTTACATACCACTCACTAACACCGGTTGCTAACAGAACCACCATCTCGCTTTGCACGTACATTCGGCCAAGAGCCATCAAAATGCCCAAAAACAAGCTCAAAGGTAAGATCATTGTCGCCAAGGCGGGAACATTAAGGCTCAACAATTGAAACAGTATGGCACCGGCAATTTTGCCTTCAGAGGCATCTGCCAGAATGGAGACCAGTTCGCGGCTTATAAAAACCACCATCAGCACGCTGAATACAGCGAGCGTGGACTTCAGAACTTCAACGAGTAAAAAGCGAAATACAATCAAGGTTTGTTCCTGACTGATAAATGTGTCATTTTTAATGCCTGAGACTATGATTTGCGACAAACCTCAGGTTTTTACTAATATTTGCTAGTAAGCCTGCTTAACACGCATTATCTATAGAAAAGCTCAAAAAGAATACTTTTCTTTACCGACGCAGCGATTGCACCAAATAGCAGGCGCTGATTATCCAACAAATAGAATTATAAGTCTTTATATAATAGGAGCATCCATGGAGTTCAGTGTAAAAAGTGGCAGCCCCGAAAAACAACGCAGTGCTTGCATCGTTGTTGGCGTTTTTGATCCAAGACGGCTCACCCCAGTAGCTGAACAGCTCGATAAAATCAGTGGCGGTTACCTGTCTAACTTACTGCGACGCGGTGACTTAGAAGGCAAGCCAGGCCAAATGTTACTGCTGCACCAAGTACCAAATATTCTCAGTGAACGAGTATTGCTGGTTGGTTGTGGCAAAGAACGCGAGCTGGATGAGCGCCAATACAAGCAAATCATCGCCAAGACCATCAGCACGTTGAATGAGACAGGCTCAATGGAAGCAGTGTGCTTTCTATCTGAACTACACGTCAAAGGTCGCGATACCTATTGGAAAGTTCGTCAAGCGGTAGAAACCACACAGGATTCGCTCTACGCCTTTGATCAGCTGAAAACCAAAAAAGGTGAAACCCGCCGTCCACTGCGTAAGATCACTTTTAACGTGCCGACTCGCCGCGATTTGCCTGCTGGCGAAAAGGCCATTGCTCACGGCCTGGCTGTGGCCGAAGGTGTATTTGTCTGTAAAGACGTGGCCAACATGCCACCGAATATTTGCAATCCAGCCTATCTGGCTGAGCAAGCCAAGCAGCTAGGCAAAGACTACGACAATGTGACCACCGAAGTGATCGGCGAGTCGCAGATGGAAAAACTGGGAATGACCAGTTACCTAGCGGTTGGTCGTGGTAGCGAGAACGAATCCATGATGTCTGTGATCCACTACCGTGGTGGTGACGATGACACGGCACCGATTGTGTTAATCGGTAAAGGTCTAACCTTCGACTCAGGCGGTATTTCGCTCAAGCCGGGCGCAGGCATGGACGAAATGAAGTTCGACATGGGTGGCGCAGCCGGTGTTTACGGCACCATGAAAGCATTGGCGGAACTCAACCTGCCAATCAATGTCATTGGTATTTTAGCCGGCTGTGAAAACATGCCTGATGGTCGTTCTTACCGTCCAGGTGATGTCCTCACCACTATGTCTGGTCAAACCGTTGAAGTGCTTAACACTGATGCGGAGGGCCGCTTGGTACTTTGTGATGCCCTAACCTACGCCGAGCGTTTTGAGCCAGAATGCGTGATTGACGTGGCTACCTTGACTGGCGCTTGTGTCATTGCCCTCGGTGCCCATGCCACCGGCTTGCTCAGTAACCACAATCCATTGGCACATGAACTGGAAAACGCCTCTAACCAGAGCGGCGACCGAGCTTGGCGTTTACCATTGTGGGAAGACTATCAAGAACAGCTCGACAGCCCATTTGCTGACATGGCCAACATTGGTGGCAAAGCTGCCGGCACCATCACTGCAGGCTGTTTCCTAAGCCGCTTTACCAAGAAGTTCCACTGGGCTCACTTGGACATTGCTGGCACCGCATGGCGCTCAGGTAAGAACAAAGGTTCAACCGGCCGCCCAGTGCCAATGTTGACTCAGTTCTTACTGACTCGCGCTTCGCAAACCGAGGAATAAATGGCTGCAAGCGCCCATTTTGTCCTGATGGACCAAGGCAATGATGAGGAGCAGACCGAAGGGTCTGCTCCTTTTGCTTTGGCCGCTCACTTGCAGTTGGCAGCAACGCTTTGCATCAACTACCAACAACGCGGTTTAAAACTACATGTTTTGGTCGATAGCGCAGAGCAAGCAGAATTCATTGATGATCAGTTATTTGCCGCGCCGCTTGAACAGTTCGTACCGCACGCTCAAAGCCAGTTTGCCCCTCGTTACGGGGCGCCGGTGATGATTAGCACTAGCGAGCCAACAAATTTTGTTCCGCTGCTGATTAATCTTTCTGCCAAAGGGCCGTCGAATACTGTAAAATGCCGCCACATTCTTGACCTGGTGCCAACACAAACCGATCTGAAACAGCAAGCGCGCGATCGCTATCGCCTGTATCAGAGCTACGGCTTAGCGCCCACCACAGGGTCAGAGCAGCAGTTACCTGCATTCAACTAATTTACAACGAGTTACTTTAAGAACGACGTCATGGAAAAAACTTTCAATCCAAACGCGGTTGAGCGCGCCATGTATCAGGCATGGGAACAAAAGGGCTACTTCAAGCCACATGGTGACACCAGCAAAGACAGCTACTGCATCATGATCCCGCCGCCAAACGTGACCGGCAGCCTGCACATGGGTCATGCTTTCCAAGACACCATCATGGATACCCTGATCCGCTACCAGCGCATGCAAGGCAAAAACACCTTATGGCAGGTGGGTACTGACCACGCTGGTATTGCCACCCAAATGGTGGTTGAGCGCAAGATCGCCGCCGAAGAAGACAAGACCAAACACGACTATGGTCGTGAGGCTTTCCTAGAAAAAGTTTGGGACTGGAAAGGCGAAAGCGGCGGCACCATCACCAAGCAGCTGCGTCGTTTGGGCGCTTCAGTGGACTGGGATCGTGAACGCTTCACCATGGATGAAGGCTTATCGAAAGCTGTTCTCGAAGTATTCGTTCGTTTGTACAAAGAAGATTTGATATACCGCGGCAAGCGTTTGGTCAACTGGGATCCAAAACTACACACGGCGATCTCCGATCTGGAAGTGGAAAACAAAGACAAAAAAGGCCACATGTGGCACTTCCGTTATCCACTGGCTGACGGCGTCAAAACTGCCGATGGTAAAGATTACATCGTGGTTGCTACCACTCGTCCGGAAACCATGCTCGGCGACACCGGTGTGGCAGTGAATCCAGAAGATCCGCGCTACAAAGACTTAATTGGCAAGTTCATTGAACTGCCATTGGTTGGCCGTCGCATTCCAATCGTTGGCGATGACCACGCCGATATGGAAAAAGGTACCGGCTGTGTGAAGATCACCCCAGCCCACGACTTCAATGACTATGAGGTGGGTAAGCGTCATCAGTTACCGATGATCAACATCCTCACCATTGACGCTGCCATCCGTTCCGAAGCGGAAGTGTTCAACACCAAAGGTGAAGCGTCCGATGCCTACAGCACCGAATTACCAGCTGAATACGCTGGCATGGACCGCTTCGCTGCGCGCAAAGCGGTTGTTGCTAAATTCGAAGAGCTGGGCTTACTGGAAGAAATCAAAGATCACGAACTGACTGTGCCTTATGGCGACCGTGGTGGCGTGGTGATTGAGCCAATGCTGACCGATCAATGGTATGTCCGTGCCGATGTGCTGGCCAAGCCTGCGGTTGAAGCGGTTGAAAACGGCGACATTGAGTTTGTGCCAAAACAATACGAAAACATGTACTTTTCGTGGATGCGCGATATTCAGGATTGGTGTATTTCCCGTCAGTTGTGGTGGGGCCACCGCATTCCGGCTTGGTATGACGACAACGGCAACGTTTATGTCGGCCGTAGCGAAGAAGAAGTTCGTGCCGATAACGGGTTGGCTGCCGATGTCGCTCTGCGCCAAGACGACGATGTACTGGATACCTGGTTCAGCTCAGCATTATGGACCTTCTCAACGCTAGGCTGGCCTGACAATACTGATGCGCTGAAAACCTTCCACCCGACTTCTTGTTTGGTCACTGGTTTCGACATCATCTTTTTCTGGGTGGCGCGCATGATCATGATGACCATGCATTTCATGAAAGATGAAGATGGCAAGCCGCAAGTGCCATTCAAAACCGTTTATGTCACCGGTCTGATCCGTGATGAAAACGGCGACAAGATGTCGAAGTCGAAAGGTAACGTGCTCGACCCACTCGACATGGTCGACGGCATTGATTTGGAAAGCTTGGTACAAAAACGCACTGGCAACATGATGCAGCCTAAGCTTGCCGCCAAGATTGAAAAGAACACTCGCAAAGCGTTTGCTAATGGCATTGAAGCCCACGGCACCGACGCCCTGCGCTTTACCTTGGCGGCGATGGCCTCAACCGGCCGCGACATCAACTGGGATATGTCGCGCCTTGAAGGTTATCGCAACTTCTGCAACAAACTTTGGAACGCCAGCCGTTACGTGCTGATGAATACCCAAGAGCAAGATTGCGGCTTTGGTGCTGACGCCGATAAAGAAATGGTATTGAGCTTGGCCGATCGCTGGATCATTGGCCGCTTCAATCAAACCGTGAAAGATGTCCGCGAAGCACTCGATAGCTACCGATTCGATATGGCGGCTAACGCTTTGTACGAATTCACTTGGAACCAGTTCTGTGACTGGTACTTGGAGCTCACCAAGCCTGCCCTGCAATCAGGTACTGAAGCAGAGTTGCGCGGCACACGCCATACTTTGGTTTCTGTATTAGAGCAGTTGCTTCGTCTGATGCACCCACTGATGCCGTTTATCACCGAAGAAATCTGGCAGCAAGTGAAAGTACTGGTTGGCATCGACGCTGATTCGGTGATGCTCGAAGCCTACCCAGGCTTTGATGACAGCAAAGTCGATGAGTTATCCGTTCATGACTTGGAGTGGGTGAAGAAATTTGTCGTTGCGGTACGTAATGTTCGTGGCGAGCTCGGCATCTCACCGAGCAAAGGACTGACTTGCTTGCTGCGCAACGTCGATGCCGAAGCCCAGCGTCGTTTGGACGAAAACCAGACCTTCTTGAAGGCGATGGCGAATGTTGAGTCCATTGAGATCCCAGCGGCCGATGCCGAACTGCCAATGTCGACCACTCAACTGGTTGGCGATATGGAAGTGATGATCCCAATGGCTGGCCTGATTGATGCCGAAGCGGAAATTGCTCGGATCAGCAAGCAGCTTGAGAAAATGGCGAAAGATGCCGCCCGCATTGAAGGCAAACTCAGCAATCAGGGCTTTGTTGCCAAGGCGCCAGAAGCCGTGGTTGCCAAAGAGAAAGAAAAGCTGGCCGAAGCTCAGCGCGATATGGCTAAGCTGGAAACGCAAATCGAGCAGCTAAAAGCACTGTAACCTGCGGCTCAGAATAGAAAAAGGCGACTCTACGGGGCGCCTTTTTCTTAGCTAGTCACGCTGTCTGTTTCAGCTCACAACCGGAGCGCTTGCTCTGACACAGTTCTTTCCCGCTTCCTTAGCGGCATAAACGCCATCATCCGCCAACTTCAACAATACTTTAAAATCTCCGTCGGTCGGAACCATTGCAGCAATACCAACACTAATACTGCCTGGCCAGGGAGTTCCGCCAGTGGCAACTTCAAGTCTTGTTGCGGCTTGGTGAGTTTTATCTGCCACCTTTTGCAAGCCGTCAAGATCGGTATTGGGACAAAGCACCAAGAACTCATCACCGCCGAGACGACAAACCAAGTCGTCATTGCGCACCGACGTTGCCAAGGTCTGAGCCAGCGCCACCAGTACCTGATCGCCAGCTTCATGGCCATAGCTATCGTTGACCTGTTTGAAATGGTCTGCATCAATCATCATACAACCAACATGTTGTCGTCTCTCCAGTGCATGCAGCCACATATGTTCAAGCGCTTGCATAGCACGGCGCCGGTTGGCCAGCGACGTCAGTGCATCGGTCAATGACAGCTGCTCTAAATACTTATTTGCCTGATACAGATCTTCTGTTCGCTGTTTCACTTTTTGCTCGAGCGTTTGGTTCAGTTGCACCAACTCTCGGTTACGCTGAGACACTTGCTCGAACAAGGCGTTCATTGCCGATAACAGAGGGGCTGTTGCACGATCTTTGCCTCGTTCTTCAGCTTCAAAAGCTTGTTGCGGCGATAATCCCTGTTGAATCTGGTCCAGCTGTAGAGCCATATTCTGATCTTGGCCAAGAATATGGTAAGCAAGCCAATGAACCAAAAACTCCATCAAGTAGCGCGCATTGCCAGAGCCATTTGATGCCAAATCTTGCTGCAATGTGTCGATTTCAAATAGAAAACGCTGATGTGCTTGGATATGAGGCTGAAGATGGCGACTGTCGATTTGCCACTTAGCCATTAAGTCTTCTTCGTCGCTGAAATGATAGGCGGTATAGTTTTTTAGCTGTTCCAGTACTGGCATTAACTCGGCCTGAGAATTGTCAGCAGCAGACAGTAAATCACCAAGTTGATTCACCAAGGCAATCAACTCTTGATGTTGAGAATCGACACTATCAATGCCGGTGACAAAATTACTGCTCCATTGAAATGATTTCATCGATTCCTCTAACCTCTAAGTAGCGTTTTCAATATCATTCACGGCGTCAATAGCGGTCGCCCATAGTAACAAAAGTCGATATGACATCACCGGTTGCACCGCAATGCTGTGACGAGATCCCAGCTCATTTCAGCAGGCTTGTTCAACACTTCAAATCGATCAACATAAATTTAACAACCAACTATTGTGACGAGGCTCACATTTTGTTAATTTTGAAACGTACCGGCACGAAAATATGCTACGCGATACACATGGAGTGTTTGAACTATGTCAATTAAAGCCTGTATGACAACCCTCGGACTACTGATTACTACCTTTGTAATTAGCTTTTATCCGAGTAGCCCCGCCTCAAGTAACACCATTAAGCTCGCGACTACTGTTAATTACTCATCCGAAGAGGTGACTCAGTCTTGCGAACGCTGGGTTGAGAGCGAAAGACCCGAGGTTAAACGCCTCCATCGATTCAGTTGTTTCTATGACAATAGAAGCTAATTGATAGAAACATCATAAAAATAACAATGAGTTAAACCAAAAAAACGACCCTCGGGTCGTTTTTTTGGTTTATCGCAAATGCGTGACTACTTAGCTTTATAAGCAACCGCGCCATCTTGCTCCTGGCTTTCGGCCAGTTCTTTTTTCACCAGCGCATCAAGCGTGTTTTTGCGAGCGCTTAGCGCTTTTGCATCCACCCAATCAGCGGCAGCTTGCAATTCCGCAAGTGCCTTTGCTTGTGCATCAGACAAGCCAGTAACGGCGGCGGGCTCAGCTGCGACAGGTTCAGCTTCTACAACCTGTTGTACTTTTGGTTGAGCAACAGGCCTCACCTTGGCAGCTTGGTTAACGTCGGCTTGGCGAAATGCATCAAACACCTTGCCGCGTGGCAGGGTGTTGCCCTGGGCAATTTGCACCAGCGCCCAAGATTGCTCAGCTTTCATTGGCGTTTGCCCCTCAGGGGCTAGATTTTGTTGTGACATTATTTGTACTTTGCCTTTTCAAATCACACCGCGGTTGGCAATAACAGCTGCTATCACGGCCACGGATTTATTCCCTAAACGAATCACGTTATGCAAACACCAGCAGGGCAAGACCCTAAACACCAGCATTGCAGGCGCAGGATACTAGCAACTTTAATTGCTTATGGCACTGACTTTACCGGCCCGGAAAAAGAACAAATCCAAATTTAAGATCTAAATCAGTTCAAATCGCGATAGTTCGACGAAGTTTTCTTATTTCTTCTGATTGCTGTATTTCAGCTCCTAACAAAAAACTAAATCCCGAGCAAACAAATTGGTCATACACAAATACAAAATAGACATTACAAATTAACATACCAATCAACAATACTTGTCGACCATTTGTAGTGCCCATGACACCAATTCGCTCAACTTGCCTTATCGTAGTATCGACATTGTCGCTTGCGACCGCCTGTGGTGGCGGTGGTGGTTCCTCGTCCCCGAATACAGGAACACCTATTACGCCTCCGGCAGAGCCAGAGGCTTGTACCCTTCCAACCACAACAACGTTAGTTGCCGCCTACGATGATGGCAGCAATGATGGCCATTCACCGACCGATGCCATTGATGGCAGTCTAGAGGAAAGCTCGCGTTGGTCTTCCGAAGGGGATGGCAAGTGGCTGATTGTCGATCTAGGCGAAGCATTTGATATTCGCGAGGTTCGCACCGCGTGGTACAAAGCAGAAGAGCGATCATCTTACTTTGACCTTGAGTATTCATTGGATGGTCAAACTTGGCAGCTCATTGGTGAGGAATATCAATCAACAATAGGCACATCAGGATTTGAAACATGGCCGGTTAGCGATGCCGATGGCCGCTACATTCGTGTTATCGGGCACGGTAACTCTGCTGCTGACAACAACTGGAACAGCTTGCTTGAAATTGAAGTTGCGGATTGCGGAGCTACCAACTCCGTCACCCAAGAGCTTGAGCTGCCTGAACCACCGGCTGATCCAACCGAACAGCCGGGAGAGGAAGTAACAACACCCGATGGAACGCCATCTCAGCCGCTACCAGTGGTTGCTCTCGATTCGAGCTTGCCGCCATCGGGCAACTTCGATTTAAGTCGTTGGTACCTGAGCGTGCCGACCGATACCAATGGCAATGGTAAGTCTGACAGCATTTACGAAGCCGAGCTAAACGCGGGTTATCAAGATCAAACCTATTTCTACACCACCAACGATGGTGGAATGACCTTTGTCTGCCCAATCTATGGCTATAAAACCTCCACGAACACCAGCTACACCCGCGTTGAATTGCGCGGCATGTTACGCTCTGGCGACACCAGCATCCGAACCCAAGGGGTGAATGAAAACAACTGGGTCTTTAGCTCTGCGCCAAGTGCTGCACAATCCGCCGCCGGTGGCGTTGATGGCGTATTAAAAGCGACCCTAGCGGTTAACTATGTCACATCCACCGTTGAAGACGGCAGTGACTATCGCGTTGGCCGGATCGTCATCGGGCAAATCCATGCCAACGATGATGAACCCATTCGACTCTATTACCGCAAGTTGCCCGGCAATGATAAAGGCTCGATATATTTTGCCCATGAACCCATTGATCGTTCCGACTTATGGTTTGAATTGATTGGCTCAAAAGACTCCGACGCCGAAAATCCAGCTGACGGCATCGCCCTAAACGAGAAATTTAGCTATGAGATTCATGTTCAAGGCAACACCCTGAGCGTCAGTATTTTGCGCGAAGGTAAAGACACCATTACCAAATCAATCAGCATGAATGGCAGTGGCTATGATTCTGCTGACCAATACATGTATTTCAAAGCAGGTGTTTACATTCAGGACAAACTGGAAAAAGACATCAGTGAATACGCCAGCGATGACCCGCGCATTTCAGATTATGCCCAAGCCACCTTTTACGCATTGGAGGCAACGCACCACTAATCAATTTTTCTCCACCCTTATCAGTAATTACCTAGCTTTGGCCCAGAATACTCTGGGCCTTTTTTTGCTTAATCCGGCAGTTTTTCCCGCAACAATCTGGCACCTGTCAAGCCATTGAATCGTCATCGGCCGCCCTCCTCGCAACGCAACACTAACTTAACAATCAGCCACACCTGTGCAACAAAACAGATCGGAAATAAAACCTGTCTGTGGGCGATTTGCAACCACACTTATTGGTAAAATTCGCGCCCGTATAAGGCTAGTATTTTCAATGACAAAAAGGCGGTAACCGATGCGGTTAACAACTCTGGTTTGTGGCGTGACATTGATAGCGGCAGGCAGTTGGTTGGCACTATCGAGCGATTCAGCTGAAGCATCTCTGCGGCAACAGTCTCCTGCGGTTAGCGTTCGGGTGAAAACACTCGATAAAGCCTCGATTGCCGAAAGTATTCCGTTGCAAGGTACGGTCTTTTCCCATCACGCCGTTGATATCACCCCGGAAGTTGATGGCCGTATTACTGCCGTTGAAATCGAATCAGGTCAGCGCGTGAAACAGGGCCAACTGCTCATTCAACTTGATGATCGCCACCAGCAGGCCAATGTCAGTCGCGAGCAAGCGAAACTGCAAGATGACTTGCGTCACCAGCAACAAATCCGTCAGCTATTTGATCAGCAAGCCGTCTCTGAAACCGAAGTTGACCGCGCCGATGCCCAAGTTGCTATCCAACAAGCTGAACTGCAGCTCGCCAAAGCCGCATTGGCTGATCGCGCTATTCGAGCGCCATTTGCCGGTACTATTGGCTTGGTTGATCTGAGCCTTGGTCAGTTGGTCAATAGTGATTCAGTGCTAACCACCTTGGATGATACGAGCGTATTGAAACTGAACGCGTCGGTGCCCGCTAAATATCAGCACCGCATTCGACTCGGTTCTCGCTTTATGCTGAGCACTAATAAGCTTCACGGCCATCAGGTTGAGGCAAAGTTAGCCTACATGGATACTCGAGTTAGAGAGACCACGCTGAATTTACGTCTGCAACTGGTGATCGATAATGCCAATGGCTACATGCTGCCGGGTTCATTTCTTACCGGCAACTTGCCATTGGCGGACGAGGCGGTACTTAGCATGCCGCTGCAAGCTGTTGCCTACGAAGGTCACCAGCGCTTTGCCTACCGCCTAAGTGGCGATTACGTCGAAAAAGTTGAAATTGAACTCGGCGCTCGCAATGCCGATGAAGTTGAGGTCATTGACGGTTTGAATCCAGGTGATGCGATTGTCACTGAAGGATTGGTTAAACTAAATGACGGCACTCGAGTGCTAGTCATTGAGCAAACTAATTCATGAGATTGTCCGACTTAGCCATGTACCGGCCAGTGCTGGCCATTGTGATCAGCGCTCTGCTCGTGGTGTTTGGCATAGTGTCGCTATCCTTGTTACCGGTGCGGGAAATGCCCGACATCGACAACCCAGTGATCTCGGTTGGCACCGCCTATCGCGGCGCCGCCTCCAATATCGTTGAAAGCCAAATCACCAACCCAATTGAGGATCAACTCAGCGGCATAGATGGCATCGACTACATTTGGTCGTCTTCATGGGATGGCTGGTCAGGTGTCACCATTACCTTTAAGCAAGGTCATGACATGCTCGAGGCGTTGAGTGATGTGCGCGACGCGGTCAACCGAGCACGCAACGACCTGCCCGATGATGTCGATGAACCGGTGATCCGCAAAGACGATGGCGACAACGCGCCAATCATGTGGCTCAACTTGGTCGGCTCCCAACTTGACCGTGTCGATATGAGCGACTTTGCTGAGCGAGTATTGGTCGAACGCTTGAGCTTGTTGCCCGGCGTCAGCGCGGTCAATACCTCCGGTGTAGTTGAGCGGGTCATGTACATTGAGATCGACCCCACCCAGCTGGCCGCTCGCGGCCTAACCACCCAAGACATTATTGATGTACTGGCGCAAGAAAACATCCAATTACCCGCCGGCTACATTCGCAATGAAACCCTTAATCGCGTTGTCAGGGTTGATCGCCAATATCAGTCACAGCAAGATTTTGAGAGCATCCAGTTGACCAGTGGCGTTGATGGTCCGGTTTATCTGCGCGATGTCGCCAATATCTATATCGGCGCTAAAAAAGACACTACCACTTTTCGTGCCAACGGCGTTGATAGCTACGGCATTGGCATTGTGCCGATGTCGCAAGCCAACCCGCTGGAGGTAGCGGATGAAGTGCGGCGCCAATTGCCACATTTGCAGCAATTCTTGCCCGACGGCACAGCGCTCTACATCGATTACGACAGCACCAAGTTCATTCGCGCGGCGATTAATGAGGTTTACTACACCCTAGCCTACGTTGCGGTGTTTGTGCTGTTGGTGCTGTATGTGTTTTTAGGCAGAGTAGGCTCCACCTTGATCCCTGCCATCACGGTGCCAATTTCGCTGATTGCCTCACTCACTGTTGCTTATCTAGCAGGTTTTTCGATCAATCTGGTGACCTTAATGGCCATGGTATTGGCCATTGGCTTGGTGGTTGACGATGCCGTAGTGGTCACCGAGAACATCGCCCGTCATCGGGCTAATGGTGAATCGCCATTGGTGGCGGCTTTTAAAGGCGCGCGGGAACTGAATTTTGCAGTCATTGCCACCACGGTGGTGTTGGTCATGGTGTTCTTGCCGTTACTGTTTATGGACGGTCAAATGGGCCGCCTATTCACCGAGTTTGCAGTGCTATTATCGGCCGCAATTGTAGTGTCATCATTGGTCGCTTTGACCCTAGCGCCGGTCATGGGTGGCGCTCTGTTTAAAGACGATGGCAGTCGCCAAAATCGCTTTCAAGCGGCCATCAACAATGGTTTAGAAAAGCTGCGATTGGCTTATATTCGCTTACTTGGCAAGTTACTCAAACATAGCTGGCTGGCCCTATCATTGGTAGTCGTTGCTTTGGTTGCGCTGGTCATTAGCTTTCAGGCACAAAAGAAGGCGTTTGCACCGAAAGAAGATCGCGGCACCGTCAATGTCTATGTCGCTGGCGTCGAAGCCACTAGCTATGAGCGCATGCTTAAAAGCATGTCGGCGATCGAGCAACGACTAATTCCGCTGCGTGATGACGGCCCCATTCGTTCGCTCAACTACTCTTCTCCAGCATTTGGCTCATGGGCTGATCATCAAGGCTTTTTTATTATTCAGCTGGAGGATTGGGCCGATCGCGAAGAGAGTGCTTATGACGTGGTGGAAATGATCCGCGCTGCAACGATTGATGTCCCGGATGTCAAAGTCATTCCGTACGTGCCCGGTTTCGGCGGTAGCATGGGCGAGCCAGTACAATTTGTCGTGCAAGGCGAAGATTATCAATTGCTTTGGCACTATGCTCGAGAGTTGGCCGACAAAGCCAGTGCCAGTGGCTTAATGGAAGGGGTCGATCTAGATTACAACCCAACCACACCTGAACTGATTCTGACGGTCGATTTACCAGCTGCGCGCCAGCTTGGCGTTTCAGTTCAAGCCATTGCCTCAACCTTGGAAGTGCTGCTTGGCGGTCGCAATCAAACCCGCTTTGAAGAACGCGGTGATGAATACGATGTTTACTTGAAGGCCGATGAAAGCCAATTCATGTCCGAAACGGACTTGGCCAAAGTCTATGTGCCCAGTGAATCCGGTGAGTTAATTTCGTTGAACACTGTGGTGATGGCTAAAGAGCAAGCGTCAGCTCGGGGGCTATTCCACTATCAACGCAAGAAATCCATCAATATCAAAGCCAATTTAACGGCTGATGCCACCCTAGGTGAAGCATTGGATTTCTTTGCCACCGAAGCACAACAACTGCTGCCATCTGGCTACACCTTTGACTACGCCGGTGAATCAAAAGAGTACTTTGATAGTCAGCGCGATGTCACCCTACTATTCGGTTTGGCACTGTTGGTGTGCTATTTGGTACTAGCAGCCCAGTTTGAAAGCTTTATCAGCCCCAGCATTGTCATGATCACGGTCCCCTTAGGGTTGCTGGGTGGATTGTTAGGCCTATTAATAGCCGGAGAAACCTTCAACATCTACAGCCAGTTAGGCTTACTGATGTTGATTGGTATGGTGACTAAGAACGGCATTTTGATTGTTGAGTTTGCCAACCAATTGCGCGATCAAGGCAAGTCAATTATTGACGCTACCCTGACCGCTGCCGGATATCGACTGCGCCCTATTTTGATGACGGCATGTACCACCTTACTTGGCGCGCTGCCGATGTTGCTAGCCTCCGGCGCAGGATCAGAAAACCGCTTTGCCATCGGCGTGGTCATTGTCGGCGGCATGTTGTTGTCGACCATCATCACATTAGTGGTGATCCCAAGTTTGTATAATCTACTCGCTGGTTTTAGCCGCTCTCCGCAAGCTCGCCAACAGGCGCTGGAAGGTGCGCTCAATGACAAGCCTTATAGGGATTAGTCACATGCATGGATATCAATCACTTTGCCAAGATCTCATCAACCTTGGCATCAAAGCCACCGATACGGTGATGGTGCATAGTTCGATGAAGGCCATTGGTGAGGTTGAGGGTGGCGCAGAGACGGTACTTGACGCGCTAAGCGACACCATCGCTAAACAAGGCTTGCTGTTGCTGCCCACGCACACTTGGCAAGACTGGAATTGCCAAGCCAACATCTTTGATCCGCAGAGCGAACCATCATGTGTTGGTATTCTGACCGAATTGTTTCGTCGCCGGCCTGGAGTGGTTCGATCGTGGCACCCAACTCACTCGATCGGTGCACTGGGTCAAGACGCTGAATCTTATATTTATGGTGAAGAACTGAGCCGGTCGCCTTGCCCTAAACTTGGCTGCTGGGGTCGCTTGGCTGCAGTTAACGCCAAGATTCTGTTTTTAGGTGCCAGCCCCAAGACCAATACATTTTTGCATAGCGTTGAGGAATGGCACCAGATCCCTGATCGTCTAGCCACCTCAGCAACCATGTACCGTATTCGCCAGCCAAACGGCAATCTACTCGACTGCCCGCAACATAAACACCACAGCTCTAGGGGCGATGTTTCGCAACACTACGACAAAATGATTCCAGAGTTTTTGCGCCAAGGGGTGGCGAGACAAGGGCGGATTGGTGATGCCAATAGCTACTTGTGCGATGCCTTAGGTATGGCTGAAATCGTTGGTAAGCTGTTAACGCAAAACCCAAAACTGTTTGATGATCATCAACCAATAGCAATTTGAACAATAGGGACTAATGACATGGAAGAAATAAAAGCGCTATTTGATATATACAACCTTCAATACTAGAGCCTGTTGATCTTTGGTGTATGAATTTTGTTCGTTCAAAATGCTCATATGAGCAAGAAACGAGCTATGCCGTATAGCAATCTATACAAATAGCGAGTGACGTAGCGAAATGAGCATTTTGACGAACCCTTCGGGCAGCGTTTATTGGCAATTTATTCCGCGTCAGCGATTATTCATTGACGGCCAGTCAACTTCATAACCACTTCCTTGCCTAAATCACCAATAAATTGCTGCAAAAACACACAGCAAAGATCAACAGGCTCTAACAAGTCGATAAGATATGGAATTACTTTGGCGTCGTCAGCATGGGTACCGCAGGCTTCGTTATTGGCAGCGAAAAAGCGACAAAGTCCTTCAAAGAACCGCTGTTTATTTTGATTGGCTATCTGGTTTTTACCGCAGGAAACTTCTCGGCATTGGCCAATGGTCAAGCCGTATTGCATGATCTATCGAAGAACTTAGTCAAACTGTCCGAGAACCATGACATAGTGAATCTGAGTCAACTCAAAGCCTATTCAGTAGCACAAGTGGCTTGCTTCTACTGGTCAACAGTTGTTGCTTTTTGCGCGGTTATCATCGTTCTCAGTTGGCTGCGTCTAAGGCCTCGAACTAACAGCACTGCCGCCAAATAGCGGCAGTGCTAGGAAAGATACGAGGTTATTCCGCTAAGCGCTCCTGATACATAGTCGAGGTCACTTCTTTGACTGCTTGCACCAACCCTGGATACGGTATGTCGGCAACAGTCACAAAGCCAATATTGGCATTTTCACCATCAAACGCGCGACCAGATACTGGCTCATCAACGTACTGGAACCAGTGGGCACCAACCATATACGGCTTCTCCAATACGCTCTTCATGTAATCTTTGTACATTCGAGCCCGATCGGCCTGATCAGAAGCGTGAACAATGCCCGGATTGAGCATGCCGCTGTCATCCGTGGTGCCAATATGGAACTCGCCAATCACCACCGGCAAATCAACTTGTTCGAGGAACTGCCAGTAATGATCTTGCATCCCCTCCTCATAAATGTTGAAGCTCAACACGTCTGAGTATTTCAGTGATGCTTTGATGATTTCATCGGGCATACCCCAGTTGGCCATCCTTGCCCCCATGTACAAATGGTGCGGCATCAGCTCTGCGAGGGTGTTGTGAACGACATTGAAATACTGCTCTCCGAGCATTTCCAACAACATCGACAAGTCATTGACCATGGCATCGGAATAGCTATCCAATGCGACACCTTCATTGAGCGTCTGCCAACTATCGAAATTGCTCTGCCAAGCTTTGTTCAACGCATCAATGGAGCCATATTGTTGCTGCAGGCGTTGAGCAAATGCCGCTTTGGCAGGGCTTTGCTCAGCAGACTTACTTAAACCGTCAAGGATCACGCCATAGCGCTGCGGTACCGAGCCTTCACGCTCGCCCCAACTTTTCTCATTGTCGATAAAGATACCGGCGCACCAAGGCGAGTTTTTGACATCGCGGGCAATCACCTCAATAGTGGCGACCGCTCGTTCCTTGAACACAGGATCAAATGGATCAGGCATCAAGCCCCAGTGGTTCTCATAACCGGAGAGCGTCTTAAAGTCACCGATAATCCAGCCATTGGCAAAGTACGGCACCTGCTCGGCATGATAGAAAGCCGGATCAACCCAGTTACCAAATGAGGTAAAGCCCCAGTCTTTCATCCGATCCATGGTGACCTGATGCCACATTGGCAGATAATCATCGCCATAACGCCGCTCTAGGTTCGCTCGGTAAAAGCTGAAGGTTTCACCGTGGGGCATTGCGCCTTTATGGGTCGAACGGCGATAAGAGTAATGATCGGCCAGTGGGTCAGTGTAATCAGGCAGCCATTCAAATAAGTTGTGACGAATGGTCGAGGCGACATAGCGACTTGCACGAGCCTGCTCTGGGATCTGAACAATGCCCATGGAATCCTCGGGCGTCACTTCATCAGCATGACGAACGCGAATACTGTCATCTTTAAAGTCGATACCGGTCAGGGTCGATAGGTTAGCCATACGAACGTTGGCGGGGCCGTGAGAGAAGAATGGGTAGCCTTCTGGATCGACCATCCACCACTTGCCATTGACCTTCTCGGTGCGGAAATAACCAGTGGCTTCAAGCTGAGGACCATTGGTGTAACCACCGAATTTTGAGCGATGCGGCATGCCTTCTGATTTGGCTAGATCGGCGAGTTCTTGATCGGCTAACTGTTTGAGCCGCTGCTCACTCTCAACCGTTAATTCTGTCGGCGTTTTGGCATTTTGACCAAAACGATCGATCAGTCCAATCATCCAGTCTTTTCGCGTCGGAGGATTAGCCCGCAAGCGAATATCACCAATCACCACCTGGCGATCTTGGAGGTTGCCAATGGTAAAAAACTTCAAAGCGGCCAGCGTCGATAAGTCGACATTGTCCGAGCGCCACGAGCGCCACACCATTTGCTTATCTTCGCTATGCCATGCCGGCACATCGCCCCAAAAGCCCGCTTCTGTCTCGGCTTCCACGCCAGTTAGCGGGATATAAACCGTGCCATCAAAGCCTGGCGCTAAGGCAATGGATTTGCTGATGGCTTTGCCTTCTGGGTTGATCAAGTTGAGGTAAAGATGAGTTGAAATGGTGCTGTTGTTTGCCACATCAAAGGCAAGGTTGTAATTGCCGTACTGACTTAACGACCACGCCTTGGGCGGTGCAATCAACAACTCGGGGATGTTGTGGTCACTGGCAAAATCGAGCTGCAGCATAGTGGCGTTGTGTTGTTTGACCGCTTTAGCCGTCACACCTTCGGCCGACAGCCAATTCATGTGTTTATCAAAATCAACCAGTTGCAGTAGCTTTTGTTCATTGGCGAAGGCGTCAGTGTAAGTAGACGACGCGGCTTTTACTGGCTGCTCTGCCACACTAGCAGATGCCTGTTGGGTTGACGTTTCATTACAGGCAACCAGAGTGGTTGCAGCAAAACACAGGGCGCAACTGAGCGCTAACGGACGCAGAGACACGCCCAATGGCGTTGGATAATCCATGGGTAGGATCCTTATTTATCACTGGCACTGGCGATTGCTCAAATCGACAGTGCACCAAAATCGAATCAAATTATTTCCAACCGAACACGAACAACGCTCGATAAGGTAGCGCTGTCTTATTGCGGCGGAACAATCAATTTGTCTGGTCTTGAGACCTTTACATCGTCCTTGATGGGTCTACCGCCGCATCCTTGCGACAGTTAATTTGATTGCCAGACTCGATAGCAATAAATGATGTGATCAAGCGTTGACGCTCCAATCATGAAACCAATGTCAAACTAGCTTAACAATACATATTGTCAACAATCTACAAAATAATTTACATCATGATAGCTGGATCAACTATCTCCGCTGACTTTGCAATGTCACTAGCTTTTGAATATTGCCAATGGATGCCAGCAGTAAGTGACAGGCTTGGAAATAGCCCTGCTGATGAAACTCCATCACCTGTTGCTCAGAGAGCTGAGCCAAGGCTTCTTCATTGATGGTGTAAAGCCCGCCAAAACTCTGTTTACTGCCATCGGCTAGATTGACAGTGAACTGAACTGCTTCAATCAATTGATGTTGAACAAGGGCTTCGACAAAACGCTCGGTGCGGATCACTGCCGGAATGAGGCCCGCCAGTAAGCTACTGATTTGGCGGGTGTACTCCGATGGCTCTCCCTCAGCAGAAAATAAACTCTCGCCACCGGTTTGAGTCACCCTTGGGTGGTTCATATCGATCGTAACCACCGTGTTTTCTGGTGTTGCCGGAGTACCTGTAGGACCGTTGACCGCCACCATAAATGGCTGCCGACGAATATGCAGCGGAATGTAATTGGCCTGCCAACGTTCTGCTTGCAAAAACAAATTGTTGCCTGGTTCAAATCCCAGTAGCGCATGCATACCAAACTGACCGGTATTGGGATCTTTTAACAGGCACACTGGATACTCCAACACCAGCTGGCGTAGCTCATCGGCGACCACTGGCACCAAATGAATGTTTTCGCCATAGTCGGCGCCGCGGTCGGTGATCACGCGGATGTCTTGATGGCTAGCTGGATCGAGCGGGGTAAAATTGCTCACTACATTATTCCTTAGTTTGTTCATACTGGCGGTGCTCAATGCCTGCAATCTTGTGCAGTTACACCGGTTGTAAGCCATGCTGATAAATCTTATTCAGAAGCTCTCGATTGCTCGGCATCGACGCCAGTAGCTGTTTAATTTGCATCGAGTTTTTGGCGAACCATTTGTTCGCATTGGCATGGCTCGCTGCGGTCAGAGGATGTGGCGATTGAGTTTGGAAGCCCATGCCATACATCACATATTGATAACTGGCGGCAGGAAACACTTCTTGCAGGCGGTCAAAATCACTGTGCCATGGCGGCTGGTGTTGCCAAAGGGTGAGCATTTCCTGCAAGTGATCGGGGATGCTGCCGCTTGCTCGGTTGTCAATCCAGAATTGGCTGTCGGTGCGCTGCGACAATAGATAATGCAACTTGAGAAAATCGATGATCCGTTGCCAACGGTAATCAAAACTTTCGTTGTAGCGCTTGGCCACAACATCCATGCTGCTGCGAGTCGCCGGCAACTGCTCGGCAATAGTGTTAGCGGCGATTTCAATGAGCATCAGCGCTGATGCTTCGAGTGGCTCCAAAAAGCCTGCAGCCATGCCAACCGCTACGCAATTATTGACCCAGAATTTAGCTCGATGACCAGGGTTAATCTCAATGGTCCGTACCGATAACGACTCAGCATCTGAATAGCTCGGTTTGATGTAATCAATCAACTCTTGATGGGCTTGCTGCTCGCTAATATGAGCAGAGGAAAAAACATGGCCAACGCCGCGACGCGATGGCAGGCCAATATCCCATACCCAACCTGCACTTTGCGCTGTTGAGATAGTGTGGGAAGCAATCGGACTTTGCTCATTTGGGTATGGCACATGGGTCGCCAACGCGCGATCGGCAAACAATACATCGCGGCAGGACACAAACGGCACCTGATAATGCTGGCCTAACAACAACGATTTAAAGCCGGTGCAATCAATAAATAAGTGGCCAGCAAGCTGACCATGATTAGCGGTCTGCAAAGCGGTAATGTCACCGTTGGTGGCAGCGTCAATGCCAGTGACATGATCAAGAATATGGCGAACACCCAATTGCTCAACACAGTGCTTACGGACAAAGTCGGCAAACGCGCCAGCATCAAGGTGATAGGCATAGTTGGCCAGCGCATCGTATTCGGCAGTGGTAATCAATTTCGGCGCAAGGCCCTGCTCACACAAGGCTTGCTGATAACAAACGGAGTCGGAAAATGACTTGTGTTGATGCTGTTCGAGCCAGTTCAAAACTAAATTACTGTTGTCGAAGTCTTGCGGCAAAACCAGCGGATGGTAGTAATAGTCATCGGCGGTACCAGTGGTCCAGCGGGCAAATTTCGCCCCCTGCTTGAAGGACACCTGGCACCGGCGAATAAAATCGGTCTCGCGGATCCCCATATTTTTGAGGGTCCGGCGCATCGTCGGCCAAGTGCCCTCGCCAACACCTATGGTGGCAACGTCCGGTGATTCGATCAGGGTGACTTGAATGGCACTGCCATGTTGTTTGCAAATGTGCGCCGCTAAAGTGCCAGCGGTGATCCAACCGGCACTGCCGCCGCCAACAATGACAATCGATGTTACTGCCTGACTCATTTAGCTACTCCTTCAAACAATAACTCAGAGCCCACCTGTATATTCCTTGGCAAACTCTGGTGTTGTTTCACTAATGCCCAGCCACAAACGGCTGGGCCATTAGTGTTACCACTTGGCGCGAACACCAACCGTGTAGCGCGGGCCATACTGCTCGGCAGTCAACAATTGCTCTTCGAATCGAGCGTGGCGACGCACGGTCTCATTGAGCAAGTTGATACCGTCGGCAAATACCGAGAAGGTGTCGTTGATGTCGTAGCTAATGCTGGCATCCAACTGACCATAGGATTCAGTGTAAGTTGGCTCATTACCTAGCGCTTGTAAGAAGTCATCGCGCCAGTTATAAGCTAACCGCACTTGCAAGCTATCGTTTTCATAGAAGCCCACTAAGTTGGCTGAGTCACTCAAGCCGGTCAGCGCCACTGTGGTGTCAAAGTCAAAGCGATTGAAACTCTCATCGCTATCAACAATGGTGTAGTTCGCCACAGTACCGAAGCCAGTTTCGCCAAACATGTACTGCACATTGAATTCCCAGCCATCAATCTCATTGTTTTGTAGATTTGATGGCGTCGAGACTTCCCAAATAATCACTGGATCATCCGGCTGGCTCAAACAGTTTGGATTTGGCGTGGCCGATGCGTCAGGACAACCTGGACGCGGATTGACACTCGGATTGGTCAGTGCATTACCGTTGACATCAGCGATGGTGCGGTTTTCAACACCGGCGCCAATAAAGTTCTCAACAAACTTTTTGAAGTAACCGACCGACGCATAACTGCCATCATCGCCGTACCACTCCAATGAGAAGTCGAAGTTGTCCGAGGTGATTGGCAGCAAGCTTGGGTTACCTTGCGAAGCCAGATAAGGGCCATCAGGTCGCGCATCGGTGGTGGTGCCAGGGAACATGGCACTAATATCGGCGCGAGAAATGGTCCGGCTGTAAGAGAAGCGGGTGACGATGTCGTCGGTGACATCCAATTGGAAGTCAACATTCGGCAAGATCCGAGTGTAATCACCTGACAGCTTTTGCGGCGTGGCATCATCGGCAAACACTTCGCGCAATTCTTCTGGGTGGTTGTAGTTCATCGCGATAATACCGGGCTGAATCGAATATGCATCGACGTCGGTATCTTCATAACGCACCCCTGCGTTAATACGCACAGGCAACTCGTTGAACTCGGTTTCGATATCAACCGAAAGGTACGCAGCTAAGGTGTCTTCTTCCATCCCATTGGAGGTGATATTTGGCTCCTGATAAACGCCCTCCGCTTCAACAATATCGACAAAATCGTGAACATTGTATTTTGGAATGTACGGGAACAAATCTTTGTAACCCGAAAACTCATCCATCGTGTCACCGGCGTCGACAAACTTCAGATCTAGGTCATCAAGCGGCACGTTGACGAAGGCAAAGACCTCACTCAAATAGGTATCTACTTCGTATTTGGTTTTGTGGATACCAAAGGTGATCTTGTTGAGATCGCCGGAGCCATCATTGAACCAAGTGCCCGACAAATGCACTTGTTGGATGTTGTTTTCCATTTCATAGCCGCGCTGCTGATACAAATCAGAAACGATATTGGCTTTGTCGTATGCACCACCTGGCAGCGATGAATCATCAACAATAATGGCAGGAATATCACCAACAAAATCAGCGCCGATAAGATCCACTGAGCCTGGCGGGTTTTTCAAGTTGGCTAGGGTTTCGGCAGTATCACCATCTGGGTTTGAATGCGATTCTGAATCGTGGAAATCCAACTCAAAGCTGAGTTTGTCACTGTAGTCCCACTGCAAATTCAAGCCTAACGAATCATTTTCTTTCTCTTCGTAGAACTCCCAAGCCCAGAAGTTCAACTCGTCATTGGGGTTACGCGGCATCACCAAGGTGCCATTGGCATCAGTGGCACCGCTAGGGTCATCAAACCAAAACGATGAGCGGTTTGTTAAACTGGTCTCCTCAAAGCGAGAAATGGTGTAATCAGCAGTGGCCGTCAATGAATCAATTGGCGAGTATTGCAATACCAGTTGGGCATTGGTGCGCTCGCGCTCGGTATCATAATGCTCCGATGTTGCCGTCCACGCGGTCCAAAATGCCTGCTCTGGATTTTTGCTGGTATCAATGGCACTGGTGTCGATCTTGTCGCGGTTACCACGGTTGCGGACCCAACCCTCGGTACCAGCACGGTCACGATGGCTATGGCGTTCAGAATACGAAGCTGACAGCAACACCCCAAGTTTACCGTCGAGGAAGGTATTGCTGATCATGCCAGACACTTCCGGCGTCAAATCATCGCCTTCTTCAACGCTGGTATCGTGAATGGCCTTGGCGCTAGCAAACGCCTTAAATCCGTCGTAGTCAAACGGCTTGGCAGTTTGAATATCAATGGTGGCACCAATACCACCAGAGCTGACGTATGCTTTACCGGTTTTATGTACTTCTACACCTGAAACCGTCTCTGATGCGATTTCACGAAAGTTAAAGCTACGCGAGATGCCCGCCGACTGCAGCACCGACGAGTTCGGCATTTGCCGTCCATTCAAGGTCACCAAGTTAAAGTTCGGGCCAAAACCGCGAACAGTAACCTGATTACCTTCGTTATTATCGCGATCAATTGAAACACCGGAAATACGCTGCAAAGACTCTGCAAGGTTGGTGTCGGGGAACTTACCGATGTCTTCGGCGGTAATTGCGTCAACCACACCAAACGATGAACGTTTAACGTCAGCCGACTTAGTTAATGAACCTCTAATGCCAGATACTTGGATTACTTCAACCTCTCCATTCTGGTCTTGCTCTGCTTGTCCTTCAGCTGCGTGAGCTGTAGCTACTGATCCGGTGGCCATCAGTATCGCCATATAAACAGAATTTAATTTAAATCTGTTGTTTATCATTATCGCTGCCCTTAGTGCATTAGATTTATAAGTTAGATAAACAAGCTCAGGACTGACGATTCCCCCCAGACTCGATCCCCGAACTTGCCCGCTGAACATATGCGACATTGACATTTCCGCAACAAAGAAACCGGTTTTCTGTTAACAATCTACGATTTTTTGTTTGTTAAATATTCAATTTCATGGCTCAGTTCGAAGTTTTAAGTTTGTATTGATCTAGGTCAAGTGAGGTAATGATGAAACGACGAACTAGTTAACAATTAAAATGATACCGTAAACAAATAGGCATCCAGATTAGTTTCTCTAATCTATCGTTAGGGTGACTATTTGAATGGTGTATTGAGGAACGTATATTGCCCAGCAAGCGCAGACAAAGACGATGATTTTATTGCGGCTCAGGCATTGTCTCGGCGCGATTATCAGTGTCGTCATTTGCATCGCTGTCGGAAGCCTCATCGGTCTGCTTGGGCGATAGATCAAGTGGTGCTGGTGGTTGCGGCTTGTCTTTACTGGCAAACAAATTTTGCAGGGTCACAAGGGTATTCCCCAAGGTCGCGTACCAAGCTCGTTCCGAGTTGTAGAGGTTGGTCGCTTTCGGGATCCACTCGCGCCAATTGCTTTGTTGGCCCGACGGAGCACGGACTAAATGTTCAGATGGTGCCGCAATGACAGCGATGTCGTGACGCGCAAACAGCCGCACAGCCCGTTTCATATGGGTCGCTGAGGTCACCAATACAGGCGGGTTTGGACCGAGTAATTTCTTCACTGCAATGGCTTCAGTTTCAGTGTCGCGAGCTACCGGGCTGATGACAATGGCGTCTTTTGGCACCCCCAGAGCAATCAACAAATTGGCTCCTAACTCGGCGTTACTGAGCTGTCCAAAGCGAGTCTTACCACCGGATAAAATCAGCTTAGCATTGGGGTGAAAGCGCCATATCCGCATCGCTTCGATTAGACGAATAGATGAACATGGATGAAGTTGTGAGCTAACCGGTAGCTGCGGATCTTCAATGCCATAGCAGCCAAGGACAATGATTTGTTCGACAGGACGATCAAGTCGGGCGCTATAGGCTGGATACATCCCCTCGTATTTCAGCAACCATGACGAGGATATTGGATAGACACTGAGAGCGCCAAGTACCAACCAAGCAAAACTCAATGGCCAGCGGACCCAACGCGATGCACCAGAAAACCAAGCAGCGAGCAAAGCCAGAGTCATCAGCAAAAATGCAAATGGCATTGGCGATACTAAGGTCGCTACCAGTTTCTTAATGACAAAAAAGTCCATGGCTTATCCTACAAACTACGATTGCCAAGCAATCCTCTACCTGAATCCTACAACTCATTGTCTTGCATTGGAATATAATCAGGCAGTTGAGTCATCCGCTGCAGCCATCTGACAATGGCCGGATAGCCTGATAAGTCAAAACCACCCTCTGCTGCAACATGGGTATAACCATACAAGCTGATATCAGCAATAGTAGCGCAAGGGCCAACCAAAAAATCTGATTGCATCAATTGCTGCTCCATCACATGCAGTGCTTTGTGGCCTCCCTCCTGCTTGCTCTCATACTCAGCTCTGCGTTCATCTGGCAACCCCAAATAAACCGCGATGTATCTGGCGACGGCAATGTATGGCTCATGACTGTATTGCTCGAAGAATTGCCACTGCAACACTTTGGCCCGCAGCCATGGCTCCTCCGGCAACCATGATGTTCCTTGGGCCAAATAATTCAAAATCGCGTTTGATTCAGATAGGGTTTCGCCGCTAGCCAACTGCAATAACGGGATCTTGCCGTTTGGGTTTAGTTGCTTAAATTCTGGCTGCTGACACTCCCCGCCAAGTATATCGACATGGTGCCACTGGTGGGGACGTTTCAGAAAAGACAGTAGCAGTTTAATTTTGTAGCAATTGCCTGACGCAATATCACCGTAAACAATCATTGATTCTCTCCCTGTTTTCTTTCTATGCCGCCGAGCCATCTGGCTAGTGGCGGTGATGACGACCTGAACAGATAAAAGTGACAGAAATCCTACAACAATTGCAATACTGTTTGATTTTTGAGCTAGGCTGAATTTGTGAGTCACAATCATGGAGGATTTACTCATGCTAAAAAGCCACACTCTGACACTAATTGGCTGCGCTTTACTGCCAGCTCCGGCATTACTTGCTGGACAACACCCACAACCACCACTAATGCTTGCCAGCGAATACCAAGAGCATATTCAACTGGGAAATTATCTAGTTAGCGAAAAGTTCGATGGCATTCGCGCCTTCTGGGATGGCCAGCACTTGCTCACTCGTTCGGGCAATCTCATCAACGCGCCAGACTGGTTTACTCAAGGTTTTCCAAAAATCCCTTTAGATGGCGAGTTGTGGTTTGGCTATGGCCAATTCAGCCAGTTAACTGCGCTACTAAACAGCGCGACAACACAACAAGCTCAATGGCGAAATGTCCTATTCATGGTGTTCGATTTACCAACAATTCGAGCACCGTTCGATATGAGGTATGGTCAGTTGGGCAACTTGCTGGAGCAACTCGATCATCCGCAGCTGCAAAGGGTCGAGCAGCAAACTCTGAGCACTGATAATGATGTTCGCCACGCTCTAGCTAAAGTCCTTCAACGTGGCGGGGAGGGATTGATGTTTCGCCATCGCAATAGTCTTTACGAACCTAAACGAAGCATGCAGCTACTCAAATTGAAACCATGGCAAGATGCCGAAGCGGAAGTCATTGGCCATCGCCCGGGACAAGGAAAGTACTCGGGACAACTGGGCGCTTTGGTGGTTCGGGCAGCTAGTGGCCAAATATTTAAAATCGGCACCGGATTTAGCGACCAAGAGCGACGGCAGCCCCCTTCTGTCGGCACCACCATTACTTACCGCTACAGTGGCTTCACTAATAGCGGTAAGCCTCGATTCGCCAGTTACATGCGGCCTCGGCTGCCTGAATAAGCAACCTATAATAGGTTATTAAGGGCGGCAATTTTGCCGCCATATCTGGCGTTTTGCTCTCGGGTTGTACTCAATTCTTGAGCCTTTTCTAACGCCACTAAAGCATCCTCATACTCGCCCAGAGCCAACAATACCCTGGCCTTGCCAAAGTAAAAATTATGAATGTAATCAGCCCGCCGAATGGCTTTGTTGTAGTGGCTTAGGGCATCATTATAAGAACCTTCTGAAAAGTACTCCTCGGCTTCTCGAGCCAAAACAAAAGGGCTTTCTAGCTTGATCTGATCAAGCCGAAGTGACATCAGTAACGCTTCATAATCTCGATTTTCGGCGCGGTAGAAGAATGCTAAATTGTTCAGTAATACCGGATCCATGGCATCGAGTTGCATGCCAATGTTATAAGCCTGCTCCGCCAACTCTACTTCTCCCATCCGGCGCAACACGATACCTATCAGAGAATAGCTCTTCGATTTTTGCGGAGCATTCCGAAGCGCATGGTAAGAGAAACTGTACGCAAGGTCTAAATCATTGGCCGCCAGCGATTCGGCCGCTCGATTGTGATAAAACGAGCCGACAATATCATCTTTAGTCAGCTCATAACGCTTGGCATAGCGGTATAGATCATTCTCAGTAAAGTCGACAATAAAGCCACTTGGACCCCATACCTGATCCATATTATGAGGACTTCGAACGTAGACATTGATGTGATCGCCCAACGTTTCGAAGCTATCATGCATCTCCCAGAAAAACGGCACATCCGGCTCTAAAAAGTAAGCTTTCAAGCCCAAATGCTCAGCAAATGAGTGAGTCAGAATAGCCAACGACAAGCAATTGCCCGCTCGTTCTTCAAACGCCTGAGCAGCGGTGAAGGTGGTTTTATTGTCATAATCCACTTGAAAACCACTGGGCTTGACCATCCAGCGGCGAAATGACGACATCAAGCGGTCTTTATCTGAACGGTCGATGGCGAACTTTTTGTTGAGCAGTAACTCTGCTTCTCTCGATAGGGCAAAAATCTGCTTGCGAGACGGGATATCCTGCCCCACTTGATGACTGGGAGTGGGTAAGTTGAGCTGACTAAGCTGAACAACCGGCGCTTGCGTTTCAGTTGAACTACAAGCAGCTAGACTTAACAGAGCAATTAGCGAGATGAAGAGCCTATTCATGGTTTAATACCTTTGCCATAGACAGGCTTTAGTATAGAAAAGCAGCAAATAAATGGGTTTTCTCCGCTTCACAATTTTGCCACAAAGCAGCGCAACCGATATTAAGAGGTAACCATGAGAATTTTGGTCGACACCCACGCTCACACGATAGCCAGCACTCATGCTTACAGTACCGTTCACGATTACCTGATCGTTGCCAAAGAGCGCGGTTTACAGGGTTTTACCATTACCGACCACGGAGTGGCTATGCCCGATAGCCCGCACATCTATCATTTCGTCAACATGAAAATATTTCCACGCAGTGTTGATGGCATAACTATCTTCCGCGGAATGGAAGCAAACATCCTCGACAGTAATGGCCGTCTAGACGTGCCCGACGCGCTCCACGATAAACTCGATCTGGTGATCGCGAGTTTTCATGAACCAGTCATCAAACCAACCAGTAAAAGTGATCACACTCAAGCACTAATCGGTGCCATTGAATCTGGCAAATGCCAGATCATTGGTCATCCCGGCAACCCCAATTTTCCATTCGATTATCAAGCCGTGATTGAAGCCGCGATACAACACAACGTAGCGATTGAAATTAATAACAGCTCGTTTTTGGAATCTCGCCACGGCAGCGAACCTAACTGCATGGGCATTTTGCAGGTGGTAAAGGAGCTAGGCGGTTTGGTCAGTGTCGGTAGCGATAGCCATATCAGCTATCAACTTGGTGAATTCAGCAAAAGCTTAGAAGCAATCGATAAAGTGGGATTGGCGTCGACGCAAATCATCAATCGCGATTTGGCAAGCTTCAAAGCATTTCTCGCTTTGCACAACAAATCGGTGGTGTCTCAGTTGCCCTAAAGATTGCGCTGATGATTACGCCAGCGCTGCGGTGACAGGCCAACATGCTTTTTAAAACAATGAGAAAAGCTTAATCCATCTTCATAACCCAATGATTGAGCGATTTGCTTGACCGATAGTTGCGAGTGAATCAGCAAATCCTGGCCACGCTGAATACGCATGCGGGTAATAAATTGCATCGGGCTGGCACCAAGGTGCTGTCGAACTAAACGATAAAACTGTGGCTCCGACAAGAACATACGTTGTGCCAACTCGGCGACGGTCCAAGGGAAATGGAGCTGGCGGCCAACTTCGTCGAATAATCGTTGAAGTCTGATTTGCTGCCGTGGCAATTCACTGTTGCGATCAAGAATACGATCCAGAAAGTTCAGCAGCACTTTTGCCAGTAAATCGAGTTGTTGGATATCTGCCGGACGCTTCAACTCTGCCGCAAGAAGCGACAGGGTTTGATTGAACTGTTCGCCCTGCCCGGAAATAGGCTCAACTCGGCTTTGTTGTTGATGAAGAAATTGCCAACGCTCATCATCAGCTAGCAAAAACCAGCAACATTGCCATTGTTCATGTTGTTCTAGCACAAACAAGTGGGGTGCGCGTGCAGGCAATACCATAATGCTATCGCGTTCGATCTGACAATGCCCATCTCGGGTTTGCAGCAGTCCACCACCAGCCAGAGTAAACAGCACTGTATGATAGTCAGGTACAGCACGACCAATGCGATAACTGGTTTTCAACAATGATTGCCCGGCGAGGGTCACGCCGGCGTTCTTCAGTTCCGGTACATCCAAGGTCGCAACAAATCGCTCCTCACAATCAGGATGCAAATGGAAGATATCGCGCCATTCCATCAATCACCTCGATGATAGTTTTAAACATACCAATGATAACTCTGAACCTACTCAACTTCACGCTTCGCCCTATACTTCGCCCCTATTACTCGGCTGGTCATTTTGTCACCAAGAATAATCACAGCCTTATTATTCGCTATTTCTCATACGCTGTTTGATGTGGAGGACAAATAATGCAGTTACCAAACGCCCTCAAAACCAGCTTTGCTTTAGCCTGGCCAATATCGATCCAACAAGTACTAATGACAGTATTGGGAATGGTCGATGTGATGATGGTGGGCCATTTGGGCAATGCTGCTGTTGCTGC
Organism: Neiella marina; assembly: GCF_002165625.1. Lineage (GTDB taxonomy): Bacteria > Pseudomonadota > Gammaproteobacteria > Enterobacterales > Neiellaceae > Neiella > Neiella marina. Next base: position 71,744 of record NZ_NGNS01000012.1, read on the forward strand.
GGTGGGATTAGGTAACCGAATTCAATTTGTCATCATTGTTATTTTTGCTGGCCTTGGCACGGCCCTGAGCATTTTGGTCGCGCAGTACTGGGGAGCAAAGAATATTCGAGGGATCCGCAATTCGGTGCTGCTCGCCACCATTTGTGGGTCTGCATTATTGGCTCCGGTAGTGGTTTGGCTTTGGCTACAGGCAGAAGTGGTAGTGGCTTGGGGCTCTCCCGATCAGGAAGTGATTGCGTTAGGCGCAAATTACTTGCGGCTAACCTTAATCGCGCTGATTTGTAGCTTATTCTTGATCATTTTTGAAGCTGCGATGCGCAGTGTCGGCGAAGTCAAAACCCCATTAGCAATCAGTACCGCAGCAATTGCTCTCAACATTGTGCTCAATGCTGTGTTTATCTTTGGTTGGGGCCCGATTCCGGCGATGGGGGTTGCTGGCGCTGCGATAGCGACATCTGTAGCTCGCTCGCTGCACGTCTCCATGTTACTTGGCTTTATGCTGTGGCGGCGTCACGTGACGCTGCCAAGATTGGAGAACTTGGCCGTCACCAATTCACTCATTGCTTGGCGTCGCTACTTGCTATTGAGCCTGCCAATGATGGTGAACTTTGGTATTTGGTCCTGTGGCACCTTCGTTTATGTCATGTTGTATGGCCGGGTCAGTACCGAGGCGTTGGCTATTGCCAGCATGTTGACGCCAATTGAAGGGGCAATGCTAGCTCTGTTCTTTGGCATGTCATCTGCCAGCGCCATTTTGGTTGGGCAGAAACTGGGCGCCAACGATCATCAGCAAGCTTGGACATTGGCTCGTGGTTTTGCGCTCTACAATCCCGCGGTCGCAATGTTGGTAGGTATCGTGCTGGCACTCAACTATCAATATGTGCTCGCTCCCTACGCAGCCTTGGGTGAAGAAACACTGCGCCTAGCGAGTCAGATATTGTTGATGATGGCATTATTAAGCTGGTTGAAGGTCACCAACATGACCTTGTCGATGGGCATTTTGCGTACCGGCGGACAAAACCGTTACTGCTTGCTATCAGATACATTTGGCATGTGGTGCGTTGGCATCCCAATGACTTGGTTAGCAGTCGAAATGCAGTGGCCCTTCATCTGGGTTTACTTCATGGTTTACTGTGAAGAAATCGTCAAAGCGATACTGTTTTTTCGCAAGTTATTCAGCCGCACTTGGATGCATACCATCGCAGCTGCTGAACATTAATACCATCGAGCCCTAGCTCGGCGTGCTGGCAATTTGTGCCAGCCCCCTCAGTTACCTCTTGGAGTCTGCTCTTTACAGGTAAACCGCGTCGTCATTCAACCCACATTCAGGGAACACTTGTAAGCTCAATGGAAAATAAGTAGGCTTGCGGCGGACTATGGCCGCATCAACAAAAGACTGTTCTATGACTCGATATCACTTAGTGGAGCTCTTACGCGAAAGGATTTCGCAAAGTGGTAACAACGAAGCAATGCGCTACGAGGCCAATGGCGGCTGGCGCTCTATTAGCTGGCAACAATTCGGCGAGCAAGTACAAGTGTTCGCTCAAGCTTTAATCAGCAGCGGTCACCAAGTCGGCGATAAGGTCGGCATTTTTTCCCGCAATATGCCAGAGTGGACAATTGCCGACTACGGTATTCTCTCCGCACGCGGTGTGGTTGTCCCCATTTATCCGACCAATACCCTGGCGCAAACGCGCTACATCATCCAAGACGCCAATATCGATATCCTTTGCGTCGGCGAGCAAGGCCAATACGATTTAGCTCTCGAACTGTTGAACAATGGCGATATTCAGCAAATCATCGTGTTTGATGACAGTGTTGATCTAAAAGGCTGCACCAATGCGGTTTATTCCAGCTATTTCGTCGCTGCCGATAGCAACGCCCATAGTGAACTGCTCAATCGCTCGGAACAGTTCGATATGACGGATCTGGTAACCTTAATTTATACCTCGGGTACTACCGGCGAACCGAAAGGCGTCATGCTCGATTTCGCTAACTTTGCGGCGGCAATGAAAGTGCACGATGAGCGTCTCGAACTGAACGAATCCGATGTGTCATTGTGCATGCTGCCATTGTCCCACGTGTATGAGCGCGGCTGGACTTACTTTGCCTTGTTCAAAGGAGCCACCAACGTTTACTTACGCGATCCAAGCCGAGTGATGGATGTGATTGAGCAAGTAAAACCCTCGGTCATGTGCGCGGTCCCTCGCCTTTATGAAAAAGCTTACGCCACTATCCACGCCAAAGTGGCTCAAGCGCCTAAATTGCGCCAGCAAATCTTTAGCTGGGCGAGCAAGATCGCTTTAGCTCGCTTGCGCCGAAGCCAAAGTGGCTTGGCTTCGAATTGGTGGATTGAACAACAGTACAAACTGGCCGATCGACTAGTGTTTACCAAACTAAGAGCTCGTTTTGGCGGTAATTGTCGCTTCTTCCCGGTTGGCGGGGCGGGGCTAGATAAGGATGTCCATCAGTTCTTTCTCGCTGCCGGCATACACTTGAAATTGGGCTATGGCATGACTGAGACTACAGCGACAGTCAGCTGCTTCAATGATCAAGACTTTACCCTTGGCACGGTTGGCACACCAATGCCTGGTATCGAGCTTAAACAGGGCCCTAACAATGAAATCTGGGTCAAAGGCGATACCGTCATGCGAGGTTATTACAACAAGCCTTCAGCAACGGCTGAAGTATTGACAGCAGATGGCTGGTTGAAGACCGGAGATGCTGGCTACATCAATGATCATGGCGACCTAGTGTTCACCGAACGCTTGAAAGAATTGATGAAGACATCTAACGGCAAGTATGTGGCGCCGCAGTTAGTTGAGGGAACGCTTGGCAAAGATCGCTTGATTGAACAAATTGCGATTGTTGCCGATGCCCGTAACTTTGTTTCTGCCCTCATTGTGCCCTGCTTCGAAACCTTAGAAGAGCACGCCAAAGCACTCAATTTGGCTTACAAAGAGCGCTTAGAATTAGTCAAGCATCCGCAAATCGTCGCTATGTTCAATGAGCGCTTAGAAGCCCTGCAAAAAAGCCTTGCACGCTACGAACAAGTAAAACGATTTACCTTGCTCACCAAGCCATTTTCAATGGAACTGGGAGAAATTACACCAACGCTGAAGCTGCGCCGAAAAGTCATTTATTCACGTTATCAAAACGAAATCGAGGCAATGTACAGCGCCGTAAGCTAACCTTCCCCCCGTTACTGGCATTTCAAACGCTCTGTTGAAGCTCTTGATTTTGAGCTATTATCGGGGCGTTTTTTATGCCACCGGGGCCAGCCTTTGTTACTTTCCCACAAACATCAATTTTTATTTATCCACATTGCTAAAACCGGTGGTACCAGCGTCCGCTCCGCGCTTGCCAAATATCGATGGGGACACCGTTACTCCTTGCCTCAATGGCTAGCTAGCCGCCTCAGCGGCTTGACCGGTCATCACATCGGCGCCAAATTTCCTCGTCATTGCAAAGCCGTTGCCGCCAAAGAAATGCTACCGGGAGAGTATTTCAATGGCCTCTACAAATTCTGTGTGGTGCGCAACCCTTTCGATTTACAAGTGAGCTCGTTCTACCACATCAAAAAAGAGCATCCACAGATCTTCAAACGCTACAACATCAGTAACTTCTCCGAGTTCCTCAGCGTGCGGCTGGACCCAGAACGCCCTTTTGAGGAGCTACTGCATGCACCGCTGCAATCTGACTATGTGGTTGACCTCCATGGTAAGGTCATTGTTGATAAAATTTGCCGCTTCGAACAACTACAGCATGATTTTGATGAAGCGTGCGATGCCATCGGCATTCCACGACTCGCACTACCGCACAAACGCAAAGCAAGTAGCCGCAGTGGCTACCAGCAATATTATTCAGATCAAGACATCAAGCTCGTAGAGCAGCATTACCAACGAGACTTAGAAATACTGGGTTATCAGTTTTAACTTAACCGCCGATTGCAACGAACAAAGCCAGAGATAACGGAATGCCCAAGCCCCATATCGCAGTTGCCTGCTGTGCCGATGAAAACTATGTCATCGGTCTGACCATGGCTATGGTTTCTTGTTTTGCTCAGGCGAGTGGCCATTATCACTACAAACTCTATGTCATCGATTGCGGGTTAGCCGCATCTTCAATCACTGCTCTCGAACAAAAGCTAGCTCATACTGCCTTACTCAATGGCGCCAGTTATGAACTAGCTGTGATCAAGCCACCTACTGATACCATCGCCAGCTTGCCCGAACATCTGGGCTCGTGGATCACCTATGCACGGTTCTTATTGGCCGACATGATCGACGAATCCCATGTCGTCTATCTCGATTCTGACATCCTGTGTTTACGAGGGGTTGAGGATTTCATTGTTCATCAAACTGGTGCAGAGGCGATTGTCGGGGTCCGAGATCCAATTGGCACAATCAAGCATGACTGTCCCTGCCCAGAGCAGTTACAGCTGCCTGATGATCCCTATTTAAATGCTGGCCTGCTGTTATTGAATTTAGATTGGATGCGATGCAATTTACCATTAACCAAGGTACTGCAATGGGTCTCAGATATCGGCCTTGAGCACCTCACCCACGCCGACCAAACCATCATCAATATGGTCTGCCAAGGCCACAAAACTGTGATAGAAAAGAGTAATAATTGGGTGTTAGAAACAGTCAATGCCAGCCAACTAGCTGGCGCTCTACCCAAAGTGAATATTCACTATATCAACCGACCTAAGCCTTGGCAGCCGCACCAAAGCGAGCCGAGAAAGTACTTAGCTAATAAGCTGTTTATTGAAGCGGCAAACCACTATCAGATCGCAGAACTTGCTGCCATTGAAATCAACCCAAAAGCCTGGCGCAAAGCGAAACGCAAGGCCCTTTTTTATCGTTTGTTCAACCCTAAGCGAGCCATCGTCTACCAAGCCATCGTCGCTGCCGTTGACTACGCCAGCACTGCTGAGCGGCTGCTTTCTAAACAAGACTTATACAGCAACATGCAACAACCATAGGACGTATCATGGTCACTCAAAATGGCAACAGTAATCTGGTGGTGCAATCTCTCTGGATTGGCAATCAACTATCCGTTCTCGAACAATTGACTATTTGTTCATATCTCGCCAATGGTCACCAGTTCCACTTGTACACCTATGGACCAGTGAAAGGTATTCCGGAAGGCACAACAATCCTAGATGCCAATCAAATATTACCAGAGCAAAGTATTTTCAAAGCCAACGGCGGCAGTCTGGCCATTTTTGCCGACTGGTTTCGTTGGGAATTGCTCTCCCAGCAAGGCGGCACTTGGGTAGATATGGATTTGGTGTGCATTAAACCGTTCGACTTTACCGAGGACGTGGTTTTTGGCAGTCAAAAAATGGCTGAGTTAAACGTCGCCATGCTGAAATTTCCGGCCGGTCACCGAGTCTGTCAGTTTATGGCGCAGGCTTGCCGCCAGCCCACAGCGCCCTGGCCAAATGACAAAACCAAGCATAAGATTCAGCGCTTTTTCCGCAAAGCGCTGCCGCGTTCAGCGCAATTTGGATCAAGAGGAAGTATTGGTGGTCCGAAAGGCTTTACCCAAGCAGCAAAACACTTTGGCGTTATGGATCAGGCTAAGCCCTACACTTACTTCTACCCCGTCCACGCCACCAATTGTGATGCTATTTTCGACCGCACTTTTGCCAACGACCGACTATTCAGCAACACCTATGCATTGCATTTGTGGAATGAATATTTAGCCGCCAAGAAGATCGACAAGAATCACCAGTTCCCGCCAGATTCATTGATTGAGCAGTTGAAGCGTCAATACCTCTAGCAATCAATCGAAGCTGTAGCCAAGAATATCGATGTCACGCTTAAAGTGTTTAGCAACCAGTTCCGCGGTCTCGTCGGTATAGTAATCGTGGTAGGTTTTCCGATCGGTTGCTTTGCGCTTATGAGGTAGCTCGATAGTCGGCAATTTTAACTTGTCACAGACGCTATTGAAGTCCTGCTGCAAATTTTCGTAGTGACCGATAAAGTCAACAATGACGTTACCGTGCAAATCGACCAAGTAATCAGTTTGTAGCTCGATAGAAGTATCAATGTGGTACTGATATGGGCGCTCTGGATCAAATTTCCATTTTAAAAACGTTTCAAAATCATCTTTTCCAGCCATCACCTTAGGACGTTCGCGTTTGATGTGGTGGAACGAACTAACTTGTAAATCCCAAGGGTTGCGCACAAACACGAACTTATACAATTGCTCAAAGTAGTCGCCGGGCAGCATTTCCTTGGCTGCAATGACCTTTGAGTGACGCGGAAACTTAGAGCCAATGTGGTGCCCCGTCATTTGGCTCAACTTGCTACAAACAAACTGCGGCAAGCTATATTTGTGACCCCAGCGATACTTGGACAGAGCGGTGCGCACGCTGGTACCGCCAGTTTTGGCGATATGAACAAACAAAAAATTGTGCTTGTGAGATAACAACATCTGGAGTCTTTATTTTAATCTGCCGTTGGGCCAGCTCTTTTCCTTCTCTGAGCTGCCGACACGGGTTAATTCAAGCAATTTCGCTTCCTTAAGAAATGCATACATAGCTTCTACAACGGCATGGATAAAGCCTCGCCATCCTGACAAGAACATGCGTCGTAAAAAGTAACTTTTGGCAAAAATCACTGGCATCACCAATAGCAACTTGAGCCAACGACTGCGCTTACCACCGGCATATTTTTCTGCCGCTCGGAGGCTTGAATACTTGTTTTGCTTGCCAAGCAGCTTGGCCACCGAATCGTAGCCGTAGTGGTGAATACAGCCCTTTATCTTCGCCACACGACCTGTCACCTTGACATTTTCGTGTACCGATTTGTGCAATGGAAACTCAATGCGATCCTTTTTGTACACGCGGACGATTGATCGTTTATGAGACTTTGGATGCATCGCACTACCCATGAAAAAGTCTTCAAAACGAACCCGAATGGCATCACATTGATCATCAGCAACCAAGGCAAGGATCTCGCCGAGCACAGCTGCCGGCACAACCTCATCCCCATCGAGGTTAAAACACCACTGATTGCGGCATAACTGCATCGCGAAATGTTTCTGCTTGGCGTAACCAAGCCAGTCCTGATGAACCACGGTTGCACCAAGAGCTTTAGCTGCTTCGACTGTGCCATCGGTAGAACCAGAATCGACGACAATAATCTCATCAAGATGCTGAACACTGCGAATCGCTTGCTCGATATGCTCAATTTCATTCAGCGTGATGATAAAGACACTAACAGCTGGAGCTGTCGACGAACTGTTCATGGATGGGGTTCAAGCTCCTTGATAGCTTGGCATATCCATGCCAAGCGACACGCAACTGCCTTGACGATTAACTTCGTTTCAGGCTCGCCACTAGTTTGGGCTGATTATAGCGCCAGTTCAACCACAATGGCTGAGTCGGCCATTGTAATCAATGACGCGAGGAAATGAAAATTAGGTGGGTTAGCAAGCATGCTCAGTGGCTCGGCCATTAAGCATGCAGGAGCCAATTAGCGAGTCGTTCGAGGGCGAGCTTTGTTAACGACCAAATTGCGACCAGCCAATGGCTGACCATTCAATGCTTCGATGGCTGATTGTGCTTGGCCATCATCCGGCATATCAACAAAACCAAAGCCTTTTGAGCGATTTGTTTCTCGGTCCATGACAATGTTCGCCGAGCTGACCACGCCAAACGGTGCAAATGCTTCATTTAACCCCTCGTCAGTCAATTTGTACGACAGGTTGCCTACATAAAGTCTCATCGGAAAATCTCTTTCAATTCAATCAGCAATCAAGGCTGAAAACCAATACCTGCCGTCAAGCACTTGTCCTTCTGGCACCTTTGGCCAGCATAGCGGCTGTATATGGCAAAACCATGACGAATTGGTTCCAATAGTTTTTGACTCGTTAGGCAAACCACCTGACTAAGCGTTTACTGTCATTGCGATGATTCTAACTATGAGCCTATGAGTTGTCTTCGGAAGGCTCTTCGGTACCATCTGGATCAACAAAATAGGTGCCCCAGCCATCGTAATAAACGCCCCATTTTTCTGCGTTTTCCAGCATGGTTTTACATTCATCATCAAGTACTGCCAAATCTAGAGGCTGCTCGTTGACAACATCAAAACTAAACAGGTTGTTGCCATCTTCATCTTCCACTTGCTCGGCATCAGTGACCTCATAACCGGCTTTAAATGCAGCGACAGCAGCGGCTTCTAATAGATTAAAATCCTCAGCTGAAAAATGATGCTCCAACACATAAAGGCCATCTGGGTCACTACCGTCATCAAGTAATGCTTGTCGTATTTCGCGATTAAATTGTTGGAGTGATTCGAGTTCTTGATCCATGTTGTTCCTTAGAATTTAACTGTTAGCGCGCTGCCGCAGTGCCTGCTCGGTCAGTTCGGCAATTGTAGCAGCCATTTTTTGATGAAGCTCATCGGCAACGATACGGACATCATCAGCCTCGTTTAACTGTATCGGCGGCAGAATTCGGACCGGCACAACACCATTACTAAAGCGCTTTAAGTCAACCAGTTGAGATGTATCGGCGACGCAAATTGGCACCAGCGGCACCTTGGCTAACTTGGCGAGCCGAAATGCACCGGTTTTAAAAGGTAGTAATCCCCGGCCATAACTTCGAGTCCCCTCTGGAAACATCCATACCTTGCGCTGTTTAAGATCGATTTCGGTCGCGGCTTGGCGCAGCGTATCATTGGCTTTCCCTGAGTTACGGCGGTCAATCAATATGTTACCGCTGAGCCAAAAAAACAAGCCAAAGACAGGCAACCAAATCAAACTTTTTTTGCCAATGGTGGCTGCATTTTGCGGAAACGGTGCCGGACAAATTACCAGGTCAAGGGTGCTCTGGTGATTGCAGATTAACACGCAGGGGCCAAGCTTGTTGATGTGCTCGCGGCCGTTTACTTGCACCTTAAACCCAAGCAATGGTGCAACCCAGCCGAAAGGCCGAGAAACCCAATACACCGCATTTTTATGAAATGGTCGAAACAAACAAAGTATGAGCAAAGGCACTGCCATGAGCAGTAAAAAGCCAACACTGACAACAACTCGGAGGGGATATAGCATGGACAATGCCTTTCATACTTATGTCGCGGCAGTATAGCCGCTTTCATTAGGCAGTCCATTGCTTGAAACAGTTATTTACTAGAGATCGCCGCCATAGTGATTTGACGGCCCAAAACTAGGTCTGACGTTTGACTGCCTACCAGTTAGCGAGGCAGCCAATCGCTCCAGAGCACGAGTCTAGGAATCGCTATCCGGCTCAATAACCTCGGGCGTTTCTGGTTGCTCAACCAGAATTTCTTCAACACGTTGCAGGCCCCGAGGAAGTTTGTTACCGCGACGTCCACGATCACCTTTGTAATGCTCGAGATCCGCTGGCTTCAAGGTTAATTTGCGCTTACCAGCCTTCAACACCACAGAGAGGCCCGGCGGTACTAAGGCAATCTGTTTGACGTATTCTTCGCGGCTTTGCACTCGGGCTGGCGGCACCTGGATAATTTTGTTGCCTTTGCCTTTTCCAAGCTCAGGCAGTTGATCAATCGGGAATACCAACATCCGTCCTTCGGTGGTGACGGTCACCACTAAGGCATCATCTGCAGGCACAGGTTTTGGCTCCAGCACTTTAGCGCCGGCAGGTTTGTTCAGCAGCGCTTTACCAGCCTTCTGACGACTGAGCATGGCGTCAAACTTACAGACAAAGCCATAGCCAGCGTCCGAGCTGATCAGGTACTTCTGCTCATCGCTGCTCATCAACACATATTCAAGGTTTTCTCCGGCAACCAGACTAAAGCGGCCGGTCATTGGCTCACCTTGGGAGCGCGCTGACGGCAAGGTGTGAGCATCGGTCGAGAATGTTCGCCCCGAGGAGTCCATAAACACCACCGGCTGATTACTCCGGCCTTCAGCACTGTCTTGATATTGATCGCCGGCTTTGTAGCTAAGATTTTCTGCATCAATATGGTGGCCCTTGGCCGCTCGCGCCCAGCCCTTTTCTGACAACACCACAGTAATTGCTTCGGATGGCAGCAGATCTTTTTCGGTTAGCGCTTTGGCTTCGCTACGCTCGACAATCGGACTACGGCGATCATCACCATACTTCTCAGAGTCAGCTTGTAATTCCTTTTTCATCAAGGTTTTCAAACGACGATCCGACGACAATAACTGTTCAAGTTTGAGCCGCTCAGCATCCAGTTCTGACTGCTCACCGCGGATTTTCATTTCTTCAAGTTTCGCCAAGTGGCGCAACTTCAGTTCCAGAATCGCTTCTGCCTGACGCTCAGAAATACCAAAACGGGCAATCAAAGCGGCTTTCGGATCATCCTCAGTGCGAATGATGTGAATGACTTCGTCAATATTGAGGAATGCCACCAACAAGCCTTCAAGCACATGCAAACGGTCAAGCACTTTGTCGAGGCGGTACTGCAGACGTCGAACAATCGTGTCTTTGCGATACACCAACCATTCGTTAAGCAGTTTGTTGAGCGGTTTCACCTGAGGTCGACCGTCAAGGCCAAGCATGTTGACATTGACCCGGTAAGTTTTCTCCAGATCGGTCGAAGCAAACAGGTGCTGCATTAGTTGCTCGCAATCCACCCGATTTGAGCGCGGTACAATGACGAGGCGAGTTGGGTTTTCATGATCGGACTCGTCACGCAGATCAGCCACCATACTGAGCTTTTTGGCCTGCATCTGGCCAGCAATTTGCTCCAGAATTTTGGCCCCGGAGGCTTGATGAGGCAATGCCGAAATCACAATATCGCCATCTTCGCGCTTCCACACCGCACGCATTCGAATGCTGCCTCGACCTTTCTCGTACATGGCAAGCAAATCTTTTTTCGGGGTGATGATTTCCGCTTCAGTCGGATAATCTGGACCGAGCACAAAGTCCATCAGCTCTTCGACTGTCGATTTGGGATTATCGAGTAAATGAATACAGGCTGAGACCAATTCGCGCACATTATGCGGAGGAATGTCAGTGGCCATACCAACAGCGATACCGGTGACACCATTAAGCAAAATATGAGGTAAGCGCGCAGGCAATACCGATGGCTCTTTCATGGTGCCATCGAAATTCGGGATCCAATCAACGGTCCCCTGTCCCAACTCGCTCAGTAACACTTCACTAAAGCGGGTCAGCTTGGACTCGGTGTAACGCATAGCGGCAAATGATTTCGGATCATCCGGCGCGCCCCAGTTACCTTGGCCATCAACCAGCGGGTAGCGATAGGAAAACGGCTGAGCCATCAACACCATGGCTTCATAACAAGCACTGTCGCCGTGGGGATGGTATTTACCCAACACGTCACCGACGGTACGAGCCGATTTTTTGTATTTCGCTACTGCCGATAGGCCAAGTTCAGACATGGCGTAGACAATGCGTCGTTGAACCGGCTTCAAGCCATCACCGATGTGCGGCAGGGCCCGATCCATAATCACGTACATCGAATAGTTCAAGTACGCTTGCTCGGTGAAGCTATGCAGTGGAAGTCGTTCGATTCCTTCCAGACTTAAGTCAGCTGCGTCATCAGTCATAGTAATTCTGTCGTTAGCGTGTTGTTATTCTGTTAGTCGATACTGGCCAAATTGCCTTTGGTTTCCAGCCATTCTTTGCGGTCGCCGGAGCGCTTCTTGGCCAACAGCATATCCATCAGCTCTTCGGTATGCTGCAGCTCATCAATGGTTAGCTGGACTAGGCGGCGCGTATTTGGATCCATCGTAGTTTCGCGCAACTGCAGTGGATTCATTTCACCCAAGCCTTTGAATCGTTGGACGTTTACTTTGCCTTTTTTCTTTTCGGCAGCAATGCGGTCGAGGATTCCCTCGCGCTCTGCTTCGTCCAAGGCGTAGTAAACGTCTTTGCCAATGTCGATGCGATAAAGCGGCGGCATCGCGACATAAACATGTCCTTCCTGCACTAACGTGCGGAAATGGCGCATGAATAATGCGCACAGCAGAGTGGCAATGTGTAGGCCATCGGAATCGGCATCGGCGAGGATACAGATCTTTCCGTAGCGCAGGCCACTTAGGTCAGAAGAGTTAGGGTCAATCCCCAACGCAATCGCAATGTCGTGAACTTCCTGCGAAGCAAGAATTTGTTCTGATTCCACTTCCCAAGTATTGAGGATCTTACCTCGCAGCGGCATGATCGCCTGAAAATCTCGATCGCGCGCTTGTTTAGCAGAGCCGCCTGCCGAGTCACCTTCCACCAAAAATAGTTCGCCACGCATCGGATCATCACTAGAGCAATCCGTCAGCTTGCCGGGCAGCGCAGGCCCAGACGTTACTTTCTTGCGAACCACTTTGGCCCGCGAGCGCATCCGCTTTTGCGCATTGGAAATGCACATTTCCGCCAACGCTTCAGCAAAATCGACATGTTCATTGAGCCACAAGCTAAAGGCATCTTTCACCACACCGGAGACAAATGCTGCCGATTGGCGCGACGATAACCGTTCTTTTGTCTGACCAGCAAATTGCGGATCTTGCATCTTCACCGATAGGATGTAACTGCAGCGCAGCCAGATGTCATCCGGTGTCAGTTTCACTCCGCGCGGCAAAATATTGCGGAATTCACAAAACTCTCGCATCGCTTCAAGCAAGCCGTTTCGGAATCCATTGACGTGAGTACCACCTTGAGCGGTAGGAATGAGGTTGACATAGCTTTCTTGTGGACCATCGCCACCTTCGGGTAGCCAAACCACGGCCCAGTCAACGGCTTCATTATTGGCTGCCAGATTGCCGGTGAACGGCGTATCCGGCAACATTTCGAATTCTTTGACGGAGTCGACCAGATAGTCCTTCAAGCCATCTTGATAACACCACTCATGCTTTTCATCTTTACTCTTGTTGTGATACTTGACCTGTAAGCCAGGACATAGTACAGCTTTGGCTTTGAGCAGGTGTCGCAAGCGAGAATCAGAGAAATTGGCCGAGTCAAAATAGCGGGCATCAGGCCAGAACCGCACACGAGTACCGGTATTTCGTTTGCCAACTGTGCCAGTAACGGTGAGCTCTTGAACTTTTTCACCGTTCTCAAAGACAATCTCGTGCACTTGGCCGTCACGCTTAACGACCACTTCCAGCCTCTTGGTCAGAGCATTGACCACCGAGATGCCAACCCCGTGCAAACCACCCGAAAACTGGTAGTTTTTGTTAGAGAACTTACCACCAGCATGCAGTTTGCTGAGAATTAGCTCAATGCCCGAGACCCCATGTTCCGGGTGAATATCAACCGGCATGCCGCGACCATCATCAATAACCTCCAATGACTGATCGTCATGAAGGATAACTTCCACTTTGGTGGCATGGCCAGCAAGTGCTTCATCGACACTGTTGTCGATCACTTCCTGCCCAAGGTGATTGGGTCGAGTAGTTTCGGTGTACATACCAGGACGGCGCTTCACCGGATCTAAACCGCTGAGCACCTCAATGGCATCGGACGTATATTGCTCTGACATAAGACGGGTCGTTAATTTTAGGTTGCCTAATAGTTCAAAAAGGGCGCTGGGATGTCAACTATGCTGGCGCTCTATGGCCGGAGTACTTGAGCTAGGCCAGCAGAAATTTCAACATCTTGGGTAAATCTTCAGCAAAATGCTGGTAGCTGTGATCGCCTCCGGAACGAATGCGACAATCACAACGCTGGAAATATTGCTCTGCTTGGCGATAATCAAGCACCTCATCGCCAGTCTCAAGCCAAAGCTGCAGCAATTGGTCACTTTTAACATCGCGCTCAATGGCCTTAAGCTGCGCCATGTGACGTTGCCCCAAATCAATGGTATTGCCAGTGTATGGGTTAGTTTGCGGCCCTAGATAATTTTGCAACAGCTCATATGGCGCCACCGCCGGATTAATCAACACCGCCGGGACATCAAACTGTTCGGCCAAATAGTGGGCATAAAAGCCACCCAGAGATGAGCCAATCAGAGCTACCTGAGAGTCAACGAGCGCTTGTTCTACTTGACTGTTGAGTTGCCGAATAGCGGCATCAGGCTCATCAGCCAGCCGCGGCCTTACGTACCGAACTTGCGGCATATGCTGACTTAGGTATTGCTCGGTCAAGTGTGCTTTATGGGATTGCTCCGAGCTCATAAAGCCATGAATATAAAACAGAGTTTGTTGCAATTAATAACCCTGCGCGCGCAAGTTGGGAACAAATGCGTCAGATGCTAAACGCTTCAGCTCCGTCGCTAACGAGCCATCTTGGGCCAACATCAGATAGCGATAACCAGGTGGCCGCTTATCGAGCGCAAATTGCTCTGAACGCGGTTTAAACTGGATACACGTTGATGGTGTTGCAATCAAATGCAAGTGATCACGAGTTTGCTGCCAATCCTGATGGACATGACCCCATACCACACCTCGAGCGTTATCCGCTTGTGCTAGCAATGACAATAATGCTTCACCGTTTTTCATCCGATGCTGATCAAGCCAACGGCAACCCATTGGCACCGGGTTGTGATGAACAAACACCAAAGTGAAATGGTTGGGGTTATCGCTCAGCGCCTGGGCAACAAATTCAAGCTGAGACTGCGCCAGTTCGCCAAAGGTAAAACCGCGAACCTGAGAATTGAGCATCAACAGTTGCCAGTGGTCAGTAAGGACTCGATCAACGCTAGACAGCGGTTCTGCACCAAGTAAATCAGGCATGATCAAACCGTCATCATGATTACCGGGTAACCACACCACAGGTTTGCCAAAAACCGCGATTTCTTCAGCGAACGCCTGATAAGAGGCGGGACTATCATCTTGCGAAATATCACCGGTCACGACGACCAAATCAAACAACTGGTTGTCAGACTTAATGCTTGCCAGAACCGCAAGAAAACTGTCGCGAGTATTTACTCCGAGTAAGTCTTTCGCTGGATCGCCGAACAAATGAGTATCTGTGATTTGAAGGATTCGTAGCGTCCCAGTTTCCGACTCAGCTAATGTCAGAAAATCCTGATTATTCAATTTATTACCAATTTATCAATTTTTTATGTAATTCGTTATTTGAGCCGACACCGTGGTCTAAACAAAATTCAATCCATTCGGCAAGAAACTGATTAAGCTGCATTTTTTCGTCACGCTGATGCATGCGAATATTCGGATAATCATAGCTTGCCCGAACACTGCAGATCTGCTGACAACTTAACACTTCTGCCATCCTCGCATCATGGTACAACCGCACCTGCATGGTCGGAGCCAAATACTTCGGCATCCCCTGCCGACTTTGGGTTAACCGAATAGTCGTGGTGTATGGCGCTTCATCTTCAATATCCAGTCCAAGGGTTTCGCCGGCTTGACTAAACGTCATGGTGGCTTCGCCTGCGAGTCCATTGATCAGCCGGGTCAAGCTCGCATAATTACGCGCACAACATGCATGCAGCTCCGAGATATTTGGAACATAGCGTTTATTGTTTAGTTGTCGCTGAGCTTGGTTTCCAGCCATTGTTGTCGAATACGTTGATGATTCATTGCTAGCCATTGTAACCCGATAATGCTGGCAGCATTGTCAATTTTTCCCGAATCAAGCAGTTTTAACGCCTCTTCAATTGAATAAACATGGACACGAATATCTTCATGCTCTGTTGCCAGACCATGTAAGCCGCCCGCCCCGCTGCTATCAACTTGACCGATAAACAGGCTGATTCGTTCGCTGCAGCCTCCCGGACTTGGCAGATAACTGCAAATCAGTTCCACCTGTTCAACATTCAGCCCAGCTTCCTCAACAGCTTCACGGCGAGCAACATCTTCCGCCGATTCGCCTTCTTCGATGATCCCGGCTACCAATTCAAGTAACCAAGGATAGTCCGAGGTTTCGACCGCACCGAGACGAAATTGTTCAACCATAACCACCTGATCCAAAACAGGATCATAGGGTAAAAGTACAGCAGCGTGACCTCGCTCAAGCATTTCACGTTCAATGACAGGGGTCCAACCACCAGCAAACAGCCGGTGTTTTAACTGATACTTACTTAAACGAAAGAATCCTTGGTAAGCAGCTTCCGTTGCAACGATCTCAACATCACTAACACTCAAGCCTGAACCTGACTGTGAGATTTCATTTTTTTTGCTCATCAACTGCTCCTTGAACTTGTTAACCGTTTGTAACCGTCTATGCTACCAACAGAATTTTACATTTTTAACGTTGGCAGCAGCCGTAATAAGTTCATAATACGTGTGCATAATCGTATACACTAGTTGCTAGCAACAGATCAGGAATGGGATTACACCAATGACAAAAACACTTCGTGCATTGAGCATGGGAATTGCTCTCGCAGTGTGCAGCACTCCATCCTTCGCCGATGATCTTCATCAGATTTATCAAAAAGCTCTGGAAAAAGACGCGGTTTTACAACAAGCGATCGCCCAGCGTGACTCAGCGATGGAAGCGATAAGCGTAAGTCGGGCACCATTACTGCCACAAATAAACCTTACCGCAGACTACAGCACGACAGGCAGTAACCGTGACGTAAGAGAATTAGATCGCGGCACCGCAAGCCTGAGCCTTAATCAAAGCATTTATGACCGCTCCAATTGGGTCGGTCTGGATCGTGCTGAAAAAGTCGCCAGTCAAGCTGACACCAATTACCAGGCGGCATTGCAAGATTTAATGGTGCGAGTGAGCGAAGCCTACTTTGATGTGTTGAGCGCACGTGACCAACTTGAATTTGTCCAAGCGACTAAGAAAGCCATTGCCCGCCAATTAGAGCAAACTAAACAACGTTTTGCCGTAGGTCTGACAGCAATCACCGATGTTCACGAAGCGCAGGCGGAATTCGATCAGTCAGTTGCCGACGAAATTGTGGCACTGAATCAACTCGAAAACAGCTATGAAGGCCTCCGTGAAATCACCGGCATGTATCACAAGGACCTGAACGTGTTGAACACCGAACGCTTCAGCCCAGTGCAACCGGACCCGAAACTGTCGAGCGATTGGCAAAAAATGGCCAACGACAAAAACCTCAACCTGATTATCAGTCAGTTGGGTGTTGATATCGCAATGCAAGACATTGAGTTAGCGCAATCTGGTCACTGGCCAACGTTCTCGTTATTCGCTCAGTTGAATGCTGCCGATAACGATTATGACTCCAACCTAATCGGCAAATCGTCATACACCGACAATGTTATCGGTGTGCAGATGAACCTACCAATCTACACTGGTGGTGGCACAACTGCCCAGACTCGCGTCGCTCGCGCTAACTTTGTTGAAGCGAGTCAGGTACTCAATGAAACCTATCGCGCTGTAATGCGTGGCGTGATTAACGCCTATAACAACGTTAAAGCCTCAATCAGTGCCGTTCGAGCGTTCGAACAAACTGTAATTTCTCGGGAAAGCTCACTGCAAGCTACTGAAGCCGGTTTTGAAGTGGGTACTCGTACCATCGTTGACGTTTTAGACTCAACACGAAACTTGTTTGACGCCAAAAGTCGTCTGTCAGATGCGCGCTACAACTACATTCTGAGTGTGGTGCAATTGAAGTTTGCCGCCGGTAACTTGTCTGAGCAGGATATTATTCTGATTAACAATGGCCTAACTCGACCAACCAGCTAGGGTCATTAGCCCATTGAGAGAACAAAAAAGGAGCGCTACGCGCTCCTTTTTTATTTGTTGATGTACTCGGTTACTGTTGCTTGATCTGTTCGATAATCTTTGTCGTTGAACAGCCATCTTCAAAATGCAGTACTTGTACCTCGCCACCATTGGCCCAAACGGCATCGGCACCGGCAATCTCATCAGGCTTATAATCACCACCTTTCACCAACAAGTCAGGCAAGGTCTCGCCAATCACCCGAGCCGGAGTGTCTTCGCTGAAGGGTACCA
The DNA here is from genome assembly GCF_002165625.1 of Neiella marina. Taxonomy (GTDB): domain Bacteria; phylum Pseudomonadota; class Gammaproteobacteria; order Enterobacterales; family Neiellaceae; genus Neiella; species Neiella marina. Next base: position 89,556 of record NZ_NGNS01000012.1, read on the forward strand.
CCCAATCGACATCGCCAAGCGCTGCTAATACAGCCATGCGCCGCTCAATGGGATTTACCGGTCGGCCTTGGCCTTTTAGTCGCGTGACGGAGGCATCATCATTGACAGCAACGATCAGCCGATCGCCCAATGCCCGAGCGGCTTGTAGGTAGGACACATGGCCCGCGTGAAGAATATCGAAACAACCGTTGGTCATCACGATGCGCTCACCCCGAGCTTTCGCTTGTGCAACCGCAAAGCCTAACTGTTGCTCAGTCACCACGCCAAAACCCGATTCGGTGCCTTCGGCAATGGCTTGGGCCAACTCCATTTGTGAAACGGTTGACGTGCCCAGCTTAGCAACCACAATTCCGGCGGCAATGTTAGCCAAAGCGCAAGATTCAGCAATCGGCGTGCCCGCAGCAAGCGACGCAGCTAGTACCGAGATCACCGTGTCGCCAGCACCTGTCACATCAAACACTTCTTTTACCATGGCCGGCAAATGCAGCTCGTCACCATCACCGGAGATAAGTGTCATGCCATGCTCACCTCGGGTCACCAACAGCGCATCTAGCTCGAAATCATGGCGCAATTTATGTGCTTTGGCGACCAGATCGGCCTCGGATTTACACGTTCCAACAACGGCTTCAAACTCGCCAAGGTTGGGCGTTAGTAAGGTCGCCCCGCGGTACTTCTCAAAGTCTGTACCTTTCGGATCAACCAACACAATACGGCCTGCTTTGCGAGCGAGGCGAATGAGCTCAGCCACCTGACTTAGCGCGCCCTTGGCATAATCAGATAACACCACCACATTGGCCTCAACCAATGCCTGTTCAAATGAGGCGGTCATTGGCGCAGCATCAATGGCAGCAAAGCTCTCTTCAAAATCCAAACGGATCAGTTGTTGATGGCGACTAATCACCCGCAGTTTAGTGATGGTCGGCAAGTCTTCAACTTGCTGAAAATCAGTTGCTACACCGACGCCAGTTAATGCGCGCTGCAGCACTTCGGCGGCTTCATCGTTACCTGTCATCCCCAACAGTCGGGTATTAACTTTTAATGCTGCGAGGTTGAGAGCAACGTTAGCAGCTCCGCCAGGTCTGTCGTCAAACTGCTCTACTTTGACAACAGGCACTGGTGCTTCCGGACTAATTCGGCCCGTCGGACCTTGCCAATATCGGTCAAGCATGAGGTCGCCAGCAACGGCAACCTTGGCAGTGGAATAGTCGGGTAAGGTCAATTTCATAGCGGATCCGATCGAAAAGGCTGAGTCAGAAGTTAAGTGGCGCACAGTCTAACACATGGACCACCTCTAGGGAGTCTTGTGTTCTATAGTAGCTTTCATCACATCAGCAGCTTAGTTAGAATAGCCGACTCGTTTTTTTGCAGTCGCTTAATGAATTCATGACAGAAAAGACCCCCGGCGATTTCCAGTGGTTTATGTTGCACCCCAAATATTGGCCGGTGTGGTTTGGCTATGGCTTGCTTTGGCTGTTGGTGCAATTGCCGTTTCGTTGGATTATCGCCATCGGTTATGGTCTAGGCACGTTAGCGGGGGTGTTAATGCCACGCCGCCGCCATATTGCCGCAACCAACATTGAACTATGCTTTCCCGAATTGACGGCGCAGCAACGTCACCAGATGCTCAAACAAAACCTCAAAGAAGCTGGTGCGGCGTTAATGGAAACGGGTATCGCTTGGTTTTGGCCTGAGCGGCGCCTGCGAAAAATCACCGAACTAAAAGGTGTTGAGCATTTCGAGAAGATTCAGCAACAAGGACAAGGTATTGTCTTGCTCGCGTGCCACATGATGAGCTTGGAAGTTGGCTGCCGCCGATTCGCCATCGACTACCCAGCTGGAGGCATTTATCGGCCAAACAAAAACGCCGTGATGGAATACTTTCAGTATCGAGGTCGCAGTCAGACTGGCGCTTTAATGCTCAATCGCAACAATATCAGATCCGCGTTTAAAGCACTGAAAAAGGGGCATGCGGTATGGTATGCACCCGATCAGGATCTCGGTCCTAGACGTTCCATCTTTGTGCCCTACTTCGGCATCCCTGATGCTGCAACAACACCAGCGACCGGTTCGATGGTAGCGCTAGGCAAGGCCGCACTGGTGCCTTTTTTCCAGTACCGCAAAGCCGATGGTTCCGGCTACGTGTTAGAAGTTCAAGCGCCTGTCGAAGATTTTCCAAGTGGTGATGAACATGCCGATACGACTCGCGTCAACGCCATCATTGAGGCGAATGTTCGGCGTCACCCTGAACAATACCTTTGGGTTCACCGACGCTTTAAAACCAGGCCCAATAAAGAGTTGCCTTCTCGATACCAAAAACGCCGCTAGTGCGGCGTTTTGCTGTTACTCAATTGAGCTTGTTAGTTCGACTCGACCCAACTCGCTTTGTCAAAGTCATAGCTCAAACGTCGCCAACCCGGCCCCTCTGGGTCGATTAGCTTGATTTGCCTGACCAGAGCCCCCCACCGAACATACACTTTATCTTGCTCAGCATAATCACTCATCAAGCTATCTGTGGGTTGATTAATGGTTTGTTTTTTATAGCGGTTGTTTTGCCAAGAATAGACCAATAAGCCGGCAAAGCGCTCTTCAACCTGTTGCAACAAAACGATATCTGGCTGGGGGTTACCAACTAATTTATCAAGCCACATTTCTGCAAACGGCTGGCCGTAAGCTTCATAAAGCGTTTGTTGGGTACCATCGGGCATATCAATGGTCAGCACAAACATGCCCTTATTGCAGTCTCCGGTTAAGCTTAGCGACACCCGATACCCCGATTTTTCTTCGGCTAGCGTTTGCTCACAATCAGCTCTAGCTAGGTTGCTGAAGCTGCCGCTCAATATCAGCAAACAAATGCTGCCAAACTGCGATAACTTGTTGCCTTTCATTGCTAAACTCCGTCGCCGAAACCTTTGCCTTTTGCCGCTGAAGCGCCAGATGATGGCCTTTATTGCGATACAAACAATAAGCTTCGGTAAGCTGTGAGGCTTGCTCAGCGGTCAATAATTGCTGCTCTGCCGCAGTCTCAAATATTCTCAGATTATCTGACCAATCAGCCATGCTGGGCAGATCCTGACCAAACCCGAGAACTAAGTATTGAGCAATAAACTCAATATCGGCAATACCGCCGGGATCTTGTTTAAGATCGAACGAATCGTCATCTTTGGAGCCCAGATGGTCGCGCATTTTATGACGCATTTTCACCACTTCAAGCGCCAGCTCCGCCATGTTTCGTGGCAAGCAAACAATCTCTCGTCGCAAGCTTGCAAAGGCATCCAGTAGTTGCTCAGAGCCAAACACAGCTCTGGCTCTTACCAACGCTTGATGCTCCCAGACCCATGCTTCTTGTTTTTGATATTCAGCTAAAGAATCAAGGTGAGTAATCAACAGCCCTGAAGCGCCGGATGGCCGCAAACGCAGGTCAATTTCGTACAACTCACCGCTGTGCGTTCGAGTCGTCATCAAGTGACTAAATCGTTGCACCAACTTCACCAAAAATTGCGTGGTATCAATGGGTTTCTCCCCCGTCGTGACACCGGGCTTGACCATGTGAAAAAACACAATATCGAGGTCAGAATTGTAGCCTAGCTCCAAACCACCGAGCTTGCCGTATCCCAGTACCGCCACACATTGATTGGCACTGGTCCCCCCCTCTGGAGTACCGTGGCGCACGGTCAATTGCTGCCATGCAGCGTGAACGCAATAATCGAGTAAAACTTCTGCCAGCCGAGTCAGATGATCACTGACTTTTGTGATTGGTAATTGACCGGCAACATCAGCTGCTGCGATCCGCAACTGATGAGCTTGTTTAAAGTGCCGCAACGCTTCCATCTGCTGCTCTAAATCATCCTCATCCACCCGCAACATATATTGACGCAATTCATCCTCATAGGCATCAAGTGCTGTTGGCTGATAAAGCTGGGCCGGTTCAAGTAACTCGTCCAACAACATTGGGTGGAAAGCGAGTTGATTGGCGATCCAACTGCTGGCCTGACACAAACTCACCAACTGCTTGAGCGCCTTAGGGTTTTCAAGCAGTAATTCAAGATAGGTCGTTCGGGTTAACACAGGTTCGATGACGCCAAGCACCGAAGGCAGTGTTTGCGCGGGGCGGTCAGTTTGGCACACCGCGGCTAACACCATCGGCATTACCCGTTCCAACGCATCGCGCCCACGCGGTCCTAACTGACGCTTTTTGCTCTTGTCGTAAAAAGTCTGCAGGTCAACTACGAAGCGATCCGGCTCAGCAACCCCAAGCTCTCGGCAAATTCCCTCAACGAGTTCCTGCTGCCAGACGTCTGGCCATAACGGCAGGGCTTGCAAGACCTCCTGTTCTGGCTCCTCGTCGCCCGGCTGTTCACCGATCACCATGGTAAAGCCTTGATGAACAACTTGACGTTGCTGCTCCAGGTCGTCTAGCAACTGTTGCCAACTGCTGCAGCCCATAATGGCGGCAATTCGGGCTTGCTCAAACGCCTCGTCGGGCAAGGTTTGAGTTTGCGCATCTCGAACCCCTTGCAGGGCATGCTCCAGCTTTCGCAAATACCGGTAGCTGTCGGCGAGCGATTGCATATTGGTATCTGGCAGCGCCTTAAGCTGCTCGATAACGGCGAGTGTTTGCAGTAGATTTCTGCCTCGTAGTCCACGCTCCCTGCCTCCGCGCATCAGTTGCACCGCTTGAGCAACGAATTCGACTTCCCGAATACCGCCGGATCCCAGTTTAACGTTTGCTTTCAGCTGCCGACGCCTTACTTCCTGCTCAATCAGTAGTTTCATTTTCCGCAGCGACTGAAACGCTGAAAAATCGATATAGCGACGATAAACAAACGGAGTCAGCAACTGCCGCAATTCGGTGGCATATTCACTGTTATCACCAAGCACCCGAGCCTTCACCATAGCGTAGCGTTCCCACTCGCGGCCATGATGCTGGTAGTAGTCTTCCAAGGCCGAAAATGGCATCACTAACGGCCCACTATCGCCAAATGGTCGCAAGCGCATATCGACCCGAAACACCGAACCATCAGCGGTGGTTTGATTCAGCACATGAATCAATCGCTGACCAAGACGGATGAAAAATTCCTGATTGTCACGTTCGCGTCGAACGCCCTGAGTGGCGCCGGGCTCTGGGTAGGTAAAGATTAAATCAACATCGGAAGAGACATTTAGTTCTTCGCCACCAAGCTTACCCATGCCGATAATCAATAACGGCTGCGGTTGTCCGGTTTTGTTACAGGGGGTTCCCCAACGCTGGACCAAATCCTGATACAGCCAATCATTGGCTTGAACAATAATCTCATCTGCTAGCGCAGACGTGGCTTCGAGCACTTCATCCAAATCTGCGTCGCCTAGTAGGTCGCGCCAAATAATATGAAACTGCAGTAGACGACGGGCTTGACGCAATCGGGTCATTAGCACCGGCTCACTATCGGCGCCTTGAATGTGATGAGTAACTTGCTCGGCGATGCGTTGTTTATTGAGAGCTTGGTTTAGCGAGCCTGACTGCAACCAATCGGCCACGGCGCTCGGATCGTACATCACCACATCAAACAGAAAGTCGGATAAAGCAAAGGCGTGACTGAGTTGGTGTTGGAAAGGGAGAAGATTGGCCACATCGTGGCGATCACTGAGTTTGTGCCATTGCCGCTGACCATGGTCTTGCAAGTCAGTCGCCAAGGCTTGCCATGCGACGGGCTTAATCGTCATGGAAATTCCTTGTAATGTAATTTGAACAGCTAATGCTCATTGCGTGCATCAGCGCCAATAGGGCTCCATCGCTAACGCCGCTTGCTTGCTTTGTTCGACAAGCTCTAACCAGGATTCGCGTTTGCGCTGCAACCAACGCTCAAATGCTTCTTCGTCTTTTAGGTCAATGCCGTTAACGACTCGCTGTAAAAACGCCAGCAGCGCCAACTCTTGACAGCCTCGCAACATGTCATGCCAAGGACCCCGATAGGCTGAAGTTGCTTCAGGGTCGAACATCCGGCGAAAACAATTACCACTGAGTAATGCTCGTTCTAGTCGTTCACAACCTTTGGCGCAATCATCGGCGCTAAGGCATTCATTGGCGGGAAAGCGCTCGGCGACATATTGCTTCGAGTGATCCAATACATCACGCGCCAACTGCGCAACGGGCTCATCTAATTGCGGCTGAGCCAACCCCTCGAGACGCCAATGTTGACAGGTGAGCCACTCACTCAATTGCAATAACCATTGACTATAGTCTCGACTCGATAGTAATGCTGAAGCCAATTTTAAGTTGGTGCTGTTATCACATTCTTTTAACGTCCGGCGAACTTTTTTCTTATCTTCCAGACGTTTCATGTACTGATCTTTTTGCTCTAGTAGGTGCTTGCGGTACAAGGCATCTGCCACCCATTGGAGCTTCACCAACCAGATTTTGGCATTGGCCAGTAAGTTCAATGAGGCCTCATCGAGTATGTCATTGAAGTAATGCCGGATTTGCAGCATCCATAGCAAACCGTGGCGAACTTCCTGTAGCGCGGCAATGCTATCGTTGGCAAAGAACACGTCTTGATTGCTTTGCAACTGCCGCAATGCAGCAGAACTCAATTCAGTCAGCGCTTCTTCAACCGATATTGCGGGGTCTAAGTTGAGTAGCGGTAGAACGACAGGCTCAGGTTCTGGCGCCCCTTCCAACAGCCGATAACCACGAGCAGCTTTACTCGCTTGTCCGGGCCTGACGTCAAATTTTTTGCAGACTTTTTGCGCTAACTTGAAAAGTAATGACGGAGGCCCTTTGACCAGCTCCATTTCCATTTCACAAATCGGCACGCTGCGCTCGCCGCTGCTGATCTCGCCATGATCAATGACCACTTCGACAATGGCGTCATCACTGTAACTGAGCAACCAAGTTTGGCGAGTAAAATTAGTGGTAAACTGCGATAGCAGAGATTCTTGCAATGCTGCGACATCGGTATCATCTGGCCAAATGTCACGATCAAACAAGAATAAATCAGGCCGCCGGCCATCAATAGGCACATTATATTCCGGTCGAGCATGGAGGCCGCCAATCACTTTGCCAGCCGTTTTGATGGTTTGCTCGGAGCGATCATCGACCGTTCGAACTCGTAAACCACAGTCGAGCTGCCGCAATTGTCGATCTGCGGTGTCAAAATAAATATTACTCAGCTGGCGTTGATAGCTTTTGATGACCTGTGGACGCTGTTGCATCCAATTACTGAGTGTTTCCAAGTCGTTGGGGTCAACCAACAGCTTTAACTCAATCTCTGTATCCATGTCTCTTCATCAGTTCTCGATTTGTTCTAAAACAGATCGATCGAACAAATTCTGCCTATTCTTAATTTCGGGTGTACCAACAGCGAAACGTTTCGGTTAACATGCGCGCCGATCAGTAACCGTGCATTTGCGCGGATAAGGATGAACCATGCCATTAACGAACATTATGGGTGTATTTGCCCAGTCGCCGATTAAACCTCTGGTTGAGCATATTAATAAAGTTCACCAGTGCTGCGAAGGTTTAATCCCATTTTTTGAAGCTGTTATCGAAAAAGATTGGTCTCTTGTGGCCGAGTTGCACCGGAATATTTCGCTAGCAGAGAAAGAAGCGGATAGCCTCAAAGCTCAGGCACGAGCGAATTTACCTGCCGGTTTGTTTATGCCGGTAGAGCGCACCGACATGCTGGAGCTTATTGGTCAGCAAGATCGGATGGCAAACTTGGCAAAAGACGTATCGGGCCCTGTTACTGGCCGTAGCCTGGAAATTCCAGCGCCGATGCAAACCGACTTTATGGCTTATGTAAAGCGTTGTATTGATGCCGTTACACAAGCGAAAAAAGCAGTCAACGAACTAGATGAACTATTGGAAACCGGCTTCGCAGGCCGAGAAGCCGATTTAGTTGAAAACATGGTTCGCGAACTAGATGTAATTGAAGATGACACCGATCACATGCAAATTCTGCTGCGCGGTCAACTCCTCAAGTTAGAGTCAGAGATGAACCCAATTGACGTAATGTTCCTGTACAAAATGATGGAACAAATTGGCTCTATTGCTAACCGTGCAGATTCAGCTGGTATCCGTTTGGAACAAATGCTGTCGCGCTCGTAAATATCGCTTTGTAAGGATTTGTAATGGTTGACGTACTCGTTCAACACGGCCCAATGCTGATTGCAATTGCGGCCATCGTAGGCTTTTTCATGGCCTGGGGTATCGGTGCTAATGACGTGGCCAACGCCATGGGAACCTCAGTAGGTTCCAAAGCACTGACCATCAAACAAGCCATTATCGTGGCTATGATTTTTGAATTTGCTGGCGCTTATCTCGCCGGTGGTGAAGTAACCAGCACGATTCGCAAAGGCATTATCGATGCCGGCTACTACACCGACGTTCCCGAGTTGTTAGTATTCGGTATGATTGGCGCCTTGATGGCCGCTGGTTTATGGCTGTTGGTGGCAAGCTACTTGGGCTGGCCAGTATCAACCACTCACTCGATTGTTGGTGCAATCGTTGGCTTCTCTGCTGTTGGCGTTGGTATCGATTCGGTCAGTTGGGGCAAAGTGGGTGGCATCGTTGGTAGCTGGATTGTAACACCGGCAATCTCTGGCTTCCTCGCCTATCTGATTTTCCAATCCGCCCAAAAGCTGATTTTTGACACCGAAAACCCCATTCGTCAGGCCAAGCGCTTTGTACCCATGTACATGGCCTTTGCTGGGTTTGTGATGTCTTTGGTCACGATCAAAAAAGGCCTCAAGCATGTTGGTATGGAGTTCACCAACGTTGAAGCCTACACACTGGCCGTCGCCATTGCGGTGATGATTGGTATCATTGGCGCTGTGCTTATTGGCCGTTTGAAGCTGGATGAAAAAGCCGATCGACGGACTATGTTCATGAACCTCGAACGTATTTTTGCGGTGCTGATGGTGCTAACCGCCTGTTGTATGGCATTTGCCCACGGTTCAAACGATGTTGCTAACGCCATTGGTCCATTGGCTGCTGTTGTTAGTATCGTTCAGCATGACGGTGAAATTGCGAAAAAAGCGGCACTGGCTTGGTGGATTCTGCCACTTGGCGCCGTTGGTATCGTTGCTGGCTTAGCAATTTTCGGTCACCGCGTGATAGCCACCATTGGTAAAGGCATCACCCACCTGACGCCAAGCCGTGGCTTTGCTGCAGAACTTGCTGCCGCTTCAACCGTTGTTATTGCCTCCGGCACAGGCCTGCCGATTTCAACCACTCAGACGTTGGTCGGTGCGGTATTAGGTGTTGGTATGGCTCGTGGTATCGCTGCGCTTAACCTCACCGTTGTGCGCAACATCGTGGTGTCTTGGGTCGTCACTCTGCCAGCGGGTGCAATTCTATCGATTATCTTCTTCTACACGCTCAAGGGAATATTCTCTTAACGGTGTGACTATCTTCATGAGAATCGCTTGAAATATAAGAGGGAGCCCAGGCTCCCTCTTGTTTTTCTGCTCACATCTTCCTAGCATGGGAGCATCGAACATTAGCCCCATCTGCTGACATCTTAATTCTTATGAGATCATTCTGTTTCGCATCAGTTTTCAGCTTGCTGTTGACCCTAGCTACATCTTCCTTCTCGCTCCAAGCGCAGGAGCAAGATAGCTATTTTATTACCGAAGACTTGTACACTTTTATGCACACTGGACCGGGAAAACAATTCCGAATCCTTGGTAGTGTCAACGCATCAACCCCAGTAGTCTTGCTGGAAACCAGCGATGATGGAAAGTTTGCCAAAATTCGCGATGATCGCGAGCGCGAAGGTTGGGTTGAAACATCAACTCTCGCTCAAGGCCAGACCAAGCAGCAGATGATTGATGACCTCAATCAAAAGCTGATGACGGTTAGTACCGATATCAACACCGACAAGGGTGAAATTACTCGCCTTAGTAGCTTGATTGACGAGCTGGAGCAGCAACTGGCAGAACAACGCCAAGTGGTGCAGGAAGCCAATAAGCAGCGCGATGTATTGCAACAACAACTCAACAGCTACACCGATGAGATTGAAATGCAATGGATGATTAATGGCGCGCTGGTTGCGGGTGGTGGCTTGTTGCTAGGTGTCATCCTTTCTTTCTTGCCTCGCCGCAAAAAACGCCAGGACAACTGGATGTAGCGACCACAACTCAAGACGCTATACGGTTGTTCAGACGTCATAATAAAGACTTGAAAAAGGAGTGTTTTAACACTCCTTTGTTGTGCTTATAGAGGCCATTATCAAGTCAACAAATAACTCAGAACGAACTAAACTACCGATACAAATTGAGGTCTTGCTATGTTTCAGGACGCACCGATTTCGCCAGACGCGAATGCCCTGCTTTTCCCTGCTGATGCATCAGCTTCCAGTATTCAATCTCACATCAGCACATTCTTTCTGCAAGATGAGAACACCGTTGTCGAGCAACTATTGGCGCTGCTGCCCGATGATGAGCAGCTCGCCCGACAGCAGAGTCAACAAGCCAGCCTGCTGATTGAGCAAGTCAGGCAACACAATACCGGTGACGGTCTGGACGCATTTCTTCAGCAGTACAGCTTGGAAACCCACGAAGGCATTGTGTTGATGTGCTTGGCAGAAGCGCTACTGCGTATTCCGGATCCTGAAACTGCCGATGCTCTGATCCGCGACAAGCTCTCCACTGCAAATTGGTCACAGCATCTCAAGGCCAGCGATAGTTTGTTCGTTAATGCTTCAACTTGGGGGTTAATGCTGACTGGCAAGGTGATCAGTACACCCGAAAGCCTTGATCCCGAACCCGAAAAATTAGTTGGTAAATTAGTATCCAAACTTGGCGAGCCCATTGTTCGCAAAGCCATGTATGCGGCCATGAAAATCATGGGCAAGCAATTCGTCCTTGGTACCACCATTAAGTCTGCTCTCAAAGCCGCCTCAACAGACCGCAAGGAAGGCTACTGGCATTCGTTTGACATGCTCGGAGAGTCAGCGCTCACTTCCCATGACGCTGCCAGATACCATAACGCCTACTCGCTGGCAATTGAGCAAGTCGCAGATAATCGTGGCGCTGGTGATGCTCGTTCGGCATCGATTTCAATTAAGTTATCAGCCTTGCACCCGCGCTACGAGGAAGCCCAATCAGAACGAGTTTTGGTGGAAATGCGCGACGCCGTACTCAACTTGATTCGCAAAGCCCGGCAACTTGATGTGGGCATCACCATCGACGCCGAGGAAGCGGATCGTCAAGAGCTTGCATTGAAACTGTTTGAATCGCTGTATCGCCATCCTGAGACCAAAGGTTGGGGCCAGTTTGGTATGGTGGTGCAAACTTATTCAAAAGTCGCATTGCCTGTGCTGCAATGGCTTAACGCTCTGGCCAAGCAACAAGGCGATGAAATTCCTGTTCGATTGGTTAAGGGCGCTTATTGGGATACTGAAATCAAGTTAGCGCAGCAACTTGGTTTATCTTACTACCCCGTGTTTACCCGCAAAGCATCAACTGATGTGTCGTATCTGGCCTGCTCACGTTATGCTTTGTCGGAGCAAACCAAAGGCAACCTGTACCCACAATTTGCCACCCATAATGCCCACAGCGTGGTCACTATTTTGAGTTTCGCCGGTGGCCGTAACTTTGAATTTCAACGACTACACGGCATGGGTGAAGATCTGTATGCATTGGTTAAACAACAAAATGCCAATGTCCGCTGCCGCATCTATGCCCCTGTCGGTGATCACAAAGATCTGTTGCCGTATTTAGTCAGGCGATTGTTAGAAAATGGCGCTAACACTTCATTTGTTCACAAGTTGCTTGATCCCAAAGTTGCTCCAGAGCAATTGGCCGCTCATCCAGTGTTACTATTGAAGCAAAAAGCGTCGCTGGCCAATGAGCAAATCGTCATGCCCAAAGATTTGTTCAGTGACCGCTCCAATTCTGCTGGCGTCAACTTACACATATCCGCCCAGCGCCAGCCCTTTGGCGATGAATTGGCGAAGTGGCAAGATCATCAATGGCAAGCTGGCCCCATCATTAACGGCCAACGCCTCCAGTCCGCTGATCCGCGCTTAATACATTGCCCTGCAAAGCTGGAACAAACTGTCGGCCAAGTGTTCGATGCTTCGGCAGCAATCGCCCACCAAGCGATTGCTGCAGCACACACTGGCTTTACGCAATGGCACAAAGTACCAGTAGAGCAGCGCGCACAAACACTTGAGAAACTCGCAGACTTGCTTGAACAAAATAGTGGCGAGTTGATTGCACTGTGCGTACGAGAAGCCGGAAAAACCCTGCAAGACTCCATCGATGAGGTACGCGAAGCGGTCGATTTTTGTCGCTATTACGCCTTACAAGGGCGACAGCTCTGCGCCAAGCCACAATTGATGCCAGGGCCAACAGGCGAATCAAATCTATTGTCGGTTGAAGGCCGAGGCGTGTTCGCCTGCATCAGCCCATGGAACTTTCCATTGGCAATATTCCTCGGGCAAGTGGCTGCGGCGCTGGTTACCGGCAATACGGTGATAGCCAAGCCTGCTGAGCAAACCAGCTTGATCGCAGGGCGAACGGTTGAGCTGATGCTAGATGCCGGTGTGCCCGACTATGCGATTCAGTTGCTGCCAGGCGCAGGAGCAGTCGTTGGCCAACTGTTAAGCGACGATGAGCGAGTCGCAGGGGTTTGCTTTACCGGCTCAACTGCCACTGCCAAGCGAATCAATCTAAGCTTGGCTCAACGTGATGGGGCGATTGTGCCATTGATCGCCGAAACCGGCGGCCAGAATGCCATGATTGTTGATAGTACCGCGCTGCCAGAGCAAATCGTCAAAGATGCTGTGCACTCGGCATTTGCTAGTGCCGGCCAGCGTTGCTCAGCATTAAGAGTACTTTATGTACAAGATGACATCGCCGATCGGGTGATCGAACTGTTGCAGGGGGCAATGGCTGAGCTTCGTGTCGGCTATCCCGGTCACTACGCCAGCGATTTAGGGCCAGTAATTGACGCCAATGCTCAACACAAGCTGTTGGCTCACATCGAACACATTAGCGAGCAAGGCAAACTCATCTACCAAACGCCGCTACCTAAAAAGATTGATGGCCACTTTGTGCCGCCAAGTTTGATTGAAATTAACAGCATCGCTGATCTGAAAGAGGAGAACTTTGGTCCAATATTGCACTTGGTTCGCTACCCAGCCAAAGATTTAGCTCAGGTCATTGACGCTATTAACAATACTGGTTTCGGACTGACTTTGGGGATACATAGCCGCAATGAAGGATTAGCACAGTCAATCGCTAGCCGAGTTCGAGTCGGTAATGTCTATATCAATCGTAATCAGATCGGCGCCATGGTCGGTGTACAACCTTTTGGCGGCCAGGGTTTATCTGGCACTGGCCCTAAAGCTGGTGGCCCTCACTACCTGCAGCGCTTTGTTACTGAACGTACAGTCACCAACAACCTGACGGCCATTGGCGGCAACGCGAACTTATTGAGCCTTGGTGACGCCTAGTTTGCGCTAACTGCGCGAACCTACAAACGTAGCAAGCAGGAAGTCGTTTGCTCTGGCGAAGACCTTCCGCAGCAGGGAAGCTGCGGCAGAGTCATCAGGGATGATTTCTCGGCGAGTCTGAGCTAGGCCGAATGGCTTCCTACTTGCGGTTGATATCAATAGAACAGCGGGCTAGACACAAAAAACGCCGCAATTGCGGCGTTTTTTTCATTAAGCTAAGTGATTACCAATCGCTCAAAGCAGGCAAGCTAAAGCGCTGTCCTTGCATCTCCATCACCACTTTGTTTGGCAAGATAGCGACAATCTGTACCGAATCGTTAATCCAATCTCCCTCTTGGATCTCACTACCGTTGACCTTCACCATTCGCTTTGACGGATCTGACGAATAGGAATGGGCGCTAAACTCCATGGTTGGCACAGAATTTTGAAAGGCTTGCGATTTGCGAGTCAATGGTTCGACTTCATTGCTCACGGCTTGATGTTGTGGTGGTGGCGCAGCTTGCTCGGTTTCCTGAACCGCTTTACGGAACAAAGCCGCCAACTCATCGCCACCAAGACGATCATCATCACCTAGTAACGGCTCCGCCTCGACCAAAGGCGCTTGCTCACCATTGGCAATTCCGGCGTTGACCGGCTGCTGTGGTAATTGATCGGCAGTTGGTTCTGATTCTGGTTCAGGCGCAAGCACAACAGGCGAACGCGGTTTGTAGCGACTGTAATCCACCGTGCCTAATACCTTAATATCTGGCTCTGGTGCTTCGGCAACAATGACTTCAGCTGGCTCAGGCTGACGATTCCAAGGCTGCAACCAGTAACTGAGTAAGACCGCAACAATCACCAAAACAGCAGCAACTAATGGTGGTAGCCAGTTGCTTCGTTTCGTTGGTTTATCAACGCCAGCTTGAGTATGCAAGCTTGGTACATCACCCACTTCAGCATCGCTGGCGTTGCGCTTAAGAGCATCAAGAATGTATGACATTTACAACTCCTGCGATAACTGCAGCGGAACATCGCCCATTTGGGCATTCAGCTGAATCAAAGTTTGATCGCCAGCGATACCATCAGGTTCGAGGTTTTGACTTAACTGGAACCAACGAATGCGCTCCGCCAGTTGGGCATCATAGCGCTTCAAGACTCGAGGTGGCTGGCCCTGCAAAAAGCTCAATTGGGTTTCTAGCCACTGAATTTGCGATGCCGACGCGTTGCTACCAATACTACCTTGATAACCCTGAGGCGGTTGCCACACCAACACCGAAGAGCCCTGATAATGATTGAGCAGCCAATCCATATCGGTCTCTAATTGCTGCCCTGCCATATGTAATTGCACTGACTCGCCCTGCACTCCGGTCAGCACTGCATAGAACTGCATGCCTTGATCATCTTGTAGTTTCAGCAAAGCGGGATGATCGAGCACCGTCAGCCGGTTGATTGGCTGCTGGCTCCACAAACATTGCAAGCCGTAGCGACGCAAACTTTGACAATCGGAGCGAGGCTCATTAACCCCCCATATTGCTGCGAGTTCTTTAAAGCCCTCAGGCAAATTGCGGCTTTGTTGTGCCACTGCCATCCAATCCGATTCGGGTTGCGCTTCGGCAATGACTGGCTCAGGCTTGGCCATTGGCCAGAATTGCCAAATCAGCATCACCAAAACGACGCTAGCGGCCACAGCGGAAATGCCTTGCCACAACCAAGAATTGCTTTGGCTGGTGTCCTCAACCAAACCTTGCACTTCTCTCGAAGCGGCTTTGAGCAACTTACCGTCCACTTGCCATTGCTGAGCAGCATAGGCAGCAAGCATTGAGCGATCACATAGCAAATTGATCAATCGCGGCACGCCACCCGATAATTTATGTAGTTTATTCAGTGCATTGCGAGTGAATACTGGGCGCTGACAACCGGCTACTTTTAGTCGGTGCTGGACATATTGAATCACTTCATCACGAGTCAATGGCAGCAAGTGATAGCGCGCCGTAATGCGTTGGGCTAACTGGCGCAGTTCGCGCTGACGAAGTAATTCCTGCAACTCGGGTTGGCCAATTAAAATGACCTTTAGCAGCTTTTTCTTATTGGTTTCAAGGTTAGTCAGCAGGCGCAGCTGCTCTAACACTTCAGGCCGCAAATGCTGCGCTTCATCGATAATCAACACCGTATTTTCACCAGCCTCATGGCGTTCAAGCAAATGATCGCGCAAGCGATCGAACAACACCTTGATAGTGTCTTGATGAATCTCGTACGGCAAATGCAATTCGTCGCATATGGCTGCGAGTAATTCTTGTGCATCAAGAGCTGGATTAAGAATAAAGGCAGTGCGGGTGTTCTCCGGCAATTGCTCCAGCAAACAACGGCAAACCGTGGTTTTGCCGGTACCAACCTCTCCCGTCAGCAGCACAAAACCGCCGGTATCGTTAAACCCAAAAGTCAGGTGCGCTAGCGCTTCGCGGTGGCGGTCGCTTAAAAACAGGTAGGCTGGGTCTGGGGCAATTGAAAAGGGAACCTCAGAGAGACCAAAAAATTCGGTATACATAGTGGCTTTTTGTCCGTGCGTTGGCGTCAAGGTATCGCCTGCATCAAGCGTTGTCAAAGCCCAACCACATTGGCTTTGAGCTGGGCCCTCGGATATTGATTTGAGTTGTACGGTTTTTACCAGCAGTGGTAGGCTGTGCCATCATTAAATGGGTATGACATAAGCAACAAAACACGATGCAGATTTATTTGGTTGGTGGCGCAGTTCGAGATCAATTACTCAATCACTCGTTTCATGAGCGAGATTGGGTTGTCGTAGGCGCCACTCCCGAGCAAATGTTAGCCAAAGGTTTCACTCAGGTTGGTAAAGACTTTCCGGTTTTCTTGCATCCCAAAAGCAAAGAGGAGTATGCCTTAGCTCGCACCGAGCGCAAAGCAGGACACGGCTACACCGGCTTTACTGTGCATGCCAGTCCAGATGTCACCCTTGAGCAAGATCTATTGCGCCGCGATTTAACCATCAATGCCATTGCTCAGGCCGATGATGGCAGCCTAGTCGATCCGTTTAATGGTCAAGCTGACATCAACAATCGTGTGCTGCGCCACGTCTCCAACGCTTTTGTTGAAGACCCATTGAGAGTATTGCGAGTAGCGCGCTTTGCTGCCCGCTATCACGACTATGGCTTCACCATAGCGGCGGAAACACTGTCACTAATGACCGAGCTGGCCCGTAGTGGTGAGTTAGCACACTTGACACCCGAGCGAGTGTGGAAAGAAACCCAGCGCAGTTTGGTTGGCCCTAACCCGCAAATTTACTTCCAAACGCTGCGACAATGCGATGCTCTGAACGTACTGTTCCCTGAGCTAGAGGCGCTTTATGGCGTGCCCAATCCAGTTCGCTGGCACCCAGAAATCGATACCGGTGTACACACCATGATGGTGCTAGAGCAAGCAGCAAAACTCACAGCCACCAGCACCATACGCTTTGCAGCATTACTTCACGATTTAGGTAAAGCACTGACGCCACCGGAGCATTGGCCGTCACACCATGGCCATGAGCTATTGGGGTTACCACTAATCAATGGCATTTGTGATCGTTTTAAATTGCCGAATGATCATCGCGACTTGGCCCTGTTGGTCGGCGAACTCCACGGTAAAGTGCATCGCGCGTTTGAGTTGCGAGCCGATACCATCGTCAACATGCTCAATCAGCTCGACGCTTGGCGAAAACCACAGCGCTTCGATGAGTTTTTAATGGCTTGCGAAGCTGATCATCGTGGCAGATTAAATTTCGAACAACTGCCCTATCCTCAGGGCGATTACCTCCGGCGCTGCTATGAAGCCGCCAACGCCGTCAATGTCCAGGAAATCATTGCCTCCGGCATCCAAGGTTCTGCCATTCGGTCAGAGCTTGAAAAGCGTCGCGAAGCGGCCATTAGTGCAATAAAGCAAGAACTTTGACGGACCCCACATCGACGCACTGATAACGAATTAGACTTGTTGGTGGAGGTGATGAATATGCTCAGCCAACACCCCGGTTTGATTTTACATGGCGAATCCCTACGCCGAGCGATTCGATGGATGTCTGACTTTCACGCGCATGACCAACATGCAGTTGAAGAGGCCTGTTTGCGCTTTGATTTATCGCCGCTAGAGCAGGAGTTTCTGCTGCAATATTTTGTTTTTCCAACCGACAACCAGAGATGAAAAAAGCCGCAGGGCAAAATGCCGCTGCGGCTCTTTATTCAACTGGTTGTCAGTAGCCAAATTAATCGGCAACTGCCATCTCTAGGATTTCGCGACTCTCTTTAAGCGTGATCGCTTGGTTTTCGCCGAGCTCGACCATGCCATGACTCTCTAGCTGGTCAATAATAGCGTCAATGGCGCTGGCCTTATCCGTTTGATGTTCGGTCAATTGGGTGGCGACCTGCAAACTGTGATAGAACAACTCCATTTCAACAATCGTTTGCTCCGCAACATCATCACCACTAAGACCAAACACGTTGCGCCCGAGTTGCTCCAGCTTGGCTTGTTTGAAGTTCATTTGATTACGCAGCAACGATGGCTGAACAATCGCCAAAGAACGAGCATGATCAACACCGTACAGCGCAGTGAGTTCGTGACCAATCATGTGAGTCGCCCAGTCTTGGCTAACCCCCGCGCCAATCAAGCCGTTGAGTGCTTGGTTGGCCGTCCACATCAAATTGGCGCGCCATTCATCGTTATCACGCTGGTCAAATTTGCCACCGAGCACTCGCAAATTTTTCAACAGCGCTTCGGCATAACCGTCTTGAACCATCGCTCCGGCTGGAGAGGTCAAGTACTGCTCACAAATGTGCACCCACGCATCAACGATACCATTGACCAACTGGCGTTCTGGCAATGTCTTCATCACATCAGGATCAAGCACCGCAAACTTGGGCTGAACGGCGTCAGCGAAAAACGGCAGTTTATCGTGGGTTGCTGCCTTGGTAACAACTGCCGCAGGATTGGATTCTGAACCAGTTGCAGGCAACGTCAAAACAACTCCGAGAGGCACAGCTTCAGCGACTTGATGAACGCCAGTCATGATATCCCAGCTGTCACCTTCATATTTTGCTGCTGCCGCAGCAAATTTAGAACCATCAATCACCGAGCCGCCACCAACAGCAAGAATAAAGTCTAAATCTTGCTCTTTGATCAGGGCCACAGCCTTGTCCATGGTTTCTTTCGTTGGGTTTGGCTCGACACCAGAAAACTCAGTCCATTGGTGCTCTTTGAGTGCTTCTGCAACTTGATCATAAACGCCGTTACGTTTGATCGAGCCACCGCCATAAATGACTAACACTTTACTATCCGCTGGAATAGCCTGAGCGATGGCTTGTATTTGGCCTTGGCCAAAATGAATTTGGGTGTGATTTACGTATGAAAATTTCATTCTCAGCCTCTTTTTAATGTAATGAGCAAAACTAGTCGGCAATTTTCGAAAAGCATAATAATCCCAATAAAGATAGTTAATAACCGCAATTAATCGAAATTTATTGCCTATTTCTATCAAAAAAGGTTTACTAGCCACTTATCAGCAGATAGAGGTAGTCCATGCTTAGCCAGCTCATGCAGTCGTATGTCGACCAACACGGGTTAAATGACCGCGAGGGCATTATCGATACGGTAATTGAAGGCGTTCGGTTTTATCGCTCCAGTGTCGGCTGTGAGCGCCAGCCCTTGCTCTATCAATCTGGCGTCATTATTTTGGCCCAAGGCTGCAAGACCATTCATCTGGCTGAGCAACACGTCAACTATGGGCCAGGCGATTACCTAGTGCTTGGCGTGCCAATGCCACTGGAGTGTGAGGCGTTTGCGGTTGATGGAAAGCCATTACTGGGATTGAACATCGATGTTGAACCGTCATTGTTACACCAGCAAGTTGATCAGCTCATTCGGTTTGGCTATCAGTGTGCGTCAGAGCGCTGCAATCCTGACTTGGGACTGCACTCAGTGCAGTTGGATGAGCGGATGGCGGATGCCGTCAAGCGCTTGTTAATCGCTCTGCAATCAGATGCCGAAGCCAACATCATCGGCTCAGCCATCGTTGCTGAGATTATCTATTACATTTTGATTGGCCCCAAAGGTCATGTGCTATTCGATCTTGCCCAGCACGACGGCCATTACGCCCGTATTGCTCGAGTGCTCAATCGCATTCATCAAACCTATGCTGAAACAATCACAGTGGAAGATTTGGCGGCCGCAGCCAACATGAGCGTCTCAGCGTTTCATCGTTCATTTCGGCAAGTGACTTTGGAGTCACCATTACAATACTTGAAGAAAGTGCGCCTCATGAAAGCCAAGGAATTAATTGTCAATGAAGGCAAACGCGCTAATGACGCAGCGTTAATGGTTGGCTATAGCAGCCCATCACAGTTCAGTCGCGAATTTAAGCGCCATTTTAATGCCACTCCAAAAGCTGTAGCGAGTTAAATTGGCATGGCATTGCAGCTGGTTACAGTTGCGACCAGCCAAAAGCAAACAAACCGATGCCAAGCAACGCTCGGTAGATCACAAACGGCGTCATGCCGATACGATCAATCAGCTTAAGAAAGTAGTGGATACAAAGGTATGCACTCACCGCGGCAAGAAATGCACCGAGCAGTAAGATGCCCCAGTCTGCAGATTCTGATGAGCTCGCCAGCGCCATGGTGCGATTGGCGGTTGCTAACATAATGACTGGAATCGACATCAAGAAGCTATAGCGTGCTGCGGCTTGGCGCGTCAAACCCAGCATCAAACCTGCAGTGATGGTAATACCGGAACGGCTAGTGCCAGGGATCAGTGCCAGAGCTTGAGCCAGACCTAGGATGACAGATTGGTGCCAGCCGACACTGTACTCATCGCGATCACCTTTGCAAAAACGATCTGACCACCACAGTAGAGGGGCAAACAGCAGCGTGGTAGTGGCGATCACCCAGATAGAACGCAAATACCCTTCAATCAACGACGAGCAGCAAAGGCCAACGATCACTGCCGGTATCGTCGCCACAATAACAGTCCATGCCAAGCGTGATTCACCACTGTGCTGGCCACCAAGTGAGGCCAACCAAGCCTGAAGTAAACTCTTTACTTCATGGCGAAAATAGCCGACCACCGCGATAAGCGAGCCAGCATGCACCGCGACATCGAATGCTAACCCTTGATCATCCCAACCAAATAACTGCGAAGGCAAAATCAAATGAGCAGAGCTAGAAATGGGCAGGAATTCGGTGAGCCCTTGAATCAAGGCTAACAAAATAGCTTCAAATACCGACATAGGACATCCCTGTTACATTGATTCAATCAATACCAATCGAATGGAATTGGCTTTAAATTTTGTTGGTGCGGGTAACTGGCCCACATTTCCTGGTAGTTTTGCTGAGTAAGCGGGTGGCGCAATTGCGGCGCCACTTCAGCCAACGGCCAAAGCACAAAGGCATTCTCAGTAATTTCATGGCGAGGAATTTGTACGCCCTCGTCACAGATCACATCGTCATACAGCAGCAAATCCAAATCAAGGGTTCGATTACTAAACTTCTCTGCCGTTTTGCAACGGCCGTTATCAAGTTCTATCGCCTTTAAGCGTTGTGCTACTTGTTGCGGCGATTGCTCAGTCTGCGCGCCAATGACTAAGTTGTAAAACGCTGGGCCGTTAAAACCAACCGCTTCACTCTCATACACTTGCGATACCACTAGAGCACCAAATTCGGCAACCAACGCCTGCCGAGCCGCGCGAATATTTGCCGCTCTATTGATGTTGCTACCAACGCTGATGTAAACCTGAGCCATACTGTTAGTCTGCTCGGCGGACAATTTGCAAGCCGACGGATTTGGCAGCTTTGACGGCACCCGGCTTGTGAACCGTCAATGCAACTTGTTTGACCCCAAATTCAACAAGAATAATTTGTGCCACCTGTTCAATCAGCGTCTCGAGCAGCTCAACGCGAGCATTTTTAACATGTTCGATAACGCGATTTGACACCGCTTCGTAGTCTAATGTGTCAGCCAAATCATCGGATGCGGCAGCCGCTGCGATATCGGTTGTCATTTCGATATCAAAAAGCAGAGTTTGTTGAATCTTTTTTTCCCAATCGTAAACCCCAATCACGGTGTCTACGCTCAGGCTTTGAATAAACACAGTGTCGGTCAAAACTTGGAGCTCTTTGGTTAGATTATCGGCTGGTCGGATAGGGCTAGCCATGCTAGCGTTGTAGGCTACGCACCCTAACTGCGCCCGAATATACCTTAGATACGCAATGGATCAAACGCTGACAATCACTTTATTCACCGGACTAATGGTCACTGCCGCCTACGTTTTCGGCTCCATTAGTAGTGCGGTACTGATCTGTCGCATCGTCGGCTTGCCAGACCCAAGAACCAAAGGCTCAAGAAATCCCGGCGCCACCAATGTGTTACGGATTGGCGGCGCGGCGCCAGCTGTTGCCACCTTGGCATTCGACATTCTCAAAGGCACCTTGCCAGTCTACGGCAGTTATTTTTTAGGCTTGCCGCCATTTAGCTTGGGCTTAATAGCGATAGCAGCCTGTCTCGGTCACATGTACCCAGTATTTTTTGGCTTTCAGGGCGGTAAGGCTGTGGCCACGGCATTGGGTTCCATCGGCCCCATCGGTTGGGATATGACCGGATTGTTGCTCGGGACTTGGCTAGTTACTGCGGTGATCGGGCGCTATTCGTCACTGGCTTCACTAGTTACCGTGGTGCTGGCACCACTATATGCTTACTGGTTAAAACCTGAATACACCATTGCTGTAGTGATGCTCAGCATCCTGATGGTCGTCCGACACCGTGCCAATATCAGCCGTCTGCTCAACGGCACTGAGCCACATATTCTCGATAAGACTCAGCGCAAACGTAAAAAAGCAAAAACCGACTGATTAGGCCAACATGCTGATGACACTATACCGGCGGTAGCTGCTCCAACGGCCAACGTGGAAATACTTCAACACCAGCTTTTGCCACTTGACCGGCTTTCAAACGCTGCATACCGGCGTAAGCAATCATGGCGCCGTTGTCAGTACACAGCTCCGGGCGCGGGTAGTAAACTTTGCCGTTTCGTTTACCTAGTTCTACCTCTAGCTGGCGCCGTAACTCAATATTGGCACTGACACCGCCAGCAATAACTAGTCGATTAAGACCCGTTTGCTTTAATGCCCGGCGACATTTAATGATCAAGGTATCAATCACCGCATCCTGAAACGCATAGGCAATGTCAGCATGAGTTTGCGGGTCATTGCCATTATCCCGAATGGTATTTGCTGCATGGGTTTTCAAACCGCTGAAACTAAAATCCAACCCAGGCCTGTCCGTCATCGGTCGCGGCAACTTAAAACGACCAGGAGTGCCGTTTTGGGCCATTCTTGCCAAAGCAGCGCCACCTGGATAATCAAGCCCCAGTAACTTTGCAGTCTTATCAAACGCTTCGCCGGCAGCATCATCGATCGACTCGCCGAGTAACTGATACTGTCCGATTCCTTCTACCTTAACCAACATGGTGTGCCCGCCAGAGACTAGCAAAGCGACAAAAGGGAAATCCGGGATTTCTTGTTCCAACATCGGCGCCAACAAGTGTCCTTCCATATGATGAACAGGCACCGCCGCACAGTCCCAAGCAAAAGCTAAGCTGTTACCCAACGTCGCTCCGACCAGCAGCGCACCGATCAGCCCTGGACCAGCAGTATAAGCAACGCCATCAATCTGATCTGCGGTACAATTCGCTTCGGCCATTACTTCACGGATGAGGGGGATGGCTTTGCGGACGTGATCACGCGACGCCAACTCGGGTACCACGCCACCATAATCTGCATGTAACTTTATCTGGCTATAAATCCGATGCGCGAGAAGGCCCCGCTCATCGTCATAGACGGCGATGCCGGTTTCATCGCAAGAGCTTTCGATTCCTAGTACTCGCATGGGTTAGCCTCAAATTGGTTATCAACAACAGATACAAAACGGAGGCGGATTTTAGCCTGCGACGGATAAAGACGCAAAGGGCCTTTACAATGCCAAACGAGCGGATTACAATGCCGCACCATTTTTAGCCGAGCTCTCTTTTTTATACCATTTATCTGGTTGAGGGCTTGATTGATAAACTACTGAACATACCTTTGAGGTGATTGGCTAATGCCTGTTGTTAAAGTCCGTGAAAATGAACCATTTGACGTAGCGCTGCGTCGTTTCAAGCGTTCTTGTGAAAAGGCTGGCGTGCTGTCTGAAGTTCGTCGTCGCGAATTTTACGAGAAACCAACCACTGAGCGTAAGCGCAAGAAAGCTGCTGCTGTTAAACGCGCTCAGAAGAAAGTGGCTCGCGAAAACGCTCGTCGCATTCGCCTGTACTAATTACAGACTGAAGAACGTCTATCGTGTCTGCTTTAGTAGCTCAGATTAAAGATCAACAAAAAGATGCCATGCGCGCTAAAGATAAAGCGCGCCTTGGTGCCTTACGTTTGATTCTTGCTGAAGTTAAACAAAAAGAAGTCGACACGCGCACTGAGTTGAATGATGACGACGTCATCGCTATTTTGACCAAAATGGTTAAACAGCGAAAAGATTCAGTGACGCAATTTGAGGCAGCCGGTCGCGATGACTTGGCGTCAAAAGAAAAGGATGAAATTGTCACTATTGAGCAATTTCTTCCTCAACCTCTGAGTGCTAGCGAAGTTGATGACATCATTGACCAAGCAATTGCCCAATCCGGTGCCGCAGGCATGCAGGATATGGGTAAGCTCATGGGGTTGCTTAAGCCTCAACTTCAAGGCCGTGCCGATATGGGTGCGGTTAGTGGCAAGGTTCGCGCTAAGCTAAACGCCTAACCTGAACCCAGGCCACAAACTGTTTTCGAATAAGCCGTGCTTTTTTAAGCGCGGCTTGTTTGTCTTTATCATTTGGTTGCTGCTCCAACGGTAGAGGTGACGAACGCTGCATGGCTATACTCCGATCATTCATTGACGATTTGCTGGCTCGCACTGATATCGTCGATCTGATCGATGAGCGTGTACCGTTAAAAAAAGCCGGTAAGAACTATTCGGCTTGCTGTCCGTTTCACAACGAAAAAACCCCTTCTTTTAGCGTTTCTCCAGACAAACAGTTTTATCACTGCTTTGGTTGCGGGGCCCATGGTAATGCCGTCGGCTTTCTAATGGAATTTGATCGCCTCGAGTTCCCAGAAGCGATTGAAGAGCTTGCCCGCCAACATGGTTTGGAAGTGCAGTATGAGGAACGTTCAGGTGGCCAGCGCAAGCAACAACCCAAGCAAGTTGCCAATGACCAATACGAGCTGATGAACCAAATCAGCATGCAATACCGGCACAACTTAAAGCAACACGTCCAGGGCCCTAAAGCTGTTGAATACCTGAAAAACAGAGGTCTCACTGGCGACACTGCGAAAAAATTTGGCATCGGCTATGCCGGTGGCGAGTGGGACAACATTCTGCAAACCTTCGGAACCGACGAACAGCAACAGCGGCAACTCGTAGAGCTGGGAATGTTGATCCAAAATGACAACGGTCGACGCTATGATCGTTTCCGAGATCGCATCATGTTCCCAATCCGCGATCGCCGCGGCCGGGTAATTGGCTTTGGTGGCCGAGTATTGGACCAAGGTGAGCCCAAATACCTCAACTCGCCGGAAACGCCACTGTTTCACAAAGGTCAGGAATTATATGGTCTTTACGAGGTAAAACAGGCTCATCGCAACATCGACAGAGTGTTGATTGTTGAAGGCTATATGGATGTGGTGGCGCTTGCTCAATACGGCATTGATTACGCAGTTGCTTCACTCGGCACGTCAACCACACCAGAGCATTTACAGTTGTTGTTCCGCCAAACCCGTCATGTCACGTGTTGCTATGACGGTGATAAAGCGGGTCGTAGTGCCGCGTGGCGCGCGCTGGAAAATGCCCTCCCCTTGCTGCGCGATGGGCTCACGCTAGATTTCGTGTTTTTACCCGATGGCGAGGATCCTGACACTCTTGTTCAAGCTCAAGGCAAAGAGGCATTCGAGCAACTATTAGCGCAGGCAACACCACTATCCAAGGTATTGTTCGACCATTTACTTGCCGAGCACAATGCGGCCTCCGATGCGGGTAAAAGTGCCTTAGTTGCTGCCGCCAAACCTCTGTTGGAACAACTGCCTCCCGGTGTCTACTTCGACATCATGCAAGATCAGCTGGCGCAATTAGTCGGTATGACTCCAGAGCAATTAGGACGGCATATTCAACAGCAAGACAACCAAAGTGGTCATCAACACCAACAGCAGAAAATGACTATGACGCCTGTGCGCAAAGCCATTGCTTTGCTACTGCAGCAGCCAGAGCTGGCCAGCAAAATTGAGCCGCAACCAGAATTAGCGCATCTCGATATTGCCGGAGTCGACCTGTTTGTTGACTTATTAGTGACCGCTCGCAACTCACAGGCGGCTCATGCCGGACAATTGCTCGAACACTATCGCCAACATCCAGCATTTAAAGCACTTGCCAAACTTGCCGCGATCGGCCGCGAAGGTGTCACCGAAGATAATACCGAGTTGGAGTTTCTCGATACTTATAGCTATTTGATCGACAAGTATTTGGAGCAACGTATGGAGCAATTGTTGCTGAAAGAAAAGCAAGGCCAACTAAGCCGTGATGAGCGTCACGAATATATGACACTGCTGCAGGCATTGAAGCCCAAAACGGTGAATCAAGAATAGAAATACGGGCTGGCCGCAGAGCGTAAATCGGCGTATAATTGTCCGCTTACGTCTGCGTTCAGCACAGCATAAATTCAATATTGTTTAAGTGGAAGACTCTATGGAGCAAACCCAACAATCTCAGCTCAAACTGCTTGTTCAAAAAGGCAAAGAGCAAGGGTATTTGACCTATGCCGAAGTCAATGATCACCTTCCGGCTGATATTGTCGATTCCGATCAGATTGAAGACATCATCAGCATGATCAACGACATGGGCATCAAGGTGTTTGAATCAGCACCTGACGCCGATGATTTGATCATGTCCGAAGGCAACCAAGACGAAGATGCTGCCGAAGCAGCCGCTCAAGCCTTGGCCAGTGTTGAGTCTGAGCTCGGTCGCACCACGGATCCAGTGCGCATGTACATGCGTGAAATGGGTACCGTTGAACTACTGACCCGTGAAGGCGAAATTGTTATCGCCAAGCGAATTGAAGAAGGCATTAATCAGGTTCAAAGTGCGGTTGCTGAGTATCCTGCAACTGTTGCCCACTTGATGGAACAGTGGGACAAGTTTGAAGCAGAAGAAATTCGCTTAACCGATATCATCGTTGGCTTTGTTGATCCAAACGACGACGGCAATGCTGCTCCGACGGCAACTCACGTCGGTTCCGAGTTATCGGAAGAAGAGCTGGAAGACGAAGACAAAGATCTCGACTCGGATGATGAGGACGAGGAAGAAGTCGATACCGGCCCAGATCCAGAAGAAGCACGTGAAAACTTTGCTGCACTGCGCGATACCTTCGATGCCATGCGCGCTACGCTGGCCGAAAAAGGCCGCGATCATGCCGACACCAAAGCCAAAATTGTTGAGTTATCGGATCTGTTCAAGCAATTCCGCCTGATACCGAAGCAGTTTGACCTGTTGGTTAAAGGCATGCGTACCACCATGGATCGTGTGCGCACGCAAGAACGCTTGATCATGAAGATGACGGTTGAGCATGCCAAAATGCCGAAGAAAGCGTTTGTCAGTGCCTTTGCCAACAACGAAACTGATGGTACTTGGATTGAAGTTGCCACCAATGCTGGTAAAGATTACTCAGCCAAAATGGCCGAGCTTAAGCCAGAGCTAGAACGTTGCATTGGCAAACTGATCGCGATTGAAGAAGAAGCGAACTTGCCGATTTTGGTGATTAAAGACATCAACCGCCGTATGTCGATTGGTGAAGCGAAGGCTCGCCGCGCCAAGAAGGAAATGGTTGAAGCCAACTTGCGTCTGGTAATCTCGATAGCCAAGAAGTACACCAACCGTGGTTTGCAATTCCTTGATTTAATTCAGGAAGGTAACATTGGTTTGATGAAAGCGGTGGACAAGTTTGAATACCGCCGCGGTTACAAGTTCTCAACCTATGCGACTTGGTGGATCCGCCAGGCAATCACTCGTTCGATTGCCGATCAGGCCCGTACCATTCGTATTCCGGTTCACATGATCGAAACCATCAACAAGCTCAATCGCATTTCGCGTCAGATGCTTCAAGAGATGGGTCGCGAGCCTACACCGGAAGAATTGGCAGAGCGCATGCTGATGCCAGAAGATAAAATCCGCAAAGTGCTGAAAATCGCCAAAGAGCCGATCTCTATGGAAACGCCAATTGGTGATGATGAAGATTCACATTTGGGCGATTTTATCGAGGATACCACCCTCGAATTGCCTGCTGATGCAGCCACTTCGGAAAGCCTGAAAAATGCCACCAACGAAGTATTGGCCGGCTTAACAGCTCGTGAAGCGAAAGTATTGCGGATGCGTTTCGGTATCGACATGAATACCGATCACACCTTGGAAGAAGTGGGCAAGCAGTTTGACGTGACCCGTGAGCGTATTCGTCAGATTGAAGCCAAGGCACTGCGTAAACTGCGTCACCCAAGCCGCTCAGAACTACTGCGCAGCTTCTTGGATGAGCAGTAATAGGCGCTAGCGCTTATCGCTCAAGATTAAAAAACGCGGCCAGTGGCCGCGTTTTTTATTGTCTGCTGACTATTACTGCTACTCCGAATAAGTCACTGGTTGAATTTCGCCTCCAACACTATGAGAAAAATTCCCTGAATCTTCGGTCCGCATCCAAATGCCCTCAGATACTTCAGCTAAGTGCTCGGAATACTCAAAATCGGCCATCAGTAAACGGCTCACATATCTATGAGCACCATTGTGATTGAGTTGAATCAAGCCGTTCGACTTAATCTCCATCGAGTCATATTGCCTAAGTGCTACGCCATTTTGTTCAAAATTAAGCAGTTCGAAAACAACAAAGCGAGAAATCGTCTCAGAATAATCAATCGTGAGCAGCAACTCATCAGCACCGGTCTCGAATGACACACCGGCATATTCAATTGTTCCATCACCAGATGTAACGATACCATCGCCATCAGCATCGCCAATATCGAGTTCACCAGCCTCATTAAAATCAAGTACTTGCCCTTCGAGGGGAGTAAGCTCCATGCAATCAATCAATGCCTTTACTTCCCAACTTGTTGTATCGTCAGCCGTCTTGGCAAAGAACAAGTTCAGACTGTGGGACTCCCCCAAGCTGTCGTACACATACACTTTGTCGGTCACGCTAAATGAGTCAGTTTCAAGCTCGCAAAAGTCGACATCCACAAACGGCACATCAATGGCTGAAGAGTCCACAGGCAAACTGAATTGAGCAGTCACGCGGCTAGTCGCTTCGACAATTGATTCACCACCAAAATCAACCCGCACAGCTTTTGCTGATGCTAAAGCCTGCGATGGCACACTGCCGTCGGCATTAGCTGGCACACTCAATACATAATAGTTTTGAGGTGTGCGCAAATAACCATCATCATCAAAGCGAACGGAAATCGAGTTGGTGTAATAGAGCGTGGCTACATTGTTCGGAGTTTGTTCGCTTGGAGCGATATCAGTGAGGGTGAAGTAATCGTCGTCCCTGTGAGAGATTAATTCGAACGCCGTTCCTTCGACGTTTGTTACATTTGAAGAGTCACCGCCACCACAAGCACAGAGAGATAGGCAAATGGCAGCCGCCCAAATTCCTTTTTGCATCGTATTATCCTTAAACCAAATTGTTAGAAAAGAGCGCTGATTATCAAGCAAAACAACTTATTGACTATCAACGACTAGTACAGACCGCGGTAATTTATAGAAGTTCATGACGTCAGGTAATAACCATCAAATAAATATGGTTAATATCAAGTTGGATCACTGGCTTGTCACTCAGAGCAGCCAAGCAAATCGACCAAAGCGCGATCAACTAGCCGCACTCGGTTGGCATTTAGATGACGTTCTAGTAGCGATAAGTTAGCCACCCGAGGTGCGTTGTACAGAAACTGACAATTCAACGAGCCAAAACAAGCAACTTCAATTCATTTTCAATTAGTTAGCAGTTGATAACCTGTATCTCTCTAGCCTTTATGGAAAATAATCACGCTGAAAGTGTGTCTAATTCGACAAGAGATTACACCTTTTTACAATTTCTTAATCTTTGTATTACCAATAGCCGTTACTATGCTGTCAGATAAATCCGAGACAGATGTCCAAGGGATACAGAGTCATGAATAAAACAAAATGGATGAAGGTCGTACTTCCGATAGTGGTGCTTGGCGTTGGCGCCGCCGGTATGGCGACTATTAATGCGACTGCCGGTAAAGATGAGCAAGTAGAGCCAGTGGATACTCGCCCTTCGGTACGTGTAATGGCAGCACAGCCAACCGATTATCAAGTAACAATTACCAGCTTTGGTGAAGTTAAACCGCTCGAAAAAACCATGCTTGCCGCTCAGGTTGCAGGTGAGATCGTCAGTTGGAACCCTAACTTTGTGGCCGGCGGTTTGATTAAACAAGGTGACATTCTGTTCACCATTGAAAAAGACACTTATGAGGCTGCGTTGTTGCAAGCGCAAGCCAATTTAAGCCAAGCCAAAGCTCAGCTAATCGAAGAGGAAGCGCTGGCCAAGGTGGCAGAACGTGAGGCGGAGCGGTTGTCCGACCGTAAAGTATCTGACCTGTATCTTCGTAAACCCCAGGTAATGAGCGCCAAAGCTAGTGTTCAGTCCGCCACTGCGGCATTGCGCTTGGCACAACGAGACCTTGAGAATTGCGAGGTCAGGGCGCCCTACGATGCTCTGGTGATCAGTCGCGATTTAGGTGCTGGGCAATTCGTCCACACGGGTGATGTAGTGGCTGAATTGAGCAGTATTGAAACCGCAGAAGTGGTATTCCCCATTGCTGGTTTTGACAGCGCGTTCGTACCGGATGAGATTGAAAATCTTAGTGCTGTGGTGACCACACAAGGGCGTCGCAGCATATCGCGTAGCGCGACCATAGTCCGCGACTTAGGAGTGGTAGATAATGCCACTCGCATGAGCCACTTGGTTGTTCGCATTGATGATCCATACAGTCTCAATTCCGCAGATCCAGCGTTAAAATTCGGTAGCTACGTCGAGGTTAGCTTTGCCGGCAAAAAACTCACCAATGTATTTGAAGTGCCGCAAGATTTAGTCAGCAACCGAATCATCTGGTTGCTCGACGAACAACAACAGTTACAGCCAAGACAAGTACGTGTGCTGCGAGAAGAGGGCGAGATGTTCCTGATTGACAGTGGTCTTAATGAAGACGAACTGTTGGTGATGACACCGCCTGAGTACCCGCAAAAAGGCATGGAAGTCAAAGTCATCGAAGACGATGCCAAAGTAGCGCAGCGCTGAGGGGTTAGTGATGGATCAACAAACACCACCACAGGAAAATACCCGCTCTGGTTTGATTGGCTATTTTGCCCACAATTCAGTGGCGGCAAACTTGATGATGATTTTTATCATCATCATGGGCGTAGTTAGTTACCTGACCATACAACGCCAAATGTTTCCAAATATTGAAATCAACTACATCCATATTTACACCAACTATCCCGGTGCATCGCCGCAAGAAATTGAAGAGAGCATTCAAATTAAGATTGAAGAAGCGCTCAAGGATGTTACCGAGATTAAAAAGGGCGTGTCCCGCGCCTGGCGTAACGGTGGCCGCGTAACCTTAGAGATCTTTCCGGACAAAGATCTGCCAGAAGTGCTCGACAAAGTAAAATTGCGAATCGATGGCATTGCAACGTTTCCGGCAGATATGGAGCCCGTGACAATTTCACAAGCGGAGTTCCGCCAAGACATTATTGAAATGTCTCTGGTGGGAGACTTTCCGCTGACTGAACTCAAGCCAATGGCGCGGGAAATCAAAGACGAGCTATTGCAATTAAGCAATGTATCTTTGGTTCAACTCAGCGCCCCAGATGATGAAATCGCCATTGAAGTGCAACCCGACGTACTACGCAAATATGACTTAACCCTGGCTCAAGTTGCAGAGGCAATTCGCAAGTACTCGGCAAACTTCTCCGCCGGCCAACTGCGTACCGACTCAGGGATTATTTCTGTTCGGGTAGAAAACCAGTTCTATCGTGGCCACGAGTTCCGCAACATTCCGATTAAAATTGGCGCTAACGGTGCCAAAGTGCTGCTGAAAGACATTGCCACCATCAAAGACGAGTTTGCCGAGGGAGAGCATTACTTCCGATACAGTGGTGAAAACGCCATCTATATGTCTGTCAATGCCACTAAAGACCAAAATATGGTGCCTGTTGCCGAGTCGGTGAAGAATTTTATTGCTAAGCGCAATGAAACTCTTCCTGCGGGCATGGAGCTGAAAATTCTGGTCGATATGACCTACTACCTCAACGCTCGCCTCGACATGATGTTGAAAAACCTTGCCCAAGGTTCGGTGCTAGTCGCCATCATGCTCAGCCTATTTTTAAGATTTAGGCTGGCGTTCTGGGTCATGGTTGGCCTACCGCTTTGTTTCTTAGGAGCGGTCATGTTGATGCCTGTTTTTGGTGTCAGCATCAATATCCTGAGTTTATTCGCCTTTATCATGGTGCTCGGTATCGTGGTTGATGACGCCATTGTGATCGGAGAAAGTGCCTACACTGAGGTCGAAAAATCCGGAGGCGGAGTTGATAGCGTCG
The DNA here is from genome assembly GCF_002165625.1 of Neiella marina. Classification (GTDB taxonomy): domain Bacteria; phylum Pseudomonadota; class Gammaproteobacteria; order Enterobacterales; family Neiellaceae; genus Neiella; species Neiella marina. The sequence continues at coordinate 121,687 of NZ_NGNS01000012.1, forward strand.
TTAGAGGGGCTCGCAAGGTAGCGACGCCAGCAACCTTCGGGGTACTCACCACCATCGCTGTGTTTGCGCCGTTTACTTTCACCAGCGGCCCAGAAGGCGCGTTCTTCTACAACATTGCCGTTGTGGTGATTCTCTGTTTGGCCTTCAGTTTGATTGAATCCAAGCTGATCTTGCCGGCTCACTTAGCCCACACCAAGTTCACGCCAATCAAACCCAACAGCTGGCGAGCTCGTTTCAATGACCGATTCTTTGGTTTTATTAACGGCCCCTACAAGAACTTTATTATTCGCTGTACCGAATGGCGCTGGCTAGTAGCGGCTAGTTTCGTTGCTTTGCTTGTTATCAGTTTTGGTCTGATGGCAGCTAACTATGTACGCTTTGTTCCTAGCCCCAAAGTTCCGCACGACTTCCCGTCAATTACCATTGAGATGAACGAAACAGTCTCTGATGAGCAAACCATCAATGCGCTTCGCACGGTAGAGTCGACCATCATGGCTATTGAGGAGCAAACCAAAGCAGACTTCGGCCAAGGCATGATCCGCGACATTCTGGCGTTTAACCAAGGCCGAACAGAAGCCAGGTTAGTGGTGCCATTGGTCGACGAAGAGCTGCGTCCGTTCGATACGTTTGAATTGGCTCGACGCTGGCGCGAGGCCATTCCTGCCATCGCTGGTATGAAGTCATTTACTGTTTATGATGACGTCAACAGTGGCGGCAACGATGGCGAATTCGGTTACCTGCTATTCGGCCCAGATATCGATACTCTCAACGCTGCTGGCCGTGAATTTATTGCCATGTTGCAGCAAAAGGATGGCTTATTTGATGTCAGCTCAACCATTGACCCGGCGTCAAAAGAAGTCCAACTCAGTCTTCGCCCAGTGGCCTATGATCTAGGGCTAGATCTGGCAATGATAGCAAGCCAGGTAGGTACGAGCTTCTATGGTGGCGAAGCCCAGCGCGTTTTGCGAGATGGCGAAGAAGTGAAAGTGATGGTGCGCTACCCTCGCCTAACTCGAGAAAAGTTTGCCGAACTGAAGTACGCCGTGATTAGAACGCCAGCTGGCGAAGAAGTCATGCTTGGTGACGTCGTTGAACTGATAGAAAAACCAGGCATCAGCTATATTCGACGTGAAGGCGGCTTCCGCAGCGTATACGTCTGGGGCAATATCGATGAAGAAGTGATCGAACCCAACCAAGTCGTTGAGGACATCAAAGAGAAGTTGCTACCAAAACTGTTGGAGGACTTCCCGAGTGTTAAAACCGAGCTTGGCGGTTCTATTGAAGAGCAGCAAGCCCAGCAAAACGAGCAAATCTTATTCTTTATTGCCGGCATGATCATGGTGTACGTGTTGCTCGCGGTGCCACTGAAGAGTTATGCACAACCGCTCATCATCATGTCGGTGATACCGTTTAGTTTAACCGGGGCAATATGGGGGCACTTCTGGTTTGGCATTGATATGAGCATGATGTCGACCTTTGGTCTCATTGCGGCAGCCGGTGTGGTGATTAATGACAGCTTAGTGATGACCGACTTCGTCAATCAACGCCGAGCCGCTGGCTACAGCATCCGCGACGCGGTAATCGAAGCAGGCTGTGCTCGTTTTCGAGCGATCACACTGACATCAATTACCACTTTCGCTGGGGTACTGCCGATTATGTTCGAAACCAGCTTACAAGCACGATTCGTGATTCCAATGGCAGTAGCTCTAGGTTTTGCGGTGATGTTTGCAACCGTCATTACCCTAGTGCTAGTGCCGTGCTTGTACCTGATTTTGGAAGATATCAGTGCACTGTTCCGCGCCGTGTTCAACCGCATATTCGGTCGCAAACCAAAATCGACCGAACAGAGCGAAGCAACGGCGCAATAGCCCAGTAACCACTGAGTAAAGCCCGCTACGATGAGCGCAATGCTGATCAGTTAAGGATCGGTTGACCGATCTTCTGAACATAGGACAATCCGGTTTCCCCTTATGGAGCCGGATTTTTTTATGTCTATTACTGCCGTC
>NZ_NGNS01000013.1 GCF_002165625.1 Neiella marina
TTCATAGAGAAACGCCCTAGGCCGTCAAGGCCTAGGGCGGTGAAAATATCCAAGACCCGTTATCCGGTAAACCGCAATGCCGCTCCTCTTAAGTGAACAGCATTGCGGCTATTGCCGGGCTCATCCAAATAGCTCAGTGCACTAATCGTTACTTTTCGGGAAAGCTGCGGAACGCTCGTTCCAGTGATTTCGCTTGCTTTTTGCTTACTCCAACATGATTCAACGCGACGCGAAGACGCGCACGAGTCATGTCTGAACCCAAAATAACCATGGCATCAATGACCGAAGTTGATGACTCTTTACCAGTAATGGCGACAAAAATTGGTTGTAGGAAATCTTTGATCTTCAAGTCGAGGTAATTTGCAGTTTCTTTGACCGTGCCGAAGACCACGTCTTTGTTCCATTCTCGAGCGGCATCAAATTGCCAAATCAGGTATTGCAGCGCAATGCGGACTTGGGTCTCTTCAATTTTTGCGGTAAGTAAAGCAGGATCGTATTCCGGCAAGCCGCTCACAAAGTGCCCCATCAATGGCGCAAAATCACTGAAGGTTTCCATCCGCGGTTTGGCTTCTGGCAGCAAGGTTTTCATGGTGTCAGCATTGTAAGCCCATGCCTTCATTCGCTCGATCAATTGCTCATCAGTAAACTCTTCGCGCATCCACACGCCGTTGAGCCACTTGAGTTTGTCGATATCAAAGACCGGACCGCCGAGGGATACTCGTTTCATATCGAAGTTGTCGATCATGTCTGCCAAGGTGAACTTTTCGCGCTCATCGGGCATTGACCAACCCATGCGGCCCAAATAGTTGAGCATGGCTTCCGGCAAGAAGCCCATTTTGCGGTAGTAATTGACACTCGTTGGGTTCTTGCGCTTGCTCAGCTTGCTCTTGTCTGGATTGCGCAGCAATGGCATATGGCCCAGCTCAGGCGCTTGCCAGTCTAGGTCTTCATACAACTTAAGTAGTTTCGGTGCTGAGTTGAGCCATTCTTCACCACGGAATACGTGAGTAATGCCCATCAGATGGTCATCAACCACGTTGGCGAGGAAGTATGTTGGGAAACCGTCAGCTTTTAACAGCACTTGCATGTCAACTTGTGACCAAGGAATTTCCACTTCGCCACGCAAGTAATCGTTGAACTTGAAGCTCCCTTCTTCTGGAATCTTCATCCGCACGACATAGGGCTTACCTTCTTTTAGGTACTGTTCGACCTGCTCGTCGGTCAAGCGCAGACCACGACCATCGTATTTCTGTGGCTCACCATTGGCCATTTGCTCTTTGCGCATTTCATCGAGTTCTTCAGATGTTGCGAAACAGCGGAAGGCCTTGCCTTCGACAATGAGTTGTTCGGCATACTTACGATACAGTTCGGTGCGTTCGCTTTGACGATATGGACCGCGATCACCACCAACATCTGGGCCTTCGTCCCACTCTAACCCCAACCAGTGCAGGCTGTCATAGATAGCTTGCTCGGAGGCTTTGGAGCTGCGCGCCTGATCCGTATCTTCAATGCGGAGGACAAACTGGCCACCTTGCTGCTTGGCAAAAACATAGTTAAACAGGGCGATATAAGCGGTGCCAACGTGTGGGTCACCGGTAGGAGATGGCGCAACGCGCGTACGTACCGTCATGGCAGACAGAAACCTCAATCAGGGTGGAATAGGAAATTGCCAGCAAGTTTAGCGATCCGACTCGCAAGACTCAATGCAAATGAGGATCGGCGTAGCAAGTCTCAAGATGCTGAGCATTCATCTGCACAGCGCAGTCGGCAGCAAACAACGCCCATCGGTGACGCTCAAGTCCGTCCATGGAGCGCTCTACACCTGGCATCCATGCCGGCTGAAGCACCTCAGTCCGTTATTCGCTACCTCTTATGTTTGACCGAGGTCCGCGCGGTCCTCTGAGCTGGTTGTCAACTCCTAACGAAGACCTTCCGCAGCAGGGAAGCTGCGGCAGAGCTTACAAGGATGTATTCACAGCGTGTCTGAGTTAGGAGTTGATAACTTGCTCTGTAGCGATCATGTCCACTGGTAGAAAAACGTACTTTGTTTTTAGTCGCGACAGCGAGCAGCTTGCAAACTTCGAAATGTGCAAGGGCAAGCAACAACCGCCTCGAATTTGACTAAAAAAACAGCATTTAGCCAGCATTCCAAAAATAGTGTTGACACAGCAACCGCCCTCCCTATAATACGCCTCCACAGACGAGGTCGCTTAGCTCAGTTGGGAGAGCACCTCCCTTACAAGGAGGGGGTCACTGGTTCGAGCCCAGTAGCGACCACCACGTCTGACGGACGGTTAGCTCAGTTGGGAGAGCACCTCCCTTACAAGGAGGGGGTCACTGGTTCGAGCCCAGTACCGTCCACCATCTCCCGGTCGCTTAGCTCAGTTGGGAGAGCACCTCCCTTACAAGGAGGGGGTCACTGGTTCGAGCCCAGTAGCGACCACCAAACATAAAAAAGCCCGCTGTTTAGCGGGCTTTTTGCTTTCTGGAACCAGGTCCTCGAATCAACATCCAGATCGATTCAGATTAATCAGCAAATGCGGTTTGAAAGTGTCTGACAACTTTAGCGCGAGAGAAATATGCCGTCCAAGGCGACGCTTTCAGAGTGACCTCTCCGCCCTGACCTAAGTTAGCAAACGGGTCTTCCACCACCCAAGTTGGCTCCAAACGATCCCATGCATGGTAAGCAAAGGGGTACATCTTTAACTCAACTAAATCAGCGTCGTCAGGTTGCAAACCAGCGACCATCAACGGGCAATTAATTGGCAAGTCATAGTCATCTAAACCGCCGCTTTGAATCAGCACCGGAGCAGTGAGGTTTTCAAAATCAAACTCCAACCCTAACTCAACAATCTCAGGAAATGCCGCTTCAACCAGCGGATTATTGTAAAGGTAACAAATGGGATAGTGAGCAGCATGGGCAGCGAATCGGGCGCCAACTGGGTTCATCATCGCGTTGTACTTTTCTGTCGCAGAAAGCATGCTGACAACGCCTCCCCAAGAGAAGCCGACGACACCAATTTTACTGGCATCAATCTCATCCAAACTGGCTAGATAATTTAACGCTGCATAGGCATCTGGAATAGTTTGTTGCGGCAGATCAGGACGACTGGCAGAGCCCCCTAAAACACCATGGGCTGTCCATAGATCAAGCTCCAATGTTGCGATACCCGCTTTGTTGAGAGCCTCGGCATAGTACAAGCCTGTACTATCGACACCTCCAGTGCTATGCAAAATAATCACAGCAGGAATAGCACCGTCAATATTGCGTGGTAAACGATATTGCCCTGAGACAGTGCGATTACCGATTGGAGTTTGAATCGGTATGTTGACATAGTAAATGTGTGGCAGTTGCTCTTTGGCAATCCAAGATGCTTGAGCTGGCGCCAAGCAACACAAACTAACGAGAATGGCAGTAATACAAGATCTAAGCATGTTAATGTCCTTATCGAATGGCAATGAAATCAGTTTCAGGTAGAAAACTCTTATAGCTTAGGCTCGACTGGCAAAACCGCCAGCATTACAGCGACGATGGGCAGTTAAAAGTGACCGATGGTCCGCAGTTCAACACAAAAAAACCCGCTAGTGAGCGGGCTCTTGACGTTGGCAAATGACTGCAACTATCTAATCACTATCAGGCTCTTGCCCTAAAACCATATTTCGGCCAGCTTCTTTGGCGCGATACAGCAATTCATCAGCGCGGTTATACAAGGCATCAATATTGCTGTTCAAATCAGTCACTACGCCACCACTGAACGACGCGTGGAATGTACCACCATCACATTCAATTGCTTGGCCGACAAATGCTTGGCGCAAGCCATCAACTAACGCCAATGCTTTAGAGTTATCCAAACCAAGCATGATCAAAGCGAATTCTTCACCACCAACTCGGGCAAAAAGGAATTTTTCGCAATAGCGCTGCATCACCTCGGCAAATCGCTTGAGTACGTAATCGCCAACGGCGTGGCCATAATGGTCATTGATATGTTTGAAGTTATCCAAATCAATGAGGGAAAAGCTGACCGGTACACTGTGAGCCCAACCATCACGAAGCACTTGCTTGCTAAATTCAAAAAACGCCCGCCGATTGTACAAACCAGTCAAGTAGTCTCGGTTCGCCGAATCTTCAATTTCCTCAATCAGCTCAATTGCCTCAAGGTTTTGGCTAATGCGGCAATAAAACTCTTCGGGGTAAAACGGCTTATTGAGAAAATCGTTGGCTCCGTGCTTAATGAACTGAGCGGAAAGAATGCCACTTTCTTGCGATGACAAGCCAATGATCGCCAAGCCACGCTTATCGAACTTGCGACGGATTTCATTGACTAGCTTAAAGCCATCCATGTTGGGCATTTCAAAATCGGTGATCACCAGTCGAACATCAGGGTGGATACTCATCTGTTCAATGGCGTCAAAGCCGTCCTCGGCCTCAATCACATTGTAAAGCTGTCGCTCGAGCAAGTTGCGAATATGCTTGCGCGACATCGCTGAGTCGTCAACCACCAGTACTTTGATTTCATGATTGGTGCGAAGCCGGCGAGCTAACTTCATCGCATAGTGATAAGCATGGCGGCTTTCTTTCACCACATAGTCGACAACGCCGCCATCGACTAGCTGTTTGCGACGGCGCTCGTCAAAGTCCCCCGTTAGGACAATACATGGAATACCTTGCTTCATCACAAAGTCGACGACTTCGCCATTTGGCGCATCAGGTAAATTGAGATCAACGATTGCAGCGTAAAAATCTGAGTTTTGGCAAAAAGCTTGTTTAGTTTCAGCGAAGCTCTGGGTAAACACGGTATCCGTTGATGACAACCTAGTACTGGCCAGATGCTTTAAAATTCGCATCACCGTGCTGCTATCTTCCACAACTAACAATCTTGCCATTTATACTTCCCAGTTATGTTTGACTATCAGAGCTTGAGACAAAAATTCAGATAGCTCCAAGCTCTTTTGCGGCGTAGCAATTAGAGCCCATGACTCTGAAACAACGCCAACATCTGTTGTTCATCTTTAATATCGACTTCCAGCTGCTGGGCTTTAGCCAATTTTGACCCGGCATTGGCACCTGCAAACAGGCAATCTGTTTTCTTCGAAACTGAACCGCTCACCTTGGCGCCCAACTGCTGCAGCTTGGCTTTGGCATCAGCGCGGCCCATGCTGGTTAGCGTCCCGGTTAACACCACAGTCTGGCCCGCAAGCGGTAATTCATCTGGGGCATCGACTGTTGCAATTTCTGGCCAGCTCAAGCCAGCATCAAGCAAGCGAGAAATGACTGCTTGGTTGTGTGCTTCAGCAAAGAAGCTCCTGACATGAGCAGCAACAACGGCGCCAACATCATCGACAGTCACCAAAGCCTCTTCATCTGCAGCCATGAGCTCATCAAGGGATTTAAAATGATTGGCCAAATTGAGTGCAGTAGCCTCTCCTACTTCTCGAATGCCCAACGCATATAAGAATTTAGGTAGTGTCGTTTGTTTAGCGACGTCGAGCGCCACTAGCAGTTTTTCTGCTGATTTATCGCCCATGCGTTCTAGCGAGCGCACCTGCAATTTTGATAGCTTGAACAAATCAGCCGGATCATGAACTAACTCGCGTTCAACTAACTGCTCAATAACCTTGTCACCCAAGCCATCGACATTCAGTGCTTTGCGGGAACAAAAATGCTTGAGAGCCTCTTTGCGCTGTGCACCGCAAACTAAACCACCGGTGCAACGAAGTACCGCTTCACCTTCGACCCGTTCAACGGCAGAGTCACAAACTGGACAGGCATTAGGAAACTCAATCGCGGAGGCAGTGTCGGGCCGTTGCTCGGCAATCACGCTAACAATTTGCGGGATCACATCACCAGCGCGGCGGACGACAACCGTATCGCCAACCATCACGCCTAAGCGCGCCACTTCATCGGCATTGTGTAACGTCGCGTTGGATACCGTCACTCCGCCAACAAACACCGGCTTCAAACGAGCAACAGGGGTAATCGCTCCGGTTCGGCCAACTTGAAACTCAACGTCTTGTAACTCCGTGACTTCCTCTTGCGCAGGGAATTTAAACGCGGTGGCCCAGCGTGGCGCCTTGGCGACAAAACCAAGTTGCTGCTGCGCTTCAATGTCATCAATCTTGATCACCACACCGTCAATTTCATAGCTCAAACCATCGCGCTGCTGAAGAATTTGCTGACAGTAATCATTGACTTCATCAACGCCCTGACACCGGGTTAGCTCAGCAGCAATGGGCAAGCCCCAGGCTTTGAGCTGCTGCAAGCGTTGATAATGGCTATTGGCCAGTTCGATTTGGTCGTCATTGAAAACACCAACCGCATAAGCCACAAAGCTCAGTGGCCGACTGGCTGCAATCTTGGAGTCAAGCTGGCGAATACTGCCAGCTGCCGCATTGCGTGGATTGGCGAATAACTTGTCGCCGCGAATGCGGGCACGTTCATTCATGGCATCGAAATCTGCCTTTGGAATAATCACCTCACCGCGCACTTCCAAGCGTGCTGGTACCGAATCCCCTTGCAGCTTCAATGGTACTGCGCCAATTGTCTTGGCGTTGGCGGTAACGTTCTCGCCTTGCTGACCATCTCCTCGCGTTGCAGCCTGTACCAAGACACCATTCTCATACATCAAGCTGATTGCCAAACCGTCAAGCTTTGGTTCAGCGCAATAAGTCAGTGGTCGCTCATCGAGCAAACGTTCGTGGCAGCGACGATCAAATTCGGTAAAGTCTTCAGCACTGAAAACATTGTCGAGCGACAACATCGGCATTTCATGCTGAACCGTGGTGAACTGGGACTGTACTTCGCCACCGACTTTCTGGCTTGGCGAATGGACACTTTTGAGCTCTGGATATTGTTTTTCAAGCGCAATAAGCTCGCGCATTAAACGATCATATTCAGCATCCGGAACGGTTGCTTCGTTGTTAACGTAGTAGGCATAGTTGTGCGCTTGTAGCTGCTCACAAAGGGCAGTCACGCGAACTTGGGCTTGTTCTAATGTCATGATGAATATCGTCGTTTACGACCGACGCCCAAAGGGCGCCGGGGGAGAGATTTGAAGGGTTATCGCCAACACTAAGTTGGCATCTACATTAACTAACAATCAGTCGCTTACGTTCAAATTCGCGGATCCGTTCCTGATAGTGGCGAATTTTTTGGTTAGTCAGCACACTGCGAGTATCGTCCAACACTTGGCCTTTCAATTCACGCGCGAGCTTTTGCGCCGCATTCAACATCATATTGAATGACTGGGTCGGCTCGCCGGCATTCGGTAACGTCATAAACAGCGACACCCCGGGTGTTTTGAACGATTCCATGTTATCAACGTCGAACGTACCGGGCTTAACCATATTAGCTAGGCTGAATACCACTTTACCTTGACCAGAGCTGTCCTGATGGCGATGGAAAATACCCATGTCGCCAAATTTGAACCCCAAGGTTAGTAGGCTTGGCAATAATTCCGCACCAAGCAGATCATCACCGGGAGCAGCAACGACAGTCAAAATGAGTACTTGTTCCGGCTCAGCAAGCACCTCTTCTTCTGGTTCTGGCTCAGTCTCTGACACCAGCTCAACAGGTTGTTCATCAGCTGCTTGTTGTTTGGCTGGCTCATCAAGCTGAAATTCGACTTGTTCTGGCTCGTGGTCGTCTAGCGCCGAAAAAGACGGCTCTTGGCGCTCGGCAGCTTGTGGCTCCTCGGCAGCACCAGCAACGGTGCGCACTTGGCCAACGCCTAAATTATCGAAACCGTCATCGTCGCGGTCACGACCCTTTTGCTCTTTGTAGATTTCAGCCAACGGTTTTTCTTTACCGCCGATGGCGCCTCCTTGTTGGCGTCGAAGAGAATACAAGCCATGCCACAACAGGGCTGCAATCCCTAGGGCACCGGCAATAATCAACACCAAGCGAAACTCATCCATTATTCGTCCTTACTCACTTTCTAAGACACTTCAGCCAAAGCCACAGCCTGCTCAACGTCAACCGACACCAACCGCGACACGCCCGGCTCATGCATGGTAACACCCGCCAGTTGCTCGGCCATCTCCATCGTGACCTTGTTATGACTGATATAAATAAACTGCACGGACTCCGACATTTCCCGAACCAAATTACAGAACCGACCGACGTTGGCATCATCGAGCGGCGCATCTACTTCATCCAGCATACAAAACGGCGCCGGATTAAGTCGGAAAATGGCGAACACCAATGATAAAGCGGTCAATGCCTTTTCGCCACCCGATAGCAGATGAATTGTGGCGTTACGCTTGCCCGGAGGGCGAGCCATGATGGTGACACCGGTTTCCAGCATGTCATCATCGGTTAACTCAAGATACGCAGCCCCACCACCGAACACTTTCGGGAACAGCATTTTTAAATCGCCGTTGACCTGATCAAAGGTTTCTTTGAATCGGGCGCGACATTCACGATCAATACGCCGGATGGCATTTTCTAGGGTTTCTAACGCACTGACCAAGTCATCATTCTGCTGATCAAGATATTGTTTCCGCTCAGAGGATTGCTCAAATTCTTCAATGGCTGCGAGGTTAATTGGCCCCAACCGACTGACTGAGCGCCCTACTTTTTCAAGTTGCTGTTGCCATTCATTCTCGGAGTACTGCTCTGGCAACTGCTCTAGCACTTGTTTCAGCGGCTGTTCCATTTCTTGTAGCTGTTCGGTCGCCGATTGCGCCCGCACCGATGCAGTTTGTTGCTCCAGTAGCAAACTATCTTTTTGCGCTTTCACTTCCGATTGTTGATTGACCAGCTTTTGCTCTTGTTGCTTTAAATCAATCAACTGGTTCTGAGCACCGTGAATGGCATCGCTATGCTGGGCCACTAATTGTTCGACATCGAGTTTCTGTTCTAACTGCAATTCGAGCTCAGCGCGATATTCAGCATCATCAACTTCCTGCTCCAGCTCTTGCTGGAGTTGCAACTGCCGTTGTTGCCACTGCGCCTGTTGCTGCTCCGCGCGAGTCAAGGCTTGCTGAGCACTATCGCGTTGATTGCGAATGCCCGATTGCTGCAACGCCACTTGATGCTGTTGCTGCTGCAGTTGATCGCGCTGCGAGCGGGCATCCCGAACTCGTTGTTCTAACTGTTGCCGCTCAGCGTGCATACTCTGATGGTCGTCATCTTGCGCTTGTAATTGTTCTTCCAGCAACAACTCGGTCTCTACTAGTTCAGCAAGGGTCAGTTCAACCTCATTCAATTGCTCGTCATATTGCGCCAACTCTTGCTCATACTGCTGTTGCTGTTGTTGCGATAATTGCTGCTGTTTGACTAGGTTTTCCAGTGCGGTTTGTTGTTGCTGGCGCAACTGCTGCTGTTGCAGCAGCGATTGTTGCTGTTGGTTGACCTGCGATTGAGTGTCTTGCTGCTGGCGCTGAGCGGCTGATAATGCAGCCTCTTGCTCAACCACCAACTGTTGTTGCTCGGTCAACTCAGCCTCAATGCGAACCAACTCCGCGTGAACCGCTAACTTGCCTTGACCACTTTGTGGCGTGAGCAGCCAGCCTTGGCCAAGCCAAACACCGGTTTTGTCGATCACAGATTCATTGCCAGTTAATGGCTGCAGCGCTTGCCAATGCGATTGCGATGACTCAATGCAATGAATATGAGCAAGCCGCTGGCGCACCACATCCGGCCCTTGAACTTTGCTCGCTAAACTATTAGCCGAAAACTCAAGTTCGCTTGAAGCCGCTTGCGCCAAACAAATCCCTGCAGGCAATTGCGACACCGAACAATTGTCGAGGTCAACCACCAACCAAGCCTGCCCCAACCGGCCAAGCGCTGTTTCCACCGCGGTTTCCCAGCCAGGCTCAATCACTAGTTGTTCAACCAACTCAGCAGTTATTGAAAACTGTTGCGCCTGCAGTTGCTCGGCAATGTCGTCATCACTTTGGTGCCACTGCTGTAAGGTTTGCAACTGAGTTTTCAGGGCGATTTCTTGTTGTTGCAGTTCTCGCAACTGTTGTTGCTGATGCTGAGACTTATCGTTGCTTTGTCGCAGTGCCAATTGCTGTTGTTCAACATCCAATAGCAGTTGTTCAATCTCGCCATCTAACAGGCTTAATTCGTCTTCCAGTTCACTTTGTTGTGCCTGTAATTGCGACACATCAAGCTGCTGCAAGCTGGCCTCAACGCGCGTCTTTTGTTGCCCGATGGACTGCTGCTGCTGACGTTGCAGCTGTTGTTGATGTTGCGAGCTTTGCAGTTGTTGGCGCAGCTGCTGTAAGCCTTCGCTTTGCTGCTGGTAGCGCTGTTGCCAAGCATTTAACGCCTGCTCGGTTTGTTCCAGCATTAAGCCGGCTTCATCCAGTGCCAGCTCAACGCCATATTCCTGTTCTTGCAGTTGTTCTGCTTGCTCGGCCAGTACTTCAACTTGTTCTTGTTGCTGAGCGATAAAGCCATCTTGCTCGGCGAGCTGCGAATTAATCCGCTCCAGCTCTTGGTGTAAGCGCTGTTGATGTTGGCCTTGATGGAGGATTTGCTGTTCCAGCCGAGTAATGCTGTTGCTGATCTGGAACAGCTGCTGGCGCACTTCTTCATGCTTGATGGTGTTAATGTCCAGCTCGGTTTGCTGTTCGGCCTGCTGTGTTTGCAGCGCCGTGCATTGGGCCTGCAACTGTTCATGCTGAACATCCAATTCAGCGGCGCGCTGCGCTAATTCATCGTGACGACCTTGCCAATTGAGCCAGCGAATGGCTTCAAGCTGGGCTTTAAGCAACCGTTCTTGCGCTTTTAACTCTTTGTATTTGCGAGCTGCGGTTGATTGCCGCTGTAATTTGGCCAGTTGCTGACCCAACTCTTCGCGCACATCATTGAGGCGGTCAAGATTGTCGCGGCTATGGCGCAGCCGGTTTTCGGTATCGCGACGGCGCTCTTTGTACTTGGAAATACCTGCCGCTTCTTCAATAAAGATGCGAAGCTCTTGCGGTTTTGATTCAATCAAGCGGGAGATCATACCCTGCTCGATAATGGCATAAGAGCGTGGTCCCAAACCTGTGCCTAAAAAGATATCGGTGATATCACGGCGACGGCATTTGTTGCCGTTGAGAAAGTAGGTGTTTTGGCGTTCTCGAGTGACTTGGCGCTTGACCGATACTTCGGCGTAGTTAGCAAACTCGCCGGCAACTCGACCATCTTCGTTATCAAACACTAACTCGACCGACGCTTGCGATACCGGTTTGCGTTCCAGTGAGCCGTTAAAAATAACGTCTGTCATGTCATCGCCGCGGAGATTTTTCGCGGAGCTCTCACCCAATACCCAGCGCACGGCATCAATGATATTGGACTTGCCGCAACCGTTGGGGCCGACAATAGCTGTTAGAGATTGCGGAAAGGGTACCGTCGTTGGGTCAACAAACGATTTAAAACCGGCAAGCTTAATTGATTTTAAACGCATTTTTTGACAACAGCGGCAAACAAAATGACAGGTGGTCCAAGCAACATATCACGTTCAACGGGAATGTCACGCTTCAGGCTTTGCTTTTTGCTCGGCCCTGGGCCGAGCGAGTGCATGGGATTTACCCCGCTCGTCGCTGTAACCTTACAAATATCTATAAAAACAAGAATACACCGCTGCTGCCAAACCATCCGAGCAGCAGCTGTGCCTTGAGCATGGTGGCCCTTGGATCACTTGGCTTCGGGGTAAACCACTGGCCAAGTCATAGTTGTTTATTGACCCCTTAGCCGAGCGCGATATGCGAGTAGTAACGCCAGCATTACCCAGCCAACACTGCCGCCGCCGGAGCCACCGCTGCCGCTAGCATCATTGGTTGGAGGATTGCCGCCGTCACCGTTGCCAACACCGGTATTACCACCAGAGTCGTCATCACCGGGGGCAGCTGCCGCTTGTTCTAGGGTCATCGAGGCATTTGCAGTTAGTGGCGGTTGACCACTATCGGTTACAGTGAGGTCTACTAGGTAACGATTATCATCGGTATTCGGTTCAAAACTCATGGTTTGCTGCCCCGCTGAGTTTTGTTGATTGAGCGACCAGCTAAAACCATGGCTATCATCGCTGTTGCGATCTTCAACTGCCGCCGTGATAGTGACCGTGCCGCCGTTAGGGGCAACTTCTGTAATGATCTCGCCGCCTTGCATAGCCACTAACGTCACCTGCGGAGCAAAGTTTTCACAGCCTTGAGCATCAACCACGCTGCCTGCTGGCGAGCCGGGGCATTGGTCTTGATCATCCGCAACACCATCCATGTCAGCATCCGCTTCGGCACTGCTACTGGTGCGACCGAAGTACAGGTTGTCTAAAAACACGGTCCCATTGCCAACCACTTTGAGCTGAAAGGTATCTGTTAAATCAACGCCGGCAAAGTGGCTCAATGGAATGTCGGTGCTGACCCACTTACCCGCCTCAACAGGAAACGAATAAGGCGTTTCTTTGGGCCCAGGACTGATTAAATAGATGCTCAGTTCAGTGGCGCTTGGGGTCCAGTAGTCAACATGTAAAAAATCCATATCGCTTACATCTTGGTGATTACTGTCGTAATCGGTGCCCTGATAGTTCAAGCCGCTGTACTTGAGAATGGCATCATCGCTGATAGTCACTTGGCTGACGTCTGTGGACTGGCCCCAATCAGGATCATAATTGATACCCGCAATATTGTTGTACTGATCGCTAAATAGCGAAATCACATCGCGCGCTAATTCAGAGGGAACGGGCGCTGATTCGGTTGGAGCATCAGCAATCACTGGCAATTCGCAACCATCTGTGCCAACAGGGGTTCCGGCCGGGGTTGCCGGGCATTGATCTAGGCTATTGCCAACGCCATCGCCATCGTCATCGACGACCATTGGCGTAGTTTCATTACATGAGGTTTGACTATTATTGGCTGCAGTGCAATGCGCCACATAATCGATTTCTAAAGTCGCATGCATCAAGCTCGGATCAACCGCGCCGCCCAAGTTGCCGCCAACGGCTAAGTTCAGCAGCACAAACATAGGTTCTTTGTACTGCGCACAGGTGCTCACGTTGTAACTGGCAACAACGACATCATCCATTAAGAAGTGAATGTCATCGGCACTCCATTCAATGGCGTAGGTGTGAAAGGCTTGCACATCCGCTGCGCCCCCCGGATAAGTGGGCCGAAACTCAGTGCCACAACCACTCACATTGAAGAAGTTGGTAATGTAGCTATTGCCGTTGTTTGAAAACCATTCCCAAACATCGATTTCACCGGCGCCCGGATTAGGCCAATGAACAGTGTCGTTGTCGCCTTTAAGAGGATTCTCGGCAATTCGATTTTCTAGCATCCAAAACGCAGGCCAGGTCCCGCCGTCAAGGTCCAACATCCTGATCCGCGCTTCAATCCGGCCGTACAGAAACTCCTGCTTGTCTTTACTGTTGAGTCGACCTGAGGTCCATTGACGCTGCTGGCCACCTAACCCTGGGCATTCAATCGCCTGCCGCCTTGCATGAATTTTTAACGTGCCATTGGAAACCTCAAGGTTTTTGTCGGCCGATGTTTCATCATCGGTGTAACACTGCAATTCATTGTTGTAATTTGCTTGGATTTGGGCTGTCCAGTTGTCCCAATTGACGCTGTTACCATCAAAGGTATCAATCCATTGCACTTCCCAACCTGCGTGGGCAACGCCCATCAGTAAAGAACAGCTAAGACCGGTCAATAGTTTGGTTGTTTGATGGCCGAACTTTGCGGTGGAGACGTTAATTTGTTTTATTGTTTTCTTAATCATGACTTCACTCAACAAACCTGTGCGTAACAGGCGACGACAATGTAAGGCCTTACGTAAGCGCTTACATCGCGCTAAATAGTTACTCGAAATTGATTAACTGATGTTACGCAAGTTGTTTTAAAAACCAATAACTGGCGAACTGATTTGTGACCTGCCGCCATTTCACTAGCGTTAGCAGCGTGCACTATTGGTTTTCAAAGGCTATATCAATTGCCATCGCAACGCCTTCAGAACCGCTTGAGTACGGTCTCTAGCTTGCAATTTGTCGAGCAAGTTGGAGATATGATTTTTCACCGTTCCCTCTGCTAAATAGATGGCAGCAGCGATTTCTTTATTACTAAATCCAGCAGCTAAGTAGCGCAATATCTGCTGCTCCTTGGCAGACAACTCATCGCGCTGAATCGCTTGGCTTGCGCTTGGCGACTCGGACTGCGGTAGGCGCTGCCTATTCAACAGTTCCGGCTCAGCGAGAAAACCACCAGCAGCAACGGTAGCAATTGCTTTATCGAGTTTGTCCCAACTCACGTCCTTGAGTAAAAAGCCGTTAACCCCAGCTTGCAAGGCGCGAAGAAACAGTTGGTGTTCATCAAATGTAGTGAGCATTAATACCGGCGTGGTATCGCCTCGCTGGCGCATTTGCTCAACCAATTGGATACCATCTAGCACTGGCATGCGTATATCCGATAGCAGCAAGTCGACCGGTTGCTCAGCCAACCGTTGTAACGCTTGTTCGCCGTGTTCGGCGCGCCACAAGATTTGGTAGTGGTCGTTAAGTTCAATCAATCGAGCAATGCCATCGCGGATCAGCGCTTGATCATCAACCAATGCAATCTTGATCATGCCAATGCCTCCTCGCGCTGTGCCGCCATCGTGATGCTGATAGCAAAACCTCGTTTACTCTCATCAATTTTCATTTCGCCCCCCAATTGTTTAGCACGCTCAACAATACCGCTCAAGCCACTACCAAATTGAACGTCGGCGCAACCGATGCCATTGTCGGAAATTGCCAAGCAAATTGACGGCTGCTGCGCCATCGTAATTGAGATTTCACTCGCCCCACCGTGGCGAATGGCGTTGCTTACCGCCTCTTGAATGCAGTACGCCAATTGCTCGCAGATATCGGCTGGCAATGGATCAGTTAAGCCAGAAAAAGTTATCGCAATGCCTTTCGGTAAGCCCAACTGCAATTGCTCAACAAACTCTGGCAGCGAAAATCGAGATTGCTGACGCATATGGCGGACCACACTTCGAGCTTGCTGCAAGGTTTCGTTGACATGCTGCTTTAGCGACTGGAAAAGCTGTCGAGAATCTTCAGGGGGTCGATGAATGGCATGCTCTAATTGCAGACTAAGAGCGGTCAACTGATGGCCGACACTGTCATGTAAATCTCGGGCAATTCGCAGACGCTCATTGTGCTGGCTTTGCTGAGCGAGCATCGACTGTGCAGCCCGTAGCTCGAGATTGGTCGCCTCAAGCAATTTTTGTTGCTGTTGCGCAATCAGTCGTGAGCGAGTGGACAATGCCGCAAACAACTCAAAGCTGAGGAAGACCAAATTGGTAATGACATCGTTGCGGCTCAGGCCATCACTGATATCAACCAACAACACCGCAATATTGAGGCCAACTAACCCTATCCACCAACGCTTAACACCAAGGAAAGCCGGCATCTGCGCCGCACAAATCACCAAAGCCACCGGTACGACCAACGATTTATAGTCGGCATAAACCGCAATCGCGCAAAGACATTGGAGCAATAGTGCCAAGCGCAACGACATCATCGAATTAGCTGCCGGCCGCCACATGGTGGCATAGCTAAATGCCATTGCCATGCTGGCGAATAGCGCCAACCGAAATGGGGTCAGGTGACCATTCAACGCATCAACCCATATGACAATGGCGTAAGTCACCACGCCACTCAATGACAAAATCAAATCGTCTCGATTCAATTTATCCATGATTTTCCAGCCAGTTATCTATTAATACCGCAATAATCATTAAGACTAACTAATTCATTGCGAGCTCGCATAGTGCCAAAAGTCATGTTTGTCACACGATCAACTCATGACTTATGGCACCTGCTATTAATAGGCCTAATTGGTTGAATAGATTCCGTACTGCAATGTACTTGCAGATAATCAAACCAATAGAGGATAGAACGATGAAACACTACTTACTGCTCGCTCTGATGTCACCACTACTGACACTTTTCGCCAACCAAGCTGATGCCAATACGCTAGATGTCACCATCGACAATAACCAACCAGTCGGTCCACTGATGGTTGAAGTCTATGACGATGCCACTAAGTACCAGCAAACCAAAACGCCAATTGCTCGTTTCATGATGCCCGCTAAAGATGAACCCTTGCAGTTTGAGATCTCGGATCTAAAAGCTGGCGATTATGCTGTTCGCATGTTCCAGGACTTGAATAGTAACGGTCAGCTCGATGCCAATTGGCTTGGCATTCCTAACGAACCTTATGGCTTTTCCAACAACGGCGGTGCCTATGGTCCAGCCAGCTTTGATGAAGCCAAAGTCGCGGTTGCCGATGGCGAAACGACCGCAATTAGCATTACTCTCCGTTAAGGCGGGTCACTGTCATGCTTTGTAACAAGCCCACCATGTTCAATACGGTGGGCTTGGCTTTATAATCGATGAGACTAAAGGACTCAGAGGTTGATTGAATGCAGGTTATTCAGGGCGGCAGTAGCGGTGCGGCATACTTTTTCAAAGGTTTTGAATTGATCCAAACGAAAGGGCTACGACGCTTTGTTGCGGTGCCATTGATCATCAACCTAATTATCTTCTCGGTATTTTTTGGCTACCTTATTAGCAGTTTGTCGGACTGGTTTGTGATGCTCAATGAGTGGCTACCAGAGTGGCTCAATTGGCTGCAGTACCTGCTCTGGCCATTGGCACTAATCTCGATTTTAGTGCTGTTTTCATTCTTGTTTGCCACCGTTGCCAACTGGTTAGCCGCACCTTTTAATGGTTTGTTGGCAGAGAAAGTTGAGTTGTATCTCACCGGTAAACCTATCGACAGTGGTGGCTTTGTCGATCTGATTAAAGATATTCCAAGATTATTCGCCAGAGAATTCCAAAAACTCGGCTATTTTCTCCCTCGAGCATTACTCTGCTTGTTGTTATTCCTAGTGCCGCTAGCTGGGCAAACCATCGCCCCAGTGCTGTGGTTTTTATTCTCTGCTTGGATGATGGCAATCCAATATTGTGATTACCCCTTTGACAATCACAAAGTGCCATTTCGCGACATGAAACTAAAACTGAAATCACAGCGTAGCCAAAGCATGAGTTTTGGCGTCATGGCGATGCTGTTTACCATGATCCCAATCGTCAACATGCTAGTGATGCCAGTGGCAATCTGCGGCGCAACCTCAATGTGGGTGCAAACCCAGCGCGAGCAAGTACTGGCCGGCAAGTGACAATGACCAAAGCCAACAGCAGGCAAAGAGCAGAACAAGTGCATCTAAATCACAACAAAGCACCAAAAAGATGCAATAACTTGTTCGGCAGCCAAAAACCACATTGCACCAATTTGGTTAACGCATAAATAAACTATTGTTATAAATAGAATATCCAGACCATAAAACAATATAAAATTGTTGTTTAGATATTGGTACGGCGCTTGCAAAACCTCATCAAAATATAATGATTGATGATTAACAGGCCCAGCTGGAATGACGAAAGAGAAATTAGTAGTAATCGGTAATGGCATGGCCGGCATGAAAGCAGTCGAAGAACTGCTATCAGCCAGTCCAGAGCATTACGAGATTACTGTATTTGGTGCCGAGCCCTACGGAAACTACAACCGAATCATGTTGTCGCCGGTTTTATGCGGTGAGAAAACCATTGACGAGATTATGATTAATGACCGTCAGTGGTATCAGGACAATGGTATTGTTCTGCATGCAGGGCCCGATAAGCAAATTACAGAAATCGATCGCCGCAGACGCAAAGTGATCAGTCGTGATGGTACCGAAGCGCGCTACGATAAGCTGCTGATTGCCACTGGCTCCAAGCCCTTTATTATTCCATTACCCGGCCATCAACTCGATGGCGTGATCGCATTCCGCGATATCTTCGACGTCAATACCATGCTGAGCTATGCCGTGACGCGACGTCATGCCGTTGTTTTGGGTGGCGGACTACTCGGCTTGGAAGCCGCCAATGGCCTCAAACAACAAGGCATGGAGGTTACCGTC
Source organism: Neiella marina (assembly GCF_002165625.1). GTDB lineage: Bacteria > Pseudomonadota > Gammaproteobacteria > Enterobacterales > Neiellaceae > Neiella > Neiella marina. The sequence goes on from NZ_NGNS01000013.1 coordinate 17,930, forward strand.
GTCCATAACTGCGCGACGCTACTGAACCGACAATTAGATGCCAATGCAGCCGAGTTGCTGCGGGCCGAATTCGAGGCGCGAGGAATTCACTTCATGATGGAAGCCGATACCAAAGAATTAGTAGCCGATAACAGTGGTCATGTCAGGGCCGTTCGATTTGGTGACGGTACCGAACTGCCTTGTGATCTGTTTGTCATGGCTGTCGGCGTCAAACCCAACTTTGATCTGGCTAAATCGGCAGGCCTTCACTGCGAGCGCGGTATCGTCGTCAATGACACCCTGCAAACGTTCGACCCGAGCATTTATGCCGTTGGTGAGTGCGTCCAACACCGCGGCTCAACCTTTGGCATGGTTGCACCAGTATTCGAACAAGCCAAAGTGTGTGCAAATCATCTAAGCGGTCACGGCGTTGCTGAATACAAAACCCTACCAACGGCAACGAAACTAAAAGTTACCGGCATTAATCTGTTCTCTGTGGGTGATTTTGTCGGTGACAGCGATTGCGACATTTTAGAATTCCACGATCCAGATTTGAAAGTCTACAAGCGTGTCGTGCTTCGCGCCGAGCGAGTCATTGGTGCGGTCCTTTATGGCGATACCATCGATGGCAGCTGGTATCAGACGCTGCTTGAATCGGAGCAAGATGTATCAGCCATTCGCTCGGTATTGCTGTTTGGTCAGCGCTATGCCGAAAAATTCGTTGAAGATGTCGCGCCATCAGCATTGCAGGAGGTTGCGTAAATGTCCCAATCAAACTGTAAGACAGTTAAAACGACTTGCGCATATTGCGGCGTCGGTTGTGGTATCGAAGCCAGCGTCAACGTCGCTGATCGTCAAGTACTCGTTAATGGTGATGATCATCATCCGGCAAATTACGGTCGACTATGCTCCAAAGGCAGCTCGTTGGGTGAAACCATTGACGTATCAAGTCGCCTGCTCACTCCGTCTATTGGTGAGCAACCGGTCGATTGGGATACGGCTCTGGATGCAGTGGCCAATACCTTCTCACAAATCATTGCTGAACATGGCCCAGATTCGGTGGCGATTTATGGTAGCGGCCAGTTGCTGACCGAAGACTACTATGTCGCCAACAAATTAATGAAAGGCTTTATTGGTAGCGGCAATATCGATACCAACAGTCGCCTATGCATGTCGTCCGCTGTTTCCGGCCACAAACGCGCGTTTGGCACCGACACGGTACCGAATTGCTATGATGATTTGGAGCTTGCCGACTTAGTGGTCATTACTGGCTCCAACATGGCGTGGTGCCATCCTATTTCTTATCAGCGCATTCGTGCCGCCAAGAACAAAAATCCCAACATGCGCGTTGTTGTCATTGATCCAAGGCGCACTGCAACATGCGATATCGCCGATCTTCACTTGCCATTGGCTGGCGGTAGCGATGTGGTGCTGTTTAACGGCCTGTTGAGCCATCTGGTTGCCGGCCAATATTTAGATCAAGACTACATTGACAACCACACCCAAGGCTTTGCCGACGCGGTATCAACTGCCCAAGCCGATGCCAGTAATATTGCTGAAGTTGCATTACGGACCCGATTGAGTGAACAAGACATTGTTACTTTCTACGATTGGTTTGCCGAAACCGACAAAACGGTAACGGCATACAGTCAGGGAGTGAAGCAATCGTCTAGCGGCGTCGATAAAGTCAATGCCATTATTAACTGCCACCTTGCCACAGGGCGAATCGGCAAGCAGGGCTCTGGTCCACTGTCGATGACAGGTCAACCGAATGCAATGGGCGGCCGTGAAGTTGGCGGCTTAGCGACGACGTTGGCTGCTCACATGGAATTCAACATTGAAGGAGATACCGACCGAGTTGCGCGTTTCTGGAATGCCGCCAACATGGCAACCAAGCCAGGCCTACCAGCGGTCGAATTGTTTGAGGCCATTGCCGCAGGCAAAGTCAAAGCGGTGTGGATCATGGCGACCAACCCGGTGGTCAGTTTGCCCAATGCCGATCAAGTGAAGGCCGCGCTGCAGCAATGTCCATTCGTGGTGGTGAGCGACTGTGTTGCCAATACTGATACCATGGCTATGGCTCATGTTAAGTTACCGGCCCAAGGTTGGAGTGAGAAGGACGGCATCGTCACCAATTCAGAGCGTCGGCTATCTCATCAGCGCGCGTTACTGCCACCTGCCGGCCAAGCGAAACCGGACTGGTGGATTATTTCTCAAGTTGGCCAACGGTTAGGCTATAAAGATGCGTTCAATTACCAGCATCAAGTGGAGATCTTTCGTGAACATGCAGCGTTGTCTGGATTTGAAAATTCAGCAGAACAGCGCTTACGTGACTTTGACATTTCTGCCTTTGCTCAAATCACCCAACAGCAATACGATGATTTCGAGCCCATCCAATGGCCTGTGAATGACCAATACCCTGCGGGTAAAGAGCGATTTTTCGCCGACGGGCAATTCTACACGCCGACCCGCAAAGCCAACTTTATTGCCCTGACCGGCAGATCGCCGGGGAATCTGCCCGACCAAGAATATCCTTTAGTGCTCAACACGGGTCGCCTGCGTGACCAATGGCACACCATGACTCGCAGTGCTTTGGCGCCGCGATTAAACCAACACAGGCCCGAACCGTTCGTTGAAGTCAATCCCAAGGATGCTGCAACATACGGCTTGCAAGATGGCCATATCGCTCATTTACAAAGCCGTTGGGGGCAAATGTATGCCCGCGTCAACGTTTCTGAATCACAAGTAGCTGGTGACGTTTTTGTGCCCATGCACTGGACCGAGCAATATGCTAGCAAAGGGCGCATGGGAGCGGTTGTTAACCCAGTCGTTGATCCTGTATCCGGACAGCCCGAAAGCAAGCACACGCCGATTCGTATAGCTCCTTATGAAGCAGAATGGCACGGCTTCGTGCTCAGCCGTCAACCATTGCCAGATGCCAGTATTGACTATCAGGTTAAGGTCAATTGTCAGGGCTACCTGCGCTATGAGTTAGCCGGATACGATCAATCGTCGTTGTCCATTGACTGGGCCAAAGCATGGCTGTCGCAAGTATACCCAGCGTTGAGCTGGCAATACCTTGATGACCCTAAGCTCGGCATACTGCGAGTGGCTGGCTATCAAGGCAATAGTCTGATGTTCGTGCTCTGTATTGCGACAAGTCCTGATATCAGTATGCTGCCAGAGCGCAGCTTCCTCAGCTCTTTGTTTGCTAAATCTCAACTTGAAGACAGTGAACGCTTAGCCTTGCTCAGTGGCCTGCCAACGGCTGGCGCAGAAGATACCGGAGCGCAAGTGTGTGCTTGTTTTAATGTTGGTGAGAAAACCATTCGCAAAGCCATCCGTGACAACGGCCTGACCAGCTATCAGGAAGTGGGGAAATGCTGCAAAGCAGGCACCAACTGTGGCTCGTGCGTACCAGAGATCAAAACCATCTTAGCGTCCATGGTCGAAACGCAACCGGCCTAAACGATCACTAATTCATTGTTCTGTCAGACCTCATTGCACCAACCGTTGCAATGAGGTCTCGGTGAAAGACCTTATGGCGATGGCAACGCCAAACTGAATGCTCTAAACCAGGCTCTCCAATTCAGCAGCTTCTAGACTAACTTCCCCGGCAGCTAGAGGTTTATAGAACAAATAACCTTGGTACATGTTGCAACCGCGCGTTTGCAGGAACTCTAGCTGTTGCTCTGTTTCAACGCCTTCAGCCACTGTGATTAGGTCCAAATTCTGCGCCAAACTAATAATGGTGGCGCAGATCTGGCCATCTTCGACAGTTGAAGCACATTCATCGACAAATGAGCGATCAATTTTCAATACATCGATAGGTAGGCTTTTGAGGTAGTTCAAGGATGAGTAGCCAGTCCCAAAATCATCAACCGATATCTTTATCGACAGCTGTTTCAACGCAGCCATGACTTCGATACAGCGATCAATGTCGGTCAGTAACACCCCTTCGGTGATCTCAACTTCTAGCAGTGCGCCGTCGATTTGATAGTGGTTAAGGCGTTCTTCAACAAACTCAACGAGTGGTCCAGAGACCATATGACGGCCTGAGATATTGACCGATACCGGCACCAGTTTCTTGTTGTCTTGCTGCCAGCGTTGCATTTGCTGCAGCACATCATCAATGGCTTTCTCACCCAATTGAATAATCAAATCGGACTCTTCAGCCAACGGAATAAACTCGCTGGGCGCAATCAAGCCCTCTTTCGGATGTTGCCAGCGGATCAAGGCCTCGAGGCCAACTATCGCCCCACTGGCAATCACTTTGGGCTGGTATACCATGTAGAACTGATCATCACTGCCGACCGCTTTGCGCATCTCTTGCTCGTAGTCAAAGTTGCGCGCAGCTGTTTTCGCCATGTCAGGCTGAAACAGTTGATAGTTGTCTCGCCCCTTTTGCTTGGCGCTATACATAGCAAGGTCGGCATACTGCATCAACAAATCAGCGCTCACCGATTCATTGTCGGCAATGGCAATGCCGACACTGGTTGGGATGTTGATTTCCCGCCCTTCCAACTGCAGCGGCTCACGCATGACATCGAGAATATCTTGGGCTTTGTCGCATGCCGCTCGATCGCTGAAAGCACCAGTGACCAGCACCACAAACTCATCGCCGCCCCAACGAGCGATAATATCATCTGCTCGGGTAACCCTGGTGAGGCGGTTAGCCACCTCACAAAGCAAATCATCACCAGCTCGATGGCCAAGGGTATCGTTAATCTTCTTGAATCGATCGAGATCGAGGAAGAATAACACCACTCTCTCCTGAAAACTGCTCGAATGCTCAATCGCCCGAACCATTGAGTCCATCAAATAAGTGCGATTGTAAAGCCCGGTCAGCGGGTCGCTGTAAGCCAGTTGTTTGAGCTTTTCCTGTAACTTTAGCTGTCGGGTAACATCTCGAATATGGAGAGTGAACTCATTGGAATTACGAGCGAAGTCAGCCACCGTGACAGTAATTTCGGCGGGAAATGAATCACCTGAATTTCGCAACAAAGTGATGGCATTACGGCGGTTACGCAATAAACCACAAGATGATGAGAACTTATGACGTAAGCTCTCTCGAACCGAGACCCGATCATCGGCAATGATAAATAACTCAATAAAGTCTTTGCCAGTGACATGACTTTTCAGATAGCCGAAAGTCCGCTCGGCTGCGGGATTGAACTCGATAATTCGACCAACCAAATCAACGGTTAAAATCGAATCCATTGATGAATCGAGAATGGCGCTTTTGCGCTTTTCACTGGAGCGAAAGCGGTCAATAGCATCATCTCGTTTACCTATTTCTTCATTAACCCGAGCAATGACCTCATTGTACTGCTTGGCGATTTGTCCTACTTCAGTAAAAGGCTCTACCGGAACTGGCTCAGAAAAAGTCCCCTCGCGCTGCTGTTTATGCATCGAACCCAATAAGTCGATCAGCTCAGTCGATGCCCGATGCTCTGAGATATTCATACCTTGCAGTTCATCTTCTGCAGTCACACGGAGCGGCAACTTACGATTGAGCAACCACAACATGCCATAGCTCACAAGGAAGCTATAACTGCAAATGGCCACAACACCCACCAGTTGTACCAACAGTTGGCCGCCACTAGTTAAGCCCGTTGCCAAAACCTGAGGGTCGCCAAATACTGCAACGGCAATGGTTCCCCAGACACCACAGAACAAATGTGCCGGCACCACCCCAAGAGCATCATCAATTCGTAACGATTCGATCCAGTGAGTCCCAGCACAAACGATCAAACCGGAGCACATGCCGATGAACATTGCTTCGACAGGCATTATCGCGTGACAACCTGCAGTGACTCCAACCAAGCCACCAATAACACCGTTCAGAATGGCGCCAACATCAACATAACGCTGACGCCAGTAATGGCAGCCGGCTGCGATAATGCCTCCCCACACGGCTGAAACACAGGTGTTCAGCATGATCATCGGCACTTGGTCATTCAGTGCCAGCGTGCTACCGCCATTAAAACCAAACCACCCCAGCCAAATCAGCAACGTCCCAAGTACCGACATCGGCAAATTGCTACCTTGCAAAAAACTGCGGTTATCCGAGAAACGACCAATGCGCGGCCCGATGATCATTATCGCCGCGAGGGCAACACAGCCGCCGACAGCATGCACCACCGAGGCACCAGCAAAATCAACGAACCCCATGGCTTCGAGCCAGCCGATATTGTCAGGTTGATAAATAGACGCCCAACTCCAATGGCCCGGAATCGGATAAATTAGCGCTGAAAGTATTGCTGCTGCTGCGAGATAACCAACGAAACTCATACGTTCGGCAACAGCACCAGACATCAAAGTCGCGGCGGTACCGCAAAACATCATTTGAAAGATGAAGAAACTTATTTGCTCTGCACTCTGGCTATCGCCAAAAACGAAATTGCTGAATCCGACGAATCCGCCCTGACTTGTGCCAAACATCAAAGCGAAACCAAATAACCAGAAAATAATCGCTGCAACAATAAAGTCGGAGATGTTTTTTGCGGCAACGTTAATGCTGTTCTTACTGCGGATCTTGCCGGTTTCAAGGCATAAGAATCCAGCCTGCATGAAGAACACCAGCACAGAAGCAATGAGTAACCACGAATATTGCATCAGAATCCCTCCCAATTGCATGATTCGTTATCGAAAAGAAATGCCTTATTAACTGCCATAAGAACAGGTGGGTTGAGAACTCGTCATTGAGTTGTGGTATTTGCAACGCAAGTTTTAAGCCACTGTTTGAAAGCATCAACAAGTAACTGATATTAAGGCAGATACCGAATTACGGAGAGTCAATTAACAGCTTTGGTGCACGCATCATGACAGTGCAACGCACTGCCTTTGCGCGTTGCACTACAACAGGGTAACTAGGCTGATGGCCGTTGCCGACTTAGTTGGACGATACATCCTCAGCATACTCGGTCGGTTTGGCGCGGAATAATCCTTTGAAATCTTCCAAAATCAAATACAGGCAAGGCACCATAAATAGCGTGATGACAGTGGCAAACAAGATACCAAAAGCCAGTGATACCGCCATTGGAATCACGATTTGCGCCTGCAAGCTGCGCTCCAAGACAATAGGAATAAGGCCAAAGAAGGTGGTTAATGAAGTCAGCACAATGGCACGAAAACGCTGGCCTCCAGCATTCAGTGCGGCATCGTACAAACGCAGACCTTGCTGCCGAGCGCGGTTGACGAAATCAACCATGATCAGACTGTCATTGACCACCACCCCAGCAAGCGCGACGATACCACACAGCGACAAGACACTGACCGACAGCCCTAATAACCAGTGTCCGACTACCGCGCCAATCATGCCAAACGGAATGACCGACATCACGATCAACGGCTGGCTATAAGATTTGAGTGGAATCGCAATTAAGCCGAAAATCACCACCAATGCCACAGCAAACGCTTGTTGCAATCCAACGAGCGCTTTTTGTTCTTCGAGGCTGGCTCCTTCAAGGCCATATTTGACATTCGGATAGCGGCTTTGAAGCTCCTTCATGAAGACATCTTCAATATCTTTGCGCACCGTTTCAGATTCAGTGGTTGCTTTGTCGATAGCGGCGGTGACATCAATCGCTCGTACGCCATTAATCCGCGTAATGTTGGAATAACCTTCTTGAATGGTAATCTCAGCAACCTTAGAAAACGGCACCTCTTCACCACTTTGAGTTCGTACGCGCATGTTTTCAAGGTAACCAATCGAGCTACGCTCTTGTCTCGGGTAGCGGATCATGACTTTGACTTCTTCATCACCGCGTTGGATCCGCTGGGCTTCAGCTCCATAAAAGCCGTAACGGACCTGACGTGCTAGATCAGCCAATGAAATCCCCAGCGCTTCAGCTTCAGGTTTTATCGCCAGAGTGATTTCTTGGGCACCACCGGAGTAACTATCCTGAACGTTGTAAACGCCAGCATAACTCATCAGTTTTTCTTTCAACTCTTTGGCAGCAGCTTGCAGAGTCGTCATATCTTTGCCGCTCAACTGAAAGCCAAGATCTGCCCCTGCACCGGGATTGGTTGAGCCTTTAAAGTCGAGGATCCGCACACCGGGAATCTCTGGGGTTTGCTCGCGCCAGCGCTTGACCACTTCAAAGCCATCAATGTCGCGGGTTTCATTCTTTTTCAACTCAACGACCATGCGACCAGCTAGCGCGCCTTCCATCCAAGTATTACTATGCTGAACAACCCGATACCCCTGCTCCTGATAAATGCTGTCATTCATCTGATACAAGGATTCCTCGAGTGTTTCTAGGGCCCTGATGGTCGCCCGATCGGAGCTACCCTCGACCATGTCAACCGACACCATGACAAAGTCACTGGGAATATTAGGGAAAAACTCCCACCTCACCTTGCCGCCGCCGACCAAACCAATCGCTAAAATAAACAAACCGAGGAAGCTGGCAATGGTGGCATAGCGCCATTCCAATGCCTTCTTCAAAGCCGGTTGATAGCGATTAATGACAAAGCTCTTCATGCCCTCGGAAAACACCGCTTGCACCCGATAGATGGGGTTGCCATGGTTGCGATCGATTTTTTTAACTTTCATGTGCCGCAGGTGCGCGGGCAAAATCAATTTCGATTCGACTAAAGAGAACACCAAGCACAAAATCACCACCATACCGATGGTCTTCCAAATCACGCCAAACGGGCCGGAAACCATCAGCATTGGCCAAAACGCGGCCATGGTCGTCAGCACCCCAAAAGTTGCTGGCATTGCCACCCGCTTGGCGCCGCGAATAATGTTCTCAAGAGTATGGCCATGTCGCTCGACTTCAGACCAAGCACTCTCACCAATAATAATGGCGTCGTCGACCACGATACCGAGCACCAAAATAAAACCGAACAAGCTGATCATGTTGATCGACAAATCGACGGGTGGCGTCGGCATCAACATAAAGGTTCCGAGGAAGCACACCGGCAATCCCAAAATCACCCAAAACGCCAAACTCAACCGCAAAAACAGCGCCAACACCAAAAACACCAACACGCCACCGAAAATCATGTTGCGCGTCATCAAGTCCAGTCGCCCCTGCAAATAGAACGAGGCGTCGGCCCATTCGGCAATAAAGACGCCTTCGGGAAGCAACTGTTGCTTGTCGGCAACATAGCCTTTGACTGCCTCGGCGATCTTAAGCACGTTTTGATCACCAACCGCAGTGACTTGCACGGCAAGACTAAAACGACGGTCAAAATGGGAGTAATTCAGTTCTTCAACAAAGCCATCGGCGATGATGGCCACATCGCGCAGGTAAAGCCGAGTGCCATCGGCTCGGGTTAGCAAAACAATATTGGAAAAGTCCTCACCACTGTATGCCTGCCCTTTGGTGCGCAGCAAAATATTGCCAGCGTCGGATTTAATGGAGCCACTGGGTAAATCAATCGAACTGCGTCGAACTGCAGAGACGACATCATCAAAGGTGATTCCGAACTTCTGCAAATCAGCTTCCGATACCTCAATCGCCACTTCATCATTGCGGGCACCAAACACTTTGGCGGAGGTGACTTGCGGCAAGTTAGCAACTTCGTCTCTCACTTCGTTGGTGATGCGCTTCATTTCTCGCTCATCCAACTCGCCGTTGATCGACAACCACATCACTTCCTGAGTTGGTTTGATGCGAAAGACCACTGGTTTTTCAGCATTTTCAGGAAAGCTGATAATGGCATCGACATTGACTTTGACCTCATCCAATACTTCTTGAACGTCAAAACCATCTTCTACTTCAACACGAACGTTGCCCATGCCTTCGGAAGCGGTCGAAACCACCTTTTTGATACCGCTAATCTCAGAAATAGCTTCTTCAATCTTGATGTTGATGCCTTCTTCAACCTCAAGTGGCGCGGCGCCGGGATACGGCACTTGCACCGTAACAGCATTAAATTCGATATCGGGAAATACCTGCTTTCGTAACGTCGACAGTGACATCAACCCGGCGATGACCAACAGCGCCATAAGCAAATTAGCGGCAACTGGGTTGTAGGCGAACCAAGCGATAATGCCAGTAGAGCGGGTTTCGCTAGCGGCTTTGTTGTGTTCCTCAGCCATTACGATTCACCTGCACCTGTGGCCTGCATTGTGCGAACAGTGGCACCATTGGGTAATCCCGCCACCGGGGTAATCGCGATTCGTTCACCGTCTTGCAAACCGTCGCGGATATAAACCGTGTCGCGCTCTGAACGTTCAATGGTGATGATGCGACGTTCGATGGTGTCGTCGGGTTTCACCACCACAACCTGATCGCCACTGCGCAACACTTTGCGAGGCAACTGAATCATGTTGCGCGCCGAAGTACCGGTCACAGAAGCACTAACGAAGCGGCCAAATTTCAGCGGAAGATTATGTTCTGGGCCTGATTGAGTGTTTCGCAAATACGGATCTGCGATTTCAATGACGGCATAAATGAACCGCGACTTATCATCGATAATCCCCTCGGAGCGAACTAGGTTGGCTGGCCAGAAAAAGTCCTTGTTGCCGATTTGACTGCTGAGAGTCACTTTTGCCGCCGATGGATCATCGCCGAGTTCGAGGTAAGCCAACTCGGTATCAGTGATCGGCAACCTAACTTCTGCTACGTCGGTGCCAAACAACTCAGCGACCTTGGTTCCGCGGCTGATAAACTCGCCAACATCGACTTCTTTGGTTCGTAAGATAGCGTCGTATGGAGCTCGGAGTTGGGTTCGTTCAAGGTTGCGTTTGGCCCGCTCGACCTGCGCTTGGGCATAGCTTAGATTGGCCATTTCTTTGGCGAGCTGGGGTTTGCGTAATCCCAACTCAGGGATCTCTTCAGCGGAATACTGACGCCAATCTTCTTCGGCAACTCGAGCTCTCGCTTTTTCTTCCTCCAATGACGCTCTGGCGCCATACAACGTCGCTTCGGCTGCTTTCAACTCGGTTTGATAGTCGGCATCTTCGAGTTGAACCAAGACTTCGCCCTTACGGACAAAACCGCCAGCAACAAAGTTCGGTGACACGGTCTCGATTCGACCGCTGACTTCTGAGGTTAGGTCACTGCGGAACTTGGGCATGACAGAGCCTTGCGACTCAATGGTATAGAGCACGTCTTGGCGCGCCACATCCATCACTTCGACCAACATCGGCTTGCGCTCTTGTTGCTCTTGCTGAGGTGGCTGCTTGCTGGCAAACATCACTGCAGCAATGGCAACGCAAACAATTAGAATGAGAAAGGGTAAACCAGCTTTCAACAGCAAGGCACGATTACGCAAGGTCAATCCTCCTGATCGAACAGCAATCAGTTGTCGAGTTGATAAAACTCGTCGAGATATGGCAACAGATTTGGTGTGGTTATTGACTGGAGGTTACACCAATAATTGGTAAAGCTTAATTCCCCACACCAAGATCATTAGAAAAAGAGCAAGAAAAACAGCGGCGGATCCCATATCTTTGGCCCGTCCACTCAATTTGTGATAATCGGTTGAGACGCGATCGGTAATGGCTTCGATAGCAGAATTCAGCAACTCCACAATCACTACTAAGACCACACTGGCCAACAGGATCACTTGTTCGGTAAAACTGTCACCAATCCAAAATGCCAGTGGTGCCATCACCAGTAGTAATATGACTTCTTGACGAAATGCCTCTTCATGCTTCCAAGCAGCCTTAAACCCTTTGTATGAGTAACCCGTGGCCGCAATAATGCGAGCCATGCCCTTACGCTGGTTCATGTCGTGTATTCCAAATCGATTCGATACAAAGCGCCCGACCATAGCAGCCAACAATGACAATTATGTGTCGACTAAAAATGTCCGAACCAAGGGCCGTCAAAAGGCTTTTACCAGCAGTGCCAGTCCCACCAAAATGGTCACTGTTTCAAACGCGCGCTTAATCACTTGGCTGCCCTTTTTAATGCTCAAGTGGGCGCCAAAGTATCCGCCCAGCAATGAGCCAGCAAGCAAAGCGGGTAACCAACTCCAGTGAACTTGTCCCAGCACTCCTAACAACCCAGCACCGGTACCATTCCAAATAACGCCGACCCAAACCAAGGTATGGGCAACCGCCCGCTGATAATCAAGTTTGAGGTAACTTACCAGCCAAAGCGTAACAAATAACCCGGTTCCTGAGGTCAAAGAACCATTGAGAATGCCAATGATAAACAAGCCGCAACCAGCTGCCATGGCGCGCTTTAGAGTCAGTTGTTGAAACAGGTTCTCAGTCCCTAACTTGGGTTTGCACACCGAGTAAATCCCCAGCCCAATGGTGAGCAAGCCCAGTGCAATTTGCGCTGCCTGTTCAGGCACCGCCAAAATTCCCCAAGCCCCTAACAACACCCCAGGAACACCACTGACCACCATTAGCACCGAGAGCTGCAGGTGCAAATTGCGTTCCTTGTAGTGACGAAAAGCTGCGCCGACGCCCAGCGCCACCGAAGCAACTTTGTGAGTTGCTAGTGCAATGGCAAAGGGTAAACCGAGGAAAATGAGTGCCGGAAATTGCAGCAGTCCTGCGCCGCCGCCAGAAAATGCCGAAAAAGTATTTGCGATTAACGAAATGATGAATAGGCCGAACTGCGCTGCCATGAAGCTCTCCGTATTAGAACAACGTCCTTTGTCAGCGATTTGGCTCGCCGAGCCCAAAACAGTACATCAAGACCACAGAGAAACAAAAGTTATTCGGCATTGTTGCTAGCGCGCTTTGCCAGCCACGAAACCAGTGGATTGGCACTAACACCATGAAACAGCACGCTCAGAACGATGGTACAAACCACGGTCATGGCTAGGGTGTGAACACCATCAAGCGAGCTATTGTAAACAACGACGGCAAACACAATGCTGGCAAGCCCCCTTGGACCAAACCAGCCGATAAAGAGTTTTTCCCCGCCACCAAGCTTCAATCCTGTCAGAACTAAAAACACCGGTAACATCCGGATAACCGTCAAACTGAGCAAGGCATACACCAAAATAGTCCAGTCAAAGGCAGCTAAAGATTTCGACAAAACCACGGCACCAAAGGCGACCCAAGTGACCAAGGAAAGCGAGTCACCAGCGCCCTCTGCTCGCTCCAGTAAATCATGTTTCAGCGAATGATTAGCAGTCTGCCAGCCAAACAATATGCCGCCAACAAAAGCCGCTATAAAGCCACTACCGCCAATCGTTTGAGCAACGGCAAAACAAGATATCGCCAATGCGACCACTGGTACTTGCAACCAAGATTCTTCAATCCAATTGTTGTCACTACTGCGTTTTAACAACCATGCACCTGGGACTGCGAGCACAATAGCGGTCAGAACACCCAAGCCAATCTCGGAGGCAACATAATGCATTGCCAACATTGATACGCCACGATCGCCACTTTGTCCCTCAGCGAGCGCCAGTAACACAAATAGAATCGGTACGCAGATACCATCATTCAAACCGCTTTCGAAGTTCAACCCCTCTCGGATGGGTGCGGGAACAGATTGATCGCTTACTACAGCTTTACCCAACGCAGCGTCCGTTGGTGCCAACATGGTTGCCAAAATGGCCATTTCTAGCAAAGTTAGATCATCAAACAACAGCCAAGCAGCACCAAACCCTAGAGCAATAGTCAGAGGTAACGACAGCACCAATAATCGCTCGGGAATTTGAACACTGCGCTTTAACACTGTTAGGTCCGCTTTGGCGGCATCAGCAAACAACACCATGGCGAGCGTTAACTCGGCAATCAACCGCAAGCCATCGGCATTCAACGACAGCTGCAACCAGTTCAATCCGACTGGCCCCATAGCCACGCCAAATAGCGTGAACACCACAGCTCCATTGAACCACGAGCGTGACATCACTCCCGCGAGCAAGCTGTATATGCAGGCGAAGGCGGCAATTAGCGCTAGATTTTGATAAAGCATGTCGGCTCCATATCTCGACACCCTAAAGTTCACCGATGGCTTCAACTAAGACACAGCGCCCAGTTATTGGACATCGGCTGAACACGAAAATTAGTAAAAATTTGTAGCTGCCTTAGAAACTTAGTCAAACAAATAGCAAGCTGCCGAAAGATTAGTGCTCGCTCGATGGAAGTTAACAGTACGACAAGCGCCATATTCCATATCGTTATGGTGAAACTGGAATAATGGGCAATAACGATATAACAAAGTTGACTTTGCAGTGTGGATATTAACGCCTATGCTACCGTTCAATCCTACACACCGACTCAAGGACTTGGGTATGAAAGTATATGAAGATAATTCGGCGTCAATTGGTCATACGCCGTTAGTAAAACTAAATCGCGTCGTGGGCAGCGGCAACGTCTATGCCAAAGTTGAAGCCCGTAACCCAAGCTTTTCGGTCAAGTGCCGAATCGGTGCCAACATGATCTGGGATGCAGAGAAAAAAGGCATTCTGACCAAAGATAAAGTACTGGTTGAACCAACCAGTGGTAACACTGGTATCGCGCTGGCATTCGTTGCAGCTGCTCGCGGCTACAAGTTGATTTTAACCATGCCGAATACCATGAGCCTTGAGCGCCGTAAGCTGCTCAAAGCACTGGGAGCCGATCTGGTGTTGACTGACGGCGCCAAAGGCATGAAAGGCGCAATCGCAAAAGCAGAAGAGTTGCGCGACGGTGACCCAGACAAGTACTTACTGCTCGGTCAGTTCGATAACCCAGCTAACCCAGAAATCCACGTCAAGACAACTGGTCCAGAGATTTGGGATGACACCGACGGCGAAGTCGATGTATTCATCGCGGGTGTTGGTACTGGTGGCACCATCACAGGTGTGAGCCGCTACATCAAAGAAACCCAAGGCAAAAACATTATTAGTGTCGCGGTCGAGCCAGTAGAGTCGCCAGTGATCACTCAGGCCAAAGCAGGTGAAGAACTCACTCCTGGGCCGCACAAAATTCAAGGTATTGGTGCCGGCTTTATTCCTGGCAACTTAGACTTGGATCTCGTTGATCGTGTTGAGCAAGTAAGCAGCGAAGATGCGATCACTACTGCAAGAGAATTGATGGAAAAAGAAGGCATTTTGGCCGGTATCAGCTCGGGCGCCGCAGTTGTTGCAGCTCAGCGTTTGGCAGCTGAATACCCAGATAAAAAGATTGTGGTGATCTTGCCAAGTGCAGCAGAACGCTACCTATCAAGTGCATTATTTGCTGGCGTCTTCACGGAACAAGAAAACGTTCAGTAACTAATTGTTATTTTTAGTTAGTCATCAGCGGCACTTCGGTGCCGCTTTTTTTATGATTTCAGCAGCTTTCGCATTTTTATGCGATTAAATGAATAAAAAATCACTTTTTACCCCCTTCTATGCTTGCGCCTCACCCGTTTATGGTGCAAAGTGACTGATCTAAATAAATCGATTATAAGCCGCTGTAATGCGGTCTGCGCCAACTAAGTGTGAGTCTGGCCTCTCACGTTGGGAAAGAAAATCATAAGGAGTACGTATGTGTTCTATTCTCGGTATTCTTGACATCAAATCTGATGTCTCCGAGCTGCGTAAGCAAGCTTTACAGCTGTCGAAGTTGATGCGCCACCGCGGCCCAGACTGGTCTGGTATTTACACCAGTGATAACGCCATTTTGGCCCACGAACGTCTGTCTATTGTTGGCGTCGAAAATGGCGCGCAGCCACTTTATAATCCGAGCAAAACACATGCCCTCGCCGTCAATGGCGAAATCTACAATCACAAAGAATTAGAAGCCAACCTCGGCATCGACTTTGAATTTCAGACTCGCTCTGACTGTGAAGTGATTTTGGCGCTGTACCAAGAGCATGGCGTTAACTTCATCGACAAGCTCAATGGCATGTTTGCTTTCTGTTTGTACGACGAAGAGAAAAACAGCTACCTCATCGCTCGTGACCACATTGGTATCATTCCACTCTACATCGGTTGGGATGAGCACGGTAACTTCTACGTATCGTCTGAAATGAAGGCCCTGACGCCAGTTTGTAACCGCGTAGAAACCTTCCCTCCGGGTCATTACTTGGACAGCACCACAGGTGAAATCACGCGCTACTACAACCGCGACTGGCATAGCTTTGATGCAGTCAAAGACAACGAGAGCTCGGTTGCGGAATTGCGCGAAGCGCTCGAAGAGTCTGTTAAGAGCCACTTGATGTCAGATGTACCGTACGGCGTTTTGTTGTCCGGTGGTTTAGATTCGTCGGTCACTTCCGCCGTTGCTCAGAAGTTCTCCAAGCGTCGGGTTGAAGATGATGAAAAATCAGAAGCCTGGTGGCCTCGTTTGCACTCATTTGCGGTTGGCCTGAAAGGCTCACCAGATCTAGTGGCGGCGCAGAAAGTTGCTGATCACATCGGCACAGTTCACCACGAAATTCACTTCACTGTGCAAGAAGGCTTAGATGCCATTCGCGACGTGATTTACCACCTTGAAACTTATGATGTCACCACCATTCGCGCATCCACGCCAATGTACCTGATGGCACGCCAGATTAAAGCCATGGGCATCAAGATGGTTCTGTCTGGTGAAGGTGCAGATGAAATCTTTGGTGGCTACTTGTACTTCCACAAAGCTCCGAACGCTCAAGAGTTTCATGAAGAGCTGCTGCGCAAGCTGGATAAACTGAACTTGTTCGATTGCCTGCGCGCTAACAAAGCCATGTCAGCTTGGGGCGTTGAGGCCCGCGTGCCGTTCTTGGATAAGAAGTTCATGGACGTGGCAATGCGGATCAATCCGACCGATAAGATGTGTGGCAGCAACGGCAAGATGGAAAAACACATCCTCCGTGAAGCCTTTGCTCACCTGCTACCAGAAAGCGTTGCATGGCGCCAAAAAGAGCAATTCTCCGATGGCGTGGGCTACAGCTGGATTGACACCCTGAAAGAAATGACTGAATCAGAAGTGTCTGATCAAGAACTGGCCAACGCTGAATACAAGTTCCCAATCAACACGCCAGATAGCAAAGAAGCCTACTTCTACCGTAGCATCTTCGAAGATCACTTCGGTAAAGTGGATACCGTGTTGAAGACAGTGCCGCATGGCAAGTCAGTTGCTTGTTCAACGCCAGAAGCTTTGGCCTGGGATGAGAGTTTCCAAAACCTCAACGACCCATCAGGCCGCACCGTTGGTGTTCACAACGAAGCCTACGATTAATCGCTCACAGCGATTTTGCAAAAAGCCACCAGCTCTCTGGTGGCTTTTTTGTTGGTGCGCCTTTTGATGACAGGCATCTCGCTGCGATGCGATGAATTGACCGATCTCAGATTGTTTCCCGTTAGAGAAGTTTCACTTTCTGCCGTATTCAGCATTAAACGGTTAACTATACTGAAGCTTCAATCCCAGCTCAGAACCAACCCCAAAAGGTAATCCTATGGCACTGACACTCCTTCCCGGTCAAACCACAATCAAATCAAAAGCCGCTGTCGCTTGGGCAGCCGGAGAGCCGTTGTCGATGGCAGAGGTCGACGTTGAACTGCCCAAACACGGCGAAGTGTTAGTGAGAATTGTCGCAACGGGTGTTTGCCATACCGATGCATTTACCCTCTCCGGTGACGATCCAGAAGGCATCTTTCCAGCGATTCTTGGGCACGAAGGCGGTGGTATCGTCGAAATGGTCGGAGAAGGCGTCACCAGTGTCGAAGTGGGCGATCATGTCATCCCACTCTATACCGCAGAATGCGGCGAATGTAAGTTCTGCACTTCAGGGAAAACGAATTTGTGTCAAGCGGTGCGAGAAACCCAAGGCCAAGGACTAATGCCGGACGGCACCAGTCGCTTCTCCATCGACGGCATGCCCATTTATCACTACATGGGCTGCTCAACTTTTTCTGAATACACGGTATTGCCCGAAATATCGTTGGCCAAAGTGAGCCCTAAAGCGCCGCTCGAAGAAGTGTGTTTGCTCGGTTGCGGTGTGACCACGGGCATGGGAGCAGTACTCAATACAGCCAAAGTTGAAGCGGGTGCCACGGTCGCTATTTTTGGCCTTGGTGGTATTGGTTTGTCGGCCATCATTGGCGCTCGAATGGCAGACGCCAGCCGCATCATTGGCATCGATATCAATGACAGTAAATTTGAATTGGCAACCCAGCTAGGCGCCACTGATTTAATTAACCCGCAAACCCTCGATCAGCCGATTCAACAAGCGATTATCGATATGACGGACGGTGGTGTCGATTACTCCTTTGAATGCATTGGTAACGTCAATGTCATGCGCCAAGCTCTGGAGTGTTGTCACAAAGGTTGGGGAGAGTCGGTGATCATTGGAGTAGCCGGCGCAGGTCAGGAAATTTCAACTCGGCCGTTTCAATTGGTCACCGGACGTGTCTGGCGCGGCAGCGCATTCGGAGGCGTAAAAGGACGCTCGGAATTACCCGAAATTGTCGAACGCTACATGGCTGGAGAGTTTGGTTTGCAAGAGTTCATCACCCATACCATGGGGCTGGCGGAGATCAATAAAGCCTTTGACTTAATGCATGAAGGGAAAAGTATTCGAACAGTGATTCACATGGACAAATAAGCCTCTGTAGCTATCGACAAGGACCCATTATGCTGACCACTTGCAGCGAAAATAAAGTCAGTAACGGCTGGCACAAGCAGTTCACTCACCAGTCTTCGGCGTTAAACTGCCCAATGCGCTTCGCTGTGTTTTTGCCACCACAGGCCAGCGAAAACAACCCCGTGCCAGCACTTTATTGGCTGTCGGGGCTGACCTGTAGCGATGAAAACTTCATGCAAAAGGCCGGTGCATTTCGCACTGCTGCCGAACTAGGTATCGCCCTTGTGGCACCAGATACCAGCCCTCGGGGCGAGCAAGTGGCTGATGATGAAAGCTACGATCTGGGGCAAGGCGCTGGCTTTTACCTCAATGCCAGCCAACCGCCGTGGGCCAGTCATTATCATATGTACGACTACGTCACGGTTGAACTGCCTGGCTTACTAGAGCGACACTTGCCGCTATCCTCTGTCAAAGCCATTAGCGGCCATAGTATGGGCGGTCACGGTGCGTTAACCATTGGCTTGAAGAACCCAACCAGTTATCGCTCTATTTCAGCCTTTAGTCCAATCTGTAACCCAAGCAACTGCCCGTGGGGACAAAAAGCATTTCAGGCTTATCTTGGCGATGATAAGAAGCTTTGGCAAAGCTATGATGCCTGCGAACTCATCAAGTCAGCCCAACAAGTGCTACCTATCCTCATCGATCAAGGCGACGCCGATGACTTTTTACAACAGCAACTGCACCCCGAAGCCCTAATCGCAGCGGCTAATGCAACTAATTACGACATCACGTTAAGGATGCAACCGGGTTATGATCACAGCTACTTTTTCATCGCCACATTTATCGATGAACACCTGCGCTTCCATGCCAAGTACTTAAAAAGGTAGCATTGATATCACGCTAATAGGCCGTTACACGCTGACATCGTTCAAGGAGAAAACAATGAGCCCTAAGGAAATCCTAACGCATTGGGTTGAGGTGTTTAATCAAGGGGATGCCGATAAACTTGCCAGCTTTTACACCGAACATGCCATCAACCATCAAGTGGCCAATGAACCAGTTAACGGCAAGCAAGCAATTAGAGACATGTTTGCCAATGAGTTTGCCGCAGCCGATATGGTCTGTATTGTTGAGAATATTTTTGAAGATGGCGATTGGGCGATTTTAGAATGGAAAGATCCAATAGGCCTTCGTGGTTGTGGCTTCTTCAAGTTTGAACAAGGCCTGATCGTTCATCAGCGAGGCTATTGGGATAAGTTAAGCTTCCTTCGCGCCCATAACTTGCCAATCCCTACAGAGTAATTTTGCCTAGTTCAGCGAGCCGCGATGAAAGCTGGATTAATATCAAGATTGCACAGTAAAACATGGCGTAAAGTGCACTCTTCACTAATCAACTCAGCACACTATGCATCAACTGACACTCGATCCCGCTCACTCTACGCTGCATTACTGCGGCCGCTTTGACCGTTCGGTCGTTGGCAAAGCGAGTCACTCCTGGCCATACACGGGTATTCACACTCAGCTAAAAGCAGATAAGGCGGTGCTGCAACTGAACTGTGAACGAGGCATTGCGCCGGTGCCCAGCTACTACGATGTGTTTATCGACGGCCAATGGCTAAGAACGCTGTGTTGTAAGCCCGGTCAGCAACAGTATGTGCTGTTCGATCAAACGGACCAACTACCTAGCGCTTCGTTTGAGCTCGCCATCCACCGGCGTAGCGAATCCCTAACGGGTGTTAGTCATTTTCTCGGTATCGACTTGTACCGCAGCGAAGCGGTGCCCTCGGCGTCAAAGCCGAAATCGAGACAACGAAAGATTGAGTTTTATGGTGACTCGATTAGTTGTGGCTATGGCAACGAAACCAACAAACCAGGCTACGATCCGGCTAAGAGCAACGCTTGCAAAGCATTTCCTGCGCTGGTTGCAAAACGGTTAGATGCCGATGTGAGTGTCGTTGCGTATTCCGGAGAGGGCATCTACCGGCGTTTTGACGGCAACGAGAACTTCAGCCTTCCCAACATTGCACAGCGTAGCCACCTGTATAGTGACAGCGACTGGCTATTTCCCGACGGCCCGGCCGATGCAGTAGTCATTAACCTAGGTACAAATGATTTTGTCCCTGGTATTGCCGACAAGCAAAAGTTCGTAACGGCCTACACTGAATTCGTCCAAACTCAGGCGAAACTGCACCCATTTGCGCCGATTTTTGTCGTGCTAGCCCCCAATCGTATGGTCGATAACTGGCGCGAGCAAGCAAGCTACCTAGAACAAGTCGTCAACGACTGCCAATCACTTAATATCAATATTCATTTCGTCGAAGTGGCGACATTAGTTGATGGCTTGTCGGGTTCCGATGACCACCCAAACCTAGCGCAACAACAGCTGATCGCCGATGTCGTTGCTGACGCATTGGTTCAGATCTTGAACATTGAGCGTTCAGCATTGAGTATTAAATGCTAGGCAAGTCTTTATGGGCTGACCACGTTAGTCGCCCAACCGACCTCACTAGTACCAAACGTTATTAGCCGCATCTAGCCAAAGGTGGCCGACAGCTTTCCGAGTGTTGCCACCTGCTGATTGACACCATTGCCCAGTGAGCAAATGGTTTCCGATTGAGCTTGGTTGGATTTTGCTAAGTCACGGATCTCATGAACGTTACCTGACACCTGTTCGGCGACCACAGATTGTTGCTCCGTCGCCGTAGCGATATGGGCCGTTGAACCCGATATGTCTTGCAATAACGTGGTTAGTTCGATCACCGCCGTCCGGATTTCATAACCTTGAGCATTACAGGTATTGGCTTGCTGGCTGTTACTTTCCATGGACTCGCTCCAACCATTGAGCTTGGAGATTAACTCATCAACCGAATCAAGAATTTGCGATGTCGCACCTTGCGTACGACTCGCCAAACTCCTCACCTCATCGGCGACCACGGCAAACCCTCGACCCATTTCGCCAGCCCGAGCCGCTTCAATTGCTGCATTCAGGGCCAACAAATTGGTTTGATCAGCAATGCCCTGAATCTCCGTCATCAACGCAGTGATTTGCTCGGTAGACTGTTTCAAATCAACTGATTCGTGTCGAGCTTTGTCGGTTTGAACAGTCAGCTTGCTCAGCGCGGTTTGGTTGTCATCAATTAACTCAATTGCCGATTGGCAGCGCTGATCGGCATCGACCACTTTCTGATACACCGACGATGTGCTGTGACTGACTTCATCGATGGTAGCGGACATTTGGTGAATCGCCGTCGATAACTGATCGAGCTGGCTATATTCATCATTAATGCGACGCAAAAATGATTCCGATGATTGTTCCAACTGTTGAGAAACCTGCAGTAACTGGCCTCCGGAGTCTTTTGAACGGCCAAGGATAGTCCGCACTTTCGCCTCAGACATGAGCTGTGGATACTTCAGCAAATCGGTGAATCGGTGGCCTGCCAATACCAAGCGCGATGGACTGTCCCATTTGACTTCATAATCACCAATCAACACAGGCAAACTAAACAGCTCTTCGGCAAACATCACGGTTAGCAATCCCAACAGTGCGGCGACCAACATGGTGATGGACCATTGATTAGCTAGCATTTGGATTGCGACCAGCGCCATCAAAGCAGTGATCGCAGCAACGACTCGATTGACCGTCATCCGTTTTCTGGCGCTCATTGGTATTGAACCACGGTTGATTCGTTTATAAAGCTCCGCGGCGTTGACCTTCATGTCCTCCGTTGGCCGAGTGCGAACAGATTGGTAGCCAACGACTTTGCCATGCTCGATTAATGGGGTGACATAGGCATCAACCCAATAGTAATCGCCGTTTTTACAGCGATTTTTAACCACGCCACGCCAACTTTTTCCCTGCTTTAACTTTAACCATAAATCGGCAAAAGCGGCCTTAGGCATATCTGGGTGGCGAACGATATTGTGGTTGTGGCCCACCAGCTCTTCGCTGGTGTAGCCGGCTACCTGACAAAATACTTCATTGGCGTAGGTAATAACGCCACGTCGATCGGTGATGGATACCAGTTGTTGGTCTGCGGCAACAACAACTTCGCGATCGGTGATGTTCTGACTTGCTCTCATGAACTCTCCAGTTCTCTTCTACAGCTTGACCTTCGACGAGGACTTAGTAAGAAATGGGATATCTCAGCT
Source organism: Neiella marina (assembly GCF_002165625.1). Lineage (GTDB taxonomy): Bacteria > Pseudomonadota > Gammaproteobacteria > Enterobacterales > Neiellaceae > Neiella > Neiella marina. The sequence continues at coordinate 40,462 of NZ_NGNS01000013.1, forward strand.
TTTATTATTGCCCAACAAATCAAACGGACGTTTGAATCTTGAGCTTTATGACCGCGCAAAATACAGGGACAATGATTCAGTTGGCAAGTTAGCCGAGAACAAAATGAGGCATGGCTCATCATTTTTCAGTAGCCAAAGACGCCCCAAAGGCATCCTTTTGGTTAATCCAAATCAAAGATGTTGTTAGACTTAGCCATCACTATGTGCTTTTCTCACAACGGCCAACGATGGCCAATAAACCACACAAGAATCGTCATGAGCGCACATCCATATCAAACACTATGGTTTAATGAACTCACACTTCTATTTACCCCTTGTCCCGGCACCAAGGAACAATCCTTAGATGACTCCTTGCAGACCTTAAAAGACGCCGGCGCAGAGGTGTTAATCACCATGATGCCGAGCGAAGAAATGGTTAAGAATCAGGTCACTGAAATTCCAGAGTTGTGTCAACGATTGGCGCTCGATTGGTACCACTTTCCGGTAGAAGATGATTGTGCCCCTGAGCAAGACTTTGAATCAGCGTGGGCCAAAAATAAGACAGCTGTGACTGCTGCCGCCAAAGCCAATAAAACCTTTGCCGTGCACTGCAAAGGCGGCACCGGCCGCACTGGCTTGATGATTGCGCTGATTCTTGCAGAACTCGGCCTTGGGGTTGATGAAATCATCGAACGGGTGCAAGCAGTGAAGGAAAAATCACTGACGCTCGCACCTCATATTGCTTACCTCAAAAACTACGTCGAAAAATCTGGATACTCACATTAGTCCAACTGATATCCGAGCCAAAGACCAACGATATAAAAGGAACTTATATTGATTAACTTACTGCAAAGACCATTGATGTCTCTAGCGATCGCCACCCTGTCGGTCGCGACAACGGCCACCGCGCAAGATCTTCCTCCGGTATTGGATCATTATCCTGACTGTCAATACGACACTATTTCATCGGCTTCAGTGAAAAAGAAATTTGTCATTAAAAGCGGCAGTATCGACCGTGAAAGCGAACAAAGGGCTATTAGGGAGGCGATTTTTGAACTTCGCCAACAAGCACAAAACGCCCAAGCCTATGGTGTCATTCTAACCGGTTGGAGCAATCATGTTGCGCGATGGAGCAACGTGCTTGAGGACGTGAGAGAAGGCGGCCGATTAGATAACCACAAACCTGAATTAGAAGTCTTTGGCGACCTTATCGGTCACTGTGATGGCGCCATGCGTTTTTCCAACCGAGTGACCCCAATCAACCAATATGGCCAGCAACAAATGGCTTTAGGTGGCATCCACGGATTAAAGAAAACCATTGTCTTCAACGTGGAACCTGGCAACCCAAGATACCAACCGACATTGGCACATTCCATCGTCGATTTTGACCGCGGCGCTTACGGTGCCAAACTTGGTATGACAATGAGCCAAATCGAGCAAGTTTACGGCACGCCTTCACTTCGGTTTGCGATGACCAAGGATACGGTATTGCTCAGCTATGGCCGCCGCCAATGGCTAGTGTTTAACAACGACCAATTAGTCGAAATCACAACTGAAAATCGTTGGTTTAGCTCCGATCTTGTCAACCACATACCGTTTGATGAACGGTTTGACGATGATCAATGGCAGCTTTGGGGCACTGTTAGCAACAACACAGCATTTGACCAGCTGAAAAGCAAAATAGATAAAAAAATGGACGCTGATGATCATTCGGTTGTCATCCAAGACGGCGACCAGCAACTCACACTGTGGTTGACCGGCGTCGTCGAAAACAACAATCAGATAAGTCGCAAGGTCACCGGCTATACTCTCAGCCAACAACATGTCGAGCAAACCAAACTGGCATTAAACCCTAACCAAATCAATGCAGTAATCAGCAATCACTTCAATCAACAAACGGAAACGGAGCTCGAAAGTCAGCATGTAGAAGACTTTGCTATTGGAGAGATCTGGGTGAGTAAAACCGCTAAGATGCTGCTATTTGACGACCATGTGACTGTCTTACTCAAAGGTAAAAGCGTCGATAAATTGTATTTTCTCGAGCATGTGTTTAGCGACCAATGGCAGCCGCGAGACCAACCTTGGTCATTCCTGCGAGTGTCGCAAGGACAGAGTATGGAAGATGCGATTGCAATATTGGGCGATGACGCCTTCGCTGAAGAAGATAGCATCGAGCTTATGGCGGACAATTACAGTAAAGAGCTGTACTTTTATGACGGTAAGCTAATCGCTGCCGAAGTGACTATCTATTAGACCGAGCCAAGTTTAGCTGGCATAGGCAATGGCGAGCCAATCCTTGTGGACGTTAATTCCTACTCTGGACACGGAACTGTATTAGCTCACCGCCTTCGCATAGTTGTTGAATGCGAGTCGGGGCACCACTGTCATCCAATTCAACCATTCCGATACCCGCAGCATTCAGCAGTCGCCTGCCCTTCTCTCGTTGCTCTGGCAGGTATGGTGAAATGGATAAATCACGCCGCTTAGTAAACCAGTTTAATGGCGATTTAGGGGCATAAAGCCAGCGATTAAGGCGATCAAGTACGCGTAATAGACGATCAGGAAACTCATTTTTGATGCCACTGCTAGTGATTTGCCACACATCGGAAGATTGTTCTTGATGCTTAAACTGATTTCTAAGCCGGACGGCAAAGACAAACGAGTAATGGACATCGCCAGATAAAATGACAAACCGCTCCGGAGTGTGCTGATGTTTGAACATATCCAACAAGGCTCTTGCTGCTCCAGGATGAGCCATCCAACTCTCAGCATCGACCATTAGCGGTTTGCCAAAAAAGGTAAATATGTGCTGGATTGCCTCAATCAATTTCACCCCAAAGACAGGCGCGGGTGAGACTAGAACGGCCGCTGGTAATTGCTCAATTTGGCGCTGCAATTGAACAATGGACTCGTAGTCCATCAAGCCAGAGGGCTTATCAAAACTGCGCTCAGAGCGCCAACGTTGAGTGCGCGTATCGAGCACGACGACTGGCGGATCAAGCGGCCACTGATAGCTCCAATCGGACTTATCAAACAATTTCTGTAAGCATTCATCATGGGCTGATTGGCCAACCGAAGTAAGTGCTTGCTGCACGGTTTGGCGCACTTGTTGCGGGACCTGAGCCAACATATTTCCCTGCCCCTGGCACAAGTAATACCCCAACAACGCATTGCCAAGAATGCGTTTCGATAATGGATTTGAGTAAGCAATCTGCTCCCAACGAGCACTTAAGTTCCAATCATCAGTGACATCGTGATCATCAAAGATCATCGCCGTTGGCAAATGAGCCATCAAGCGCCTGACGTCTGATAAGCCCGCGGCAAATTTATCAATCACATCGCGCTGCTGGCGATAAGTGTGCAACTCAGTTTCAGTCAATTGGGCTGCTAAATCATCACTCAATTGGGTGCTGTATTGATGCCATAATGTTGGCGACCAAACCATCAGGTACATGGTCAACACTTCAGCCAAACTAATCAGGTGATTCTCGGCATTGTCCGAGGTGAAGATGGGCTTTTTGACGCCACGGAACAACTTTTCCACCGCAGCTTGGCCGGAATTGGTCAAGGGCAATAATTCGCTGCGGTTATAGTAAGTCGGTTGCGAACTATGGAGTTGTTGAGCGGATGAAACTTGGCATTGCGGTAAATGCTCATCGTCAAAACCGAGCCGTTCAATTGCTTGGTGTATTGCACGTAGCATCGGCGCCGCAACATCATCACAATAGATTTGGTCACCACTAAGGATCAATAACTGTGGCCATTGCTCGGGTTGATTCTGGGCCAGTAATCGGTCGGCTTCGACCAGCCCATCAATCGAATCATGGTGAGGTTTGCGGCACGAGCCATGGAGTAACTTGGTTAGCTTGGGCTTAAGATAAAAACCCAGTGAATCTCGGTTGGGATAACACAGCGACGCTTCGCCCCATTGCCTAAACCCAAGCCAGTCGGTGGCGCCATCAGGTTGCAGCAGCATGTCATAACCCACCCAACCACTATCTGGCAAAGCTTGTGGCAACGGGAGTTGGATCTGATGAATCCAAACGTGCTTTGCAGCTCGGTAGCTCACCATGTGCTGGTCAAGTTGCAGCTGAAGTTGTTCACCAGATTCGGGCTGCAATTGAAGCTGACAACGTATTGGCTCTGCGGTGACCAACCAGCATCCGAAATGATTGGCTGATACATGGCGCAAAATTGGGCCAGCTAGTACAAGTGGCAATTGCAGCTCTTTGGTCATCGATACCCCATTGTTTTACATCGGCAAGTACATCACTTCACTGTTAATCACTGTCAGCAAACTTGCAAGTCAGGCGTTGTAAAACAATTTGTCAAAGGTGGCTATATCTCGACTAGAAAACTCGCTGGCAGCGAACGGTGAGGGTTGGCGGTAGTAATGCTGACGCTCAAGCACTTCCATGTGTCGCTCTACATGCGGCATCCATGCCGGTTGAAGCAGCAAGTGGCAAAGTTCACTACCGCCCTGTAAGCATCAGTGTAATCTCAACCAAAAGAAGCTTTGGAAACCATGATTTGACAGAGTGAGTTATCTACTGCTGACGAAGACCTTCCGCAGCAGGGACGCTGCGGTAGAGGCTATAGGGACATATTCACGCCGTGTCTGAGTGAGGAGTAGATAACTCGCTCTGTCTTTCCGAGCATGGAGCTAACGGGTGACTTCACGGCGTCTCGACGAGGCAACTCGCAAGCTGCGAAAACTACGCCAGAGGTTCATCCCCCACCCTTGGGCATAAAAAAAAGCACCTTGCGGTGCTTGACGGAGTGTAAGTGCGATAGATAGTTATTATTATTCGGTCAGCCGGTCTGGGTCCCCAGACCGGCTTTATTACTACTGAGTTGTTTTCAGTTTGGCTTAGTACTCATAAGCGAACTGCAAAGTGAACTCAGTGCCTGGATCTTTCCAGTAAGTCTTGTTGCCGTTTTGCTTGTACTCAGACTCTTCACCAAGAATGTTCTTGGCTTTGAATTTGATATCTAAGCTATCGGTTGGGAACAAGGTGTAAGTGAAATCCAAGCTGTGGAACGGTTGCTCGTAGACATCGTCCAAACCAGCGCTACCACCCCAGGCGATGCGCTTACCAAAGACGTTGTATACCAGCGTGGTGCTGTGCCAACCATCTGGAGAATCGAAGCTGAATTGCAAGTTCGCCACATACTCAGAGTGACCGGTCATCCGACGCTTGGTGTTGGTCGGGTCAATCTCACTATTTGGCTTAATTTCGATTTCAGAATCGCTCAACGTCAGGTTACCGGCGATGAACATGCCTTCAAGGATGTCTGAGTCAGAATCGATGAACGAGAAGTCACGCAAGAATTCCGTTTCGATACCGTAGATGTAACCCGATTCTGCGTTGTAGTACTTCTGCTGACGACCCGCTTCGGTAATACGCTGAACTGGCTCAATCGGAGCTTCCAAGTCTTTATAGAAAGCACCAACGCTCAAGTTGCTGCCAGACTCCATGTACCATTCCCAACGCACGTCGAAGTTCAGGATATCGGAGCTTTCCAGCTCTGGATTACCGAACGAATCGATACCGGTGACAGGGTCTTGGAAACGAACCGGAGACACTTCTCGCAAGTCAGGGCGAACAATGGTTTTACTAGCGCCAAAGCGCCACTGCATTTCTTCGCTTTGTTGCCAAGTGGCCGACAATGAAGGGTACCAACCGTCTTCAACAACCACGTAATCGGTGATGTCGTAACGACCGCCTTCATCAGAAATCTCACCATCTGAATCGATTGGCAATGTGGTGCGACGGAAATCTTCATAACGAAGACCACCGGTGAAGCGCCAAATATCATCGAAGTTAGCATCAAAGGAGAAGAAGCCAGCATCGATCATCTCTGCTGCCACGTAGTCTTCGGTCGAAGTTGAGGCGTCTTTAAGCTCAAAGTCTTTTTCTTCATCGAGGATGTTTTCATCGGTGAAGATGTCAGAAAACTCTAATTCGAGAATGTCATTGCCGAACTTATCCGCTTCAAAGCCCAAACGAGTGGCATAGTTTTCACGTGCACGCTCGAAATAGCTGTAACCACCGCTCAGAGTCACTTCCGCACCGGCGAAGTTTACTGGTAGCTTGACTTCAAAACCGGTGTTCTCGGTATCGTCATCCAAGCGGGTGTAAACGTATTTGGGCTCGTCCTGAGTATTCAAGCGACGGCTGGTGATATCACCAGTTTGTTCGTCAATAACGACACCATAGGTATAGCTCAACTCGTTTGGTGCATAACGCTCAGCACGGGCATCAGAGTAGAACCAGTTGACTTCAATGTCATACAGACTTGGGAAGAAGTGAGTGCCCTTGGCCTGGTTACTGATTAAGGTACGCTCTTCGTACTCAACGCTATATACCTGCAAGGCGTTTGGCTCAGAGATAGTATCGATGGTCTCTTCAATCGCAATAGAAACATCATCGGAGGTATCGCGAAGATACGTGGTGTAGGTTTCTACTTTGTTGTTCTCATCAAACTCAAAGCCCATGTTAAGCAAGGTTGACCACTGAACAATAGAATCAGTACCAACGACTTCTTTGGAGTTGTTGATGGTGCCGTTTTCGTCCGCCAGCTCAACATCCAATTCTTCATAGTTTTCTTGCTGACGCTTGTAATAACCAGCAGCAACAAAACCGAAAATGGTGTCCTTACCTAAATCCCAGCTGTTGCCCACGGCAACATTGCCGCGATAAGCAAAATCGGTATCTTGAGTTTTCACCGTCATATCACGGTGCATGTCTAGCGCCAATTCACGGTTGATTTGGCGAGCTTGGTCTAAATCACCAACGACCGGCAAAATATCACTGATTGGGTCAATGCCGCCGTAAGTTGAATAGGCATCTTCAATACTTTGTGGAAAAGCACGAATACCGTCGTCTTTACCCTTCCACTCGTCATCACCGCTGGCATAGGTGTAAGCATCGTCAGAGTCATTGGTGTTGTAACGTGTACCTAGGCCAAATTTGAAGAAAAAGTCTGTTGGAATCGCCTTGGTGCGAATATCAACGTGACCACCACCAAAGGCTGCAGGAGCGTTAGGTGAACCGGCCTTTTGTACCGACAAAGACTCGATAATTGATGCCGGGAACATATCCAAAGGCACAACGTTACGAGTTGGATCAGGGGAAGGAACAATTGCGCCGTTTAACGAGGTACTTGAGTAACGCTCGCCTAAACCACGCACATAAATAAATTTGCCATCTTTCAAGGTCAAACCGGTCACACGACGCAAGGCAGCAGCAGCATCGCTATCGCCAGTACGTGAAATTTGGTCAGAACCCATCAAGTCTGCTACATAGGCTTGCTCGCGGCGTTCTTCCATGACCTCGGAAGCTGCGCTTTTGAGTCGAGCCGTTACCGCAATGACTTCAACATCATCGCCCGCATAACCCGGTTGTGCCTCTTCCTCGGCAGCGAACACTGGGGTTGCCGTGAATATTGCGGCGGCAGATAGCGCACTGGCAACTGCAACACTCACTTTGCTGGTGGTAAAACTCGGCTTGGTTTTCATACTGTGACTATCCTGTGTGCAATTCAAATTCGGGTTACCGTGATTGGGTAACCCGACGAACATTCGAAACTACTTAGATTTGCGAGAACTAGCCGAGGAGCGACGCTCCCCGGCCATCGGCGGGATTAGTTAGGGATGTAAGCCCAACCTTCACGCCAGTCGTTTTCGCCGTCAAATGCACCGATGTAGTCGGTTGAATCGAACCATGAGTCCACAGTGCTTGCGTCTTTACCTGTGCCCAGCAGAACTGTGTCACCTGCAGCAGGCATTCCATCGGTCAAGCTCACGGCTTGCGCACTGTTACCTGTCAAGCTGAGGAACCAGGTTTCAACATCTACAGCACCCATGTCTGTGCCTTTGAAAGGCTCGTTACAGTCAACAACACTATGCTCGATAAGCAATGCGCCGCTGTTGACACCATCAATCAATGATGGGTAAGTACCGTCGAGCTCCACACACTCACCAGATTCAGTTTCGCCAGTCGAGCCTTTGCGACCTCGAATCACCATGTTGTAGATTTCAGCTTCAGTGGCGACGCGCAAGATGATGCCTTCGCCTTTGTCACCAGAAGCGTTCTCAACATCAACACCTGGTAGGATAGTGACGTTAGAAATCAGCGGGTGCGAAGTAGGCGTGTCACCGTCAGTCTTGTGGCTGTCGCCCTCGAAACCGCGGTTAGCAAAGCCATCTTCATGAGTGATGTAGACGTACTGAGCTTTACCTTGCCAGCCGTTAGTCCAATCCAGAGAGTCATCGAAGTTGTGAGTCAAGTAGACATACTTGAGGCTGACTGCACCGCCCCAGAACTCAACGCCGTCATCACCGTTAGCGTGAACTTGGATATGGTCGACTTGAGTACCAGAACCCACAGCCGCGAAGCTGATGCCGTTCATTTCCTGGGTATCATTGATTTTGAAGCCAGCGTACTTAACAACGACGTAGCTGATGGTACCGCTGCTATCGGTGTTGTCGTTACCGCCATAGGCATGGTCACCCACTTCGAACGAAGCATCACAGGCATTCTTGTCTGGGCACTTGTTGGTCAAGCCGTTACCCAGCAGAACCAAGCCGCCCCACTGACCGCGCTCACCTTCACCGCCCTCAATCACGTCTTCTTGCGACGTCATCACGATTGGCATATCAGCGTTACCCATGGCCATGATTTTTGAACCACGGTTAATTGCTAGGTAGCTGTCTTCTTCAGAGAAGATTTCAACGCCAGCTTGGATAGAAAGGGTGGCTGAGTTTTCGTTGTCACCGCCAACCAAAACAGCACCGCCAGAAAGCTTGTACAGCACGTTCGAGCCAGCCAACAGGGTGGTGTTAGTCAGAACATTGCCTTCCAGACCACAAATCAGCTCAACATCAGCGTCTTTGTATAGACCGTCAATGGCCATCTCTTGAGTCGTACCCACAGGGCAAGATGTCAGAGGCTGTAGCGCAACTGGGTCAGTGCCGCCGTCATCATCATGGATTGCAGTCGTCCAACCCACAGTCCAGTCATTTGAGCCATCAAAAGCACCGATATATTCGGCATCCATCAAGCGCGCATCAGTGTTACCCAAGTCAGCTTTACCGCTAGTCAAAGCAACAGAGCTTGCTGTTGGCATGTAACCTTCGAGCGCAGACGCGCCAATCAGGTTACCTTCTTGACCGGTGTACCAAGCGTGGACGTCGTAGGCCAGCTGGTTGTCTTCGTCAACACTTTGGTTTTTGGTTGGCTCGACACAATCAAGCAAGCTGTGAGTGAATACCAGTTCACCGTTTTGCGCGTTGATAACGGTGTTATCACCGTCAATCTCTAAACACTCACCAGAATCTGCATCACCTTTGACCAGCATGTTGTAAGCGTTAACCGCTGTTGCTTTACGGAGGATGATACCTTCGGCGTCATCACCACCGTCGTTGGTACCGTTGGCAACCAAGATAGTGAAGTTAGACAGTGTTGGGTTTGACTTAGGTTCGGCATCGATATCGCTGTTGCTATCGGCTTCGATACCACGGTTTGAACCGTTGTCTTTTTGCATGATCAGGACATGCTGAGCAGAGCCCTGCCAGCCGTTTGTCCAGTCCAGCGAGTCATCAAAGTTGTTAGTCAGAACAACTTTAGACAGAGACACATTACCACCCCAGAACTCAACGCCATCATCGTTGTTTTCGTGGACTTGGATGTACTCAACTTCAGTTTCAGAACCAACAGCTGCGAAGCTGATACCGTTCATTTCCTGAGTGTCGTTGATTTTGAAGCCACCGAACTCAACACGAACGTATTTCAGTGAGCCCGAGTTATCTTCAGGGTTGTTACCGCCGTAAGGGAAGTCACCTACTTCGAAAGAAGCATCACAAGCATTCAAATCTGGGCAGGTGTTAACTGGTGCGTTACCGAGCAGTACTAAACCACCCCATTGGCCTGGTTCGCCTTCTTGGCCCAATGCAGCATCAACAGAAGTGAATACGATTGGCGCGTCTTCAGTACCGACCGCGTTAATTTGTGAACCACGGCTAACGACTAAGTAGTCACCGTCGCCACCAATGATTTTAGTGCCTGGCAAAATGTTCAAGACAACTGAGTTTTCGTTGTCGCCACCAACAACAACCGGACCATCCAATTCCCAAACAACATCGTTACCCAAGGTAATTTCGTTGCCGTCTTGGCCACCAGTTGCGAAGGTTGATGCAGAAGCAGCTGCAGGTTGCAGTAGACCGCTCAGCTTCCAGACTTGTTTTCCGTCCAGATCAGCGATTCCAGTGCTTTTCTCAGCAAAGCCACCATAGGCTTGCTCTTGAGGGGTTTCTGTTGGTGTTGGGTCAACTGGCGTAGGAGCCGAGTCGTCGCCAGTTTTAATATTGATGTCGCCACCACAACCAGCAAGGATCAGTGCAGATGCAATTGCACCGAGCTTAAACAGGGTTTTGAGTTCCATTATCTTCTCCGAGGACGGAATTAATCGCATGTGAAATAAGCGAGAAAGAAGCTAATGGTGAAAAATGACAAAAAGACTTCATGTCTGTGAACGAAATGTGTCACAGCCATTTCAGAAATGTTTCAGACCTTATGGGGCGTGGGCTAGGCTATTATCCAGCACTGTTCAAGTAATTAGCAATTGTCACAAATATTTCACAGAAAACAGCCAAAACCCGATTAACGCTACGGTTAGTGGGTGAATTTCATACAGATCATTTGGTTGCGAAATAGTCACTTTATGATCCTGGTTAATCTTAATGACAATAATTATCTATCAGAACGATAGATTTAATCGATTTTATTTATCAAACAATCCTAGCCATACTTAGCTCCGTTGATTCGAAACAGACAAATTACTCATTACGGAGATTGATTATGTTCGCAAATAAAGAAGGCCAACCAGTACCTCAAGTAACTTTCCCAACTCGCCAAGGTGATGAGTGGGTAAACGTCACCACTGACGACTTGTTCGCCAATAAAACAGTGATTGTTTTTTCTTTGCCGGGAGCTTTCACGCCAACCTGTTCATCGACTCACTTGCCGCGTTATAACGAGCTGGCCGATGTGTTCAAAGCGAATGGCGTCGATGACATTGTTTGTATGAGCGTAAACGACACCTTTGTGATGAACGCATGGCTTGCTGACCAAGAAGCAGAAAACATCAAGGTCATTCCTGACGGCAATGGCGAGTTCTCAGAAGGTATGGGCCTGTTGGTTGACAAAGCCGAGCTTGGTTTTGGCAAGCGCAGCTGGCGCTACTCAATGCTGGTGAAAAACGGTGTGATTGAAAAAATGTTCATCGAGCCACAAAAACCAGGCGACCCATTTGAAGTCTCTGACGCCGATACCATGTTGGCTTACATCGCGCCAGAAGCGGCCAAGCCAGACTCGGTTAGCATCATCACCAAGCCAGGTTGCCCATTCTGTGCCAAGGCAAAACAAGCATTGATCGATAACGGTATTCGTTATGAAGAAGTGATTTTGGGCACCGACGCCACAACCGTCAGCCTAAAAGCAATCTCCGGTCGCAGCACGGTACCGCAAGTATTCATCAACGGCGAGCACATTGGTGGTAGCGAGGAACTTGACGCTTACTTAGCCAAATAATCGCAGTAACAACTTCTCCAATTTCGTACCGGGGGCTCCGGCCCCCAATATCCTGAAGCTTAACTATTTTGCTGCCGAGCAACGGCGGTAGGAGTCACCATGAAACAATTATCTGTTGATGTCGCTGTGATTGGCGGCGGAACCGCCGGCTTATCAGCCTACCGAGCAGCAAAAGCGCATGCCAACCGCGTGGTTATGATTGAAGGCGGCCCGTACGGTACGACCTGCGCTCGGGTTGGTTGCATGCCATCCAAGTTACTCATTGCCGCTGCAGAAGCGGCTCATCATGCTCGTCATACCTCGCCTTTCGGTGTTGATGTCGAAGGCGACGTCAAAGTAGACGGTAAACGAGTGATGGAGCGCGTTAAGTTCGAACGCGATCGATTTGTTGGCTTTGTCCTCGAAGGAGTCGATAGCATTCCAGCTGATGACAAAATCCAAGGCTACGCCCGCTTTGTTGGCGATCATACCTTGCAAGTTGATGATCACACTCAAGTTCATGCCGCTCGCATCGTCATCGCAACCGGTTCTCGACCGGCTTACCCGGGCCTGTGGGACAAACTTGGCGACCGACTGTTGATTAACGATGACGTGTTTAACTGGGATGATTTGCCCAATTCGGTGGCGGTATTCGGCCCCGGTGTCATTGGTCTAGAGTTGGGTCAAGCGATGCATCGCTTGGGCGTTAACATTCACTTGTTTGGTGTCGGTGGCCAAGTAGGGCCGTTAACGGACCCAGAGGTAATGGCTTATGCCAATAAAACCTTTGCCGAAGAGTTCCCGTTGATGGCCGATGCGCGAGTGGAGTCGATTGAGCGCGAGGGTGAGCAAGTCGCAATCACGTATCTGGATGACAACGATGAAGCGCAAACTATTCGTGTTGATTACGTAGTGGCAGCAACTGGGCGACGGCCGAATGTTGATAAGTTGGGTTTGGATAAGCTGTCGATTGAGCTTGATGACCGAGGCGTACCAGTGGCCGATCCGCTGACCATGCAAACTTCATTGGAGCACATATTTGTTGCCGGTGATGCCAGTAACCAATTGCCGTTACTGCATGAAGCCGCCGATCAGGGCCGCATAGCCGGTGACAACGCAGGCCGAGCGCCGAATATTGAAAATGGTTTGCGCCGCAGCGCTATTAGCGTCGTGTTCAGCGACCCGCAGATTGCCATGGTGGGTATGACATACCGCGATGCGCAAAAGCGCTTGGGCTCGTGTGACTGTTTGATCACTGGCGAAGTGAGCTTTGAAAACCAAGGCCGCAGTCGGGTGATGTTGAAGAACAAGGGCATGCTGCGAGTTTATGCCGAACAAGGCACCGGCTTATTCATTGGTGCCGAGATGATTGGCCCAGCAGCTGAACACATGGCTCATTTGCTGGCGTGGGCACATCAGCAGCAAATGACTATTCCACAGATGTTGGATATGCCATTTTATCACCCAGTGATTGAAGAAGGCTTGCGCACGGCGTTGCGTGACGTTGCAGCCAAACTCGATACTGACAATAACTGCGTGTTGGAATGCGTGACTTGTCAGGAATGTGGCATCGCTTAGGTCGACATAACTTGCTTTGATGATTCGAAGAATCAACCAAGGGGTCGCGAGCTTCGCAGCTTGCGACTTGTCCAGTCGAGACGCCATAAATACTTCCATGTAAGCTCTGCTGCCGCTTCCCTGCGGCAGAAGCTCTCCTATCCAACTCCCAAGCTACTCTTAATCGTCTGTGGCCTTTACAAAGCCCCCCTCACAAAGAGGTAGCAAATGACGCACAGAGGTGCTTCAGCCGGCATGGATGCCGGGTGTAGAGCGCTCCAAGGATGGACTTGAGCGTCACCGAAGGGTGTTGTTTGCTGCCCACTAACGGTGAAGACGCGAGCTTCGCAGCTTGCAACTTGCCTACTCGAGACGCCGTGAAATCGTCCAACATGGCTCTGCTGCCGCTTCCCTGCGGCAGAAGCTCTCCTATCCAACTCCCAAGCTACTCTTAACAGTCTGTGCCCTTTTCAACGCAACCGCCTGACAAAGAGGTAGCAAATGACGCACAGAGGTGCTTCAGCCGGCATGGATGCCGGGTGCAGAGCGCTCCAAGGATGGACTTGAGCATCACCGAAGGGTGTTGTTTGCTGCCGACTCAGTTTGAACATGCGAGCTTCGTAGCTCGCGACTTGCCTCGTCGAGACGCCGTGAAATCGTCCATGATGGCTCTGCTGCCGCTTCCCTGCGGCAGAAGCTCTACTATCCAACTCCCAAGCTACTCTTAATCGTCTGTGGCCTTTTCAAAGCCCCCCTCACAAAGAGGTAGCAAGTAACGCACAGAGGTGCTTCAGCCGGCATGGATGCCGGGTGTAGAGCGCTCCAAGGATGGACGTGAGCGTCACCGAAGTGTGTTGTTTGCTGCCGACTCACTGTGAACATGCGAGCTTCGCAAGCTATCAACGGCCGTGCGGTGCAGGTGCCAGCGGCTTAAATTTGAGCAAGAAGAAATCGAGATTGTCTGCGCCAGTGTTATTAAATACCGGCGAATCGTGCAGCTTATTGGACGACACATAGATGTACTCACCAGCGTTAGCAAATCCCTCAATCCAGCTGAGCAGATTACTGTCTTGATGTAACAACTGATATTGTCTATCCGGAGTAATCACCCCAATCGCATTGGCTGCCAAATCCGATATATACAAGTTATTGGCGCTATCGATGGTAATACCGTCACTCATCGGTTTAGCTGCATAGCGTTCAACCTGCTTTTCAAGTTCGGTAGGCGATAAACTGTCATCAACTAAATGACTCGTCTCTACGCGATAAACACTGCTGCTACTCATCGGTGCAAAGTACAACCACTGATCAGCTTCATCAATGGTAATTGGATTAACGCCAACCCGAACCGGCGTGCCATTCGATTTGACGACTTCGCCGTCCACCAGCAAGTCTTTATCTTCAGCGACGGTCGCTTGGCTGCCTTGCAACACCCGACGAATGGCACCAGTATCGATATCAATCACCAGGATGGCTGAGGTTTGCTGGCCAGCCGTTTCTGAGATGTAGATGGCTCCATGGCTTCGATCAACAGCTAAATCATTGAGAATAAATTCATTGTTGATAAATGGATACGCAATATGAAAAACCTTGAATAGCCTATTGTTGAGGGTGTCCCAACCAATCACTCGGCCCAGCGGCTTATCGCCCCATATTGAATCTAAGAACCACAGTACGCCTTGACGATCAGCAACTATGCCTAATACGCCACCCAATGCAGGGGAAAATTGATAATCAGGGTAAGCTTGATAGGCACCATCGGGTAATACTTCGACGACTCGATGGGTCGAGCCCCAACCCAAGTGTGAACTCATGAACAAGCGGTTATCGGCAGTGACCGCAATATTGGCAGGCGGCATACTGCCGTTCAACGTTCGGTGAATTTCCAGTTGTTGACTTCCGTTCACTGAATAACTCGCCATAGCAAGAGCAAACACGAGTAGGTAGCGATATGTCATGACCTGTTGTCCTTATCGATAGTTTGAAAGTTTCAACCTACCTAGCTGCAACAGCAACATCAACAACATTCAACTGTTAACAAAAATTTTTATTAAAAGCGCTCGAAGAAATCCAAAATCACCCCGTTGGCATTCAATTCATAGCTGGTAAAGCCAACGTAAGGATCGAGCTCATACAAGTCAATCGCTGAGCCCGGCCAGGTGTGGCCCATCTCATCGATGATGATTTGCTCTACCGCCGCCCCCTCTCGGCAATTGCGGTACTCATAGTGTTGAAGCAACGGCGTAAGGCTGCCATCAGCGCCAGGCAATTGCTTAGATACCGGTTCACTTTGACAGCCAAACTTATCGGCAAAAAACGCACCGGCTTGTTGAACCGATGCCGAAAACCCAGGCCGTCCATCAATCGGAACAATATGATCTTGACGCCCATGCAAGTGCAATATGGCGAAGTCATGATTCGAGTCGCAACGCTGCTGAACGCTCAATGGCAAGTTACCACCAACAGGAGCAATAGCAGCCACCGGCACTTGCTCAGCGACTTCGCAAGCCATTAGATAACTCATATAGCCGCCATTCGAATGGCCGGTTAAATAAGTATGCTGTGGTTTTAGTCCATACTGGTTTTGCAATTGCACAATCATCGCAGTAAGAAACTCAGCATCTTTGGTATCCGTTCCCCAATGGACATCCCACTGGGTTCCTGCCATCTCAAAGCCATCAGGCAACGCCTCCAACCCTTGAGGATAAACAACCAACACATCAGCTCGTTTGGCTGCAGCATCACTAAAACCAGTTAGTTCTAAAAATGGTTGATGGCCTGAAAGAAAACCGTGCAATACCACAACCAAACGAGTCGGCTTAGTGCTAGCCAAATCGGGGTTGGCAAACACAATGAATTCTCGTTCGACTCCGTTAATGAATATGGTTTCGAGTTGATGATGGGCAGGGAGCGCTAGTGAGTCAGTGGTGGCTGAAGAAGACTGATTAGGATGCTGATGACTCACTGATGAATCCACCGCTTCACCGCAGCCCATGATAGTAAGACAAGCGAATGGAATAAGCTGATTGATGCGAAACATGGCTGACCTTTTTGACTTTGAAGTTGGCGTTGCTGTGAGCGATGCCCATGTAATCAATATATAGCCAATTTGACAATAATGTTGATCAGTTATTTTCAAATAATAAAAACAAATAAAACAATTGGTTAAATAATAAAAATAACCGATTTTTTTAACTTGAGTTCAGCAATAAAGGGGAGTTTATATTCTAAAATAACCACAAACCTAAATGGGTTTTTAAGTAATACGTTTTGCACTGATTTAAGAGGTACAGTGGCTATGCCCCAGTACGATTCCCCTATCGGCAATTTTCAATTGCGCGAGGGTGTGCTGGAATGGACTCCGAATGATTCGTTGGAATTTAATATCGACACCCACAAAGCACTCAATCAAGCGTTGAGTGACTACAACTCGCCAGCTAAGTTGCTCATCGCTTGGCGCGAGGATAACCATTTTGAACTGTCTGGTATTCGACTACTAGCCGACGGTTTTGATATTGAAGCAATCGCATTTTGGTCGGAAGAGCGATACAGCCAACTTGCGGCGGAAGCAATCGCTGAGATTCAGCAAATCGCTTATCCAGAGCGAAATGTCAGAGTGATGGCAGATCGCGATTCCGCCTTGGCATGGTTGCAGTCCGTGGAGTAAAGTCAGCGGATATTTCTTCACTTAATTGATAACTATGGCTGTTGCTGCTCTTTTCTGGACCAGCTTCTTGGCTGCCACATTGTTACCTGGTGGCTCAGAAGCAGCATTAATCCTCGCTTGGCAACAGCAATGGGGCGCGCCCATTAGTCTTTTCCTTGCCGCTAGTATAGGTAACACTCTCGGCGGCTTGGTGACATTCTGGATGGGCTGGCAAGCTCGCAAACTAAAAACTCTCGAACAACTCAACGCCAACGCGTCAGCACGTCAACAGCAGGTTCTAGCATGGCTGCAGCATCATGGTCATTGGGCGTTATTGCTCAGTTGGGCACCGGTAGTCGGCGATTTGCTGTGTCTAGCTGGCGGCTGGTTAAAACTCAACCCTTGGCTTAGCGCAGTCGCCTTGCTGATTGGAAAATCACTGCGCTACTTAATTGTTTTGGCGGCAGCATCATTGCTATTCAATGATCTGAGTTTGCTCTAATAAGGTTGCAATTCGCTCACCAGACGGTACCTTGGGAGTTGATTTGATTTAGCCACTAACGAGATATATGACTGCTCCTTCAGGACGATTACTTGCAGCCGCCATCATTATTGCGACCTTAGCTTCTTGTTCCAGCAGTCCAGCTGACAAGGGTTACGACATTGAAAGCCAGTTGATGATTGATAATCAATCGTCTCCGATTAGCTTCAACTATCAAGCATTGATTACGCCACACAAAGTCGATCAGGATGAGCCGAGGTCTCGAAGTATCTACGATCGTATCTTGCCGCCCGAGGAGCCTTATCAACTCAGCGAGCCAAGTAATGCTAAAGTACTGCGCGAACATCAGGCGCTGAACGATTTGGAATCGCTACTTGAAATCCGTGGGTCCTGCTCGCGTAATTATGTCATTGACGAACTTCAGCATCAGCAATACCAAATAATAATCAAAGGGCATTGCCAATAGGCATCCTAGCCGAGCAAACTAGCGACGCTCACAGCGAGCAACCATATCGCGCCAACAAACAGCACAACAAAAGTGGCCACCGTACCAAACATTCGACCTTTGGATTCACCCGCATTTGCCGACAGACCAATCGCATGAAGGACGCGACCGATAAATAGTAGCGCTCCGAGCACAAACAAGCCAACCACGTGAGCTTGCTGCCACTCCAGCGCCGCCATAATTAACAAGCACAATGGCACATATTCGATAAAGTTACTTTGGACCCGAATCGCTCGCTTGAGCTGACTGACCTCGCCGTCACCAATACCGACTTGGTGACGCATCCGAAGCCGAATGACGGCAACTGACAACAGCAGCAAAAGCAAACCATGAAGCGCAACAAATAAACCTGTCACCATACCAATTACCATCCGTTAAGTTGTTCTGCCACCAGCACCGACAATAGCTTGATATGGCAAGGGGAGTCATTGAGCGCCCCGATATAGCGGTACTGCTCGCCACCGGCTTCGACAAATACTTCTTTGTTTTCTTCGGCGATTTCTTCCAGTGTCTCAAGACAATCAGCAGCAAAAGCTGGGCACATGATATCAACCGATTTAGTCCCCTTTGCCGGCAAACTCTCAAGTGTTTCATCGGTGTATGGCTGCAACCAAGGCTCTCGGCCAAATCGCGATTGATAGGTCAGCTGCCATTGCTCAGGTTTTAACTCCAAAGCGTTGGCAACCGCTTCGGCAGTTGCTTCACAGTGCTTTGGATACGGGTCGCCGAGCTTGGCATAACGTTGAGGAATACCGTGGAAAGACATCATCAACAAATCACTACGGCCATGCTGTTGCCAGTGGCTTTTGACTGAGCCAGCTAATGCTTTGATATACAACGGATGATGGTAATAATGGTGCACCATACGCAGCTCAGGAATATGGCGAATATTGGCGACGGCAGCATTCACTGCGTCTGCCACCGAGGCAGTGGTGGTAGCCGAATATTGGGGGTACATTGGCATCACGACAATCCGTTCAACCCCAGCCTGTTGCAGTCGCGCCATCGCATCAGGAATTGATGGGTTACCGTAGGTCATTGCCAGCTCTACTGGGCAGTCAATACCAAAATCAATTAATAGCCGCTGTTGCAATGCCGAAGCCTGTGCCTGGCCAATGGTTCGCAGTGGCGAATCATCCTGCCAAATGGTCTGATAGGCTTTGGCTACCTTGGGGCTACGGATTGGTAGAATAATGCCATTTAGCACCGGCCACCATATTGGCCGCGGCACATCGACAACGCGCTTGTCGGACAAAAATTGTTTCAGGTAACGGCGCACGGCCGAGGCGGTTGGCTCATCAGGAGTACCTAAGTTGACCAGCAGCACACCATACTTTTGAGTTTCTAATTGCAAATCCATCAGTCAGTTACTTCTCCTTGGAGATTGCATCAGTGTACGGGATCAAGTTACCTTTGGACCAGCGAAAGCTGAACATTGTCACCGACATTAGCTGTCCAAATCACACAAACGTTTAAGCCGTTTGGCATACCCTTTAATGTTGTTTAAAGTGCATGAAGATCAATATATTGTTCAAGGATTCGAACGATGCGTCACATTTTATTATTCGCTTCATTATTAGCCTCTGTCACTCTCCACGCTAGCGTTGCCTACGCCCAACCAAGTGACCAACTGACCGCCGTCACGCCTCTGGTGCCACTGGAAGTTTTTGGCTACCTGCCGGCCAAAACAATGATGAAAATTTCGCCATCAGGACAACGACTCGTCTACCGCGATACATCAAGGGGCAAGGATATCCTCACTGTGATTGACTTGACTAAGTCTGAAGTGATTGGCGCCTTGGATCTTTCCAGCATCCGCACCGATGAACTTTACTTCCTCAGCGAGCAGCAAATCGTCATTCGCTCCACTCAGCATCGGCGGATTCGAGGATACTCTGGCTCTCATGATGTCAGCACCGCATTCTTGTTTGATCTGAACACCAACAAAATTCAGCAAATGCTGACTCCAGGCAAGGGTATTCACAAAGGTCAAACCGGCCTCGGAGATATTGTTGCGCTATCGAGTGATCTCGCTTGGGCTTACATGCCCGCGTTTTTGAGTAACGAGCGAAATCCTAACTCACCCTCTTATGGTTTGGTTCGGGTCAAACTTGACTCACCGAAACGGACCCCGCGAGCAGTACATAAAGGAACGGTCAACTCCCTCGACTTTTTTCTCGACCAGAATGACCAGTTGCTAGCACGGGAACGATACGATGAATACCGCAACCGTCACATTGTAGAAGCCTATGACGATGGACAATGGCGCACTGTTTATGAGGAAACCACCGATTACATCAACAAGGGCATTGCTGGTATTACTCCGGATTACAAAGCACTGGTGATGTCGGCAGTTGCCGAATCCGGCCATCGCGCATACTACCGATTGGAGTTGGCCGACGGCAGCATTACCGGCCCCATATTCTCTCGCCAAGACGCCAGTGTCGCAGGACTGTTGACCGATACCGACCGCGTTGTCGCAGGCGTCCGTTATGCCGGATTCCAGCCAAGCTATGAGTTTTTCGACACCAAACTCAACAAGCTTTTTTCGGCGATTACCAAAGCAATGCCGGACGACTCGATGACGTTAGTCGACTATACGCCTGATTGGCGAACGATGCTGTTTTACGTCGAAGGCATGGGAATACCCGGCGAGTATTATTTGTTTAGCGACGGGGAATTCACTTTTGTCGCCTCATCACGGCCGCAACTGAAGGCTGAACAAGTCAACCCTGTCGAAGTATTCAGCTATCAAGCCAGAGATGGCTTAACCATCCCCGCCCTGTTGACTCGACCTGCCCATATTGAAAGCAGTCAACCGCTACCGGCCATTATGATGCCGCATGGCGGGCCTGAGTCATACGACAGAAAGGGCTTTGATTGGTTAGCCCAGTATTTTGCCAGCCGCGGGTTCCTGGTGATCCAACCACAGTTTCGGGGCTCTTGGGGTTTTGGTCTCGAACATGTACTCAAAGGGCGCGGCGAGTGGGGTAAAAAAATGCAGGACGATCTAACCGACGCGGTCACTCTGCTAGCCCAACAAGGTCAGCTCGATGCCAATCGGGTGTGTATTGTTGGCGCAAGTTACGGAGGCTACGCGGCGTTGGCAGGGGCGACTTTCACGCCAGATGTTTATCAGTGTGCGGTGTCGATCAACGGCATCGCTGATTTAGAGATGATGCTAGATAGGGAAAAGCGCGAAAATAGACGCCGAGATTCTATTGTCGCTTACTGGGAAGACGCCATGGCCAATGGCAAGGCGAGTGATGAGTATCTTGAGTCTGTCTCTCCCATTCATCATGCCACTAACATTAATGCGCCGATTTTGCTTATCCATGGCAACATCGATGAAGTGGTGGATATTGAGCAGTCAGAAGACATGTATAAAAAGCTCAAGAAGCTCGGCAAAGAGGTGACCTTTGTTGAGCTCGATGATGAAGGCCACTACTTGAGCAAAAACGAAACCCGACTGCAAACGCTGAAGGCTATCGATAGCTTTATTCACAGCCATGTGAACTAGCTTCGGCATTGGGCTCTGTAACTGAGAATCAGTTCTGCAATTGGGTGCGAATGGTCACACAACAAACAGCTTAATTTGTATTAAATCGATGGCTTGGTTAGCTTCAGGGCAGGCAAAATATTAAACCTCTAGGAGCTACCCCATGAAACGACTATTCGGCTTATTGGCATTCCTATCGCTGGCTGCCTGCGCCTCCATCGTCTACGTGTAGGGCAAACGAATTCGACAAAAAAACCGCCAATTCGGCGGTTTTTTTATTGCTGTTAGGCTGCGCTGATTAGCTCAGTGAAGCCAGCACTTTGTCAGAGACTTGGTCAACTGATTCAGTACCATCAAATTTCAGATACTGGGTCGCACCAGCCGCTGCTTCTGCAGTGTAGAAGTCGACCAAAGGCTTGGTTTGATCGTGATAGACACCCAAACGCTTGCGCACGGTATCCTCTTGATCATCATCGCGGATCACCAAATCATCACCCGTGACATCATCTTTCCCTTCCACTTTTGGTGGGTTGTAGATGACATGATAAGTACGACCAGAGCCCGGATGCACGCGGCGGCCACTCATACGCTTGACGATTTCTTCATCTGGGACATCAATTTCTACGACGTAATCGACGCTAATGCCTGCGTCTTTCATCGCATCTGCTTGTGGAATCGTGCGAGGGAAACCATCGAGTAAAAAGCCTTCTGCACAATCGTCTTGGGCAACACGCTCTTTCACCAAGCCAATAATGATGTCATCAGATACCAGCTGGCCAGCATCCATAACTTTCTTCGCTTCCAGTCCTAATGGGGTTCCGGCTTTGATCGCAGCTCGCAACATGTCACCGGTAGAAATTTGGGGAATACCAAATTTATTCATGATGACTTGCGCTTGAGTGCCTTTACCGGCTCCAGGGGCGCCCAGCAAAATAATGCGCATAATTGGCCTCTTTCTCTATTTTATAAATTGATTAAAAACTAAAACCCCGCGGATCCTAGCAGGCAATGCTGCAATTAGAAAATCCACGGGGTTAGACATTTGGCGTAGGCGCCAACCTATCGCCGTCTTTAAATTGGATTTTAGCCTTGGTTAAGCAACAACTTATTGACCCGAGCCACGAAAGAAGCAGGATCATCCAGCGTGCCTTGCTCTGCCAAAGTCGCTTGGTCCAACAGCAATTGACTCCACTCGGCGAAGGTATCTTCCGCTTGCAGGGCATCCATTTGCTTGACCAGATCGTGCTCTGGGTTTACTTCCAGAATGAACTTCTGCTCTGGTACCGGCTGACCAGCAGCCTTCATCAGCTTAACCATCTGGCTCGACATGTCGTGCTCATCAACCACGATACAGGCTGGCGAATTGGTCAAACGATGCGTGACGCGGACTTCTTTCACTGCTTCACCCAGTGACGTCTTAATTCGCTCAACCAAGCCTTCCGACGATTCTTCCAAGGCCTTTTGCGCCTCTTTGTCAGCATCATCTTCAAGATCGCCAAGATCCAGAGCGCCGCGGGTCACTGAAACTAACTGTTTGCCATCAAACTCGTTTAAGTGACTGATTAACCACTCATCAACGCGCTCAGACATCAGCAGCACTTCAACGCCTTTCTTGCGGAATACTTCTAAGTGAGGGCTGCTCTTGGCAGAGTTAAAGCTGTCAGCAACCACATAGTAAATCTTGTCCTGACCTTCTTTCATGCGCTCAATATAGTCAGCCAAGGCAACAGTTTGCTCTGCCGTGTCATTTTCAGTTGAAGCAAAGCGCAACAAGCCAGCAATTTTTTCTTTGTTGGCAGCATCTTCAGCCGGGCCTTCTTTCAGCACGTTACCGAATTCTTTCCAGAATTCCTGATACTTGTCGGCGTCTTTCTTCGCTAGTTTTTCCAGCATTTGCAGCACGCGCTTGGTACAAGCTTTGCGCATGGCATCGGTGACTTTGCTGTCTTGCAGTAATTCACGCGACACGTTCAGTGGCAGATCATTGGAATCCAGCACACCTTTGACAAAACGCAGGTAGGTAGGCATGAACTGCTCGGCGTCGTCCATGATGAACACGCGTTGCACGTAGAGCTTAAGACCGTGCTTAGACTCTCGGTTCCACATATCGAATGGCGCGCGCTTTGGAATAAACAGCAAGCTGGTGTAATCGTGAGTGCCTTCGACACGGTTGTGAGACCAAGTCATTGGCGCTTCAAAGTCGTGAGAAATATGGCGGTAAAACTCACCGTACTCGTCGTCAGAAATATCTGATTTTTCGCGAGTCCATAACGCCTTTGCTGTATTTACCTTGTCCCAGCTAGCAGGTACCGCAGCGATTTTTTCGCCGTCAGGGCCATCTTGTTCTGGAACTTCTTCTTTCCACATTTCTACCGCAATAGAGATGTGGTCTGAGTATTTGTTGACGATCTGACGCAAACGCCAGTCATCGAGGAATTCTTTCTCTTCGTCACGCAAATGCAGAATGATGTCGGTACCGCGATCGGTTTTGTTGATGTCTTCAACAGTGAAATCGCCCTCACCCGCCGACTCCCACTGGACACCAGCATCAGCGCCAAAGCCAGCAGCACGAGAACGGACCGTGACGCGGTCAGCAACGATAAATGCTGAATAGAAACCAACACCAAACTGGCCAATCAATTGCGAATCTTTCGACTCATCGCCACTCAGTTGGTTGAAAAATTCCGACGTGCCAGATTTAGCGATGGTGCCCAGATGTTCAATCACCTGATCACGGGTCATACCGATACCGTTATCGGAAATGGTCAATGTCCCGGCGTCTTTGTCGGCACTGATGCGAACACGCAGTTCGCCATCATTTTCGTACAGATCATTGTCTGACAAAGCTTTAAAGCGCAGCTTATCGGCAGCATCGGCGGCGTTGGAAACCAACTCACGAAGGAAGATTTCTTTGTTTGAGTACAGGCTGTGGGTTACCAGATGCAGCAATTTGCCGACTTCGGTTTGAAAGCCATGGGTTTCGCGTTGTGCAGTTTCGCTCATCTTAGGTCCTCTATCTCAATCTTGCGGTCAGAGCTATTGTTGGATTGGGATATAAGGGCAGTGATTTCGATTTCAAGGGGAAAAGTGCAGTCGATGCAAAATTTGCTGGTGTCAACGGCTTGGCTCGGGCCGGAGAGCGACCGGCCAAGCTCAACATCAACTCATGGAGGTGCGGCCAGCAAATGAGCGCGCCAGCGTGGTGCCATCAACATATTCCAATTCACCGCCAACTGGCACACCATGAGCAATACGCGTTGCCTTTACGCTGTGACGACTACAGATCTCGGCAATGTAATGAGCCGTCGCATCTCCCTCTACGGTTGGGTTTGTCGCAAGAACCACTTCTTCGATTTGGCCTTTCGCTAATTGCTGTTCAAGCAAACTCAGGCCAAGTTGTTCTGGCCCGATACCATCCAGCGGCGATAGGTGACCATAGAGAACAAAATACAAGCCATTGAACTGACCACTTTGTTCCAGTGCCATCAAATCAGCGGGTGATTCGACTACAGCTAGAACAGTCGCTTGACTGCGTTTTGGGCTCTGACAAATGGCACACAAATCTTGCTCGGTGTAATTGCGGCACTGCTGACAATGACCGACCTCAGCCATTGCTTTTTGCAAGGCATTGGCCAACTCGTTAGCGCCATCACGATCGCGTTCTAACAAATGAAAAGCGGCGCGTTGGGCCGACTTACGGCCGACCCCAGGAAGGCAGCGCAGCGACTCAATCAGTTGTTCTACTAAAGGGCTAAATTCCATCAACGGTGTCCGTGATTATTATCAATGAAGCAAAGCAATCGAAACAGCGGTCATTCTGCCATAAGGTTGACTGCGTGGCGAAGCGCAACAACAAACGAAATGAGTTAATCGCGCAGATCCACCAGCGGATGCTGAGGTTGCGACCAAGGCGATGTCAGTAGTCCGTCGATGAGCGCTGCTGGCACGTCAACTATATCGGCATAGTGCCATTTGGGCTTTCTGTCTTTATCAATCAGCAAGGCTCGAATGCCTTCGGTAAGTTCGCCATGACGGCCAAGGTTGGCAACAATCGCAAGTTCTAACCGGAAACAATCAGCCAAACTCATGCCTCGAATGGCTAGTTGTCGCCAAATGATTTGCGCCGAAATTGGACTACCGCTAGCCAGATTCTGCGCCGCTTTCTTAATCCAGCCATCGTTGCCTTGATAATCATTGAGCCGCTGCTGGATAGCCACCAGCGAATCACCAGTACACAGTTGTTCAATCAATTCGATTCGCGATGTAAGCCATCCTTGGGATGGTTGCAATATCCGATACTCATGCAGCAGTTCTGACAGCGATTGATGATCAGAGCCATCAGCCTGCCACGACAATAGTTGCAGCTGGTTAATAATGGACTGCTTTTGATCATTCTTAATCTGTTCATCGGCCAAGCTCAGTGCGACCGCATCAACGCCATTAATCTGGCTACCCGTTAACGCCCAAAAACGAGCCACCTCAGGCTCCATGCGATTGAGAAACCAAGTACTGCCGACATCTGGAAACAAGCCGACCATGACTTCTGGCATCGCCAGTCGAGCTCGTTCGGTGACAACACGATGACTGGCGCCGACCAACAAGCCAACTCCGCCGCCCATGACAATGCCGTCAGCCCAGACCAATAACGGTTTGGGAAAATGAAAAATAGCGTGATCTAAGCGATACTCCGCGGCCAAAAATTCTGCCAGCTCTGGCTGCAACTGATTGGGATTGGCAGTCATCATGCGGTGCATGCTGAACAAATCTCCACCAGCACAAAAAGCCCGGTCACAATTGCTATCCATCATCACCGCGACAATGCGATTGTCATAACGCCAACGCTCTAACTGCTGATGAATTTGCGCAATCATGGTGGCGTTCAGGGCGTTCAAGTGTTCGGGGTGATTCAGCGTCAACCGGCCGATACGCCAACCATTAGCAGTAGGAATAGTTTGGCTGAGAACCATATCGGTCATAGGGTTACCAATTGATGTTGGTCGCCAACGATGCGACGGGATAAGAATAGTTGGCTCTTGTGGCTTACACGGCAAAACAACATCAAAACAAACAGACCTTTGTGATACTCATCAAATGAGCGGTGCGCAGCGCTAAGGTGAGGCTACTGAATACCGGCTTGAAGGTCGGCATTTTAAATCATGGTTCGCTAATGTAACAAGACTGGTAATTGCGCTGAGTCAACTCAAGCCGCTGCAAAGCGCCCCATCAGGCGAGCAACACTCCACTGCGATCGAGCCAATTTGAGCTGTATCGCTGATTTTTAGCGGCGAACAAGATATATTAAATCTCACGAAGGGAATCAATCGGTTAGAGCATTCTGCTGATGCCAAGCCTAAAGGACATAGGCGAACACTCTCCGAAAACATCCCCATTTTCAAAATAGGTGTACAGTCCACCTATCTGGATAGTACGGGCTTGGTATCCCTGCTAAGTGTTAAATAGCTTATGAGCAAGTTCAAACACCACAAGTATTTTGCTAAGGAGAAGAGTATTCAGTCTTACCTCCTTCCAAATGTTTGCTTTAAGTGCCAGAAGAGCTTTAAAAAGCCTAGCTCTGAAGACGCCAGAGTTTGTCCCGATTGTGGTGGAGAATTGATTGAGTTAAGTCGTAAATTCTCTGCACCTAAATCAACTGACACAGCGCAGTGGAAAAAAGTAAAATATCTAGTCGATAATGGCTTTTATTTTCAATCAGTCTATGAGTTAAGAGAGGATGGCGGTCACTATAAAGTCGATTATCCTGCTACTTTGTCAGAGGCAAAAGAGTTCGTTGTTAGATTTAAAGACCAAGCTATTTAGCAAGTAGCTCAAGATTACTCCGGCCACAAAGAAACTTGGCCTCCATGGGAAGCCTATACTGCGTTCCGGCTCCCCTTAGCTAGACGTTAAATTCCATGAATAAGCTTTCAGTACTGTTAATAATTGTATTTTTGGTAACTTGCGATAGCTCGATTCCGGAGCGGAAAGAAGTTGAAAGCTCTAGCGAATTTCTGGGCAAGACATTTGTAACGAAACTTCCTCTTGCCTACAAAATGAATTTACCTAGGTATGACAAGGTGTCTAGATATATCAGGCGAAATTCGACAACAATATTCGCTGATGAGGTTGACCGAACAATAACGGGTATTCTCAGCGACTGCGGTAATTGTATGGGGGAGGATAGGATAACAACTCCTATCAGGATTAAGTATATCCCTGTCGGCACTAAGTTCACCGTGGTAGATGAATACCTGTATTACAGCTGGAGGATTAAAGGTCCGACGAATATTCATATTCTCATATTGAAAGATGATTCTGGCAACTTGTCGGAGGTGAGTGAACTTGCTTTTGAGCTAGATTTCGTGGATGAGCGTTTTATAGGCCGAACACTTATTAAAGAAGAGGTTTTTGCCTTAAAAAATATCTATGTACTGCAAGAAAATCAGAATTTAAAGTTAGCTTTTTGTATCGCACAATGGTTAGAGGAACCGGGTGATCTAAGTGATTTCGTATCTGATTTTCAACTAGGAAAAGAGATGGCCTTTCGACCAGAAAGCTTAATTTGTAATAACGGCTATGAAATCACATTCAAGACTACCGAGGCCTATTTAACATCCATATATTACTTCCAAGATTGGGGGCTAATTGGAGAATGGAAAGAATTTAACAAGTAAAGCCAGTAGGACGTGCTTATCGGCACAACTCTGCTTTGGGCGTTGATATGATTCCCGCTACCAATAGGCGCAGCTATTCCCCTACCGAACATTGATTTCCGGTATTAAACAATCTGAATAAGTGACCTTTGGCAAGTAGGTGTCGGCTGATGGCTGGTTAGTCGATTCTTTTGGGGCGGAAGTAGCTTTGATTATCAAAAAAGCTCGCTTCCACCGGTTCTTGGTGCCAACCCGGTACGCCAAGAATCGGCAATGGTTTTAACTGGCGAGGCGATTCGAGCGTTGGCAGTTTCGCTGCTAGGAGCCTATCGGCTTCGGCGTATTGTTGGGTCTTAGTCAGTGACGAAAATGCTTGGTCCACATTGAGCACCAGCGCTTTGCCGCACCAACCAATGTGTGGAGTGAATGCCTGTTCGTAAAGCGCATGACCAATGACAAGGGGAACAATGCTCTGACCCCAACCTGAACGCCAATGCCAGAACAAGTCGTGCCATTGGTGTGCCGCTAGCGCATCACTCCATTTCGAGTCACTACAAAGCAGTAACACCCCGCATTCATCCAGCAAAGTCAGCGCATCACGCCGTTTAGTCCGCCGTTTGCCATAGCGACTGATATCCGTCACATGCAGTTGATTCATCACTTGCTTGCTCAACGGAAATTGACTCCAGATCACCGCATTAAAAAAGTCATGCCAGTTGTTTCGAGTCGGTACCGCATTGAAATCAGCGACGTAGCTTTCGTAGCTCAAGCCGGTTTGGTCAAACGTGGTCTGAGCGATCAGATCGATGCCTGATAACTGCAACCGTTGAGCTAACAAGCAAGGCTCCGGCCAAGCGGCTAAGTCACGAGTCGCTTTTGCAGGGCTTGTCAGATTGGCAAAAAGTGGTGAATGACATTGCCAATCGGGATGCCAACGACATGCCGAGTTAGACAAGGTTGCGTCGCTCATATGGAGGTAATGTCGAAATGTTTGGCTTGGCATTTCATGGTGTGAGCCATCCAGTCAATCACCCGCCGAGCCGCCCCCATGATCAGCGGATCAGCGCGGTAAAGCAGCTGACAGCCAAGCATGCCCGTGGTGTTCCAAGTGACCTCAGAGACGGTCAAATTCATGCTCACAGCTAATTTACGAATATCACGGTGGGATACATTACGACTGGATGTCAGGCTATCAGGCAAAGGCAGCCACATGAGCATATCCACTGGCAATGCCATCATTTGTGCCAGCGATTGCCAACTGGGGTAATCGGGGTGGCGGCGAGAGCGAATACCGGGCGGATCAATCAACACGAAATCGGCTTGCTCTAATAGCAAATCATTGACCTTCACTTCACTTTGGCCAACGTACTTAGCGTTCGGAAAACTGTCTTTTAACGCATTGACACAAACTTCAGAGGTGTCCCAAAGCAACAATTGCGGTTTGAAGCCATGCTGAACGATCAACTGTTCAGCAAATTTTGATGAGCCGGGGTAGAAAGGTTCGGTTTGGGTCTTAGTGGCGCTGACGTGCTGGTGCCAATAACGCACCGAACTCAACGGCGGAATATTAATATCAAGCAATTTAGCGGCGCCTTTGCGCCAGCCTTTACTTTGCTCGATGGCATATTGCGGCCGGCCAGCAAAGGTGTCGGCATAACAGAAAAACTTTCCTTGATGCTTTTCTAATTTTCCATCGAGCAGTTGGCAAAGCGTTAAGTGCTTAAACACATCGCCAAGATTCCCCGCTTTGGTTTTGTGTTCGTAGGCCATTGTCACTCTTTTTTCTGTCGCAATGGCGGCAAAGATAACAAGTCTGATTGGTCAAAACCAGATCCAATGCTATGGTGCAAACCAATGAGGTTCGCAACAATCTGAAAGGTATTCATGGAGTCAGCTCTTTTAGATATCGCTTTTGCCCTTGGTTTAGGGATGATGGCCACTCGATTTGGACTACCACCATTGGTGGGATTCTTGATCGCCGGATTTGCTCTTCACTTAGTTGGCGTTGAAGCCACCGAAGAAATAGGCATTTTGGCCGACCTCGGCGTGACCTTGCTGTTGTTCACCATCGGCCTCAAACTCAACGTCAAATCACTTGCAGCGAAGCCCTTCTGGGGCAGTGCACTGCTACAAATGACGGCGTCGGTAGCATTGTTCACCCCCATGCTCATGATGTTCGGGCTCTTTGTGCCGCTGCCGCTATTTGAACAACTGGACTGGCAAACTGCGGCATTACTTGGCTTTGGTTTGAGCTTTTCAAGTACCGTGTTCGTAATCAAAATTCTGCAAGAGAAGGGCGAAGGCCAAAGCCTTTACGGGCAACTGGCCATTGCCATTTTGATTATTCAAGACATCTTTGCCGTGGTTTTCTTAACCATATCGAAAGGTGTCATGCCCAGCATGTGGGCCTTTGCCTTGTTGCTCATTCCGCTATTCAGGCCGGTTTGGTTTGGTCTGATGAAGCGTGCCGGTCACGGTGAACTACTGGTTTTGTTTGGCCTATTTATGGCCTTTGGTATGGGCTACGGGCTGTTTACCATGGTTGGTATCAAAGGCGATCTTGGTGCCTTGCTCATGGGGATCATGCTGGCACCGAGTAAGAAATCAGATGAGCTGATGAAGTCTCTTTACAGCATGAAAGAACTGTTCCTCATCGTGTTCTTTTTGGAAATTGGCATGCGCCAATTCCCAGGTTCAGATGCCATCGCTGTGGCGCTGATCTTGTTGCTCCTGTTGCCCATCAAGTCGCTCATTTATGCCGCCGCAATCCGCTGTTTCAACATGCGCATTCGAACGACATTAATGGCTTCGGCTTCGTTAACTAACTTCAGTGAATTCGGTCTAATTGTCTGTGCTATTGCGGTAAACGCTGGTTGGTTATCTCAAGACTGGCTGACAACGGTGGCGCTAGCGCTGGCGCTAAGTTTCATTCTTTCTGCGCCGCTTAATCAGCAAGTCAGCAAGCTCTATGTCAACCTAAGGCCGAAGCTCGGCTGGCTTCAACCAAGACAACTGAATGATTTAGATCGACCGATTGCTCTTGGCAATACACAGTTTTTGGTGGTCGGTATGGGCCGCATTGGCACCGGTACTTACGAGTATTTAAATGCCCATATTGGCGGCACCGTGACCGGTGTTGATAGTGATTCTTCGCGTGTTGGTCACCATGAGCGTCAGCATCGCAATATCATTCATGCAGATGCGACTGACCCGGATTTTTGGCACAAAGTTGAATTATCAGGATCTCTTCGAGGTATTTTCCTGGCGATGCCGGAGCATACCGGTAACTACTATGCCGCCAAGCAACTATCAAAGACCGACTATTCTGGCGATGTTGCCGCTGTGGTCCGTTACTTTGACGAAGAGAAACAAATGGCACAACTCGGAGTCACCAGCGTGTTCAACGTATACCGAGAAGCGGGTAAAGGTTTTGCCCAAGATAGTTGTGAGCGCCTTGGCTTCATTGAACAGCAAACGACTCATTTTGAAGATGCTGAGGCAACTGCCATGGAAAAAAGTTAATAATAGGCAATCGGTGATACACTTCAGTTAAAAATGCAGCAAAATTATCAATGAGTTGTTGCAAATCTAAACAATAAAAACTAAACCTCATAGCATTGCTTTTGGTTTTGTATTGGCATGGCAAGAGATATTTTTCTAATTAATCTTGTTGGTGTTAGACTTACCGGCACAGTGATTTAGGCAACCATGATAGGAGCCAGAAAACATGGGTTTTTTCAATAAACTGAAAAAACTGGTTAGCGATGAAGCCGACGCAACCAATGGTATTGAAATTTATGCTCCAGTGAGCGGCGAAATCGTCAATATTGAAGACGTGCCTGACGTTGTATTTGCTGAAAAAATAGTAGGTGATGGCATCGCTATTCACCCAACTGGCAACCGCATGGTGGCTCCTTGTGATGGCACAATTCGCAAAATTTTCGAAACCAACCACGCCTTTAGTATTGAGTCAAACAGCGGTATCGAGCTGTTTGTTCACTTTGGCGTCGATACTGTTGAGCTTAAAGGTGAAGGGTTCAAGCGTATTGCGCAAGAAGGCCAGAAAGTAAAAACCGGAGACGTCGTCATCGAATTTGACTTACCGCTGCTAGAAGCCAAATCAAAATCAGTGTTAACCCCAGTGGTGATTTCCAACATGGATGAAATCAAGCAGCTGGATAAACACTCCGGCAAAGTATCGTTGGCCGAGAGTGTGGTTCTGACGTTGCGTAAATAAGCCCTTGCTAAAGCATCATCATCAAGCCTCCATTGTTGGAGGCTTTTTTGTATTTTGAAAAATCGGTTCGAGAGTGAGCAGCAACGGCGCTGCCACAAACCAATCAACGTTGCCATCTGTTGTCGTAAAACAGACATCGCTAGTGCATCACTGTCGCTTGTTCGGTGATGTCTGTTAGCTTGCCTATCTGACGCAGTGCGGCTTTCACTGCACTGCCCCCAAAGCAAAGGCTTGGTGTTATTTTTGCAAAGCTGTAATTATTACTTGCTGGCTTTGCGCCACAGTTCTGGCACTCTTAGTTAAGTCAGCTTTCAAATAAGGATTACTCGTCGTTGAAAACAGTGACAACCTTGCTCCGTCGTTTGCCATTCGCAGTGATCTTGACCCTCGTAGTAACAGCCACCGCTCAAAGTGGCGAAGTTCGAGTTGCTGTCGCATCTAATTTTTATCGACCAATGCAAGCACTGGCCAATGACTTTGAGCAACGCAGCGGCCACCAAGTATCGTTGTCCGCTGGCTCGACCGGTAAGTTGTATGCGCAAATTATCAATGGCGCTCCTTTTGATGTCTTCGTGGCTGCCGATCAGGCAAGACCGCAAGCCTTGATAGAACAAGATTTAGCAACAGCCGATTCACTAATGACGGTCGCCATTGGGCAACTGGCATTGTGGTCAGCCGATGCCAAGTTAATTACAGGGCAACAACAGCTGCAGCCCAATTCAACAATCAAGCGACTGGCCATCGCCAATCCCAAATCGGCCCCGTACGGCGCCGCGGCAATCGCAGTGATGGAACAGCTCGGCGTGGCGCAATACTGGTTGCCACGCTTGGTTCAGGGGCAGAACATCAGTCATACCTACCAATACGTCAGTAGTGGTAATGCCACCGCAGGGTTTGTTGCGGTATCACAGGTGTACCAGCAAGGTCGACTCATCGCTGGCTCTGCTTGGTTGGTCCCAAGTTCACTGCATCCAGCATTGAAGCAAGATGCCGTGTTGCTCCAATCAGCAACGACAAATCAAGCAGCACAAGCGCTTATCGAATACTTGCGTTCAAATGCCGCCAAAACAATCATTCAATCGTTTGGTTACCGGACACAAAGCCAATGATTTGATAGGCTTAAGTCAACGACTATGACAATCACAAAGGCCATATCACTGATGGATACCAGCGACCAAGCATGGCCACAGCGGCATAGGCAAGAGGAACGTCCATGAGCGGTGTTGACTTGACTGTGGTTTGGCTGACACTGAAGTTAGCCTCAGTGGTCACACTATTGCTACTGGTTATTGCCACCCCAGTGGCTTGGTGGCTATCGCAGACTCAATCCAAGTTGAAGCCGGCTGTTAGTGCCATCTTTGCCATTCCGCTAGTGCTACCACCAACGGTATTGGGCTTTTATTTGTTACTACTGTTGGGCCCCAACGGCCCTGCAGGGCAGCTATCGGCGGGGCTAGGCCTTGGCACCTTGCCGTTCAGCTTTGCCGGTATCGCCATTGCATGTGCCGTTCATTCATTGCCATTCGTTGTACAACCCCTGCAAAACGCATTTGAGGCTATTGGCAAGCGGCCGCTTGAAGTGGCTGCAACACTCAGGGCATCCCCTTGGGACACTTTTTGGCATGTTGTCGTGCCAATGGCTAGACCCGGATTTTTCACCGCCATTGTGATGGGTTTTTGTCATTCAATTGGCGAGTTCGGCGTGGTGTTAATGATTGGCGGTAATATTCCCGGCGAAACAAGAGTGCTGTCAGTTGAAATCTACAATCATGTCGAAGCCATGGAATACAGTCAGGCCCATTGGCTCGCCGGCGGCATGGTGGCATTCTCGTTCGTGGCATTATTGGCAATCTACATCATCAACCACAGGGCAAACCGGCGAGGTACACTGTAGTGGCGATAGTGGCAAAGTTTCGCGTTGAACGCGAAGGCTTCACTCTGGATATGGCGCTCAACTTGCCGGCGACGGGGATTACTGCGCTTTATGGCGCATCAGGTTCGGGCAAAACCACTTGCTTACGCGCTATCGCGGGACTCGAACGTCTGCCGAATAGTTTCTTTCAAATTGGTACTGAGGTTTGGCAAGACGAGTCCAATGGTATTTTTGTGCCCCCTCATCAACGCCAAATCGGTTACGTGTTTCAGGAAGCAAGTTTGTTTCCCCATCTCGACGTTGCTGCCAACCTACAATTTGGCCAAAAGCGAATCGCAGCGGCAGAGCGGCAGGTGTCTGAATCCCATATCATTGAATTATTGGGCTTGAAACCACTACTAAAACGTTCGCCTGCGGCCTTATCCGGCGGGGAAAGGCAACGCGTCGCAATTGCCCGAGCATTACTGACTTCGCCGCAATTGCTGCTAATGGATGAACCGTTATCAGCGCTGGATCGGGCCCTCAAACAAGAAATACTACCCTACCTTGAACGACTCCATCAGGAGTTGGCTATTCCTGTCATCTATGTCAGCCATGCTGCTGATGAAGTCACTCGCTTGGCGGATCACTTGGTATTGATTGATGGCGGCGAAGTCAAAGCAGCAGGACCAATCAAACAAGTACTGCTCGATCATCAGCATGCCGAATTGTTCAATGATGGCGCCAGCTCCGTCATTGAGGGCCAGATCAGCGGCCATTTGGAGCACTATGCCAGCGAGCTTCGCTTTGGTCGTTTTGCCCTGCGATTGAGTCAGCAAGATCATCCAGTGGGTCAACAGCTACGCTGCCGCGTGTTTGCCTCCGATGTCAGTGTTTGCCTCACGCAACCCCATGACACCAGTATTAGTAATATCTTTCCTGCCAAAGTGAGTAGTGTCGGCGATGGCAGAAGGCCGGGTGAAAAACTAGTGACATTACAACTCGATCAACAACAACACCTGTTGGCACAACTATCGAGCCACTCGGTGGAACGACTACAAATACACCCTGGCCATCATGTCTGGGCACAGGTCAAATCTGTTGCGGTGCTCTAAGTGGCAGCGGTCCAGCGGAGTCATCAGGTGCATGTTCATGCGAGCTGAGTGAATCATTAGTCAATCAACTCCTGCCTGTCGAAAAGATTGTGATATTCTTGGCCCAATTTTGATTGCGCCATAGGGATCACATGTCAACTCATCACGCCACTGTTTACGGTATATCCAACTGCGATACGGTTCGCAAAGCTCGCAAGTGGCTCGAAAAAAACGCTATCGACTTCAATTTTCAAGATGTTCGCGAACAACCGCTAGCACAGTCGCAATTGGCTGAGTGGGCGAGTCAAGTTGGCTGGGAAGTACTGTTTAACAAACGTTCTACCAGTTATCGAGGGCTTAGCGATGAACAAAAACAAAACCTTGATGAAGCGTCGGCCGTTGCCTTAATTCTTGAACAACCGACATTAATGAAACGCCCGGTATTGATCACTGGTGACACAATAATCGTTGGCTTTAATGACAAACTTTACAGCCCATTGCTGCCATAAGGAAACTAGTGAATGACTCATCCAACTATTGAGCTAGCGAAAGAGTTGATTTCTCGCCCATCAGTGACACCGTTGGACGAAGGCTGCCAAGAGTTAATGATTGAGCGCTTAGTCAAGCTAGGCTTTCGTATCGAGAAACTGCACTTTGAAGATACCTTGAATTTCTGGGCTCGCCGCGGCGATCAAGCCCCCGTATTGGGGTTTGCCGGTCATACCGACGTCGTGCCTTCTGGCGACCCAGCCAAATGGCATACGCCACCGTTCGAGCCAACCATTATTGATGATCACCTCCATGGTCGTGGCGCAGCGGATATGAAGGGTTCGTTAGCTGCCATGATTGTCGCTGTCGAACGCTTTATCGCCGAACACCCCAATCATCAAGGATCATTGGCTTTTCTAATTACCAGTGATGAAGAAGGGCCATTCGTCAATGGTACCGTTCGAGTCATCGAACATTTGGAGCAACGCCAGGAAAAAATGACTTGGTGTGTGGTCGGCGAGCCGTCGAGTACCAATCATGTCGGTGATGTCGTCAAGAACGGGCGCCGAGGATCACTCACAGGTGAGCTCGTGGTGAAAGGGGTTCAAGGTCACGTCGCCTACCCTCATTTGGCTGACAACCCAGTGCACAAAGCCGCGCCTATGCTGGCAGATTTGAGCAGCAAGCATTGGGACAATGGCAATGACTACTTCCCACCTACGAGCTTTCAGATTGCCAACATTAAAGCTGGCACAGGCGCATCCAATGTTGTTCCGGGAGAGTTGGATGTCATGTTCAACTTCCGCTTCAGCACAGAAAGCAGCTCTAAAGGCCTGGTTCAACGCGTAGAAAGCCTGATTGATAGCTACGGCCTCGATTACGATTTGAAGTGGACCTTTAATGGCGAGCCGTTCTTAACTGATACCGGTAAATTGCTCGATGCCGTGAGAATTGCAATTAAGCAGGTGAATGGCCAAGAGCCTGAGTTACTGACGACTGGGGGCACTTCAGACGGTCGCTTTATCGCCCCAACAGGCGCCCAGGTCATTGAACTCGGCCCATGCAATGCCACCATTCATAAAGTAAATGAATGCGTCAAAGTGAACGACTTGATTCAGTTGACTGACATGTATCAGGGCATCATGGCGCACCTACTCACCGAATGACAGAGTTACAAACCGCACACTGGTTAGGGCTCGACTCATCTCACCTTAGCCCCATTGACGACCACCATGGCCTGATGCAGCCGACCAAGCAGGCTTGGTTAGCCATGGTGGAAGCCGCTGCGAACGACGGCCTGACACTCAATTTGGTCAGCAGCTATCGCAGTTTTGGGCGCCAGCAAGTCATTTGGGATAACAAGTTCAATGGTCACCGCCCAGTGCTTGATGATCACAATGTGCCGGTGGCTATGGCGCAACTGACTGAGCTTGAGAAGATATTGGCAATTATGCGCTTCTCGGCATTACCTGGCACCAGCCGCCATCACTGGGGCACAGATTTGGATGTGTACAGCAAACCTTTGCAACAACAGCCGCTACAGTTAGTTGCTAGCGAATATCAATCCGGCGGCCCTCAATTTCAAACTCACCAGTGGTTACAGCAGCGCGCCCATGAATTCGATTTTTTCTTTCCCTATAGCGATGATTTGGGCGGTGTAGCCTGCGAGCCTTGGCATCTCAGTCATCGGCCAATGGCAGAAAAAGTGGAATCCATGCGACAACCTGAAGCGATACTTGACGCAATCGTCAATGCTAATGTCGCAGGTCAAAAAACTATCGCGGCTAACTTCGATACTCTGTTCGCACGATTTGTATCACCAATTAGCCGTCTAAGGTAAGGACATGGGCACAGAGTTATCTGGTTGGAGTATTGCGGTCATCATCTTGCTGGTGTTGGGCGTGATTGTCAGCAATCTAATGGTATTAAAGTATTCGGCCAAAATGAAATGGCCCAAGCGAGAGGACCTTGTCGATCCCATGGCTCGGGCCAAATATAACAGCGAAAAAGACGATTAGTTGGTGGTCATTCGCTCCAGTGCTTCGCGCATGGAGTGATAGGCCTTGGTCACTTCCTGTTCGTTCAATGGTTTGTTGTCATCGTT
This sequence comes from Neiella marina, assembly GCF_002165625.1. Classification (GTDB taxonomy): domain Bacteria; phylum Pseudomonadota; class Gammaproteobacteria; order Enterobacterales; family Neiellaceae; genus Neiella; species Neiella marina. The sequence goes on from NZ_NGNS01000013.1 coordinate 78,149, forward strand.
AAAGATGCTAATACTTGTGGTTTGACCACGGTCGCCAAAGAATAGTTTGTAGTCACCAGATTCAATACCTAGACCGTCTTCGTCATCGGTTACAAACAGCTTTCTGAAGCTCCAATTGGACGGTACGTTGACGAAATAAGTCGCCTGAGTGCGGTCCTTATCTTCAACAATAAAGCCTGCTGCCTCGAGCAAGGATTCAGCATTCTTCCACGCCTGATCAAACGGCACAGCGGCAACAATTGACGCTAAACCTTTTTGATCAACTTGCAGCGACAACGCCATTGCCCGTTGTTGCTCGAGAGACTTCTCTTGGCGCAACAACTGCATGTCTTGTTGATATTGCTTTACCACGCCGTTGAGTACGTTGACAGTAAAGTTATCTCGTTCAACCTGAGTCGGTTTATTACGCTCCAATTTGCTATCAAAGTAGCGCTCGAAACCGACCATTGCCGCACTTAGCTTGGCAGTTCGGCCGGTGCGACCAACCTCTAGGTTGAAGGCGTAGCGGGCGCGGACTTCCAAGTCACCTCGGCGGTCCATGAAATAGTCTTCCAAACCGAAAAAGTAGTTGGGATCTTCATCACGGTGGGCAACAAACCAATCGGTGACCAAGATGCCACCTTCTTTGTCCCAAAAACGCGCGGCAATGCCACGTTGTTGAATCAGCCCCCACAATGAATTCCAGATACCATCAACCGGATTGTCTCCGTCGGTGCTGGTGATATCGAATTCGATTGAAGCTCTGCGCTCATCCCCCTGTGGGCGCAAGCTACCATCAACTAAGGTCAGAACCTGAATAGGTGCAGAAATAGCCAAATCGGCTCCAACGGCAGTTTCCTCACTTTCTTGCACCGGTGGAATATAGTAATCCGCCCGTTTCGGTGGTGCAGTTAAATCTCCAGGCACCTGAAACTCTGGGTGACTTTTTTCTTCGAGGTATTCAAAGTCAGAACGAGCTCGATAGTCATTTCCGGTACAACCTGCCAATACGACCCCGGCAGCTACTGCACCGAATACTAGCTTATTCAAGATGTTAATCTCCCGACTTACAGAGTTAAACCAGCATCAATCATGGCTTTTTCCATCACTGCCTGATTCGATTCAGATAAGGTTGTTAGTGGCAAACGCAAAGCCGGTGAAGCAGCGCAACCAAGACGCCAAATACCCCACTTAACTGGAATTGGGTTAGCTTCGACAAACAAGTTTTCATGCAACGGCATCAGTTGTTGATTAATCGCTTGTGCTTGCGCAATGTCGCCAGCCTTTGCCAAACGACACATTTCAGCCATTTCTGCTGGTGCCAGGTTGTTGGTCACCGAAATGACGCCATCACCACCGTCAAGCATAAATTGCAAGCCAGTTGCATCATCGCCACTGAGCAAGACGAAATCATCACCACATCCGTGACGCAGGGTTGCGACGCGAGACACGTCGCCGGTGGCTTCTTTTATACCGATAATGCCATCTACTTTAGCCAGCTCAATGACAGTTTCAGGCAACAAGTCAACCGCTGTGCGACCTGGCACATTGTATAGAACCTGCGGCAGCGAACTGTTTTCGGCAATGGTTTTGTAGTGCAAGTACAAGCCCTGCTGCGTTGGCTTGTTGTAGTAAGGTGTCACACTTAAGCAAGCTTTGGCGCCGGCCTTTTCTGCACCATGGGTCAATTCCAATGCTTCTCTGGTGCAATTTGCTCCAGTACCAGCAATAACATCGATACGACCAGCGGCAAATTCGACGGTCTTTCGGATCACCTGTTGGTGCTCTTCAACACTCAGCGTCGCCGATTCGCCCGTTGTACCAACAGCAACAATACCGCTAGTACCCGATTCAATATGCCACTCAACTAACTGAGCGAGCGCGTCGTAATCTACGTTGCCCTGATCATCCATGGGTGTGATCAGCGCGACGATGCTTCCTGACAGCATGTAATTTTTCCCCTGAAAACCTAAGCGCTCTATGGTAATTTGCAGCCTTGTTAAAGACAAGGTTGAACTGCGCACGAATCAGCATCGTAATCACATCTAAGTGGTATCAATGGATACTTTTCAACCAACCGTTAAGGTCAAGCAGAAGACTTGGCCTGATTTCAATAACAAACAAGGATTAGCCATGAACCCTATTCAAGCCGGAAGCCAAGCGCCAGCGTTCGAGTTACCCAACCAGAATGGCGAGATCGTTAAACTCTCCGACTACCAAGGGAAAAAGGTGCTGGTGTATTTTTACCCGAAGGCACTCACTCCCGGTTGCACCACCCAAGCATGCGGTTTGCGTGATAGCAAAGCCGAGTTAGATGAATTAAATACAGTAGTCTTTGGTGTCAGCCCAGATCCGGTCAAACGTTTGCCCAAATTCATCGAAAAATACGACCTTAACTTTGACCTGCTATCGGACGAAGATCATGCTATCGCAGATGCTTTTGGGGTTTGGGGATTAAAGAAATTTATGGGTAAGGAATACGATGGCATCCATCGCATTTCATTCCTGATCAATGAACAGGGTGAGGTTGAACACGTCTTTGACAAGTTTAAAACCAAAGAGCACCACGATGTGGTGCTCAGCTATTTGAACGATTAACCTTGAGTCTGTGGCGGCGGCTCATCAGACTGAGTCGTCGGCCATGCATTGATCACTGCTTTGACCAATGTTGCTAGCGGAATAGCAAAGAAGACGCCCCAAAAGCCCCAAAGCCCACCAAATACCAACACGGCGATGATAATGATCACCGGATGCAAGTTCACCGCCTCAGAAAACAGCAAAGGTACCAGCAAGTTGCCGTCCAGAGCTTGAATCACCCCATAGCCCAACATCAGGTAACCAAAATCAGCCGTTAAGCCCCACTGAAACAATCCCACTAAAGCGACGGGAATGGTCACTAAGGTAGCGCCAACGTAAGGGATCACCACCGATAACCCGACCAGCACCGCAAGTAACGCGGCATAGCGCAAATCGATGGCGATGAAGAACACATACGATGCGATGCCAATGACCGCAATTTCTATCAACTTACCACGGATATAGTTGATGATTTGCAAATTCATCTCTTCGCCCACTTGGTTAACCAACTGACGATTTGCCGGCAAGAAGTGGCTCATGCCAGCTAACAGCTCATCTTTGTCTTTCAAAAAGAAAAACACCAGTAATGGCACCACGATAAGGTAAATCAGTACGGTGACCAAGCTGACCAAAGATTGCAGTGAGGTGGACACAAATGTCTGGCCATAAGATAGCACCGAGTCACGAATGTTATCGGTGATCAGGCCAATTTGGTCTTTACTAACAAATTGCGGGTAGGTTGATTGCAACTCCCACAAACCATGGCGAGCCTTTTCAAACATCACTGGCAACTCGGTGACCAAGTTGACGCCCTGGCCCCAGATCAACGGGATCAATCCCAACACCCCAATCAGCAACAAACCGACAAATAGTATTAACACTAAAGATGTCGCTAAGCCGCGCCGGACCCCGATACGCTCAAGCTGACCAACCGGCCAATCGAGAATGTAGCTAAAGGCAATAGCTAAGAAAATTGGCGCCAGTAGTGAGCCCCCAAAGTAAATTAGGAGAAAACCAATTAACAAAATGGTGAACAAACTAACCGCAGCGGGGTCAGAAAATTTACGCTGATACCAACGCTTCATCATCCGTAACATACAGCGATGAACTCCTTAGGTTGAGGCTGAACTAGCGTGATCCGAAGTCAATAAAAAAACGACTCGAGTTTCATTATTAGTATTAAAAACGCTAGCTTGCAAAGATCTGACACGGCACCAGTCAAGGATATCCGCTACACTCGAAGGGTCTTTGAAGTGAACTTGAAGCGACTCGCCCGGCTGCAGTTTCAACAATGCGTGCTTGCATCGTACAAATGCCATGGGGCAGCGCTCACGGGTCAAATCAAGCGTGTTAGTCAGAACTTGTGGCTGTCGTTGCATGATGGTGATTATTTCAGTCTAAACCAGCGCTGACAATGGCATTTTTAAGCAAGACTTGGTTAAACTGCTCTCTTAGCATGACCAAGCCAATTATCTCAATGGTCATACAATCAACGGAAAGACAGACTTTTGAATGTAATTAAACGCCTGACGGCAACTTTTACCAAATGTCGCCCTCTAGCACTGGCGACTGTCATGACTGCCGTGCTTGCGCCGGCGAGCCAAGCCGTCACAACAGGCAACAATCTGCCAGATATTGGCACTGCGGGCTTATCTGCACTCACTCTCGAGAAAGAGCGGATGATAGGCGATATTTCAATGCGTCAAATCCGTGGTGCTTACCCGCTAATTCACGATCCGGTGTTGCAAGAACACCTCGAATCTCTCGGTTACCGCTTAGTAACGGCAACCAAACAACCGATTCATCCGTTCAAATTTTTCTGGGTCAATGAAACCAGCATTAACGCCTTTGCCTTTTTTGGCGGTCATATTGGCGTCCATAGTGGCCTTTACTTGCACGCCGACTCTGAAGGTCAAATAGCTTCGGTTCTGGCGCACGAAATCGCGCACGTTAACCAACGCCACCTGGCACGCCATATTGAAGCGCAAATGCAGAATCAACCGGCAACACTTGGCGCTGCACTAGGCTCGATCGTACTTGCCGTACTGGCACCGCAAGCAGGTATTGCTGCGTTGCAAACAACCATGGCGGCGTCACAGCAAATGAGTATTAACTTTACCCGCAAAAACGAGGCTGAAGCAGACCGCATTGGCATGCAAACTTTGGTGGCAGCAGGTTATGACCCGTATGCCGCGGCGGAATTCTTCGCCAAGATGGCCGCGCAGTATCGCTATGTCAGCAAACCACCCCAGTTTTTGTTGACTCACCCCATTCCAGAAAGCAGGGTGGCCGATGCGCAGTTACGGGCCCAACAGTTTCCTCGACGAGCCTATCCGGTGAGTGTCGATTTTCAATTTGCCAAAGCACGAGTTGAAGCGCGTTATTCTGGCAAATCGTCGAAAGTGATGGTGCAGGAATTTCAGCGCCGGGTAGATAAAAAAGAAGGCCGTTTGGTCGATGCTGCTGTTTATGGCTTAGCTTTAGCGCAGTTTGACGACGGCAATGGCAAGCAAGCAGCGCGCACCATAGCGCCGCTGCTAAAAAAATATCCACGTAATTTGTTCGTCATCGATGCCATTACCGATATCGATATGGAAACGGGCAATGGTGAACGGGCCGAAGCTCGATTGAATGATTTTTATCAGTACATGCCCAACAATCAGGTTATCACCCTGAACTATGCCAACATTCTGATTAAGCGCAACAAAGCAGATAAAGCTATCGAGCTACTCAATCGTTTTCGGGTCAAACACTCGGAAAACATGGTGGCATTAGCACTATTGAGCGATGCCTATTTGAAGCAAGGGAACACCGGTCAGCATTACAGTGTGAAGGCCGATCGACTTGCCTTGATGCTGCAGTATGAACAGGCTATTGCGATGTTAGAACGGGCGTTGCATGCAACCCCTGATGACAACAATATTGAGATTGTGAAGCTCGAAGCGAAGGTCCGCCAATACCGTAATGATCTGGCGAAATTGAAGGCTTTGTAATCACAGGTTAGACCTTAGTCTGCTTGCAGCATTCGATACCACGTGGCATAAAAGCGAATCATTTTTGTTCAATTAAAACTATAAACCACAGAGAAAGTGCATGAACACCTATCGCATTTACCATAACCCACGCTGTTCAAAGTCACGCCAGACACTGGCTTTGTTGCAAGAAAATGGTATTGAACCAGAAATCGTTGAATACCTGAAAACTCCGCCAACGCCAGACGAAATCGAAAACTTGGCAGAATTGCTGGAGCTAACCCCGCGCCAAATGATGCGCACGAAGGAAGCCGAGTATAAAGAGCAACAGCTCGATGGCGATGATGTCACCGCTGCCGCGCTGATCAATGCGATGGCCAAAACACCTAAATTGCTTGAACGACCAATCGTAGTGAAAGGCGAGCAAGCCGTTATTGGCCGACCGCCAGAAAATGTCCTGTCGTTGATCAACGACTAATTGAATACCGTACTACAAGACAACAGGCCCACATCTGCGGAATAAGCGGTGTGGGTTGCATTGGCGTTAACACCGCTATAGGCTGCCAGCCACAACCATGTCATCGACAGTCATCTACGACTCAAACAGACAAGAATTCATGCAAAAAGTAACTGCCGTTTGTTGGCTATCAAAAGTTGGCTACTTTGGCCTCTACGCACTGATCGTACTCTGGCAAGGAGTGCTATCGCCACATCCACACGTATCATCATTGTGGCTCACTGTTTTGTGGCTGGTGCCGTTATTGTTTCCGCTGCGAGGCATTATCGCTAACAATCCATATACCCATGCTTGGAGCACCTTTATTGCGTTGCTTTATTTAATGCATGGTTGCGTGCAGATCTATGTCGAGCCAGCCGAGCGCTGGTTGGCGTTTATTGAAATTGTTCTGGTGAGCTGCTGGTTAGTGGGTTCAATCTTGTTTGCTCGCTGGCGCGGCAAGCAACTGGGGTTGGGGCTCAAAAAACGCAATAATGCCAAGCCATCGAGCGATCAATAACCTAGCACTTGCTTGATAAATGGTACCGTCAATTTACGCTGCGCCTGCATTGAAGCGGTATCTAACTTGTTGAGGGTGAGCCATAAGTCAGCCATATTGCGGCTCGCTCGATGCAACAAAAAACGCCCCGCTTCGTCAGATAGCACTAATCCCCGCATGTTAGCTCGAAGCTGCAAAATAGCTAATTTGCTGTCATCGTCGGGCGCCGCAAGCTGATAGCTAGCCCCCCAGTCAAGACGCGATGTCAAATCAGGCAGCTGCAGTTGCAAATGACGAGCCGCCGCATCGGCGCTGACGATCAGCACCTTCCCCTGCTCTTTAACGCGATTAAACAAATCAAAAATTGCCTGCTCCCAAGCCTCATGACCGGCAATTTCGTTCAGATTGTCTAGCACCACCAAATGCAGGTTTTCCAGGCCTTCAAGCATTTCAGGCGCCATACTGGCATGGTGTTGCAGAGGAATGTAACTACTTGGCTGATGGCAGCTAGCACACCAGTTTAACGCGGCGTGTAACAAATGACTTTTACCACTGCTCGCAGGCCCCCACAGATACAAGAAGCCACCTGAGTCGGAGTTAAGTGCCTGTTTCATGGCGGCGACAAGGACTTCATTACCAGCGCTGTAAAAACTGGCAAAAGTCTCATCATCGGGAAGTTGAATGGCCAGCGGCAACTGGCCAGAGTTATCGATTGTCAGAACCAACCCACCTTAAATCAGCACTACATTTGCCACATATAAGATGGCATCGCAGGCTTTGTTTCAGGAGCTTGCTGATCGACGGCAGTGTTCTCTTCTACCACGTTGCCATCGGCTCCAACCATCGGAGTTTCAAACGTTTCCATGGCTTGGAGTTGCTTATCCAACGCCAATGCGCGATAGAAATCTTGCGCTGCGCCCAACAGATTGACGCGGAATATCGCGTAGTTGGCACTAAAGTCCTGTAAATCGACCTGCGATACCATTGCCATTGACGACAAGCTTTGTTCGGCTCGAAGGACACGAGACAAATCAGTTAAATTGTGGATCTTGACCTGAACACTATCAGTGGCAGAGAGCCCCGCTTGCGTTGCATACTGCTGACCGAAGACATCGGCCATTTGTTCCAGCCATTCAGGTAATAAGGTGTTTAGTTCGCCTTGCAATTGGCTTTGGTGCCATGCCTTAGCAATCGCATTTGGCTGCATATCAGCTAGCTGATAGACCGACCATTGAAGTTGATATTGCTCACCAGAGAGTTGGTAGAGCTTTGCCATGACCATCTGATCGGCACTATAACGAGCGGATGCTTGTATCGCAGGTACAGGGAAATTACCCCATACATCAGCGGCATCAACCAACATGATGTCGTCAAGATCAAGCAACGGCAGCATCATCGGCACGCCTCGTTGGCGTAATACGTCAGCAAGGTTAGCCTCTGCGAGAAGCGGGCTTTGTTCACTCACAAGCTCTCGCTCAAAATTCTGCTCAGTGGCCAACCAAACGATGGTCATTGGCCGCAAGCTTCCCCAAATCGGCAGGTTCGCCTGTCTTAGCAAACGATCAACCGCTTCTTGATTAAAGGTCACTTCAAGCCAGCGTTTACCGCCTTCATCAATGTACCCGTATTGAACCAAGTACTGTCGTACCGAACTTTTTTGTCCGATCACCAAAGCATTGCTCAAGGCATTGCGCTGACCGGAAACACGGACCAGAACCTGATCAAAGCCTTGTGATAAGCCTGTTTCTAACTTTAATGATGCATCCACACGCGCGGTGTACAAATTGGCCACTTCAGTAGCGACGCTGGACAATGGGCTTAGCAGCGCGATCAGTAGCAAAACAACTCGACGACTCACAGTATTTCCTTGTCAGGCCATATAGCCCAAGTGCAACAAAGGGGTTATTCAAGTGGCATGTATAGTAGCAATTCCAATCCGCACTGACGAGCAAGTCAGAGATTTCACCAGCAAATCGTGCGATTTTACCGAATTAAACCGGATCTTGGTCTCTAATAGTTTCCCCTTTACGCAAGCGTTGGTAGAATACCGCGTCTTTTTTTGGCCAGTTCGACTGAGGTTACAAGTGAGCGAGAATAAACCTTCTTTGAGTTACAAAGACGCGGGTGTTGATATCGATGCCGGTAATGCGTTGGTAGACCGCATCAAACACGTTGCGAAACGCACATCCCGTCCAGAAGTCATGGGGGGTTTAGGTGGTTTTGGCGCCCTTTGCCAATTACCCAAAGGCTATGACGAACCTGTGTTGGTTGCCGGCACTGATGGTGTGGGCACCAAGCTCCGTCTTGCTATTGATTTAAAAAAGCACGACACCGTTGGTATCGACTTGGTCGCCATGTGCGTTAACGATTTGATCGTCCAAGGTGCAGAGCCGCTGTTTTTCCTCGACTACTATGCCACTGGCAAGTTGGCCGTTGACACCGCCGCTGACGTTGTGACTGGTATCGGCGCTGGCTGTGAACTGTCCGGTTGTGCTCTTATCGGCGGCGAAACCGCGGAAATGCCGGGCATGTATGAAGGCGATGACTACGACATGGCAGGCTTTTGTGTTGGTGTCGTCGAAAAATCAAAAATCCTCGACGGTACTAAAGTCGCCGCAGGTGATGCCCTGATTGCCCTAGGCTCTAGTGGCCCGCACTCTAACGGTTACTCGTTGATCCGCAAAATCTTAGAAGTATCGGGTGCCGATACCAGCGAAGCATTTGGCGATAAAACCTTAGGTGAAGCTTTGCTTGAGCCAACTCGCATTTACGTCAAATCAACCTTGGAACTGCTTAAAGCAGTTGACGTACACGCCATCAGCCACATCACAGGCGGCGGTTTCTGGGAAAACATCCCCCGTGTACTTCCACCTCAAACGAAAGCTGTCATCGATGGTAGCTCTTGGCAATGGCCTGAAATCTTTAACTGGTTACAAGCTCAAGGCAACGTTGAAACGCACGAGATGTATCGTACCTTTAACTGCGGCGTAGGCTTAGTCGTTGCCCTGCCACAAGAGCAAGTCGATGAGGCGCTAGCGTTGCTGCAACAACATGGCGAGAATGCTTGGCTGATTGGCTCTATCGCAGCGGCCGAACAAGGCGAAGAACAGGTCGAAATCAAGTGATGACAGAACCCGCACGCATTGTTGTGCTCATTTCGGGCAATGGCAGCAATCTGCAAACCATTATTGATCATACCGCGAATGGTCAGATAGACGGTCAAGTGGTTGGAGTCATCTCCAACCGCTCCGATGCTTATGGTCTGGAGCGCGCTGCGTCGGCGTCGATACCGACTAAAGTGCTGGAGCACGCACTGTTTGCTAATCGCCAAGATTATGATGAATCATTGGCCGGCTTGGTGGATACCTTCGAGCCTGATGTTATTGTTCTTGCTGGCTTCATGCGGATTTTGACACCGCAATTTGTGCGCCGATTCCAAGGTAAGATGATCAACATTCATCCATCCCTACTGCCAAAGTACACCGGCTTGAATACCCACCGTCGGGCAATCGAAGCGGGTGACAAAGAACATGGCTGTTCAGTTCATTTTGTCACTGAAGAATTAGATGGCGGACCAGTGATTCTGCAGGCCAAAGTCCCAATTTTTGAAGATGATGATGAACAATCGGTGCAACAAAGAGTCTTAGAACAAGAGCACCGGATTTTCCCGCTTACAGTTCAATGGGTTGCTACCGGGCGCGCAAAACTGATTAATGGCATTGCTCAATTGGATGGAAATCCTTTAACATCGGCAGGGTACGCTTCAGATTAACGCTAATTATTAAGGGGATTTATCATGCGTCATTGGTTGCTACTAGCATCCATAGCTTTTTTCGCAACACCGAGTCACGCGGATGATCCCTTTGAATTAGTCGCCTTTCAAAGCACCTACAAAGTATTTCGTAACGGCAGTGAAGTTGGCACCGGCAAACGCACCTTTCATCACAGTGCCGATGGCCGTTGGTATTTTTGCTCCGAAAGTAACCTTAATTGGTTCATTCTCTCCGACAAACGCAAAGAACAGAGCTGGGTAAAGTTGACCGGTGGCCAAGTCAACTCTGTTGAATATCAATTCAATCGCTCCGGCACGGGCCCGGACAGGGAAAGCCACATCATTTTTGATGATGCCAAAAAGAGCCTGACTGACATTTACGATGATTATCCATTAGAAACAGAGTGGACCGCTGACCTACTCGATCCAGTTGGTTATCAGTTGCAAATGCGCCTTGATGTCGCTGCCGGTAAGAATGAGTTGCTCTATCCAGTGCTCTACAAGGGCGAGCGCCGTGAATATCGCTACGAAGTGGTTGGTGACGAGATAATTGAATTACCGATTGGCCAAGTTGAAGCGGTAAAACTCAAACGAATTCGTAAAAACAATCGTCGCGAAACATTTGTTTGGTTGTCGAAGAAGCACGATTACATCGTTGCTCGGATCTGGCAGGCAAAGGATGGTGATGAACAAGCCGACTTGCGCTTGGCTGAATTTGAGCTGCTCAATGAAGACAAACAAGAAGCCAAAGCCGAGTCGCCAATTGAGGCGAAATCTTAACCGATCTTTGGCATCGACTATGACGCCAGCAGTTGCTAGTTGCTGGCTATCACTTCTCCCTCTTTAAACAGTACCCATTGACCTGGCGACATGACGTGCCAATCTTCATCTTTGGTCAATGGTTGTGTTGCAACGACCGATACAACATCATTGGGTGTTGTTTCCTTGGCAAAGTCGATTTCCCAGTCATTATCCAACAATGTCGCGGTACCGAATGGCGCCCGACGAGTGATCCAATGCAACTTAGTCGAACAATAAGCAAACAACCAACGACCATTCGATAGCAGCATGTTGTAAACCCCCTTGGCCCGAAACATATCTGCTTGTTTAGCAACGAAGCGAGCAAATGCCGCCGGATCGCGAGGGCCATTGGCATATCGCTGTTTCAGGCGCCCCATCAGATAGCAAAACGCAAACTCGGAATCGGTATTGCCGACTGGCTGAAAGCAGCCCAAAGGTAAATCTTTGTAGTTTGACAGCTGGCCATTGTGAGCAAACGTCCACATACGACCACCTAGCTCACGTTCAAATGGGTGGGTGTTTTCAAGTCGGACACCACCGCGGTTAGCTTGACGAATATGGCCGATAACAATTTCGCTTTTTATCGGATATTGCTCCAATAGCTTAGCAATTCGGCTCTGATAACTAGGCTCCGGATCTTTGAAACTTCGACAGCCCTTGCCTTCATAAAAGGTCAATCCCCAGCCATCACGGTGCGGCCCAGTATCGCCGCCACGACGCAATAATCCAGAAAAGCTAAAACAAATATCAGTTGGCACATTGGCACTCATCGCCAACAACTCGCACATAACAACAATTCCACCCTTGGTGAGTCAGAGTCGTGGATGATACCGCAATTCCATCTCAACCTGCTTGATCCGAACAAGCGTTTGATCTATTAATAGACTCAACTCGTAAGAGGTCTGACCACTTCAAATAACAAAAATGGGGGATGTGTCGTGGAGATGTTTCTTTGGATCCTAGGTTTAATCGCGGTGATCGGTATCGTTGCTTATCATCGCCAATCACTGTTGCTGGCAACAGCTGCTACAGCCGGTTGGCTGGTACTTGGTCAGTTGGCCTTGAGTTTGCCAGTATGGTGCTGGGCAATTTGGGCCATATTGGCTGTACCGCTAAATATAACGGCGATACGCAAGAGCTTACTCAGCAGTGCCATGCTCAAAGCCTACCGCAACATTATGCCGGAAATGTCGTCAACAGAGCGTGATGCTATTTCGGCAGGCACCACCTGGTGGGAAGGCGAATTATTCCGCGGCAACCCAGATTGGAAAATGCTACACAACTACCCTGCCCCAGTATTGAGTGCAGAGGAACAAGCATTTATTGATGGTCCGGTGGAAACCGTTTGTCAAATGACCAACGATTTTGAAATCACCCACGAGCGCGCTGATCTCCCCCCTGAAATTTGGCAATACCTCAAGGACAATGGCTTTTTCGCCATGATTATCAAGAAGCAATATGGCGGTTTGGAGTTTTCGGCCTACGCGCAAAGTTATGTGTTACAGAAGCTGGCAACTGTCAGCGGAGTTTTGGCCAGCACCGTTGGCGTACCTAACTCCCTTGGACCGGGCGAACTGTTGCAGCACTATGGTACCGAAGAACAGAAAAACCATTACCTGCCGCGCTTGGCAAAAGGCTTGGAAATTCCGTGCTTTGCCCTAACAAGCCCGGAAGCAGGGTCCGATGCTGGCGCAATCCCGGACCGAGGCACGGTTTGTATGGGTGAATGGCAGGGTGAACAAGTATTGGGAATGCGGTTAACCTGGAACAAGCGTTATATCACTCTGGCTCCAGTGGCAACCGTACTTGGCTTGGCATTCAAGCTGGATGACCCAGAGCAACTGCTCGGTGGCGAAACCGATCTTGGCATCACTTGCGCACTAATCCCCACAGATACTAAAGGTGTCGATATTGGTCGTCGTCATTTTCCTCTGAATGTGCCGTTCCAAAACGGGCCAACTCGCGGTGAAGACGTATTCGTACCAATCGACTACATTATCGGCGGCCAGAAAATGGCTGGCCAAGGCTGGCGTATGTTGGTTGAATGTTTGTCTGTTGGTCGCGGTATTACACTGCCAGCCAACGCCACAGGCGGAGCCAAACTGGCGGTTATGTCGACCAGTGCATACGCTCGAGTTCGACGCCAGTTTAAGGTGCCAATTGGTTACTTGGAAGGTATTGAAGAACCGTTGGCGCGAATTGCCGGTAATGCATACCTGATGGATGGGGCCGCCAATCTAACCACCACGGCAATTGATATGGGTGAGAAACCATCGGTGATCTCAGCGATCGTCAAGTATCACCTGACCGACAGAGGTCAGAAAGTGATGATTGACGCCATGGATGTCCATGGTGGTAAAGGCATCTGTATGGGGCCATCGAACTACTTGGCTCGCGGTTATCAAGGCGCACCAATTGCAGTGACCGTTGAAGGCGCCAACATTCTCACCCGCTCAATGATTATCTATGGCCAAGGTGCGATTCGCTGTCACCCCTACGTATTAGCCGAGCTTGAAGCGGCCAGTTTGAAAGACCATAGCAAAGCCTTGGCTGATTTCGACAAAGCGGTGTTTGGTCACATTGGTTTTGCCATCAGTAATGTCTTTCGCAGCATATGGTTTGGCTGGGGAGGCTACCGTTTCAGTAGCTCGCCGCAACGTGATGCAACGGCCAAATACTATCGCCAGTTAAACCGCTACTCAGCGAATCTGGCGCTACTGTCAGACATTGCCATGGCGACACTTGGTGGCTCACTGAAACGTCGTGAGCGGGTATCGGCGCGCTTGGGCGATATGCTGAGTGAGTTGTATTTGTGCTCTGCGGCACTCAAACGCTATGACAACGACGGTCGCCCAGCAGAAGATCTACCATTGTTGCAGTGGGCCGTTGAAGATTCATTAGCGAAACTTCGTGTTGCCCTACGCGATCTGTTGGATAACTTCCCGGTCGCCGGTGTTGGCGGGTTAATGAAAGCCGTGATCATGCCATTCGGCCTACCAAGCAGTCGCCAAGGCGATAAGCTAGACCATCAAGTCGCTAAGTTGGCAATGACGCCCGGCGAGAGTCGTGACCGGCTGGGCCACATGAGCTTCTTGACTGATTGCGAAAACAATCCAATTGGTACACTTCAAACAACTCTGAATGACATCATTGCTGCGGAAGCGCTAGTTGCTAAAGTCAGTGAAGCCAAAGGCGAAAAAGTACCATTCATTTGGCTCGATAGAATTGCCGAGCAAGGGCTTGAAATGGGAGTGCTAAGTGACTCAGAGGCACAGCTGCTGCGTCGTGCAGAAGTAGGTCGCATGAAGGCAATTAATGTCGATGATTTTGATTCCGATGAGTTGGTTGCTGACAAATCGACGTTGCCTCAAAAACAAACCAAGAATGCGGCCTAGACGACACCATAAAACAAACAACGAGTAAGGGGGCTTAAGACCCCTAGTCAGTCCCAACACTTAGGCGTCATGGCCTCGCTCGGCACATGACGCCTTTTTTGTGCCAAAAAATCGTCTGATACCAATTGTACTAATGATTTGGCCTGCCAGTGGCAGTTAAAAAGGATTTAACTGCGGCCAAGGACGGATTCACCGCGTCTTGTTGCAGAAACTTTGTTGCGGATGTGGGTCTGCTTAGACGGGATTACAAAATACATCCATGTATTTTGCCCTTCGGGTCGCGCTAAAGCGCGCTCTAAAATGTTCCAGACATTTTAGTCAAACCCGCTTCGCGGCTTCTCGTTCAAGTTCAATCACAAACAAAAAAGCCCCGCTCAAATGAGCAGGGCTTTATTGTTTAATGGCGGAGTGGACGGGACTCGAACCCGCGACCCCCGGCGTGACAGGCCGGTATTCTAACCAACTGAACTACCACTCCGCATCGGAACTCTTTGTATCACATTGTCATCAGGAAAAGTGGCGGAGTGGACGGGACTCGAACCCGCGACCCCCGGCGTGACAGGCCGGTATTCTAACCAACTGAACTACCACTCCGCACTGGAACCTGATTGTTGCTCTTACGAGCTGCAGAGCAGATGTACTGAAATGCACTTCTTTACTGCGTCAGCCCCGCTTTTGCGTGACTTTGAAAATGTTGGCGGAGTGGACGGGACTCGAACCCGCGACCCCCGGCGTGACAGGCCGGTATTCTAACCAACTGAACTACCACTCCGCACTAATCTGACGGTGCCTAGCTAACAAAGATGAACTTTGTATGAACGCCACCGTGCAGCGCGGGCGGAATAATACGGATTCCCCAAAAGTGAGTCAACCACTTTTTAGCGGTCTTCTGGCCGATTCAGATCAATATCGCCATCATCGTCAGAATCGTCGTTTTCATCACCAGTTTTTGCTGCTTTTTTGCGCTTTCTCAGAATGACAAAAACTACACCGCCAACAATCAGCAATAAACCAACCGAGCCGGCAATCGCCCACCCCCACCAAGGTATCCCTGCAGATGGAGCCTCAGTGCTTGATTCTGCTTCAGTAACGGCCGATTCAGGCTGTTCCGAAGCCGGCAACACATCGCCCTCCAGAACAATTTCCGGGCTTTGCTCTGGACCCAGCTCATCTTTACTGAGGAAAGTTGGCGCCGCTTTGATCACACTAAAGCGCTCTTTAGGGATTTCAATGGCAACTTCTCTACCCGTGTTATCGTCGGCAAACAACCAGCCGCCGATTCGATAATCGCCTGTCCTATCGACGAAATCTAAATCCATCGAAAAGGTTTTGTCATTCGGCTCCACCAGAGTAAGCGGATATTGAAAATCATTAGAGCCAGTCACCATTAAATTGATCGCGACGGTATCGAGATTAATCACATTGGCGTCGACTGTGTATTCAACTCGCAGAGCATTGTCCGCAATACGAACGATATTGGCCTTAAGTGGTAACGGTTTGAGTTCAATGTCTTGCACCGCCGCCCGTTGGAAGGTTTTGTTGCTGACGCGGGCATACAGTTTATAACGCCCTGGCTTTTGTCGGATATCCACTTCGCCGGTAAATACGCCATCTCTTGGGTACTCATCGAGGCCAGTGCCGTTGTCGTAAAACTTGCCCATCCGATCCGCCGAACCTGGATTCAAAGCTGGATTCGGCTGGTTCAGCGTTCTGCGGGTCAAAAATAGGTCGAGCTCAGTCGAACGGTAAAATGCATCACTATTTATTCGCTCACCATGATTCATCAACTGAGCAGTCAGTTTGATGCGCTCGTGTTGATAAAGCACCTTTGGTGCTTCGGTAACCTGCAACTCAATGGCGCTGAGAATTTCGATGGCATTGCGTCGGTCAATGCTGCCGACAATCTGCCATGGCCCCGGAATCGGCTTAGTAATGGTAATTAAGTCAAACGAATCTTCGTCATACCAACTGACATTTTGTGGAGACGTGTGCGCATAAAGCTTACTGCCATCCGGCTGAACCAAAACAATAGGCCCAGCACCGGGTTTGCGATATACCACTAAGGTGACTTCTTCAATACCGTGGTCAAGACGAAAACGATTGTCGAGCAGCTGATAGGCACTGCGAACCAGTTTTTCAGGAGCCTCAGCATGGGACGGTAACGTCAGCGCCAGCAACAACAGGGTACTTAGGCACCCAAGCAGGTATTTTTTCATGTTGATTCAGCCACTCCCAAAGTTTGCCAAATGCTTTGCCCTGCTTTCTTTTCGACTCGAGCCATGGTTTCTTGATGACTTTCGAGTTCAGTTGATGAGGCCTTGATCACAGGAAGTGCATCTGCCGACAAAGTAACCGGCCGAATGTCACTCCCAGCAGCAGACGAACCATCTTCACTGTCTTGCCCTAACGCCAACTTAGTCTGGCCACCAGTCATTAACAGATAAACATCTGCCAGAATCTCGGCATCGAGCAATGCGCCGTGCAATTCACGGTGAGAGTTATCAATACCTAGTCGACGGCACAACGCATCAAGGTTGTTTTTCTGCCCCGGATACATGTCTTTTGCCAGCACTAGGGAGTCGGTGACCTGACACAGTTCATCCGTCATCGCCCAGCCAGCACCAAGTTTGCCGAACTCATGGTCCATAAAGCCGACGTCAAACGGCGCATTGTGCGCAATCAACTCGGCGCCACGAATGAACTCGACAAATTGTTGGGCAACGTCAGCAAAGCGGGGACAATCTTTGACGTCATCATCAGTGATACCGTGAACTGTGGTCGCTTCAGGATCGATCGGCATGTCCGGATTGAGGTAGACATGATAGTGATTGCCGGTGAGACGGCGGTTTATCACCTCCACGCAACCAATTTCAATGATCCGGTGGCCCAAATGCGGTGCGCCGCCGGCCATGTTCATACCTGTGGTTTCAGTATCCAGAATGATCTGTCGAGTTTGATCGGGTTGCATCATATCCTCTGTGTCGGGCTCATCGGCCTTTGATGTATCGCTGAGGGCTCGTTTATACTCGCGTCAACTGCACGACGGCCACTCAAGGCTGTTGATATTACAACAAGAAGCGAAAAACAATGAAACAGGTCGAAATATTCACCGATGGTTCTTGTCTGGGCAATCCGGGTCCTGGCGGCTACGGCGCCCTGCTGCGCTACGGCAAACACGAGAAAGAGCTCAGTGGCGGCTATTTCTTAACCACCAACAACCGAATGGAATTGCTGGCGGCGATTGAAGGTTTGCGAGCATTAACCAGTCCATGCCAAGTCACGCTGACCACAGACAGCCAATACGTCAAACAAGGCATTCAAAGCTGGATTGCCGGTTGGAAGCGCAAAGGCTGGAAAACATCCAACAAGACACCAGTCAAAAATATCGACTTATGGCAGGCGCTGGATGCCGAAACCCAACGTCATCAAATCGATTGGCAATGGGTCAAGGGCCATGCCGGCCATGATGAAAACGAGCGAGTTGATGATTTGGCCCGGGAAGCGGCCCAGTCGCCATCGATGGAAGACGAAGGCTATAAACCTTAACGGCTATGTTTAACACTGACGACCGGCGACACCTGCGCCACTCAAAGCGCCAACCGTTTTGATTCGACTGACGGTTTTCCAAGATGGCTTAACCGGCGTCAGTGGCACTTCACGCTTTTTCATCAACATGACATAAACCGAACCTGCCCACGGCGCATAACGTTGGCCAAGTTGCTGAATCTTGCGATTAGCGGGGTTTGTACCGAGCAAACTGCTAAATGCCAGAGTTTGGCGATCAATAATCTCGCAGCCGAGTAGTTGAAACCAATCGGCAATGCGCCCTTGAGCGAAAAAACGACCACTCCAAGGGTAGCGCTTTCGCCAGCTAGGCCAGATCTTGCCAGTACTAATCATGCTATACGGATTGAAACCTGCCACTAAGATATGACCATCCGAAATAACAACGCGATGTATTTCTCGCACCATTTGGTGCGGGTCGCTGCAAAAATCGAGGCAAAATGGTGCCACGCAAGCATCGATCGAATTCTCACTCAGCGGTAATTCAGTCTCTTTGCCACGAATACTCCCTGTCAGCAAGGATGATAAACGCAACTGACGCTTAATACTCGAAGCGCTGGTATCAAGCGAGTCTCCCAACGGCCCGAGCGTCACCATGTAGTAACCAAACATGCGCTCAAGCATCGGTGTAATAGCAGGTTCAAGTTGCTGTTTAAGCCAAAGCCCTTGAGCTAACTCATCCCAGCTCAAAGGCATGCGCAATGCTTTATTTGTTGCAGCGGGTCTCATAGTATTATCGCTACTGATACCTTGGTTAGGGACAAGAACTGTTGTGACAATCTACCCGATTCGAGCATTTCAAGATAACTATATATGGGCAATTCACAATAAGCACAATCTTGTTGTCATCGATCCTGGCGATGCGCAACCAGTGATAGATTATTGCCAAAAGCATCAGCTTACCCTTGTTAGCGTCCTGATCACGCACCATCATCGTGACCACACCGGCGGTATTGTTCAGCTCAAATCACAGTTTCCTCAATTGACTGTGATTGGCCCTAACAACCCAGCGATTGCGGCGGTAGACCAAACCGTTAATCAAGGCGATGTCATTGCTATCGAACCATTGCAGTTGTCTTTTGAAGTCATGTCGATTCCCGGTCACACCTTGGATCACATTGCCTACTTTGGCCATGGCGCAGTATTTTGCGGCGACACCCTATTCCATGCAGGCTGCGGTCGCCTATTTGAAGGAACACCGCAACAAATGCTGGCATCATTGAAAAAACTTGCCACGCTACCGGATGCAACCCGCGTTTACTGCACCCACGAGTACACTGAAGCGAACTTGAGGTTTGCCAATGCAGTGGAGCCGAACAACCCATTGCTAAAAGAGGTTTCCGACACAGTGGCACAGATGCGGGCGATTGATCTGCCATCACTCCCCACTAGTATCGCCGAGCAAAAAAGAGTCAATCCGTTTTTGCGTTGTACCGAGTCACCACTCGCGCAATCAGTTGCCAACTGGGCGAATCAACAACTTGCCGATGAACTATCAACCTTTACCCACCTGCGGCAATGGAAGGACCAGTTTTGACCTTGGCAGAGCAACACTATAGGATCGCCTGTTTGTGGTCGACAAAGCGGCCGATGACGACCCGGAATCGGGCCTTTCAATGATTTGTGATTGTGGTAGTTGGTTTGTTGAAACGTTGTACAAATAATGGCTTAGTTGGTTTGTTATTGGGCTTGCTGTTGGCAGGCTGTCAAAGCACTTCAGAGATTAGCGAATCGACCGCCCAACAAGTAGTCACTCCAGTAGAGCCACCGGCGGTCGAAGCCGCCCCCGAACCCACTGCACCAACCCAAGCAGAGCTATATCTTTGGCACCACATGCGCGATGGATTCGCTCTTGCTGAGCAATCGCACCCAGCAATCGACAAGGAGCGCAAGCGTTACTTACGACATAAGGATGTGATTGCCGAAATTGATAGACGTGCAGGGGCTTATCTCGCCGTCATCATCGAGCAGCTAGAGCAACATCAGATGCCACTCGAGATTGCCATGCTGCCGTTTGTCGAAAGCGGCTTTGACCCATACGCATACAGTCATGGTGGTGCCGTGGGCATGTGGCAGTTTATGCCAGCGACGGCAAAGCGCTTCGGCTTGGCAAATGACTGGTGGTTTGATGGCCGCCGCGACATCTACTTATCCACTCTGGCAGCGATCGATTATCTGAAGTATCTGCACAACATGTTTGATGGCGACTGGCTATTGGCCTT
This sequence comes from Neiella marina, assembly GCF_002165625.1. Lineage (GTDB taxonomy): Bacteria > Pseudomonadota > Gammaproteobacteria > Enterobacterales > Neiellaceae > Neiella > Neiella marina. The sequence continues at coordinate 98,426 of NZ_NGNS01000013.1, forward strand.
GGCTGCATACAATAGCGGCGAAGGCCGAGTAAAACGTGCGGTGAAGAAGAATAAACGTCGCGGCAAAGCAACTGATTTTTTCTCGCTTAAACTACCCTCAGAGACAACTGCTTACGTTCCTCGTTTGTTAGCAATTACTGACATCATTAGAAACGCCGAACAATACAATATGGCGTTACCAGAACGACCCAATCAGCAAACTTTGGTGGCCATCGATGTTGGCAGTCAGATTGAACTAGCGATAGTCGCAGAACTTGCTGATATGAGCTTGAAACAAATTGCCGAATTAAATCCTGGCTATAACCGCTGGGCCACCGCTCCAACTAAATCCAATATGTTGCTGATCCCGCAAAGTCAGCAAGCACAGCTTGAAGCAGGGTTGGCTCAATTACCCGCCGAGCAACGAGTGAGCTGGCAGCGCTATCAAATTCGCCCAGGTGACAGCCTAGAGCGCATTGCGAAGAAACATCACACAACAGTCAATGTGTTGATGACTGCCAACAACCTCAACAGTCATATCATCCGAGCAGGTCGTCATTTGATGATTCCTCTGGGCGACGAAGCACGATTGCCTCCGCTACGAATGGCAGAGGACAAACCAACCAAGTACCAAGTTCAGCGAGGTGATAGCCTGTGGCTGATTGCCCGTCGCTATAAGGTAAAACATCAGGATATCGCTCGATGGAACGGCTTAAGTAGCAATATGCTCAAACCAGGTCAAACATTGACCATCTACACCAATGAGCCGCAACACCAAACCAAAACAGTGCGCTACAAAGTGCGTAACGGCGATTCGTTGAGCCTGATTGCCAAACGTTTCGATGTCAGCGTATCGGCCCTCAAACGTTGGAATTCTCTGACCTCAGATTTTTTGCGAGCGGGTCAGCGATTGAAAATTGAAGTCAACCTGACCAGCGGTTAACCAATCGTTCACAGAAAAATAACCAAGTATTTCCTGTCAGCTTGGCGCTAGCTTGATTACACTCTTGAGCATTGCCTTTGCTTAGACGAGAACACTGAGTGGTTAGCAACAAACAGCTTCAGCGGTTATCTAATCTTTCACATCGGTTTGCTCGAACAGCAGCTTTTGCTGCTGTACTTGCACTTGGTGCATTTCCGACTTGGTCTAACTCTGCACCAGTTGAACAACAGCTCCGCATTGAGTTAGCTGATATTCCAGAGCAGCAACAACAGCATTATGACAAAGCACGTCAAGCTCTGCGCAAAGGCCACATTAGCAAGTACAAATCTCTGCGTAAGCAACTTGATGAGCACCCGCTGGCCATTTACCTTGATTACTATTATCTCGGTGATCGACTAAAGCAACTCAAGGCCAGCCAAGTTGCCGATTTTATCGAGCGAGCCGAAGGGTCTCCTTTGGCGCCGCGACTGCAACGACGATACCTGAGCTACATTGGCCCCAAGAGGCGCTGGCGAGACTTCTTAACCGTTAGCCCAACCGAGCCAACAGCGACCGAGTTGCGTTGTTATTATCATCGAGCGCAACTACAACAGGGTAGCAAGCAAGTTGGCTATGATGGTGCCGAGAGTCTCTGGCTCAGTGGTACATCACAACCGAAAGCTTGCGATGTGTTGTTTGATGAGTGGACCAAAGCAGGACTGCGCACCAACGAGCAGATCTGGGAACGGATGCTTTTGGCATTCGATGCCAAAGAGCGTGGTTTGCTGTCTTATTTGAGTCGCAAGCTGAACGGCAACTACCGTCCTTATGGCGATCAGCTATGGTCGGTTTATAACAGCCCCAATCGAATCAAAAATCACAGCTCATTCAAACAAGACAACAGCGAAAGTCGCGCCATCATTAGTGCCGCTTTACGCAAGCTCGCACGAACGTCGCCGCAAACAGCAATCAACCTCTGGCAGCATTATCAACAACAACTATCTTTTACCACCGCGCAAAAAGCGGCGATTGAGAAGCAGATTGTCCGCTATGCCTACGCTCGTAAAGATGCCAAAGCAAGTGCTTGGGCCGACACTCGATTAAAGGCCCTATCGAGTAATGATTTGACCGAGCGCCGAATCCGTCAACAACTCAAGAAGCAAGACTGGTCAGCGGTGCAACAGTTGATTGAAGCACTCAGCCCAGAACAACAGCAGTCCGAACGTTGGCAGTACTGGTTAGCAAAAATCGACAATATCCATGGGCGACACCAAGTAGCAACGCAGCGACTTGAAGCGATTGCCGACAAGCGCAATTATTACGCTTACTTGGCCGCAGACGAGTTGGGCCGAGACTACCAACTTGCTGCCAACACGCCGCAACCCACTCAAGCAAGCACCGAATTGCTAGCTAGCTCCAAAGGGCTCGCTCGAGTCAGAGCGTTAATGAGCAATGAGCAGCACAACGATGCTAACTCAGAATGGATTTACTTACTCCGCTATAGCTCGGATGACAAGCGTGTCGCGCTATCTCATTATGCGTTGCAGCAAGGTTGGTGGCATTTTGCCATTTCCGCCGCCATCCGCGCTCGAATTTGGGATGCAGTCGATTTGCGCTTTCCCATCGCCTACCAAGATCTGTTCGACACCTTTGCCGATATGCGCAAGGTCGACGATACCTTATTGATGGCTATCGCAAGGCGAGAAAGTAGCTACAACCGTTACGCTCGCTCGCCTAAGGATGCTCGCGGACTCATGCAGCTAATGCCAGCCACAGCAAAAGAAACGGCTCGCAAAATCAATCTGCGTTACCGCGGGGTCAAAACCTTGTATCAGCCAGAAACTAACATCCGTTTGGGCTCAGCCTACATGCAACGCTTGCTAAAACAGTTCAAGCAAAACAGGGTACTCGCCATTGCGTCATACAACGCAGGTCCGCATCGCATCAAGAGTTGGCTAAACGATGATACACCGCTGCCGTTTGACGTTTGGGTCGAAACCATCCCGTTTAGAGAAACGAGAGATTATGTTCAGGCCGTGCTGGCATATCAGGTGATTTATGCCAAGGGTATGGCTCAGGACGACTTTCAAATGCTTACCGAAACAGAAAAAGGTGCGGTTTATTGATGCATGAAGCAAAATTCACCGAGCCGGGCGTGCGAAACCACAATGCTTTGTGATTTGTACAGTCCCTCTGGCAATAATCTCGCCTTAGCTATTGAGTTCATTGGCTTGTCGCTTTAGCATGCGTGGCTGATTTCATTTTCCAGCAAACAACCCAACCGATATGGTTCGCCAGACTCGAACAGCTTCGTTGTACAGCGCTCGCAACATCTCAATTTTCGCCATTCCTTCGTTAATCGGCGTTGCGCTTTTTATGCTGCCTGTCCCCTACCAAGGCGGCTTGACTATTCCGATCGCGATACTGGCAAAATGGATCCAACAGTTTCTCGGCGGCAATATCACGTCACTCATTGCCGCAGTCGTGGTTTTGGCAACGCTGGCGTCTGTCTTTACCAAAACGTTGGCACCAAGGTGGGTAACCAAAGATCCATTTTTGAATGCCTTGCTCAACGTGTCGCCGATCTGGTTTGTTGTCCGCTGCTTTGGCGCAGTTTTCGTGCTACTGGCATTTTTTAAAGTTGGCCCGGAGTTGATTTACTCCGACGTCACCGGTGGTTTGGTGTTGTATGAGTTGATGCCAGTCCTACTCGCGGTGTTTTTGTTGGCCGGATTACTACTGCCGTTGTTATTGAACTTCGGCTTGCTGGAGCTATTTGGCACCCTACTGACCAAAATTATGCGGCCGATTTTTGGCTTGCCAGGGCGCTCAGCAATTGATTGCATGGCATCTTGGTTAGGCGATGGCTCAGTTGGCATATTACTTACCAGCAAACAGTATGAAGCCAAATACTACACCCAGAAAGAAGCGGCAATTATTGGCACCACCTTCTCTGCCGTCTCCATTACCTTTTCGTTAGTAGTCATCACTCAGGTTAAACTCGAACACTTGTTTGCCCCGTTTTATCTGACCGTATGTCTCGCTGGCTTCGTCGCCGCCATTATCGTGCCCAAGCTGCCACCACTGCGGAATAAAAAGGATTGCTTTATCGACGGCACCACTCGTGATGACAATGCCGAGCAAACACCGCCAGAGCAAAGTTTATGGGGCTGGGGAATGGAGCGCGCACTGACCAAAGCCAGCCAAGTCCAAAGCTTCCGTCAGGTGTTTTTCGAAGGGGTCCGTAACGCCATCGATATGGTATTTGGAATTCTACCTGTCGTCATGGCCATTGGTACCACAGCACTGATCATTGCCGAGTACACCGCTATTTTTGACTATCTCGGCATGCCATTTGTGCCGCTGTTAGAACTGATGCAAATTCCCGAAGCGCAAGCTGCCTCCAAGACCGTGATGGTTGGCTTCGCTGATATGTTCATCCCGTCAATTCTGGCTGCCAGTATTGACCATGAACTGACTCGTTTTGTTATTGCTGCCATGTCGGTCACCCAGTTGATTTACATGTCAGAAGTTGGTGCTTTGTTACTAGGGAGTCAAATTCCCATCAAATTGTGGGAACTATTCGTGGTGTTCCTACTCAGAACTTTGGTAACCTTGCCCGTTATCTGCCTGATGGCTCATTTGGTCTTGTAAAAAGGGCTTCTTAAGGAACGAGATTTTACAAGCTTATTTAGTAGTGCAGTCGAGTGTCTGAAGGTAATCAGCCCTCAATTTGCTGTTTGAACCAGAGAAAGAAGATTTATGCTTAAAAACAATTTATATCCTGCGCTGGCTCTTTCCTTTGCTACCGCAATGCTGACTGCCTGTGGCGGCGGCGGCGGCAACAACAACGAGAAAAGTGACGACGTTAACGAGACGCGTATTCAGGTTTACAACGCCTCGCCAAACAGCACAGGCTTAACCTACGAATTTGAAAAAAATAACGAAACCACTCACATCGCTAGCTTCATTACCTTCGGCGATGCCAGTGGCTTAACTCAAGTATCGAAAAACGGCACTCACGAAGTAACCGTCTCTGGTATCGATGCCAACGGTGACCGTGAAGATATTCTCGAAGACGTTGAAGTGAACATCCGCAATGACCAGCGGAACATTGTTTTTACCTACGGCATCTATCCTGAAATTGCGCTGGCTGAATTCGATTTCAACCTCAATGACCTGTTCGATGACACCATGCGTTTTCTGGTCGCTGACTTTAAAGTCAACAGCCCAGGCTACGACGTTTATGTTGGCATTGCCGATGAAGGCTTTTCAGCAGCTGAGCTTTGGGCAACCAGTGTCCCTGGCACTATGTTCGAAGTCGGTGACTTTGAAACCGATACTTACGATATCTATCTGACCAGCACCGGTACCACTGACATTCTGTTTACCGCAGAAGATGTCAACATGGAAGCGGAAACCGGCTACATCATTGTATTGCGTGATACCTTTGGCCCAAGCAACTCGGGTGTTGCCATCGACAAGATGACCAGCTCGTCAACTGTGGTTAGCTATGAAGATGCCTTCGGCGCGGCCCAGTATCGTTTCATGAACTTGATTGACCAAACCGTTAACTCGCAAATTGTCTCAGGTGACGATACTTACACCCAAGATGACATCGCGCCATACACGGCGAGCCCGTATGACGTGGTTAACTACAACGACTACAAGATCTTCCTAACTGACGAGAGCGATGAGGAAATCTACCGTGGCGTTGTCATGAGCCTGCCACAAAACGCAACAATGGGTGCGGCGATTTATCACGACAAAGAAGATGCAGTGAAAGTGCTGACCTTCCCTGAGTCGGTTCGTCAGTTGACTTATCAGGTTGATGTTAATTTCGTTAACCTAACCACAGATATCGATCAGGTAGACGTCTACTTCGTTGAAGAAGGCAAAACCATTGAAACCACGCCTTACACCTTCCAAAGTGTTGACTTTGAAGAAGTGGAGACAGGCAACCTGCCAACCAACAGCTATCGCGTTAATGTCGTGATTGAAACTGAAGATCACACCTTGGAAATGGTTTACCAATCAGAAATGTTCGATTTCCAAGATGACTTCAACTACACCATGTTGTTGTACAACGATCCAGACACGCCATTTGGTTACAACGTCATGTTCGCTGGTGCTGATGCCTCAGTGAATACATTGAATCAATAATCAGTGGTACTGAAAAAGCATGAAAAAAAGGGAGCCTAACGGCTCCCTTTTTATTTCAACTTTTTAACTGACGCGGTCAAGCTAGATCGCCGCAAACGCTTGCTCTAAATCAGCCAGAATATCGTCGGCGTGTTCGATGCCAACACAAATCCGGATGGTCTCAGGCTTCACCCCAGCAGCGGCCTGTTCTTGCTCAGATAACTGACGATGGGTGGTCGATGCTGGGTGGCAAGCCAGTGTTTTAGCATCACCAATATTGACCAAGCGCTTCACTAACTCCAGCGCATCATAAAACTTCACCCCGGCATCAAATCCACCCTTGATACCAAAAGTGAGCAATGAGGCTGGTGTGCCCTTGCAGTACTGCTGAGCGAGTTGGTGGTATGGGTCATCGTCCAACCCTGCATAGCTGACCCACTCGACTTGTGGGTGTTGCTTCAAGAACTGAGCAACCGCGACTGCATTTTCACAATGACGTTCCATTCGAAGTGCCAGAGTTTCCAAGCCTTGCAAGATCAGAAAGGCATTCATCGGAGAGATTGCCGAACCGGTATTGCGTAGCGGTACAGTCCGGGCCCGACCAATGTAGGCCGCCTCTGCAAACGCTTCGGTATAAACCACACCATGATAAGAAGGTTCAGGCTGATTAAATACGGGATAACGCTCTTTGTGCTCTGCCCAAGGAAACTTACCCGAGTCGACAATGATGCCACCGATCGAAGTACCGTGACCGCCAACATACTTCGTCAGAGAATGCACCACAATATCAGCACCATACTCAATTGGATTACAAAGGATAGGCGTGGCAACGGTATTATCGACGATTACCGCAACCCCATGTTTGTGGGCTGCCTGACAAATAGCCTCCAAATCAACAATATTGCCTGCTGGATTGCCAATCGTTTCAAGATAAACCGCTTTAGTTTTGTCATCAATCAAAGCTTCAATGGCAGCAGCAGAGTCATCGATGGCAAAACGAACATCGATGCCCTGACTCGGCAGCATGTGGGCAAACAAAGTGTAAGTGCCACCATAAAGTTGCGGCACACTGATGATGTTGTCGCCTTGCTGAGCCAGAGTCTGCACGGCATACGTGATTGCCGCCATACCAGAGCTTACCGCCAGGGCTGCGATACCGCCCTCTAAAGCTGCCATACGCTGCTCTAGCACATCATTAGTAGGGTTCATGATGCGAGTGTAAATATTGCCTGGTACCGCCAAATCAAACAGATCTGCACCATGCTGCGCTGAATCGAATTCATATGACACCGTTTGATATATAGGTACGGCAACCGATTTAGTCGTTGGATCGGTTTGATATCCAGCGTGAATGGCCAGGGTTTCCTTTTTCATCAGGCTCTCCGTTTTGCGAGGTCAGTGTTTTGCAGTGACTTTTGAGCGCCATAGATGGCTCGTCAAAAGGCTGCATAGGTAGGTCAATAAATATAATAAAAACAGCGTACTGGAAGTTGCGTTTCAACAACAAACAGCACAATTATGACTGTCAAATTAGGATAGAAGGTTTTGTTGGCGAAGGAAACTCAGTGGCAATAAATACCACGACTGATCAGAGCTGAGAAATGGCAGCACTAGCGACTTAACGCGGCTCGATAAATCGCTAAATTATTAAGCACCGCCTGTTTGGCATCCGTTAACGGCGAAATAGAGAAGATGGCTTTGGCAGTCACCACCAAGGTTTCGGCAAACTGCTGTGGCGTCAAGCTCTGCTGTGCAAACGAGATCTGTGACTTTTGTTCGGCGGTCGCCAGCGCAGACACGACAAAATCAGTAATCACCTCGGAATGGGAATCAAAAATATCTTGGCAATGATCACTGGCAGATCTAACCAAGTCACTGAGCACCAATTTGTCAGTAATTTCCTCAAAGAGTGGTCGTCCCCAGTCAAGCAGCATGGCCTCAAGTTGCTGCCAGATACAATCATAATCAGTGAGATAGCCTGCCAATTTACTGTATTGGCTCTCATGCTCATGCTTCAGCAATGCCCTAAATAGCTGCTCTTTGCTACCGAACTGCTTGTGGATCGTCACTCGCGAGATATCGGCATAACGGCTAATCATGGCAATGCTACTGGTACTGTAACCATGCTGAAAAAAGCATTGGCGGGCCGCTTTTAAGATTGTTTCGGTACTTGTCAGCATGTCTCAAATAACTATGGCGAGGATCGAACTGGCGACAAAGACTAACGACTTTGATCTCAATTGGCAATTTGCAAGTTTACACTTTATGAAAATATGTTAACTTGATAACCGTTGTATTTCATTACCACCGAGCGTGCCCCCGTGACTCGATTATTTCTTTTGCTCATGCCTCTTTCGATCGCCCTTACAGCTTGTGGGCCAGCCGATAAACCGGACGATTTATCCGTACAACCACCGAAAACCGTGCAACTCAGTGCGGTGCAGCAAACCGATAGCACTCAGGCCTATCGCTTTCCTGCCACCGTCACCGCAGTAAAAACGGTAGAACTCAATTTTGAAGTATCAGGTCGGTTGAAATATGTCGATTTAAAGCAAGGCCAACGGGTGCAAAAAGGCACCTTGCTAGCAGCCATTGATGCAGCCCCATTTGAGCGGAGCGTTCGAGAAAACCGAGCGCGTCACAAACAAGCACGATTAGAGCTAGAACGCATCCAATCACTTTACAAAAAGGGTTTGGCTGCCAAACGAGAGCTAGACAACGCCGAAACCCAGTTTGAAATTACCAAAGTCGATCTGGAAAACAGCATTCAAGATTTAAGCTACACCGAGCTTCGCGCTCCGTTTGATGCCTTGGTCAGTGAACGCCTTGTCGAAGCGGATAGCTACATCGTTACCGGAACAGCCATCACCCGCTTGCAGGATGTGTCAAAAGTCCATTTTGAAATCAACGTTTCGGAACGCGTTCTGGCGGCCAACATTGATAATAAGATCCTCAGTGCCAAAGCAACTGTCGCCGGCCGCAGTGACAATGAGTTTGAACTGGAATATGTGGAACACACTACCGCTGCTGATCCTGTTACCCAAACTTACAAGGTCGTGTTTGCCAGCGAACCACCCGCAGATACCCATTTAACACCCGGCATTCGCGCATCTGCCAATGTTGTTGTTGGCCATGCCAATGATTCGTCAGAGCTATATGTACCGCTGAATGCGTTACAAGTTAATCCTGATAACTCATATTCAGTGTGGCGCTACAACGCAAAGCAAAAGGTCGTCGAGCAAGTTGCCGTTGAGATTGGTACAACGCACGGTCATATGGTGGTGATCAAACACGGTTTGGCGCTCGGCGATCAGGTGGTTTCCGCCGGTGTATCGCAAATGCGTGAAGGCTTAGCAGTAAAACCTTATGTTGCGGAGTAATGACCTGTGGATTTAGCCCGTTACTCAATCAAAACACCGGTCAATACATGGTTGCTGATCTTAATTTGCCTTATTGGCGGCATTGTCGGCCTCAGCAATATTGGTCGTTTGGAAGACCCGGCATTTACCATCAAGCAAGCCAAGGTAATCACCCAATATCCGGGCGCCGACGCTTTGCAGGTCGAAGATGAAATCACTGAACCGTTGGAAATAGCCATTCAGCAAATGCCGCAGCTGTACGAGCTGACTTCAACATCGAAGCCCGGAGTTTCTGAGATCACGGTTGAAATGAAACGGCATTTCGACGGCTCTCAGCTACCACAAATTTGGGATGAATTGCGCAAACGTTTAGCTGATGCCAGCAAAACACTACCGGCAGGAGCCAGAGCGCCGACTGTATATGACGATTTTGGTGATGTTTTTGGCCTTTACTATGCCCTGACAGCACCGGATTTTAGCCCCTATCAGTTGCGTGAATTCTCACGAATCATTCGCCGAAATCTACTTACTGTGCCCGGCGTTGCCAAAGTGGACGTCAGTGGCGTGCTAAAAGAGCAAATTGTGGTGGAAATGGATCTCAACCATATCGCCGGACTTGGCCTGTCTTTTCCCGATATTGCTCAACTGCTGCAATACAATCTCCGCCCATTGCACGATGCGCGCTTATTGATCGATGGCAATCGAGTTCGCATCCCGATTGAAGCGGCAGACAACCGCCTACAAGAATTGGGCGATTTAATTTTGGCGGTTCCCGGCTCCAAGGCGACAATCAGAGTCAGAGACTTTGCTGAACTTCGCATCGAACCGGTGGATGTGCAGCCAAACTTGTTTCGCTACCAGGGCAATCCCGCCATTACGCTGGCAATTTCCGCCAACGACGATGTCAACATTGTCGAAGTAGGCAAAGCGGTTCAAGCCGAAGTAGATAGCATGATCCAGCAACTGCCAGCAGGGCTGACCTTGGCGCCAATCTATGACCAAGCCAGTATTGTTGATGAGTCCGTCAAAGGTTTTATTCTCAATCTCGAGCTATCGGTGCTGGTCGTCACCCTGACACTTTGCCTGTTTATGGGATGGCGCTCAGGCGTGGTCATCGGCGCCGTGCTATTGCTCACCGTCATGGGCACAATTCTGTTGATGTGGCTGTTTGATCTGCAGTTGCAGCGGATCTCTCTAGGCGCCATGGTCATTGCGATGGGAATGCTGGTCGACAACGCGATTGTAGTCGCCGAGGGCATGATGCTGCGAATGCAGCAAGGCAAGCGAGCAATTGAAGCGGCGAGTTTTATCGTCAAACGGACACAATGGCCGTTGCTCGGCGCCACTGTCATCGGTATTGCCGCGTTTTCTGGCATTGGCTTGTCAGATGATGCCACCGGAGAGTTCTTGTTTTCCCTATTCGCCGTCATCCTGATCTCACTGATGCTAAGTTGGGTACTGGCTGTCACGGTAACGCCTTTGTTTGGTTCTTACTTTTATAAACAGGGCAAGCAAAGCAACGAACAAACATCAAGCTCATTGTTTCACAAGGGTTATTTATCAGCGTTAACATCAGCACTTAAGTTTCGCTGGGTGACTATTGCCGGGTTGATTGCGATTACTTTGGTCGCCATGGCCAATTTCAGCAACGTCAAGCAAGGATTCTTTCCACCGTCTAACACGCCGATGTTCTACATTCACCATTGGGGGCCGCAAGCGCGTGATATTCGAACCACAGAGCAACAGGCTAAAGCCATTGAAAAACTATTGCTGCAATATGATGATGTTGCCGCAGTGACATCAAGTATTGGACAAGGCACCGCCCGCTTTACCCTAACCTACGGCCCCGAGGCACGTAACGAAAGCTACAACTTGTTCTTGGTAGAAATGAAGGATGCAGAGGCAATTGATGACTTTATTGCCACCATCACCCTCAAGCTAAGTGCCATGGATCCGGATTCCGACTTTTACCTCAAGCGCATGGTTTTTGGCCCCAGTACAACAGCCAAGCTAGAGGCACGTTTCTCTGGTCCAGACATATCGGTACTGAGAACGCTGGCGGCCGAAGCAGAAAGCATCATGCGGGCCGATGGTCAGATCCGAGACATTCGCCATGACTGGCGCGAAAAAGCCTTAACGCTGGTACCCGATTTCGATGAGTACAACGCAGGAGTTGCTGGTGTCACCCGTGCCGATTTCGCTGACGCTGTGCAATACGTCAGTAGTGGTTTAGAACTAGGTAAATTGCGCGATGGTGATTACGACTACCCGATTGTCGCCAAAGTGCCTGATGCCGCGGTCGCCGATGTCGAAAGCCTCCGCAATGCCTTGGTATGGAGTGCTCATCAGCGCCGCTATATCCCCATGAGCCAGGTTATGCGAGAGGTTGAACTAGCCAGCGAAGATACGCTCATCCAGCGTCGAGATCGGGTGCGCACCATTGCAGTATTCGGCGAGCCTGGGTTTGATGACACCGCAGCGGCAGCACTCAGTAGAATCCGTCAGCAAATCGAAGCGATTGAACGGCCCGACGGGTATGACATTGATTGGGGTGGCGAATATGAATCTGCTGGTGATGCACAGCGGGCATTAGGCGCAGGTTTACCAATGAGCTTCTTGGTCATGATTCTGGTCACGGTATTGCTTTTTGGTCGCGTCAAACAACCACTGATCATCTGGTTAACAGTACCGATGGCAACCGTTGGCGTTGTCAGTGGCTTGCTCGCTACCGACATGCCTTTTGGTTTCATGTCATTGCTTGGCTTCCTTAGCCTGTTTGGCATGCTGATTAAAAATGCCATCGTCTTGGTCGAAGAGATTGATTTGCAAATCGCCGAAGGTAAGCCCAAGCGACAAGCGTTGGTCGAAGCAAGTTTGAGCCGTTTGCGGCCGGTAGCACTTGCGGCCATTACCACCATTCTCGGTATGGCACCGTTATTGTTTGATGCGTTCTTTGCCGATATGGCGGTCACCATTATGGGCGGTCTGACCTTTGCGACTATTCTGACTCTCATTGCGGTTCCAGTGCTGTACAGTATTTTCTTCCGCATTAGCTTCCGCCGCGACACTCACTAACGCCTACCATAGCCTCACCTAACCCATGACATTGCATTGTCGAAGAAGTAGTCCAAGCTTCTTCGGCAATGGTCTACTGTTGTCCGGCTATTTCAGCTTGCGATCTGTCGACAGCCTGAACAGGTCTCGAATAACTACCAGTAAAATTAAATAATTTATTGAAACATCAATAAATTGACACATACTTACAGAAAGCTATTGAGCCTTTCTTCCAAGCTATACTTCACTGCTATCGTTGCATTGGCTGCGAGATAAGGTGTTAAATTCGTATCGGACGGTGCTATATCGCCACCATCGATGTTGCCAATATCGGATTCGGCAGCGATGTTGACTGAAATCATCACAATGGAGTTGCAACTTTGAGCACCGACAGCGGCCAAACCCGGCTGACCTTAAGCCCCCAACGCAAAAAGCGAAGTCGCCGCGAAAACTTAACGCTGGTGGTACTGGCTACGGCATTGGTATTGTCGGTGCTTGCCTATGTCATTTCGACTCACATCATCGAAGGTGTCGAAGAGAGCTATCAACATCGCTTAACCCAACAAATTGAGACCCATGAGAATATTATTCAGCGCTGGTATCAAGCTGAGCTGATTCATGCTCAATTTCTTGCCGATGAACTAGCTTTGCCAGCGTTATTCAACAATTACTTACAAAGTGCTAGCGCTAAGGATCGAAGCGCCATTCACGCCTTACTGAAACGCTACACCGAGAGCGTCAGTGCTATTGGTTATGCCATCGCGGATAACACAGGTAAGGTCATCTTGAGCTCCCACAAAGCTGCGGAAGACGGCCAACTGACCCCAAAGATGACTTACTTTGTTCATCAAACGCTCGCCAGCGGCGTTCACATGTCGGCGCTTGAAAACTCCAAGCAACTGTTTCCTAAACTCGATATATCAATACCAATCATTCTGGTCGGTATCGCGTTACAGCACGATGACCAACAACATGTCGCCATTTCGGTTCTTGACCCAGAGACAGAGTTGAAATATCTCACTGAAATATTTGATAAAGATGATTTCACTCACAGCTATATTGTTAATGGTGATGGGGTCCTTATCTCGCCAATGTCGATGACACTGCCTGAGCAACAACAACAACGTCTCGACCCCGACAATGACGACTTGCTATTTAACTTGCGCCTTACTCGCGCCAACAGCGATCAGCTAATTAAGTCGGTTCAATCGGTCATCCAACAACAGTCTGGAGTTAACGTTGATGGTTACAAGGATTTCAGAGGCATCGACGTCATGGGCGCTTGGGCATGGGAGCCTGCGCTAGAAATTGGCTTGGTGATTGAGGTAGAGCGTGATGAAGCATTCAACCTGATGTCGCCTTTGGTCTACAGCCAATATGGCTTACTAGCGCTGGTTTCACTTGCCATTGCTGGCTTATCGGTATTGCGTTACCGGCTATCACACATGGCGCAGCAAATTGATGACCTATCAAAACTTGGTAACTATCGGCTGCAACAGAAAATTGGCGAAGGCGGAATGGGTAGTGTTTATCGCGCCAAGCATGCACTGCTCCAGCGACCAACGGCGGTGAAGCTGTTGCGCCGCGATCAATCGACTCCGGAAAACATTCAACGGTTCGAGCTTGAAGTGCAACAAACAGCTTTGTTGCGCCATCCAAATACGATTGAGATCTTTGATTTCGGCATGACTGAAACGGGGCGCTTTTTCTACGTGATGGAATTACTTAACGGCTTTTCGTTGGCTGAGCTCATTGAGCAACGCGGGCCTCAGCCAGAAGCCCGAGTGATTCACATCATCAAACAACTGTGTCAAAGCCTCGATGAGGCCCATGGTAAAGGTCTCATTCACCGCGATATCAAACCGGCTAACATCATGCTGTGCCAACTTGGTGGCCAAGCTGATTTTGTCAAAGTACTGGATTTTGGCCTCGTCAAAGACATTGGCAGCAATCAAGATATGGCGCTTACCCAAACCCAATCGATTGCAGGCACTGCGGCCTACATTGCGCCAGAACGCCTAAGCGACCCGCTTGCTGCGAGTGTTGCGGTGGACATCTATTCCATCGGCGTTGTCGCATACAACCTACTGACCGCAAATTCACCATTCGTCGCTGACACGCCAATGGAAATGGTCGCCAAAATGCTCAGCGAAGCGCCGAAAGATCTCAATGCCCAATTCGATGGCAAGATTTCAGCACCGTTTGAAACCTTGATTATGAGTTGTTTGAGTCGCCAGCCAGAAGACCGTCCTCAAGACTGTCAGCAGGTACTCAATACCTTATATCAATTGGCAGAATCACAACCGTGGTCAGAGCAACTGGCCACTGGGAGTTGGCAGCAAGACGCTGACATTCTGTTAGCACAGCGCGACCAACAAGACGTTCAAGCAGTCGACCTAACCGAGGAGTTAACGCGATGAATTACAAGCAGGTCCTAGCCTTTATCTTGACTGCTTGCGTTAATGTCAGTCAGTTTGCAATGGCAAACGATGACAGCCTGAAACAAGAAATTTCACAGCACATTGAGCAGCGCTCAGAGTTGGAGTACGTCACCCGTGATGGTTCCAAACTCGGTTACTTCGCTCGTATGGCATCCGAACATCCCGACACCGCATTTGTGTACTTACACGGAATCGCCAGTCACTCAGGTTGGTTTGAGCTAACAGCGAACCGCTTAGCGGCTCAAGGCCACGACGTCTACATGCTTGATCGCCGCGGTAGTGGCGTTAATCGCTCGCAGCGAAGTATTACCCCCGGTCACATCGATAGCTGGCACGATTGGTTGGATGATTTGGACGACTTCATCCGTCAAATCAGACCGCAATACAACCACATTTACCTGATTGGCTTATCTTGGGGGGGCAAGCTGGCAACCGCTTACGGATTAGCTCACCCGGACAAGGTCAGTGGCTTAGCGTTAGTCACCCCAGGCTTGGTTGCGGCCGTTGACTACAATGGCTTTGAAAAACTCTCCATCGCCGTTTGCCATTTATTTTGTCAACAAAGCACATACCCGGTACCTGTGACTCCGGCGATGTTCAGTGACAAGCAACAGTGGGTTGAGTTTATTGAGTCGGATCCGCTGCGAAACCCACTGGTGACTGCGGAGTTTCTCTGGCAAACCCGCCGTATGGATAAATGGATAGCGGCCAATATCAACCAGTTGCAACGTCCGACGTTACTTTTTTTAGCCGGTAAGGATGAAATCATCGACAACGACAAAGTGACCAAGCTTTTGTTCAGGGGACAGCAAGCTACATCGGTGCAACATTACCCTCAGCAAGTCCATGCCATTCAACTGGAAATGCCAAATCGCTTGGCAACAGATATTAGCCAGTGGCTCAGTCAAAAGGAGGCTCAATAATGAAGTTTCAATCAGCGGAACTGTATGCCATCGAAATACCCATGCTGGTAGAAGTCGAGCATGCCTTAGCTTCGCGTAAAGTCGCCCGTAATATCCTACTCAAAATTACCACATCGGATGGCCTAACTGGATTTGGCGAAAGCTGTCCTCGCCAATACGTAACAGGGGAAACATTTGAACAAGCCTGGCAGACCCTGACTGACGAATTGTTACCACTGCTGAAGGATTTGCAAGGCACGACAAGCGAGCATTTACAAGACTGGTTGATGATGCAAACCATCAATTTACCTCGCAACAAGCATGCGGCATTTTGCGCACTCGAGTTGGCGTTACTCGATATCATAGGTAAACAGCGCCAATGTCAGGCAGCATGCTTACTGGCGACACCATCATCAAGCAAACAGCAATATAGCGGCGTCATCGCCGTTGGTCAGCCTGAAAAAGCGGTTGCGATGGCAACGCAGATCAAGCAGCTTGGGGTACCTTGCAGCAAGATTAAACTCCATCAAGAGTTAGACTTAAACATCCACTTGCTACAAGCTGTTCGCGACGTGCTTGGCCCTGATCATGATTTACGTGGCGATGCCAATTGTGCTTGGCAAAATGCCGATGAAGCGGCCGCTCAACTCAGTGAACTCAAACGTTTTGGCTTAAACAGCATCGAGCAACCATTGGCGAGTGAGGATCTTGATGGTCTGGCCGCTCTGACAAAGGCGGCCATCACTCCGGTGATGGTTGACGAATCCATCTGTTCATTGGCGGATGCCGAAACACTGATCGACCAACATGCCTGCGACTTTTTTAACATTCGCATTTCCAAGTGTGGTGGTCTTGGCAACAGTCACCGCATAGCACAAGTAGCGGCAGACAATGGCATTGGTTGCCAGCTTGGCGCTCAGGTAGGCGAAACCAGCTGTTTATCAGCCGCAGGTTTGGCCTTGGCTACTATTACGCCTACTTTGAGGTGGCGAGAAGGTTGCTTCGGAACTTTGTTGCTCGCTCACGATATTTTTGAGCCACCGCTAATGCTCGGACCGAGGGCGCTAGTCGAACCATTATCTGGTCACGGCTTGGGCATTGACATATCGCCACAACTGCTGAGCAAATGCCAGCAACAACACTGGCAACTGGATCTGGAGGGTTAATCATGCTCGGTTTACTAATTCACTTTATCGCCAGCCGCTCAGCAAAGCGTTTTGAGCACACCACATTGAATGCAGAGCAAACCCAACGCAATCTGCTAATGACGATCTTGGAGCGCAACAAAAACACCGAATATGGCAAGAAATACAATTTTGCTGGGATAAAAACTGCGGAAGATTATCGCCAAGCTGTTCCGTTAGTGAGTTACAACGATATTCAGCCATACATTGAGAAAATGTGTCGCGGCGAACAGAACCAGCTGGTTGCAGAGCAACCCATTATGTTCGCTCAAACCAGTGGCACTACCGGTAAGGCCAAGTTTATCCCATTCACACCGAGCTGTGGCCGCACTGCCAGTAAAGACATGATGCGCAGCTGGATGTATCACGCCAAACTTGCCCATCCTGGCTTGTATGGCGGCAAAATTGTCTCTTTAGTATCACCTGCAGTCGAAGGTGAAACCGAGTGCGGCTTACCGTATGGCGCCACCTCCGGCCACATCTACAAGCAGATGCCTGGTATCGTTCAAAAGATCTATGCCGTACCTTATCCTGTTTTTGAGATTGAAGACTACGAGGCCAAGTACTATGCATTGATGCGAATTGCACTGGCAGAAAAGGTCAGTCTGCTTGCCACGGCTAATCCATCATCGATCCTCAAAATGTGTGAAAAAGCCGATGAGTACGCCACCATTCTGATTAATGACGTCAAAGATGGCACCTTATCCAACCAGTTCAATATTGAACCCCACATTCGTCAAGCACTGGAAGCAAAGTTGAAAGCAGATCCCACCCGAGCAAGCCAGCTCAAGGCCTGCTACGAGCGTCGTGACGGCCACTTGTTACCCGGTGATTACTGGCCAGAGTTGGCACTGATTGGCTGTTGGAAAGGCGGTACTGTGGGCCATTATATTGAGAAGTTCGATGCCTGGTTTAACCCAGACGGCGACAAGCCAATTGACACCCGAGACTGGGGTTTCTTATCAAGTGAGGCCCGCTGCTCAGTGCCACTGAGCGACGAAGGTGCTGCAGGGCCGTTAGCACTCGACGTCAACTACTACGAATTTGTCGATGCCGATGAGGTCACTCAAAACCCCAATGACCCATCCGCGTGGCAATACAAAACCGTCACAGAGCTAGAGGATGGTGGCGAATACTACATATTTCTCACCACCACAGGCGGCCTCTATCGTTATGACATTAACGATGTCATCACAGTTAAAGGTTATTACAATCAAGCGCCTAAGATTCAATTCCTACGTAAAGGTCGTGGCATGACCAACATTACTGGGGAAAAATTGAGTGTCAACCAAGTGATTGATGGCATCCAGAAAGCAAGTGAAAAAAGTGGCGTTCTGGCGGCTCATTTCAAGGCCGAAGCGGCGTCAGAGCAAAGCCGTTATTTGCTGCGTTTAGAGCCAGTTGGGCATTACCCGGACAGCAAACTGACTAGCTTCTTGCAAGCGTTCGATGAAGCGCTGCAAAGTATCAATATCGAATACAAGAGCAAACGCGAGTCACAGCGCTTAGCGGCGCCATTGCTCCATGTCATGCGTGACGGTTGGTACGAGAGAGCTCGCAAAGACATGGTATCGGAAGGCAAACGCATGTTTCAGGCCAAAACTGAATTGCTTAGCCCGATGAAAGCCGCCACGGCGGTCATCAAACCTGAATTACTAAAAGTAATCGAGCTTGACTGATGTCGGGTGAGCTGGTGCATTGGCACAGCCAATCGTCGGGGGTCAGCATCGTCGGCGCAACTCATCAAGGGTTGTGCCGCGACAACAATGAAGACAACTTTGCCGCCGCAGCAGATCAAGGCATCGTCTTAGTAGCAGATGGCATTGGCGGTCATAGCGCCGGTGAAATGGCTGCGGCAATTGCGACCCATGAAACATTCACCGCATTGCGCCAACAAGTCGATGGCAATCAAGCGATCGCCAATGCGCATCAACACATTTGTTATCACGCTCAACACGATGTTCGACTGAAAAACATGGGCGCAACCGTCGTCTGTGCCACTCTTCGGCCCGCTGAGTTCACTATTCATTGGCTTGGTGACAGCAGAGCATACTTGCTGCCCAAAGATAACACCCAACTGATTCAATTAACGACAGATCACACCCTGTGGGAGCAACTACGCCAACAAGGGCAAGACGTTGATAACTCATCCGCCAAGCGGCAATATGGTCACATTCTAACTTCTGCGCTCGGTGCCAGCCAATTCCAACCCAACCATATCGAGCAGATGAATCACCCTTGGCAGTCGGGTGATATCCTCATACTTTGCTCTGATGGCTTGTCAGACATGCTATCTGGCAATCAAATCAGTAATCTCATTGTCACTGCTAAAACCACTGCAATTGCATTAGAGCGACTACTGCAAGCTTCATTAGCTGCCGGCGGGCATGACAATATCACCATTGTTGTGGCGCAAAATCATAGCGACCATTAGCCTCGTCTAAAATCTGTACCATACTTACAGTTCATTCACATAATGAATAACCAATATGTCACTGCACCTAGAGGATGCCCGATTATTCATTGCCGTTGTCGACTGCGGCAGCATTACTGCTGCATCTGAAGTATTGGATATTCCCCAGCCAACCGTCAGCCGGCGAATAAAAAACCTCGAGCAACATGTTGGCTTGCGGTTATTTGAGCGGGCTGGCCGTTCAATCAAGTTATCTAATTTTGGTCATCAATTTCTCGCCCACTGCCAACGTATTGACGCGGCGGTCAACGACGCCGAATCCTTCGCTGAGGTAAGCAAAAACAAACCGTCAGGTCGGTTAGAGATCGAGGCGCCATATCTGGCAATCGAAATGATGCTTGAACACTTGGTACCGGACTTTTGCAGCCAATATCCAGATATCGAACTGATCTTTACTACCATTACGGCTGAGCACCACAAGATGCCATTAAAAGGAGATATTCGGCTTGGGGTTGCAGCCCTGATTGACGAGCAATTAGTCAGTCGTCAGTATTACAGTTATGATTTTTGCTTCTTTGCTGCTCCCAAACTCATTGCTCGCTATGGTATGCCCAAGCACCCAAGTGAACTTGCCAATTACCCATGTATTGGTTTTCCGGCACAATACCGCGATCTTGTTGATTGGCGCTATCGGGAATCAGGAAAAGAACACATCATTGACATCAAACCAACGGTGACAGTCGATCACGTATCTTTGATGACCATACCTGCGATTTCGGGGTTGGGCGTCATCATGTCTACTATTCCGGTATTGTCGTCACACCTGAAACGCGGAGCTCTGGTGCCATTATTTAATGGTCAATACGGATACAGCCGAACAATTAACATTTGCTACCGCTCTAGAACCATGCAGCCATTGCGAGAAAAAGTATTCATTAACGAATTACTCAGGCATCTTGCTCAAGAATCATTCACAAAATGAATAAACTGATGCACTGAGCATTATTTATCCAATGCCTACTTATCTGGATAATGCCAACCTACTTTCGTCACTCGGTTGGAACCAGCATGAATTCAGTTCATCGCAAACATAATGAAGCCATGCTGCCGTTTTGCAGTAGCCTGAGGCCCAAACTCTGGCCAATCATCGCAGGTATTTTCTCGGCTTTAGCATTACTGCTGTTAGCATTGACACAGTATCAACGTCAGCAACTAATTGAACAGCAGACCATGGCAATTTCGGAAAATGCCAAGGTCACGCAACAACTGCTCGGCAAACTGTTTTTTGACCAACTAGCCCACTTAGAAAACACCACTCGCCTGTTGGCCACTCAAGATTATCTGCAACAATTTGCGAGTCTAAAAGCTGGACATGAGCGAAACCTGATGCAACGGCAAATTGAGTCCATGTGGATTCGACAAACCGAGGGTTGGGAGAAATTTCTGCAAGTCCGCTTTATTGATCTTTCTGGTAATGAAGTCATTCGCATCAACTATGACCCAAAAGCGGATCGCTCGTCGGTTGCCGAGCGGCTGCAATTCAAAGGTACGCGACCCTATTTCTTAAATGCTGCCATGCTGGGCAACAGTGAGGTAGGACTGTCCATCTTTGATTTAGAGCAAGAGCACAACGACTACGTCAAACCCTACTTGATCGCAGCACGCTTTGTTACGCCAGTTGTTAATGCCAATGGTGTCAGGTCTGGCTATTTAGTGGTCAATCTCAATATAGCGGAGTTACTCAGTGAATTCCGCCATCATCAAAGCATGACCGGTCTTGAACTCGATATCCTATCAACATCCGGCCATTACATTTACACGGCTCAGCCAGAGCTATCATTTGGCCATATTCTACCCGAGCGCGCTCACTGGTCGTTGGCACAAATGAACCCAGAACTCTGGCATGCCATCACAACCAAAGCGCACAGTGGTCATTTCTCGGGAACTGACTTACACGCTGCGTTTTCACCCTTAACCATCCTGCCAGATGCCAACACTAAGGTCGATCAGCACGAGTTTATTTTGCTGACTCGCTTTGATGACGCTGTCGTCATGCAAGCCATTCAATCGTCACTTGATCAAATCAACAACAAAAGCTTGATCGCATTGTTCGTGCTGTTTGGACTCAGCGTTTGGATCGCCACTTGGGTACAAAAAGCCTGGACCCAGAAGAACGCTAAGCGGCTGATGCTTCATGCTGCCAACGGCATGGCTGCAGCGATCATGACCGATGCGAACCGGCAAATCATCGCCATCAACCAGATGTTTACCGCACTGTTAGGTTACAAAGCCGATGAAGTACTTGGTAAAAAGCCAGTGATGTTCCGCTCTGGCTTGCAGAGCGCCGATAGCATTAGTGCCATGAAAAACCAGCTAATGTCTGCTGGTCACTGGCGTGGCGAACTGACTTACCGCGCCAAATCAGGACAAATACTGACGACGATGCAAGAAATTACCGCAATCTATTGGAACTCAAGATCGAAAACACCGGATTACTACATTGCAAGTTTTGTCGATATTTCTGCCCAGAAAAAACTGGAACAGCAACTGAGGGTCCAGTCGGTCACCGACTCTTTAACTGGCGCTTTTAATCGTCGCCGTTTTGATGATGAATTCGAGCGACTACTGCAAAACAGTTTGCGCTACCCGAATAGCACTTTCACACTGGCATTGGTCGACCTAGACCACTTTAAACAAATCAACGATAGCTACGGCCATGACACTGGCGATTCGGTATTAATCGAGTTTGTCAGCTTAGTCTCTCAAGTACTGAGAAACACGGACTTTATGGGCAGAATCGGCGGCGAAGAATTTGGCATACTATTGCCCTTTACCGATGCCGAAGGCGCCCACATTGTGATGGAGCGCATTCGTGAGACGATTGAAAATAACATGACAAGCCCCGCAGTTACTTGCAGTATTGGTCTTGTACAACACGCGGATCAGCTATGCGTCAAAGACATCTATCAAGCCGCAGATACGGCGTTGTATCTAGCGAAAACCACGGGGCGAAACAAAACGATTGTTCACCAGATGATGACTGCAGTGCAGCAGTCACAATGCCGCTGACAGTCACAACTACGGGCAAAACTGGCGTTATAAGCGCCAGTTGTACGTTAGCGTTAATGTCTCGGTGCCGGGGTTTTCATCGCCAATACTGGCATTAGATATGTGACCAAACTCCAAGCGCCAAAAGCCTGATGGCTGCGAACCATAATTAACGAAGATTCGAGAATAAAATTCCAAGTGGTGACCAAGGGTATCGCGATCACTATGATAGCCAACCACATTACCGAAGCCCCACGCCCAGCGTTCTGACAACTCGAACTCCTTGAGCCAACCGCCGGCCAAATAGTACTCCCCATCTTCGCTCAACATACCGAGGACCGTTGGCCTGATTCCCCACAATGGATCATATTCGGCAAATTCATAGGCGCTCTGGATGTAGTAGATATCCATATTATCGAGCGCTTCCCAAACGCCGCCACCAAATGCAAATCGATTCTGATCTGATTGCTCCGCAGTCACTTGCTGCTCAACAGCTATCACCTCAACACTTACCAACCAAGCTAGTACCATTACGGCCCATAAATAGCGCACTACACAATCTCCATATTTTTCTAATAATAATGAGTACATACAAAAATTAGTCCAGATTCATGAAGTTGCACAAGAGTCGCGAGGCTAATCGGAAAAATTATGAGCCGGAATCAAAAAAGCCACCCTGATGGGCTGTCTCTTATACACAAATCCCCGCTAAGCAATTGGCGGGGATTTTTTTGAACTTTTTCCGTTAACTTCGATCTGATCTCCACACTACTTTTTGGGGAGTATCA
>NZ_NGNS01000014.1 GCF_002165625.1 Neiella marina
CGCACTTGAGCCTTGGCATGAAAACGCCAGAAGAAGTGCACAAAAAAGCCAGCGTTGGAGGAACGCTGGCTTAATCAAAAACCGTCAACTTATTTTAGGACGGCACAGTCGAGACATCGTTAAGCAGGCCGGTGTAAAACACCTTCAAGCGAATAAAGGCCGCGTTTCTCACTGGCTTTGCGGCGCACTTCCTCAAGCGCTTTGGCTTCTAGCGCATCAAACAGCGAGTTAATCAATCGATTAAAGTGTTGGTGCATGGCGGCGCGTGCCGCAGTGGCATCTCTTGCCTTGAGCGCTTTATAAATAGCGGTGTGTTCATCAAGGATTTTGCTTTGATTGCTCTTGGCACACACAGATCCATAATCGGACACAATTTGTGGATTCGATACTCGTAGGCTCCACAAGTTTTCAACGGTACGAAGCATTGCTTTGTTGCGAGTCGCTACCGCGATGATCCGGTGGAATTCTTCATCCGCCTCTTCGGTGTAATCACCTTTTTCCATTGCAATCAGTGTGCTATGAAGTTTTTCCAGCTCTTCGTCAGTGATTGAGGTGGCAGCCAACGCGGCAACTTCACCCTCAATGAGGGCGCGAGACTGTGTTAGCTCAAAAGCACTGATGGCCATGTCAGCTTTAGACAAATTGCTTTGCTCTAACACGTAAACACCCGAGCCGGTCTTAACTTCAACCCGCTCGCGGACTTCCAGAGCAATGATTGCTTCGCGAATTGTTGGCCGGCTAACATCAAAGATCTCTGCAAGCTCTCGCTCTG
Source organism: Neiella marina (assembly GCF_002165625.1). Taxonomy (GTDB): domain Bacteria; phylum Pseudomonadota; class Gammaproteobacteria; order Enterobacterales; family Neiellaceae; genus Neiella; species Neiella marina. The sequence goes on from NZ_NGNS01000014.1 coordinate 773, forward strand.
GCGGTAAGCGGCTTCCTGCAGGAAAATCACCACCACTGATCATGGCTTCGATTTGATCTACGATGCGCCAGAATAAGCGCCGATTTTTCATGAATGAATTCCTATCTCAAAATATTGGTTAGCCGTTGGCATGACACATAATCACCATATGTTATAGGCAAACTCAAGGTTTGTTCAAAGTAATTGCGATCAACATCTACATATTTGTTACCAATAAGGCTTGCTTTGAATTTAAATTGGCAATACCAATTGGTAAAGTTGTTTTGGATCACAATTGTGTCATTGGTAATATTAAATGGTTTGCTGGTTTGTTTGAATTTGGTTAACTTTACTGCACTTGGTAAGCACAATTATTTTTCAAGTGCTTCATAAGAACAACAAACGTTGAATAACGTGGGGAAAACACATCGTGAAACTCAACCAAATAACCAGCGCACTCGCGCAACAGAAAGCTGGTTTGCTAAGCAAGCAAACTTTGCTGACATCGGCGTTACTTGCTTTTGCTGCCCCAGCTCTGGCTGCTGAAGCCCCGGCCCAAGAAGTGCCGACCGCCGAGCCAGAAGAAGCGGTAGAGCGCATTCAGGTTTCGGGCATGCGTGCAACCATGTCACGTTCTTTGGATGAAAAGCGCACCAACGCTGCTGTGGTTGACGCTATTGCTGCTGCTGATTTTGGTGATTTGCCTGGTCTATCCATTTCTGACGTAATCGAAAACATTACTTCGGTTTCTGGTCACCGCGGTAAAGGCAGTTCTTCAGAAACGTCAATTCGTGGTATGGGACCATTTCTCGGTTATTCCACTTGGAATGGCCGAACTGTAACCAGCGCTGGTTACAGCCGGGCAGTGAACTTTAAGAAGTTCCCATCTGACTTAGTAAATAAAGTGGTGGTGTACAAATCACAGCAAGCTGATTTGGTTGAAGGTGGTGTAGCCGGTACCATCGAGCTGAGCTCGTTGCGTCCAATTGACTATGGTAAGCACAAGACAACGGTTGAAGCTCAGGCTATCTACAACAGCCACACTGCCCGTCTCCACGATGAAAATGGTTTTGGTAACCGCTTGACCTTCTCAACCGTTAACCAATTTGAAACCGATAGCTTGGGTGATTTTGGTTACACCTTAGGTTTTCAACGCACTGACACATCAAACCCAGAAGAAAGTATGCTGACGTCTTCGAGCATGTACGGCTGTGGTAGTCGTATGGCAGATGGTAGCCCAGCCCCACAAGGCAGCTATGACTGTGAAGACATGCTCGATAAAGAGGGTATCACCGACGAAAATGGCGATAACTACGGTTGGGACATTCGAGATTCTATCGATGTCTACGATCCAGATAGCATGTTCTATACCTCGTCATCGCATACCTATCGCACTATGGAAGAGGAAGATCTTCGCAAGGCGGTAGTCGGTACTTTGCAATGGCAACCAAATGAGAACTGGGATATCAATGCTGATATCGCATGGTCGAAAAATAGTTACTGGGAAGAGCGCCACGACTTCATTGTCACTTCGGCTCGCCGCAACATCAATTGGGACACCATGGTGGTTGGCCAAGACGGTACTTTGTTGTATCGCGAAGGCGAAGCGAAGATGGAAGCGCAAGGTTTGCACCGCGATGAAACCGAGCGTTACAACGGCTATGGCCTAAACATCGCCAACTATTGGAATGATGACTGGAAGTTCGAGCTCGATCTGTCTTATTCACGCTCGACCCGCAGCCGTATCGACTACAAATCACGCATTGTTACTGGTGATTACTGGAACTACAGCCTAGACAACACCAAGCATCGCCTGACTGAACTTCGTTTTCTTGATACTGATGGTGCGGTATTCGATCCGAATAATCCAGAATCATGGTTGGCAGAAAACAACAACGGTAGCGCGCCAGAAGGCAAATACGAGCGTTTGACCGATGACCGTTGGGACACCCATAAAGCGATTCGCTTCGATACCGACTACCTCATTGATGGCGATATCTTCTCAAGCGTACGTGCAGGCTTCCGCTACTCCAAACAACATCTAACCTCTGATTTGGATGACGATGTGGCATTGCGGGTTCGTGGCCAGTTGCCTGAAAGTAACGCTGATCAGGTGTCGGAGTACAAAACTAAAGATGAAGCCATCACTGACATCCTCGTGTCTGACTGTTTCACCGACTGGAATAACGACCGTTGGATGAACAGTGAAGATGGCGAAGGTATTGAAGGTGGCCGTTGGGCGAGCTTTGATGGCCGCTGTGGCTTTGGTGTGATGTCCGGCGTTAACGAAGATAACAGCTTCACCGATATTGGTCCTTGGGTTGACCGCCGTTCAACTGGTGACGATGACATTCGTGAGGATGTGACGGCAGCCTACGTAATGGCCAACATCGATACTGAGATGTTTGGGTTAACCACCACCGGTAACGTTGGCGTTCGAGTGGTGAAGACCGAGGTTGAATCCAGTGGTTGGCGTCAGGATTACGAGGTTGACTTCAGTGACCCAACTGAACCGAAATTGGAAGCAAAAGTTGACGAAAATGGCGTGCCAATTCTAGAAAAAGTAGTGTTGGAAAATGACGTTACCGAAGTACTGCCAAGTGCCAATATTACCTTCCATTTAGAAGATGATTTGCTGTTGCGGACTGCGGTTTATCGTTCGCTGTCTCGCCCTAACCTGCAAGATATGGGCGCCGGCCGTCAAATCAAAACCGGTAGTGGTGATGAAGAAACTGAAACCATCGCTGAGCTGATCTCTGATGTCACTGGCGACAACCCGAACCTAGAACCAATTATGTCTTGGAACGGTGACATCTCGCTTGAGTGGTATCCATCGACTGACACTGCCATTTCGACTGCGTTCTACCTGAAACGTTTTGAGGCGTCTTTCGAAAACACAATTTTGCAAGAAACCATCACCATTGATGGTCAGGAAGTGCCAATTGATGTTCGCGCCACCTCAAACGGCGACGACAAGAGTACCTTGTGGGGTATTGAGCTTGCCGGTCAACATCACTTTGCCGACCTCCCTGGTTTGTGGAGTGGTTTGGGTGTCAAAGCATCCTACAACTATGCCGATTCTGACTTTGAGAACGAAGATGGCGCATTTGGTAATGCTTACGATGAAAATGGCGAGCTAACCAAAACACGTATCGATGGCTTCGATCCGGCCAACATCTTTGGCTTCTCAGAGCATGTGTTCTCTGGTTCGGTTTACTGGGACTACGAAGACTTCTCGATTCGTGTGCTCTACAAATACCGTTCGAAGTACTACCAGCCAAATACGGGTTCTCGAGCCAACCGTTATGTTGAGCCATTCGAGTATGTTGATATGAACATGAAGTACAAACTGACCGACGACACCAGCGTTTCGTTCAAAGCGCTCAACGTGTTGGACGAAGCACAGTACATGACTCGTGGTACCAACAACTATCCAACCTTGATCTCAAGCTCAGGTCCTAAGTACTTCCTGGGTATCAAGACCAAGTTCTAAGGATTAGACATCATCTTACGGGAAATGATGAAGCACCATGGAAGGTGCTTTCTTCCCCCTTTTTTCAATAACAACAGAGTTCGGCAATGCACCTGACACTATCTTCTCGACGCTGTCTGACAGCGTTTGCAACCCTGGCACTAAGCTCACTACCGGTTTCTGCGTTGGCAACCGACTGGTTGGTTAAAACACAAGCTGAGTATCATCAAGCGATGGCAGATATCGCGCCCGGCGATAAAGTGATCTTGGCAAACGGTCAGTGGCAGGATTTTGAAATTCTGTTCGAAGGTAAGGGCACTAAAGCTGAACCTATTACTCTGACAGCCCAAGACAAGGGCAAAGTATTCATTACCGGCCAGTCTAACTTGCAACTGGCAGGTGAACATTTGGTCGTTAGCGGTCTGGTTTTCAAAGACGGTTTTACTCCAAGTAGCGAAGTTATCTCATTTCGTCGCGATAAGAATAACTTCGCCAGTCATTCGCGTGTGACTGAAGTGGTTATCGATAATTTCAGCAATCCCGATCGCTTTGAAGGCGACTATTGGGTTGGTCTGTATGGTAAGCACAACCGCTTTGACCATAACCACTTAGAAGGCAAGCGCAATAAAGGCGTGACGCTGGCGGTTCGTTTGAATGGCGAAGCACACCAGCAAAACCATCATCGCATCGACCACAACTACTTCGGTCCGCGACCTATTTTTGGCTCCAACGGCGGCGAAACCTTGCGTATTGGTACCAGTCACCATTCGCTAAGCGATTCACTGACTGTGGTCGAAAACAACTATTTTGATCGCTGCAATGGTGAAGTGGAAATTGTCTCGGTGAAAAGCGGCAAAAACCAAATTCGCAACAACGTGTTTTTTGAATCTCGCGGCACACTGACCTTGCGCCACGGCAATGGCAATGTGGTTGAAGGCAATGTGTTCTTCGGCAATGGTGTTGACCACACAGGAGGCATTCGGGTTATTAATGCGGACCAAACGATCCGCAACAACTACCTCGAAGGCTTGACGGGGTACCGGTTTGGCAGCGGTCTGACGGTGATGAATGGGGTGCCGAATTCGCCCATTAACCGCTATCACCAAGTCGTTAATGCGACGATTGAGAATAACACCCTGATTAACGTGGAGCATGTGCAACTGGCCGCAGGTAGCGATGCCGAGCGCTCTGCGACTCCGCAAGACAGCGTCATGCGCAACAACCTGATCATCAACAAACAGGGCCGTGACCCATTTACTCTGTTTGATGACATCAGTGGTATCAAATTTGAGGGCAATATTCGCAGCAACACCAACAAGCCAGCGATTCAGTCAGGCTTTAAGGATGCCAGAAGTAAGCTGGTACGTAACGGTCATGGTTTGCTGCAACTTGCTGAGCCAGTGTCTGGCGTTGGCGCGTCTGCCGATTTGAAACCAATCACTAAAGCGCAAGTTGGTCCTAGTTGGTATCCAAAAACTGAGCCAGAAGTGGCGTTTGCTGCCGGTAAAGTGGTGCAAGTTACACCGGGTGAAAAGGCCCTTTATCAAGCCGCAATGTCTGCCCAATCGGGTGATGTGCTGGTGCTGGCCGACGGTCACTACGATGTCACTAAAATCATCAAGCTCGACAAAGTGTTGTCGGTTAAAGCTGCTAACCCGGGCAAAGTGTCGATTCGATTCCAGCGCTCAGCACTATTTGAAATCGGCAACGGTGGTAGTTTGGAGTTGGTCGGCTTGACCATCTCTGGTGTCGATGCGCCAGATTATTCTGGTAACGCCATGGTTCGCACCGCCAAGTGGGGGATGTACCACAACGTCCGCTTGGTGATGAAGCAAATGACGGTGAAAGATTTAGACATCAATCATTCGTTCCATGTCTATGACTCCGGCGCTCGTGCGTTTGCCGATTACATCAACATTTCTGACAGTCGTTTCGACAATATTACCGGCGATATTTTGCGTCTTAACAAAGAGTTGGATGATTTAGGAATTTACAACGCCGAATACGTCCGACTGGAAAACAATCGTTTTAACGATATTCAAGGCGCCATTGCCAAAGTTTATCGTGGCGGCAGTGACGAAAGCACCTTTGGTCCACATGTATTGATGACCGAAAACATCATCGCCAATGCTGGCTTAGGTAAGCGCAACAAAGAGCAGGCTGCGCTGTTGTTGCACGGCGTTCAAGTCACTTCATTGACTGACAACCAATTTATTAACTCTGCGCCGGTCGTCGTTGAACACACAGTGGGTGAACCTCAAACGACAATTACCGACAACCTGTTTGACAAAACGAGTGCGCCCAAAGTCACCGAATTGCGAGTTTCTGGCCCGCACACGGCTGTGTTGCACAACAACAAAATCCGCTAATAGCGTTGTTCTCACTGCGATTATAGGTACTAAAAGTGATGAAATTCGGATTTAAATCAGCAACTGTTTCGCTACCGCGTTTGGCACAGGTAGTGGCGGCTACTTGGGTCGCCATTGCTTCAACGGTCAGTGCTGCCCACCCAAACTTAGTGATTACCGCTGAAGACGTTGAAGCCATGCGACAAGCAGTGAAACAGCCTGGCTTGTTTCAACAGACTTACCAGCAAGTCAAAGCGTCTTTAGATGAGCAAATGTTGCTGCCCATCACGGTGCCAGTACCAAAAGATGCCGGTGGTGGCTACACCCACGAACGCCATAAAAAGAACCAGTATTTAATGTACAACGCTGGCGTTATGTATCAGCTCACGCAGCAGCAAAAATACGCTGACTACGTGCGTGACATGCTGATTGAATACGCAAAGCTGTATCCGACCTTGCCGATTCATCCGCAAAAGAAAAGCAGCAATGTTGGCAAACTATTCTGGCAAGGTTTAAACGAAGCTGTATGGCTGGTTTATACCATTCAAGCTTATGATGCTGCGCTCCCTGGCATTAGCAAAGCAGATCGCGACTCAATTGAGCAAGGCGTGCTGCGTCAGGTGGCATTGTTCTTGTCGGAGCAGTCTCCACACACATTTAACCTAGTGCACAACCATGGCACTTGGGCAACAGCAGCAGTCGGCATGACCGGCTATGTATTGAATGAACCTGAGTGGGTAGAAAAGGCGCTGTATGACTTGGATAAGTCAGGCAAAGGCGGTTTCTTGCGCCAGATGCAGGAGTTGTTTTCACCTCAAGGTTATTACAGTGAAGGTCCTTATTATCAGCGCTACGCCTTGATGCCATTTGTCACCTTTGCCAAAGCGATTGAGACCAATGAGCCTGAGCGTAAGATTTTTGAGTATCGCGATGGCCTGTTGCTCAAAGCCATCGATACCACGATTCAGTTGAGCTACAACAAGCTGTTCTTCCCGCTCAACGACGCGATTAAGAGCAAAGGTATTGATACCATTGAACTGGTCAATGGTGTGGCGATTAAATATGGCCTGACAGCCGATCCTCAACTGCTATCGATTGCCCAACTGCAAAATCAGATTTTGCTGACTGGTGATGGTCTCAAAGTGGCTCAAGGCATCGAACAGGGCCTAGCTCAGCCATATGACTTCCAAACAAAGGTTTACGGAGATAGCGCTTCGGGCGACAAAGGTGCCTTGGTTATCTTGCGTCAGCAAGCCGCTAGTGCCGAGCAAGCGGTGGTGTTTAAAGCAACTGGCCAAGGCATGGGCCACGGCCACTTCGATAAGCTCAATTGGCAGTTTTATGATCATGGCAGTGAAATTGTCTCTGATTACGGCGCAGCTCGTTTCCTCAACGTTGAAGCCAAGTTCGGAGGCCGTTACCTGCCAGAAAATGACAGTTATGCCAAGCAAACTGTTGCTCACAACACCCTAGTGGTGGATGAAACCAGTCATTACAACGGCAACTGGCGCGAATCAGAAAAACATTACCCAGAGCTACTGTTCTTTGCCGACAATGACCAAGTGGCAGTGACTTCAGCCAAAGTCGATAGCGCATACCAAGACGTTTGGTTTAAGCGCACCATGGCACAGCTCAAGCTTGCCGATGATCGCACTATTGTGGTGGATATTGTTGATGCCAATGGCGAGCGTCAGCACCAGTACGACCTGCCGGTGAACTACCAAGGTCAGCTGATTGAAACCAACTTCAAGCTGGCCGGAAATACCACATCGTTAACACCCGTTGGCAAAGCCAATGGCTATCAGCACTTGTGGCTTAAAGCTTTGGCTGAGCCGCAAGCGGGAATGAACAAAATCACCTGGCTAAATGAAGAGAACAACCGCTTCTACAGCTATAGCACCTTAACAACGGCAGAGACGCAAGTGCTGTTCACCCAAACCGGTGCCAACGATCCCGATTTCAATTTACGCAATCAACATTCATTCATTCTTCGTGTTCCAACAGCGAAGCTGCACACCTTTGTCAGCGTGTTGGAGCCACATGGCGAATACAACCCATCGAAAGAGTACACCCTCAATGGCAGCTCTCAGCTGACTGTTCTGGCATTTGATCGGCAGCGTGAGATCGATGTGGTTGAGTTGGCATTTGTTGATGGAGGGCGTTATTTGCTGGCTATTAGCAACGGTAAACAAGTGACCTCTACGAGCCAATCGACGTTTTCACATCAAGGTCAAAGCTACACCTTTCAAGGGCGCTTTAGTCTGCTGCAACTCGATTGATGGCGGGATTGAAATTTTAGTTTTAGCAACAGTTTAACGTGGCTGGGTCGGTAAATAGTGGTTTAGTCACAACAAATAGAATTTACTTCATAGGAGTGCAACAAGCATGAAAATCAAGGGGTTCCGGTGGGTCATTATCGGTTTGATTTTTACCGCCACGGTTATCAACTATATCGACCGTTCCGCATTGTCCATTATGTGGCCAGGTGAAACGGGTATTGCCAACGACTTGGGTCTGACTGACTCAGATTATGGCCTGATTCTCAACGTGTTCATGGTGGCCTACGCGTTAGGTCAGCTATTTTCGGGTAAGATTTTTGACAAGATTGGTACCCGCATTGGCTATGTTCTAGCCATTGGTATTTGGGGCTTATCATCGTTCCTGCACTCCACCGCTCGTGGCTTCTGGTCGCTCGCCTTCTTCCGTACCACTTTAGGTTTTTCTGAAGCGGGTAACTGGCCGGGTGCAGTAAAAAGTAACGCCGAATGGTTCCCCGTTCAGGAACGGGCGATTGCTCAAGGCTTGTTTAACGCTGGCGCTTCGATTGGTTCGGTCATTGCACCGCCACTGATTGCGGCGTTGTTCGTGGCTTTTGGTTGGAAAGTAACCTTCATGATCATTGGTTCATTCGGTATTGTCTGGATCGTGCCTTGGTTGGTCATCAACAAAGCTGGTCCGAAAGATCACCCATGGGTAACTGATGAAGAGCGTAAGTTCATTCTTGACGGTCAACCTGCTGAATCGACTAGTGATGACAAAGAAGAAGAAGGTCTTTCTTGGGGCCAGTTGTTGAAAATTCGCGAAACTTGGTCAATCTTGATTGGTCGTTTCTTCCTTGAGCCAATCTGGTGGTTCTTCGTTGGCTGGATGCCGCTTTACCTTGCTAAAGTTTATGGTTTTAACGTCAAAGAACTGGGCATGTTCCTATGGTTCCCATATGTCGGTGCAGCCGTCGGTTCTATTGTCGGTGGCATTGTCTCCGGTAAGATCATTGCCAGCTCGGGCTCGATCAACAAGGGCCGTAAGACTACAGTGGTGATTGGCGCTATTATCATGTTCCTTGGTTTGCTTGCTACCGTGATGTTTGAACACAACGAATACTCCTTTATGGGAGTCGTGTTCTGCGTCCTGTTCGGCTTCCAATTTGCAATTGGTAACATTCAAACCTTGCCGGGCGATTTCTTCAGTGGCAAATCGGTTGGCTCGCTGGCCGGTATGGGCGGCATGGTCGGGGTGTTCTCGGTCATCATTCTGAACTTCTTGGTACCGATTATCGCTGAGGTGTCATACACCCCTATCTTTATCTTGATCGGTGTCTTCGTGCCATTGGGTGTGCTGGCGGTATTCTTCTTCGGTGGCAATATCGGCCCGGTTGAAAAAGAGCGTATTGAGCAAGTCAAAGCATCTTAATCGGTTCATTCGAACTTATCGTTAAGGAGTTGCCGCAAAAGCTGCAACTCTTTAACGACAACAAATTCAAATAAAGGGCTTGAGCCCTTCTTAACCTCAATTGGTTTATTGATGATCTGCTGTTTATTTTGCCGTTGTGCTGGTGGATCGAAGCTGCGGAGCGTAGAACGTAATTATGAAAAACGTATATATATTAGGTGAATGTATGGTGGAGTTGTCGCGCACTGGCGACGGCTTACTGAAACAATCCTACGCGGGTGATGTGTACAACACCGCAGTCTATTTGAAACGAGCTTTTGATGACTTCAACGTTAATTTTTTCACCGCGGTTGGTGAAGACTCGTTGAGTGACGACATGGTGGCAGCGTTTGAAACCGAAGGCGTCAACACTGAGATGGTGCAGCGCTCAAAAGACAAAGCTCCCGGCTTGTATATGATTTCTGTCGACGAACAAGGTGAGCGCAGCTTTTCTTACTGGCGCTCAGATTCCGCAGCGCGACAGATTATGCAGTTCGTCAGCGCGGAAAATGTTGGTTATTTATGCATGGGCGACTTGTTTTTCTTTTCTGGTATTTCGTTGGCGGTTATCGCGCCTAACGAGCGCGATATCTTCTGGCAGCTATTGCGTAAGTTAAAAGACTCAGGGGTCCGCATCGCTTTTGATCCCAACTACAGAGCCCGTATGTGGTCAGACAAAACTGAAGCCAAAATCCAGTTTGAGCGCGCATTTCGTTTGTCGGATGTTGTGTTACCCGGGATTGATGATCTTAGTCAGCTCTATGGCTTCACCGAATTCAATAAAATACAAGACTTCTGCAGTGCTTTTGGCATTGAAGAGCTGGTGGTGAAAAACGGTCCAGATAGTGTTTGCTGTATTCGCAATGGTGAATTTAATGAAGTCGCTATCAAACCAGTACAACAAGTTGTTGATACCACTTCCGCAGGGGATTCTTTTAACGGCGTATACTTAGGCGCTCGAATGAGTGGTGTTGAAGTCGTTGAAGCCGTGAATCTTGCGGCGGCAGCTGCCGGCGAAGTCATTCAACACCCGGGAGCAATTGCCCCCAAGGATGCGTTTGAGCAGGCGATTCGTCCTCTGGTAGACCAATCTGTAGCCGTCGCTAGCTGACGCGACGTGTCGAATTATTAAGGACTTTTAATGAAACTTTTTTCTGAAATGATGGCAGGCCAAACCTTACTGCCAATTATTCAAGCTGATTCGGTAGCGCAGGGTGTTGCCATCGCCGGAGCTATGGCAGAAGCAGGCCTTAAGGTCGTTGAAGTGGTGTTGCGATCAGATGCATCACTAAAGGCGCTGACGGCCATTAAACAACAGTACCCTGAGTTGATTGTTGGTGCAGGTACCGTACTGGACACTGAGATCCTTGCTCAAGCACTTGATGCCAAAGCCGATTATATTGTCACGCCTTGCGTCACGCCTGATTTGTTAGCGGCATTGGCCAGCAGCGGAGTGCCAGCTATTCCCGGTGTCGCCAACTGTGCTGATATCGCTTTAGCGCGTGATGCAGGCTTCCGTGAAGTGAAGTTGTTCCCAGCCTCTTTAGCTGGTGGTATTCCATTTTTGAAAGCGGTCTCTTCAGTGTTTCGCGATATTAGTTTCTGTCCAACAGGCGGTATTAATGCCGATAACTGCGGCGACTTCTTGGCACTACCCAATGTGATTGCAGTTGGTGGTACTTGGGTTGCTAAGAAAGACTGGGTTGAAGCCGAGAATTGGCAGGCGATCACGGATGCCTGTCGTGATGCTATCGGTTAATTTGTGCTGATGTGACAGTGATTACTTCCCGGTGAGGTTGGTACTCAGGTGTGACTAGGTTCTGGTTGCACATGGAAGTGCGCCGCCAAGCAAAAGATTGAGCGCTCATGCTGAAAAGCATGGGCGTTTTTTGTTGTTGGAGCAGACAAATTGCGGAGTAATTAATGTTGGTATTGCCGAACTTTAATTATTGGTCGCACTAATTGGTAATATTGGTAATAATGAATAAATTTTTTTGTTGATTTTTTGGTAAAGCCAAACTACTATTTGGTTCGTGGGTTTTGGCAAATCTTTTGTGTGATTTGGGGTTTGCCTGACACTTCAGTCCTACTTCTCTATTAGCGAACATGGTGGCCGTTTGCTATAGAACCCCCTCCCAAGAGGACTTCGCGGTATCAGTTTTGATACCGCGTTTTTTTTGTCAAAATTTAACCGACGATGCACTCAAAGTGTGATGAATTGTATTTATTTGGTCTATCCAATTAATTATATTTAACGCTTTATTTGGTCAATCCAATTGAGTTTTGGGGGTTCGCATGAGCAACATTCGTACCCTAGTTATTGTCGCAAGTCTGTCTCTTATTGGCTGCGCGACTGACAACGAGCAACAACAACTGCCATTGGCGCAGGGCATTAAACAATCTGATGGCCGACAACTCGTCAGTGAATCCGTTGTTAAAGCTGATGGTGTTGATGTTGGTTACGATAGCTATCAACTGATTGAAGACGCCTACGGCAAACGTTCGATTGAAGCACCTGATTTGTTTGTTGGTGACCACACAGGTGTACGTCACATTGTTGAGGTAGTCGATGATGTTGTCGGACCCCATTTTGCATTCTTGATTCATCGTGATTTGGATGGCAACAAAGGTCAGTATATCGATCGCCAGCGCAATGAAATCAAAGTCTTCGGTGGCTCAGAGGACTATTTAAAGGGATACCAGCACAAGCTGTTTGAGTACCGTTGGAAGTTCAAGGTTAATCATGACTTCTCGCTTACCAAACGCTTTAGTCATTTCTTCCAACTAAAAGCTGTTGGTGGTGCTGATAAAATGCCAATTATCACTCTAACCGGCAATATCCGAAATGGTCAAAAGGGCATGGAATTGCGTCATAGCTCGGGGAGCGAGCACAGTTTGTTAGCTCGAGTGCCATGGCAGCGAGTCACCGATGAGTGGCTTCAGATCACATGTTTTGCAAAGTATCAGCAGCAAGGGATCCTGCAGTTTGTTATTCAACGTTTAAGCGACGGTGAAGTGCTCATGGCGGTTGATGCCGAACAAATTGATCTTTGGCGAGGCCTCCGCCCTGAACATTTTGTTCGGCCTAAGTGGGGGATTTATCGCTCGGTGGTGCAAAAAGACTTGATTAGCGCGAAGCAAGAACGTGTCCTATTCGCTGATTTTGAAATCCGTGAGTGGCAATAGTTAGTCAAGGTAAAAACTGAGTCACAAACTCCGTCTCCCAAGCCGCATGAACAATTTCTAATATTGGTCTAGGGTTAATCCATGGATCATCGGAGGTTTGTGTGAGTTACCGTACTGTCCTCATTGCTCTGTTGTTTGCTATTGCCGCTGCGTTTGCGGTGGCAATGCCATGGCTTCCCTCGTTACTGCAGCAACAAGATTTCTATGGCCTTTCTGTTGACCGCCCTGCACATGACTTCGCCATCGGCGATGGTCAGCTGACTGACTTGCAAGGCCGCTACGTCTATTTGCTGTTCGGGTTTCTGCGATGCGGTGATGTCTGCCATCGCCAAGTCGCCAACATGTTGGCATTGAACAAGCAGCTACAGGCTGAACCCGTTAGCTTTGTCTTTGTTAGTCTCGATCCTGAGTGCGACGCCGTTGACCAGCTACAATCCTATTTTGATCAGCAAGGCCCAGATTTTCATAGCGTTAAGCCAGCAAGCTCAGCCGCTGCGCGAGCACTTGCCAAAGAGTACAACGAGTACGTTGTGAAAACCGGTAGCGGCGACGACTATCAAATTGACCATTCCGGCTTTATGTATGTCATTAACCCAGCAGGGCGATTACGTCTGATATACACCAGTAGTCATTTGAGTGTTTCAGAAATGCTAAATGACTTGTCAAAATTACCAATCAGTTAATAGGCGAGAGAGTGATGAGTGACCTAACCCATGCCCAACAAGAGCGGCTGAAATCAGACAAATTTATGCTCGGTATATTGCTCGCTCATGTGCCTTTCGCTGGCTTATGGGCCCCCATGGGGTATGGCACTATGTCGTTCGCCCTGACCTCGTCATTGTTGATCGCTGCGATTATTGGCGCTGGTTTTGTCTTGGCCAAAGGCACGCGGGCATTCTCCTGCTTGGCCGCCATGTGCCTGATGTTATTTTCTGCAGTACTCATTCAAGCCCAGTTGGGCCGCCTGGAAATGCACTTCCACATATTCTCGGCGTTGGCGTTTACCTTAATTTAACGGGATTGGGCACCGGTAGTAACCGCTGCTGCAGTGATTGCCGTCCATCATTTGCTGTTTACCGCGTTACAACTCGGCGATGTGTCATTTGGCGATATGCCGGTGATGATTTACAACTACGGTTGCAGCTGGTCAATCGCCTTTCTGCATGCATTTTTCGTTGTGATGGAGTCTTCTGTGTTGGTGTATTACTCGATCCGAATGCAGCAAGAGCAGCAATTTGGCTATGCCCTTATTGATGCGGTTAGTGACGTTGCCAATCACAACAATTTGCAAACTCGCCTCGACAACCAGCAAGGTAATCCGGCCGCGCAAGCATTTAATGAAATGATGGATAGCATCGCCGATTTGTTTCGAGTGCTCACTTCGTCGGTTAGTGAACTGAAACAAACAGCAAATCAGTTGCAAAAGTTGAGCGATGTCACCCATGAAGTGATGGCGTTGCAGATGGGCCAAACTCAAGAAGCCGCCACCTCGATGAATCAAATGTCCGCCACCATTAACGAGGTCGCGCGGAGCGCCCAAGGAGCAGCAACATCTGCTGCCGATATTGATGTCCAGGTTAGGGATGGTGGCCAGTTGGTGACGCAAGCTACTGGCCGCACTGATGAACTGACCGCAGCGTTAGAGCGTGCTTCAGATTCAATTAGTGAGTTGGATGGCAATGTTCAAACCATATCCTCGGTAGTTGAGGTGATTCAGAGTATTTCAGAACAAACCAATTTACTGGCGTTGAATGCCGCCATCGAGGCCGCTCGGGCGGGCGAACAGGGGCGAGGGTTTGCCGTGGTTGCTGATGAAGTCCGAGCGTTGGCTGGACGCACCCAAGAGTCAACAGGCGAGATTCAAAACATGATTGAGGCGTTGCAGCAAGGCACTAATCATGTAGTGAAAGCGATGGAAACCGGTCGCGAACATTCATCGGATACCGCTAGCAAAGTACACGAAGCTGGCGCTGTGCTTGGCAGTATCGAGCAAGCAGTGGCACAGATGCGTGATATGAACGACCAAATAGCTGCTGCAGCCGAACAGCAATCTGTGACTGGAGATCACATCAATCAAAACGTCATCGATATCAGCAGCCAAAGTAGCAAAATTGTCGAGCAGACGGATCAAGTCACTACTTTCGCCAAGAACCTAAATGACATCGTTGGCGAGTTTGAAATCTTGATCGCTAAGTATCGAGTGTAATACCGAACAGGCATAAAAAAGCGGCGCAAAGGGCGCCGCTAGAAAAACCTCAAAGTGGTGGGGTGAGGTTAGAAATAGGTCCGCATGCGAACACCATAAGTGCGAGGCAAGTTATAGAACCGTAGGTTCAAGCCTGGCGCCATAATGGCTTTGTCCGAATGTGTCTCGTCGAAGATGTTGTTGACGTAACCTTCGAAGCGAATCGCGCCGTCACGGAGGCTATAACCAATACCGAAGTCGGCATGCCAGTAGCCATCGACTTTGTCATCAAAACCAGGGTTCGGATCTGAGTCATAGTCTTTACCATTGAAGATACTCAAATAGTATGAGCTGCGGTATTGCGCGGCTAGCATCCAATCCAAGCTACCATGCTCAAAATCGTGATACTGAGTCAACTTCATGTTAGCGGTGAAGTCAGATGCTTTTGGTAGAGTGTTGCCACTCAAATCGACTTCTGGAAGGTCGCCAGGGTTGTGAGATTGACGCGCATCGGAAACGATGCCGCTATCAATTTCTGCATCGAGGAACAGCATTGTCATGTCAAACGTCAGGTCGTATGGCAGTAATGTTTTGCTCTCGATTTCCAAACCTTTGATTTCAGAGTCTGCAACGTTGACGTTTAGTGCCGCCGTTGGTGGCACTTCACACTCTGGACATTCGCCCACTTGTTGCACCAACTGGAACACTTGATCTTCATAGTCATAGTAGAAGGCCGATACGTTCAAACGCATTGGTGTGCCCATGAATTCCAGATCGTTTTTGCTACCAATTTCATACATGGTCAGCTTCTCTGGAGAATACTCTTCAGTGATCAGCTCGCCATCAACCAAGTGAGTATCATTGAAGCCACCAGATTTGTGACCTGTGGCGATGTTGGCGTAGACCATGCTGTCATCAGCCCAGTCCCAAGCAATACCGACGCGCCAGTCATTGAAGTCGAACTCTGAGCTACCCTCTTGCTTAATCAGCGTTGAGTTATTGGCTTGATTACAAGGTTCACCTTGGAACTCACAGCCGCCAGCCAGGTAGTCACCAATGGTGTCACGAGCACCGAATGACTTGACGCCACTCAGCAGCAGTGCTTCGGCATCCAGTTGGGTGACATCTTCCTTCAGGAAGCTGAAATCACGATCGAGGCCTTTAAAAACATAACCTTCGGTACCAAAGCGGATGTTTTCATTCGGTACACTTTCTGACCAAGAGCTGTTCATCCAGCCAAAGCCGTAGTTACCACCAATACCTAAGCGGTACTTCTCTTCATTGGTACGGCGGTAGCCACCCATCACGCGTAAATCGTCAGTGATGTTGTAGGTCATGTCGATGTAACCAGCCAGAGAGTCAGTCTCAACTTTTGGCATGGTGAACTCGGTACCTTGGTACCAGTTGGAGCGGTCGGCGAACGAGAAGAATACGGTCTCTTGGTCTTCATCGTAATAGAACACACCAGCGGTCCAAATTAATGGGCCATCGTCAGTGGAGAACAAGCGCAACTCACTCACTCTGGATTCTGAAGTTTGCTCCCACAGCACGTTGCTGTATAGATCCCACTCTTGGCCTGAGTTGTCACGGCCTGGATACATCATGCCAACGCTTTGAGCATTTTGTTGTTCGAAATCCATGTCTCGGAAGCTGGTGCTAGCTTCGACGGAGAAACCATCAAAGTCGTGAATGTACTGGGCAACAATACCGCGGATACGCGAGTACATGTCACCTTGAGTGCCGTGATAGAGCACGTCACGTGGTTCATTCAAGTCATCTGGGTTGTAGCCATTTTGCAGCGCCTCATAGGCGTTGGCTCCCGGATAACCGGTACCGGTTTCTTCAGTGTAGTCAGCAACGATGTACAAGGAGCTATCCATGGTTGGCTCCCACAATGCTGAAATCCGGCCTGCGATGTTGTCTTCCTCACCAGCAGGAGTCAGATCTTTTACTGGGCTGGCTTGGTTGAAGTACGAGTCATGAGCTTGGTGCTGGCCCGCGACGCGAATTGCAAAGTTGTCGGCCACTGGAATGTTAACCGTTGCATCATAGTTGATGGTGTCATAGTTACCGTAGCCGACCTCAACCATACCGGTAAATTCATCGAACTCAGGCTTTTTGCTGATGACGTTAAGGCTACCAGCTGTGGCGTTTCGACCGCGCAGGGTACCTTGCGGGCCTTTATTCACTTCGACGCGTTCAACATCGTAGAATTGCATACCAATGCCACGCATTCGCGGAATGTATATACCGTTAATGTGGAATGCTGCTGCTGCGTCGCCTAGCTCGGTGTTGTTGGAGTTGCCGACACCACGGATGTAGACCTCAACGTTACCTTCTTGTTTGGCAATGCTCAGGCCTGGTACCGCGTTACCTAGGTTACGGATATCAGCCGTAATACCCATGTTCTTTAGTTCAGACTCATCCAGAGACTGAGCAACACCGGCGTAGTCTTGAATTGACTGCACACGACGCTCAACGGTCACTTCGATGACTTCTAGTCCACGATGCTCGGCTTTATCTTCTGTTGTGGCTTCATCTGCCGCTATCGCGTTGCCGCTCAGTGCTAGACCAACTGCAATGGCTAGCGAGCTCAAAGATTGTTTCTGCAACATAACACCCCCCTGGTGCTTATTGTTCGCTGGAATAATTTGTTATTGAAATACCCTGGCAAAGTAATGACTACGAACTCTGATTGTTGTTATCTGGAGTTAAGACTTTGCTACGGATGTTACAAACTTTACATACAGTTTATTAATGGTCAATAGGACTATAACTGTAATGGTAAAAAAGACTACAAGCTTGTGATCGAGGTTACATTTTGATCGCGCTTGTTACCCTTAATAGGTGGTTTGGCATATGCTGGAGCAGTTGGCGTAAGCCTTATAGTCAGATTTGCACCACTGGTACTGAGACGGTAAGGTTACCATCATTATTGGTGCTGCAAATGTTGTTGACCAGATTTTGGCTGTGGGGACACAAAAGCTATGACAGAAAACGCGGACTCCGCGACATCAGACGAGAAAATTTTCTTTTACGGCAGAATTCAAGAGTTGCCGGATGATGTGATTCACACCTTATCAAACGACAGCGTCGTGTTCGGCTGTGACAATTGTTGCCTTAAGGTGCTGTTAGTTCGCCACGCTGCTGGCGATAGTGCCGGTGAATGGGCTCTGCCTGGAGGCTGGGTTCGATTTGACGAGAGCGTTGACGATTCCGCAGCACGCATGCTTCAGCAACTGACCGGTGTACACGATATTTTCCTAGAACAGTTGCATGTTTTTAGCAATGTCCACCGGGTACCGCACCGGCGGATTATCACCACCGCCTACTACGCGCTGATCCGGCCCGATGATCATGCTATTGCCGCTGGCCACAGCACCTATGATGTGCGCTGGGTTGATATTCATGATTTGCCAGAGTTGATTTACGATCATGCCGATATCATCAACATGGCATTGCAACGCTTACGCCATAAAGTTCGCCATGAGCCCATTGGCTTTAACTTGTTGAACAAGAAATTTACCTTGCTACAATTGCAAGAGCTGTACGAAGCAATTCTCGATGTGAAGTTAGATAAACCGAATTTCCGTCGTAAAATGTTGAAGATGAACTTGTTGATATCCAGCAATGAAAAGCAAACCGGCGTTAGTCATCGTGCAGCCAAACTCTACGAATTTGATGAAGCGGTGTATCACGAATTAGAGCAGCAAGGCTTTAACTTCGAGATTTAAACCACCATTCAGCTGAAAAAAAACCGCTCAATAGAGCGGTTTTTTGTTGCGTTGCTTGCTGCTAGCAATCGTCAGCACGCTGCTGGCGATTCATAAATTCCCGCTCTTGATAGCTGAATTGGCGGAAATCTGCTGGCAAGCGAGCACCGCTCATGTCGTGACACGCCATACCAATGAAGGCGCCGGTGAAATTCTCGGCACCAAACTCGTCAGCCAAAATGCTGTAATCAAGCTCAATCGCTAGACGCTGCCATTGACCACCGTTGTGGCGCCATGCGCAACTCCATGCATCAAAGTCAACGTCGATGCGCAACCCTATTTCACCCTCAGCCGGCAACGGAATACGCTGACCAAGTGGATAGCTCATGCTGCCGCCTGACATATTGGCCATCATGATCTCAAGTACTCGGCCTTGCTCCGGATCATGGGTGATGTAGAGGTAAATAAACTTACCTGTGTTGTAGTAACTGATCAGGCCAGCCATTTGCTGAATGTTTTCCGGTTGAACGTCAATATCAGTAGTGGCAGTAAAGCAAAATGCTTGTTGGCGTCTGGCAATCAACGATTGTTCATATTTACTGGTCGGACACTCGGCGCCTTTCAAACGTAAATAACCTGGGCGCTCTTTCAGCGTTAAGTTGTTTTCGCCTAGTGGCACCCGCAAGGTTTGAAAATCGATCGGCAATGAAGCCTCATCGAAATCCAATGATTGGCTTTGGAAACGCTCCGGTGCGCTGCCGCCAAATGGCCCTTCAATGGTGTCGGTTGGGCCAACATGACCCTGCGCCAAGCGTGGCCAACCGTCATCAGACCAAGACATTTTCTGAATGGCCGTTTCTCGTCCGAGCACACAACGGCCACGGTAAGGCAACGGACGCCCGGTCAAGTGAACCAAGTAGCAGTCGCCATTGGGCAGCTCCAACATGTCGGAATGGCCGCTGCGTCTCAAGCTAGATGAGGGCACTTGCCAACTATTGAGAAAGTGACCTTCGGGATCCATTTCATAAGGGCCATCGATTGTTTTACTGCGAGCGAAAAGTGCCGCGTGATATGCAAATGTGCCGCCTTCCGCCGTCAGTAAGTAGTAGTAACCGTCGCGCTTGAACAAGTGGGGGCCTTCGACTAAGCCTAGATCCGAGCCAGCAAAAATGTTTTTGATTGGGCCAACGAGCTTCTGTTGCTCGTGATCATATTCCTGCAGCAAAATACCGGCGAAGCTCTTGGCTGGACGATTGTGATTGAGGCTTGCTTCTGGGCGGTGATCCCAAAGCACGTTGATAAACCACTGGCGGCCATCATCGTCATGGAATAACGAGGGATCAAAGCCACTGGAGTTCATGAAAATCGGCTCAGACCATGGCCCTTCAATCGATTCTGCGGTCACCAAGTAGTTGTGAGCGATTTTAAAGTCGTCTTGATAAGCCCGCACATCGGTGTAGATCAGCCAGAACAAACCGTTGTGGTAGGTCAAGCAAGGAGCCCATACACCGCACGAGTCGGGATGACCTTTCATATCTAACTGCGACACTCGATTGAGTGGTTGGGCAACTAAGTCCCAGTTAGCTAAATCTTTAGAGTGATGGATTTGGACGCCAGGAAACCACTCAAAAGTGGAGGTGGCAATGTAGTAGTCATCGCCAGCCTGACAAATCGACGGGTCAGGGTTAAATCCCTTCAAAATTGGATTCAGTATTTCATTCGACATTATTGTTTTTCCATACTTGGGCCAGTAACTGGCTTTAATTCAAAATTCTTTATTCGCAACATTAACGACTTAGCGTTTAGGAGCTACTTTCCTGGGCTTTGAGCTGTATGTGAATGTCATCCATGGCTTTGTCATCGAGCTTGTAGAACTGGAAGATGGCAATCATCAAGATTCCTGTGATGACTGCGAATATGGCGTAGCAGAACAAGATGCCTTGCAGCGCGCCTGCTGTTTGTTCCTGATTGGCCACGTAACCACTGGCAGCGAGGATCCACCCGGCAAAGGCGCCCCCCAAGGCAATACCAAACTTTAATACCAGCAAATGGCCTGAGTAACTCATTGCCATGGTATTGGCGCCTGTTTTTAGTGCATTGTAGTCAGCTGTGTCGGCAACCATGGCAAACACCGCAGGGACGACAAGCATTTGGCTGAAGCCGCCGAGCATCGACATCGCGAAAATCAGGGTCAAATACTCTGGCGGCAACAGGTACAGTGCCAGGTGAGTAGCGGCGATGAGTGCCGCTCCGAATTTGACGATAGCCACTTTACAGAACCGGCTACCAAGCCAATTCATACACACGGCTCCGGCAATCGAGGCGAGCATGCCTGCAGTCAAAAATTGCGACAGGATATCTTCGCGCCCGACGTAGTAACTAATGTAGTAAGGAGTCGTGGCGCCACGTAAGGCGGTCATGATCAGCAGCACAAATGAAGCCGCAGCCAGCAATAAAAACGGTTTGTTTTTACTCAGTGAACCGACGTCCTTCAGAATCGACTGATGAGGCTGAATCTTTGGTTTAACGCGCTCTTTGGTGGTCATGAAGCAAACCACGAAACAGACAAAGGCGAGTATTGCGAACACCCCCATTGCCATTTGGAAACCCGCTTGACGATCGCCATCAGGGCCGGCAAAGAAATCAACCATCGGCATGGTAAAGGCAGATACTAAGGCGCCGCCGGACATGGCTAAAGCAAAGCGGTATGACTGAATCGACGTGCGTTCGGAGTTCTCGGTGGTGAGTACGCCACCGAGTGCAGAATAGGGCACGTTGACTGCGGTGTATGCGGTCATCAGCAATGCATAGGTCACGTAGGCGTAAACCAACTTACCCTGCTCGGTAAAATCAGGTGTGGTGAAAGTCAAAACCGCGAGAATGGCATAAGGAATCGCTGTAAGGATGAGGTAAGGGCGATAGGTGCCCCAGCGCGTCTTGGTGCGGTCGGCAATACCGCCCATAATCGGATCGGTGACACCGTCGAATAGCCGCACGACTAACATCAGTGTGCCCACTGCGGCTGCCGACAAACCGTAGACGTCGGTATAGAAAAACATCATGAAATTGATCACCATCTGGAACACCAGATTGGCGGCGGTATCACCTAAACCGTAACCAATTTTCTCGCGAATTTTAATCATTAGACTTCGTTCCTTAAAACTTCTGGTTATTCTGTGCTCGAGTCGCGCAATCAAGCTCTGTTAGCGAAGATATGTCGTGCTCATAGAGTTGCGCATAATCGGTTTGATGAACTTGCTTGCGAGTGCTTTTGATCAACAGCTGAACGGCGCCAGCAGCCATTTCGCGAAATGGTGGGCTAATGGTTTGCACGCGCTGATCTTGAAAATGCAGTTGTTGGTGACGGCTGATACAACATACGGTTAGGTGCCGGGGAATCTCCAATCCCAACTGTTTGGCAGCGTAGACCACGATGAGTGCTTGTTCATAATGATGACAAATAATGGCAGATGGGCGATTTTTGTCTTTTAACAACGCCATCGCTGTTTCCAGTGTGTCATCTTTATTCAGCGCCGTGGTGGCTGGCAGTTGTAACAAGGTTGGATCAATGGCGATGTTTCGTGTCGCATCGAGATAGCCTTGATAGTAACCACGCACTGATACTTGCTGTAGATCATCCGACATAAACTCAATGCGTTGATGGCCTTGTTCGATGAGTTTTCGAGTTAACTGGTAACCTGCTAGGTGATTGTTTGCCGCAACAAATGGTGTGTTGTTTGCCGGAGTGCTTGGTTCGATTCGAACCACGGCCAGCATTTGTTCGATTAAGGCATCGCACAGTTCTGGTTGGTCAGCAATCGAGGGGGCCAGTAAAACACCTCGCAATCGTTGTTCTAAACACCAGTCAGCAATTGCTAATTTGCTTTGCTCGGGCCAAAGCGATATGTCTTCGGTTTGTAGGTTGAAATTAAGCGACTGTGCTTGGCTCAATGCCGCTTGCAGAAAAACGCTACTGATATCGGCTTGGTTGCTGTCATACAGCAAACCAATATGGTTACGCTTGGGTTTTATCGAGCTATCCGGTCGAGCAACAGTTGTCGTGGCTAGGACTTGCTGCGCTTGCTGAACTTTCTTCCGCGTTTCTGGCCGCACATTCGGTGCGTTGTTAAGCACTCGAGATACTGTCATCCTTGACACGCCGGCCCGACTGGCTATGTCATCAAGGGTTACAACGTGTGTTTGCTCTGACATGGTTATACCTACTTGATTCCGCTCTCGAAATTTCTCTTTCTCCCTGTGTAAATCAACAGGGATTCAATATCAGGGTTATAGTCTCTTGGACTTTAACTAAATTGTCAATGTGACTACAAGTAAGTGTTAAGTTGGTAACACTATCGACTAAAAAACATAGCTTTCATATTGTCCAAAAGACTATAAGTGGTCTCAATAAAGTTGCCAAAGCTAAAATAAGCGATTTTTGAAGTCTCTCGTTTGATTCTGGTTTTGAGCAATTAATTGGCTAAAACAGCCTTAGTTGAGCCTGTAGAATTGCCTTAGTGGAAGGAGAGAAGCATGTTTGTCAGAGCAAGCCACCTTGTTCTCATGCTGTCGGCACTACTAATTAGTGCCTGCGGCGTCGATGGAAAAGTATCGAAATCAGAGCCACAAGAAGAAGTGCCCGAAACACCTGTTGAGCCAACGGATCCAGAGCCAACGGACCCAGAACCAACGGACCCAGAACCAACGGACCCAGAACCAACAGACCCAGAACCAACAGACCCAGAACCAACAGACCCAGAACCAACAGACCCAGAACCAACAGACCCAGAACCAACAGACCCAGAACCAACAGACCCAGAACCGACCGATCCGGAGCCAACCGACCCAGAACCAGCGGATCCATTGATGGTCAATGGTGATTTTGAAAATGGCGAAGTGGCACCTTGGGTTGGTAACAGTGGTGAGGTCTTACTAACTAATGTCGCGAGCCAATCTAGAAGTGGGGCCAATAGCCTTTTGGTAAGCGGGCGAACGCAAAATTGGCAGGGAGCTCTTTATGGCTTGACTAACAGTGTGGCTGAAGACAGCACTTACCATATTTCTGCCTGGGTGCGGATGGACAATCTAGCCAGTAGTGATGTCAGAATGACAGTCAAGGTCTCCGATGGTAACGGTGATCGTTACGAGCCCTTGGCTCAAGCCTCTGCAACTGATTCCGGCTGGGTCGAACTCGCTGGCAATTACACCATCGCTACGTCTGGTGATGTCGCCGAGATTGCTTTTTACATCGAGGGTCCGGATGCGGGGGTTAGCTACTTTATTGATGATGTCACGGTGACAGACATCAATGATGACGATTTGTTGCGGGTTGATGTGGATCACCTATCAGCGCTCGCTGAGTTTCCAATCGGTGTTGCAGTACCTGCCGGCGATGCGGGTAACAGCATGCTCAATAGCCCAGAGCGTCAGGCGATTGTGGAACAACATTTCAGCCAATTAACAGCTGAAAACATCATGAAACCGTCCTACTTACAGCCAAGCGAAGGCAACTTTTTCTTTGATGATGCTGATGCGCTGATTGCTTATGCCGAAAATAACGGCCTGTCGGTCCACGGTCATGCGTTGATATGGCATTTTCAGATTGCTGATTGGATGGCGAACTACTCGGGTGATGCGTCGGCATGGCAGCAGATGCTAGAAACCCACGTCACCGAAGTCGCAAGCCATTTCGAAGGGCAGCTAGCGAGTTGGGACGTCGTCAATGAAGCGTTTCTCGACGACGGTAGCTATCGTAACGTCGATGTTGGCAATGATGCCGGTTCGGTCTGGTACCAGAATATTGGTCCTCAGTACATTGAGTATGCTTTCAATGCGGCCCGAGCTGCCGACGCCCACGTTGACTTGTACTACAACGATTACAATATCTCTTGGAACGATACCAAGCTCAATGCCATTCTGACCATGGCGGAGGATTTTATTGACCGTGGTATTCCTATCTCAGGCATTGGTTTCCAAATGCATGTGGATAAATCAGGCCCCGGTAAAGCGAAGATCAAAGAGCAGTTCCAAAAGGTGGTCGACCTTGGTCTGAAAGTGAAAATCACCGAAGTTGATCTGCGAATGAATGCAGATGGCAGTGCGACATCATTAACAAATCAGCTGTTATTGCAGCAAAAAGCGCGATATCAAGAGATTGTTGAAGCATACATTGAGACGGTTCCGCCATCTTTACGCGGAGGTATCAGCGTTTGGGGAATCGCAGACCCTGATACTTGGATTGTACCTTTGTATGGCAACCCAGATTGGCCATTGATGTTTGATGACCAGTTTGAACCGAAACCGGCGCTGCAAGGCTTTGCCGATGGCTTAGCTGCAACCGATGCCGAGGAGCCAGAACAGCCCTCTGATCCTGCTCCGACCGATCCTGAACCATCTGATCCACAACCATTATTTGTCGATGACTTCAATGCCGCTACGAGTTGGGCGAATGAAGGAGCCGACGGTCAGCTCGCGGCAACGTTGAGCCATAACTCAGCAGAAGGAACGATGGTGGTTGATGTGCCGTGGGCGTCAGATGCTGATGTTGTCCACATCAAAACCTGGTTCGGTCAAGAATTGGACTTATCCGCTGGCAATGACATTAGCTTGCGAGTCAAATTGCCCGCTGACTATGTTGCCGATGGCAATTTAGTGGTGCAAGTGTACATTGAGGATTCAGCCTACACGCCAGCATTCACTGGTTGGCAGATGGCCAGTGGCTTTGTTGCAGGTGACTGGACCACCATTACCTTAAGTGGCGTAGGCCCTGATTTTAGCTTTGGCTACGATGGCGGAGTTGATTTTACCAAGGTCCATGCGATTGGCATCGAATTGGTCGCCAATGGCAAGGATCCGGCTATCTCGGGTGCCATTGAAATTGATGATGTGACGATTCACTGATAATCATATTGTCAGCCATCAATTTGTTTTTGAAACATTTTGCTGACTAATACCAATGTAGGGGCTGTTCGCAGCCCCTTTTTTTTGGCTGAATATATAGTCGCCAGCTAATATTGAATTACATTCGCATTTTTGTCTCAGCCCTTGTAGGAGTCCGCAATGAGATTGACCCAGCGCCTGACTTGGGGATGGCTTATCAGCACAATGATTGCGGTGAGCCTGACTGCTCTGGGTATCTTCTGGTCGGCAAGTGACTTAGCAAAGCAGCGTCAGCAACAACGAGTTGATGCCATTGCTTCTCAAACTGCTGAGTTCCTCTCGCAAGCGGAACACCCATCCCGAACCTGGCTTGAACATCCGCCATGGTTTGATATAGCCGTTGATATTGCTGACATCAAGGCGGCCAAAATTCGCTATAGCGGTCACTTGCTGGTGCAGTATGGCCAACATCAATCCTCTTGGTATCAGCTAACCTCTCAGCAAACTGTTAACGGCCAGACTATTGAAGTCAGTGCTAGTTTTAAAAGCCCTTGGTTGGCGGCGAGTTGGAACTGGCGCAGTGCCCTCATTCTGGTGGTGATGTTGGTTTCGGCTGGTGGCGCAGCCTGGTGGGCGAGCCTTTGGTTTATTCGACGCTTGCAAGAGATTGACAATATTAGTCATCGAGCCCACAAACTGCTCAAAGGCGAACTCATCACCAGTGGTGATTTACCCGAGCGGCCGCGGGTGATCCGCCAAGCGTTGGACCAGATGGTCGAAGAGTTGCGCGATGCGCGACAAGAGCGCAGTCGATTCGATGCGTTTATGCGCAGCAATACTTTCCTCGATCCGGTTACTGGACTGGGCAATCGGCTGTACTTTGATAACCAAATCAATAGCGCTATCCGGGCTGGTACCGACCACAATGCTGGTTTTGTGTTGTTGTTGCAGTTCAATCAGTATGACGATGTGCAACAAAACGAAGATCGCGAAATTTGTTACGACATTCTGAATCAGATTGGTCGCTGTTTGTATGATGCCTATGACGATTATGCCGATAGCTTTATCGCTCGGCGCGGCGAAGGTGACTATGCCGTGCTATTGCCTGGCACCCACCCTGACGATGTTGAACGCTCGCTAAAAGCTTTGTTGCGGTCATTGGTGAAAATCCCGCTACCGTCCTATGTCGATACCGAACATTGCTTTCATGTCGGCGTTGCTTCTCTAGAAACTTCAACCGAAAGCTATCAGGTGCTGGCAGAAGCTGACATGGCGTTACGTGCCGCTCAAGTGCAAGAGGCCAATACTTGGTTCATGTACCAACGCAGCGATTTGCCGCGCAACGAAATCAAAGGTTCGGTGCGTTGGCGCACCTTGCTTGAGGATTCGGTGCGGCGAAAAGCATTCGTGTTGTCATCACAACCAGTGGTTGAAGCGCATGAGGATGATATTCATCACTATGAGATGCTATTGCGGTTACGCGATGAAAGCGGCCAAATGATGCCCGCACAAGTGTTTTTGCCGATGGCGAAAAAGTGCGGCATGACCAGTCAAATTGACCGCAATGCGCTGCACCAGCTGCTTAAGCTGATGCGCTATGAAGGTCGTCAGCCAGCGCGTTGTAGCATTAATATTGCGATTGATTCGTTGCTCGACCGCAATTTTAGTCGCTGGATCGAACTTATTTTGTTGCAATATCGCGATATTATCAGCCGCTTGATCATTGAAGTGTCTGAGTATCCGCTCAACCAAAACTACGAAGCGCTGCGTCCGACGTTGCGCAAGCTCAAACAAGCCGGATGTCTGTTGGCAGTTGATCAAGTTGGTCAGAACATAGTGAGTACTCACTATATTCGTGATCTAGATATCGATTACCTCAAGCTGCATGCTAATTTGGTCCGCGACATTGACCAACGCAGTGAAAATCAGTTGTTTGTGCGCAGCTTACTTGGCGCCTGTGAGAACACTACGGCAAGAGTGTTTGCTCTGGCTGTAGAAACTCAACGCGAGTGGCAAGCACTAAAAGCGCTCGGTGTTTATGGTGGCCAAGGGCATTTGTTCAGTGAAGCGTGGCGAGACAGTCCTGCATTTCTGGGATGAGTTTCGCAGTCATCCCGCGCCAGCCCTGAATGCCGCCACTGTGGTACATCAGTACGCTGCCGTTGCCTGGTAACCGCCCTTGACGAATTTCCTCAACCAGCGCGAAGCACAGCTTAGCGGTATAGACTGGGTCGAGTAACACTTGAGTGTGACGATAAAACGCAGCCACAAACTGTTGCAGCTCGACAGGCAAGCGGGCAAAGCCTCCCCACTCATAACCTGTGAGCCAACACATCGACACCGAATGTCGCGGCATGTCTTGCGCTAAGTTCAGTAACTGATCAATTCGATGAGGCAGTTGTCGATCTCGTACCGCAGGAACCAGCAGCAGCCGCTGCGCGGCCGACAGCCCTAAACTTAAACCCGCTGCGGTACCACCACTACCCACGGCTGTCGCAATGTATTGATAGCTTTGGGTCCTGTCATCGAGCACTTCTGCCATGCCCTGTAAAGCTTGTGCGCCGCTCCCTCCCTCTGGAATTAGAGCATGATTTGCTTTGAGCCACCGTTGCTGAGCCGAATGATGATGTCGGTCGCGATAGTCTTGCCTTGATATCGGCACTAATTCGGCGCCCCAATGGGTGCAATCTTGCAGTGTTTTTGATGTGTTCGGTGATGCTTCAAGCCCACGAATGATCAATCGACATTCAAGTTGCAACTGCTGGCAAGCAAATGCCAAAGCGTGAGCATGATTGGAATGTGCGCCGCCGAAGCTGGTGATACCGCGGTAGCCAGCTGTCATTGCATGGTGTAGCGGATATTTCAGTTTTCGAAGCTTATTGCCACTGACGATTGAATGATTCAGATCGTCGCGCAGTATGTGTATTTGCGCGCTTGAGCCAACCCAAGGGGACAAATCGACCGGTAGAATTGGGCTTAACTTCACTGTCTCAAATAGCGAACAAATCATTTGTTGCACTTAGCTATAAATGTCAGATAATTAGCTACATTCTGCCACAAAGAGTGTCAATCCAAGCAAATGGATGTATCCCGTTGGTTTAAGTCGGGGCTAGATTGCCAGCTGTTGATTGGCTTATCCGCCGCGCAAACAACCGTATTGCTGTTTAAAGATGAGCAATGCCTTGAGCAAATTGTCATTCCAGAACGGCTTGCTTCGGCTTGTTTTGATGCCCTCCACGCGTTACTAAATCAGCACAATCTTAAACACCCCGCGGTGACTTTAGTACTTGCAGATGATTGTTATCAACATGCGGAGCTAGATAAACCTTCGGTTCCCGATGAGGAAGTTGCTGCAGCATTGCAATGGTCGGTAAAAGAGCTCATCAGTATTGAGCCCGACAATATGCAACTCGACTACTATGATGTTGCTTCGACAGGCAGTCGACAACAAGTGAGAGTGATTGCCGCCGAGCGCCAGTGGCTGTCGGATTGGGGGCACATGGTGGTTTCGCAGTTACGCGGTGAGTTGCACAAAGTCTTGATCGAAGAATTGTGTCTGCTGAACTTGTTTGATGAAGCAGATGTTCCGACCATGTTGTTGTGGCAAAAGCAAGGAGGTGAAGTTCAGTTGTTATTGGTCCACAAACAACATCTTTATCTATCGCGGAGCTTGCGTGGTTCAGCCAACCTCGAATCGATGGCCAGTGAATTACTACCAAGCATTATCGATAGCCTCAGTCTTGAGGTCCAACGAGCGCTTGATTATTTTGAAAGTAACCTCCGCCAACCGCCGGTAAAAATTGTCAAACTTGCGTTGCCCGAAGCAGTGCGGCAACTCGTTCAGATGCAAATGCAAGCCAACTTGGCTGTTGACGTGGAACCGCTCGAAACCCAAGCCATTTCCGGATTTAGCTCTCCCGACGATATTGCCGTTTTGCCGATCCTAGCGGCGCGCGTTGAGCCTGCGGAGGTGGCAGCAGAAGCATGAAGAATCAGATTGATCTGTTCTCGCCAGCATTAATTCCGCGTCAATTGCGTATCAATTTCCGATTGGTCGCAATCAGCTGGGGAGCCGTCGCAGTGCTGATGATTGTTGCCAGTTTAGTGAGCTCGTGGCTGAACGGTATGAATGAACAACAGTTGGTTCAGGCCAATAGAGTCAATAGTAACCTCGACCAACAGTATCAAAACCTAATGGCGGCAAATAAAGCTCGAACTGTGTCGGCCGAATTGAGCACGGCATTGCAGCAAGCGCAACGTGAAGTAACAATCAAACAGCAATTGTTAAAGCTGGTTGTTGATGGTGAGCGTTCGCAATCTAAGCCTTACTCAGCGCTAATGAAAGACTTAGCCTCGATCAACGAACCGCGGTTGTGGCTGCAAGAAATCCAGATCAATGGTCAGCAGCTAGCCATTGCTGGTTTGGCAACCGATGCCGAGGCTATCCCAGGCTGGTTATCGCAAGTCGGTCGTAGAGGTTACCTTAAGAACCAGGCCTTCAATCAACTGACTATCGCAGAGCAAGAGCAGTTACACTTTTTCGCGATACGCAGTCAACCAGAGGCGGACTCGCCAGCGCCAGCGCAGCGCTCGACTTCTGTCAGCGATGTCAAGGGAGTGCCGTCGTCATGAACCCGCAATTACAGCAATTGGAAACGCGTTTCAACGACATGACCGCCCGCGAACGTGGCATGGTGCTGGGGGCTGGTCTCATCGTGGTGTTTATGCTGTTGTTTTCACTTTGGTTGGCACCTAGCTTGGAACAGGGCGATCGGCTTGACCGGCAGTTGCAGCAAACGGAGCAATCGACAACTAATCTTCAACGCCAAATTGATACCCTCAATGTGTTACTCAAACGCGATCCCAATGAAGCGGTACGAGTAGAACTGAAGTCTATTGAGAGCCAGATTGTTGAGTTAGATGACGAACTTGGCGAACTCACTGTTGACTTAGTGTCGGCGGAGCAAATGTTGCCGGTGTTGCAGAGCTTGTTGGCCACTGCTCGAAATGTCACTTTAGTTGAACTAAAGTCGATCCCTGCACAATCAGTGTTGGCTCCTGAGCAACAACAACAAGCTGAAGTTGGCATGTATCGACATGGTATTGAACTACAGGTCGCAGGCAGCTTTTTCGATATCTATCGACTCATCGAATCGATTGAAGCGGCCCAATGGCGTTTTTATTGGCAAATGATGGACTATCAAGTCACTGATTATCCGAAAGCTAGCGTTCGGATTGTTCTGTATACCCTAAGTACTAGCGAGGACTATATTCGTGTTTAGTCTTCGGATTGTGTTGCTGAGTCTCTGCCAGTGCGGAGCAATGTTCAGTTACAGCGTTAATGCAGCGGCGGTGGAACAATTGACCGACCCAACTCGGCCGGCCAATTATCAGGCTGTTGCTGCGGCGAATGGCGGCTTGTCGAGCTTAAAGTTAGAGCAAATCGTCAGTTCAGCATCGCGCCGTTTTGCTGTAATTGATGGTCAAAAAGTTAAAATTGGTCAGCAAGTTGGGCAGTATGAGATTGTAGATATTCAACCCAAAGAAGTGCTGCTAAGGCAATCTGATGGTACTGATATTAGATTGACACTATTCACCCACATAAAAAAATAATTGATGCACAACATGATGAAGTTGAATTTAGTAAGGGATTTCGGGCTGCTGTTATGCGCCATGTGGCTAGTGGGCTGTGAATCCGTTGTAAAGTCACCCGATGAAATTCAGCAACAAGTGCAAGCGACTAATGAGCAACTCAGTCAGCAAGCGCAGCGCCCAGCATTGCCTGCGGAAGTATTGCAGGAGCTCATGCAGCCACCGCTGCTACAGGCGACTCCAGCAGTGGCTGAAATCCGTTTCAGTATTGCTGCCGACCATGTTGACGCAGCAACATTCTTTGCCAGCTTGGTCGATGGCACACCTTATTCTGCGGCGATTCACCCAGATGTCAGCGGTGAAGTGACGCTGAACCTAAATCAAGTCACGCTGCAAGAAGCGTTGCAGGTGGTTCAGTCGATGTATGGCTATGATATTCAACGCACCGGTAACGTGTTGCAGGTGTTTCCGGCTGAGCTGAGAACAGAAACCTTCAATATTAATTATTTGATGCTGACACGGTTGGGGCGGTCTAGGACTACCATTAACTCCTCAAGCTTGGTCGATGCCGACTCCGACAGTGACAGCGACTCTGACTCCAATTCCAACAGCAGTAGTAGCAACTCTTCAAGTAGCTCAGGTGGTGGTAGTTCCGACGCCACAGCGGCAGCAGGTACTGTGATTCACACTTACTCTGAAAGTGATTTTTGGACTGAACTGGAGCGCTCAATTCGGTTGATGTTAGGCTCTGCCGGTGACGGTCGGGCGGTGATTTCGACACCGCAGTCGGGCTTACTGACAGTTCGGGCGATGCCATCGGAGCTGGCGCAAATTAGAGATTTCGTCAATCGTTTGCAAAACCGAGTACAACGGCAGGTATTGCTGGAAGCTAAGATCCTAGAAGTGAAACTGTCCGACGGTTATCAGCAAGGTATCAACTGGACTGCCTTAGCTAGCGGCAGTGCAGGTTTCAGTGGTGGCTTTAATGGTAGCCTTCCTGGCAATGAAATTAGCCAAGTGGTTGGCGGTGTGTTCTCAATTGGATATGAGAGCAGTAACTTCGAAGCCGTGATTAGCATGCTGAACACCCAAGGCAACGTCAATGTCCTGTCCAGCCCTCGAATTTCTGCCGCCAATAACCAAAAAGCGGTTATTAAAGTTGGTACCGATGAGTACTTTGTCACTGAAGTATCAACTACAACGACCACAGGTAATGCCACGACCACCACACCTGAAGTTGAATTAACGCCATTTTTTGAAGGTATTGCGCTGGATGTGACGCCGCAGATTGATGATCTAGGTGCCGTGTTGTTGCATGTTCACCCATCGGTGACAGATATTAGTGAGCAGACCAAAGTGATCAATATTTTCGGTGATAGCCTCGAACTGCCACTGGCGGTTAGTGATATCCGAGAGACAGACACCATCGTCCGTGCCAACAGCGGCGACGTTGTGGTGATCGGTGGCCTGATGAGCACCTTGCGAACCCAGGCAGACTCTAAGATCCCGATTCTTGGAGATATCCCGCTGATGGGGGGATTGTTCACTAACAAGTCTGAAGTCGAAGAAAAGCATGAGTTGGTGATTTTGATTCGGCCAACCATTGTCGAAACCGACTATGGCTTGCCGCTGTTGCAACAGACCAATGACAACCTCAATAACTGGTATCGGGAAGCACAAACCCGATTCAATGATTGATGATGTATCTGGAGCATTTTCGCCTGACAGAAATGCCGTATTCGCTGACTCCGAATACCACGCTTTATTGCTCGCTGCCGCCGCACGAAGAAGCGCTGGAGACGTTGTTGATGGCGCTTCAAAGTGGTGAGGGTGTATTGAAAGTGGTCGGTGAGGTGGGAACCGGCAAGACCTTGCTGTGTCGCAAACTACTAAACGAGCTGCCCGAACATATTCAACCGGCCTATATTCCTAACCCGTATCTGCAACCAGATGAATTGCGCTGGGCTTTAGCCCACGAGTTGGGATTGCAACTTGATAGTGACACCAACCAACTGCAGCTAACCCAAGCAATCCAGCAACGATTAGTGGAATTGCATGATCAGGGCAAACAAGTGGTATTGCTGCTCGATGAAGCTCAAGCGATTCCCGCCGAAGGACTGGAGGCATTGCGCTTGTTTACCAATCTGGAAACTGAGCGTCGCAAGTTACTGCAGTTAGTGCTATTTGGCCAACCAGAACTCGACCAACGATTAGCGGATAAGTCCTTGCGTCAGTTGCGCCAGCGGATCAGCTTTTCTTGCCAACTCCGGCCGCTGCATCGTCACGAAACCGGACCATATATTCATCACCGCATGCTGGCGGCAGGGTATCGAGGGGCGCCCGTATTTGGTAGTCTCGCGGCCCGAATGATCTATCGAGCCAGTCGCGGTATTCCCCGGTTGGTCAATCTGATCTGCCATAAAACCTTGTTGCTGTGTTATGGCAAAGGATCTCATCAAGCCAGTGTTGCCATGGTGTGGCAAGCGATTCGAGATACCGAAGATGCCTCATTATTGCTTCCACGCTATGGAGGCCAATCATGAGTGTGATTAATCAAATGCTGCGTGATTTGGAGCAGCGCAAACAACCCGAGCAGGCCACAGAGCAACCGAAGTTTGAAGCACCGGCACCATCGCCTTGGCGCGGCAGGCTGGTGCTAGTTGCAATCGTTGTGTTGGCTGCTGGCTGTTGGTGGTGGTTCACCTCGCCATCACTTAGCAAGGATTCGAGGGCTCCCCAACAAGTGCAATCTGAGCCCGTTGAACAACAGACACGCGAAGCTCAACTGTTTTCTGCACTTGCCGAGGCTGAACAACCAAACCAAGCTAAAGCCTCGCCGCACAGTAAGCCGCTAGCCAATGTGACTGCAGCGACGGTTGATGATGGCGCTGACAATGCCGGTGCAGCACCTGAACAGTTTGATGTCGCGGCAACCAGCAAGCCTGAAGTAGGCTCAGCATCCCTGCCCGCAGGCAGCGCTGAAGATCAAACACCCGAACCTCAAGTCGCGGCCGTGGAAACAGCGAAACCAGCAAAACAGCCGAATGCGCCGGTCGCACCACCCACCGTTGCCGACAAACCAAGTATCAGCAAGCCCAAACAAACCGCGCCAGTGGCAAAAAGTGCCACAACCAAAGCCCCTGCCAAAGCGACAATCAGCCACTCGGCTGTGTCGGAACAACAATTGGTGCAGTTGCAACTAAACGAAGCGCGAGCATTTGCTGCCAATGGCCGTCAAGGTGATGCTGAAGCAACCTATCGCAAACTACTCAAACGTGATCCCAAATTGGTTACCGCGCGAATGGAGCTGGTTGCTTTGCTGACTCAACAACGGCAAGAGGGAAGGGCACTGAAAGCGGTGGATGATGGGCTGCGTTATTTGCCAACCAACGCCCAGTTGATCACCCTCAAAGCTCAACTGCTGTTGAGCTTAGGCCGCGCCGAAGATGCGTGGAATGTGTTGCAAGTGGTGAACGAAAGCCAAGTTCAGGAGACCGGCTTTTTTGTTATCAAAGCCGGCTTAGCAAGTCAGCGAAACGAATTTGATGTTGCCTACCGCAACTACTCGATATTGGCGGTGCGAGAGCCAAGTCAGGGACGGTGGTGGCTGGGTAAAGCAATTAGCGCAGAGCAAACCGGCCAATTAGCGGACGCCGTTGAAGGCTATCGACGAGCACTGACATCCGCTGGTTTAAGTGCTGGCAGTATGCGCTATGCACAGCATCGGTTGGATTTGTTAGGAACTCAAAGCCATGGCCAAGATTAAACTCAAACAGCGGCTTGGTGATTTACTGGTAAACGCCGGTAAATTAACCGAGCAACAATTGCAGCAAGCGCTGGTTGATCAACGCGCCAGTGGCCGTAAGCTCGGCCAGACCTTGATTGATTCCGGTGTCCTGACCGAAGAAGAAATGATGCGCTTCCTAGCGCGCCAGCTCGATGTACCATTTCTCGATCTACAAGACATTACCGTTCCTCCGGCCATTGTTACTCTGTTACCGGAAGTGTTGGCGCGACGTTATCGAGCGCTGGTGTTCAAACGAGAAGACGGGGTGGTGGGCGTTGCCACTGCTGATCCGGCTGATTTGAGCGCCCTCGACGCAGTTGAAGACCGCCTCGGTGATTACCAAATAGAGTGGGCAGTTGTTCGCGAATCTCAGCTATTTGAAGCCTTTGATCAGCTTTATCGCCGGACCCAAGAGATTTCTTCCTATGCCACTCAGCTCGGTGAAGAGTATTCCGAAGACGATGAGTTCGATCTATCTGATTCGCTGACCGATGAATCTGAAGGTGAAGCCACCGTCGCCCGGCTATTGCAATCGATCTTTGAAGATGCCGTTCAAGTCAAAGCCTCTGACATTCATATTGAGCCTGAAGCCAAGCTGATCCGCATTCGCCAACGGGTCGATGGTGATTTGCAAGAGCAAGTCATTGACGAGGCCAATATCGCCTCGGCGCTGGTACTGCGGTTGAAGCTTATTGCAGGCCTCGATATCTCTGAGAAACGCTTACCCCAAGATGGCCGTTTTAACATCAATGTGCGCAAGCACTCGATCGATGTGCGGATTTCAACCATGCCCGTTCAACACGGCGAGTCGGTGGTGATGCGTTTGCTGGACCAATCAGGCGGCTTGTTGTCGATGAACGAAACCGGCATGCCAGAAGACATTTTACGGCGCTTCCGACTGCAACTGTCGCGGCCTCACGGTATGATTCTGGTCACTGGGCCAACGGGCTCCGGTAAGACCACAACCCTGTATGGCGCGCTGAGTGAAATGAATACCCCAGAGCGCAAAATCATCACCGTCGAAGATCCGGTCGAATATCGTCTGCCGCGGATTAATCAGGTTCAGGTGAATGCCAAAATTGGCCTCGACTTTTCTAGCGTACTTCGTACCGCCCTGCGCCAAGACCCCGACGTCTTGTTAGTCGGTGAGATGCGCGACCATGAGACCGTAGAGATTGGCCTTCGAGGCGCATTAACCGGCCACATGGTGTTATCCACCCTTCACACTAATGATGCCATTAGTACCGCATTGCGATTGTTGGATATGGGCGCCCCAGGTTATTTGGTGGCCAGCTCCTTGCGAGCGGTGGTTGCGCAGCGCTTGGTGAAACGTTTGTGCCACAATTGTGAGCAAGACTATCAGCCAACCCCTGATGAACTCAGTTGGCTGCAACATATCGCCGGAGAACCCATCCCAGCTGATATCAAGTTCAAGGTCAGTAAAGGCTGCCAGAGTTGTCAGCAAACCGGTTATCGCGGCCGAGTCGGGGTATTTGAATGGTTGGAGCTCAATGACGACATGATAGCGGCATTGCGAGATAGCGATACCCAAGCGTTCTCTGCTGCCGCCAAAAACAGCCGCTATTATCAACCGCTATCGATGGCGGCATTGCAGTATGCCATGAGAGGTATCACCACTGTCGATGAGGTATTGCGTTTGGCGGAGTACCTAGTTGACCAGGCAGATGAGGGCGTCGCTGAATGAGTCGATTTAGCTATCAGGCACGCAACCCTCAGGGCCAAGAGGTTCGAGGCGAGTTGGAGGCTGTGAATCAGGCGGCCGTTGCTGATAGCTTACTGCGTCGCAGTCTTGTGCCGGTTAAAATTGAACCTGCTGCCGAGAAAGCGGCTAGTTTTGATTTTAAAGCGCTGTTTGAAAAAGCCATTGAGCTCGACGAGATGGTCATTTTTTCTCGGCAAATGTTTGCTTTAACCAAAGCTGGCGTGCCGTTACTTGCTGCCATCAGTGGCTTAGCCGAAGCCAGTCATAGTGCGCAGATGAAGCGGACGTTGGAAGATTTGGGTGAGCAACTAGAAAGTGGCCGCACCTTATCAACCTCGATGGCGGCGCACCCAAAGGTGTTTAGCCGTATGTACGTCAGTATGGTGCATGTTGGTGAAAATACTGGCCAGCTCGAAGAAACCTTCTTTCAGCTCGCTCAATACCTTGAAAAAGAACAAGAAACTCGACGCCGAATTAAGGCGGCGATTCGCTACCCGATATTCGTCATCATTGCCATTACCATCGCGTTGGTCGTGCTCAATATCATGGTGATCCCCAAATTTGCCGAAATGTTCGCCCAATTCAACGCTGAGCTGCCTTGGTCAACTCGCTTTCTGATTGGCATGTCCGATATGTTCGTCAACTACTGGCCGCTGATGTTAGTCGGTGTCGTGTTGCTGATTTTTGGCAGCCGTTATTACGTCAGCACTGAACCTGGCCGCTTGCGCTGGGATCGAGTCAAGCTGCGCTTACCGATTATTGGTTCTATTATTAGTCGGTCAACATTGGAACGATATAGTCGTAGCTTTTCCATCATGTTGAAGGCCGGTGTACCGATAAACCAAGCGCTAACCTTGGTCGCCAGTGCGGTCGACAATGCCCATATGTCTGAGCGGGTGGCTGAAATGCGGCGCGAGATTGAGCGTGGTGAAAGTTTGCTGCGCACCAGTCGTCGTAGTGAGTTGTTTACTCCGCTGGTGTTGCAAATGGTTGCGGTTGGTGAAGAGACCGGGCGAATTGATGAGTTGCTGTTAGAAGCTGCGGACTATTATGAACGGGAAGTGGACTTTGATTTAAAATCGCTGACCGCCCGAATTGAACCAATATTAATCACCGTGGTCGCAGTAATGGTTTTGATCCTGGCTCTCGGTATTTTTACGCCGATGTGGGACATGATGCGGGCGGTGCGAGGCGGCTGATGACTCGAGCCGATCAGCAAGAGGCAGGAAATCGTCGTCGTTTCATGACGATTATATGCGTGTTGCTGATGTTGCTGCTGATTTATCAAGTCAATCGTATGTTGAGTGAACAGCATTCTGATTGGCATCGCTCGGTGTTTGTGGTGGTAGAACGAGACTTTCAGGTTGCCGTCGCCCACATTTATGCCGAAGCGAGGTTACAGGGAAAGGTGACAGAAGTAGCACTGTGGCAGCGGCTTATTCGAGTCAATGACCGAGGTCGGCCTGCGGTATTCAATGCCGAGGGGCTGTTGCAATGTGAAGTAATCTGGCAGCAGGTCATGGGCGTGACACTGGATAGTATGGCGATGCCGGTTACCGTTGTTGGGTTGAATCGGTTGACGAACGGAA
The DNA here is from genome assembly GCF_002165625.1 of Neiella marina. GTDB lineage: Bacteria > Pseudomonadota > Gammaproteobacteria > Enterobacterales > Neiellaceae > Neiella > Neiella marina. The sequence goes on from NZ_NGNS01000014.1 coordinate 38,934, forward strand.
AATCGTCACAGGGGTGCCGTTTTTTAGTATCTGAGAATGATTATTTCGATTATTTTCCATAGTCGTATAGGCTTAGTTAAATACTCGTTAAATCAAATAGATCGCACTGTTTTTTAGATTGTCAGCGGCTATACTCAGGCGATATTTTGAAGTGGCGCAATTGTTGATAGCGTGACATGAATTTTGAAAGGTCGAATATGACGTCAACACAACGTGGTTTTTCTTTAATTGAACTGGTGATTGTTGTGACCATTTTGGGGTTGCTGGCAGTTACCGCTTTACCGCGCTTTCTCGATGTAACCGAAGAGGCGCAAATCGCCAATATTGAAGGCATGGCGGGTGGTTTCGCCACCGGTGTTAGCCTTGTTCGGGCTCAGTGGGAGGCCGAAGGTCGACCACAAGACAGTAACGTTAACAGCGTGGTTTATGATGGGCAGCTGATGTATCTCACCGAAGAGTCTGCTGGCACCTCAGCGCCGGGCTATCCAGTCAATGCTGGTAGTGGCAACACGGCGAATGGCACAACCATGACTACAACGCGCTGCATTCGCGTGTGGGATGCCATTTTGCAAAATCCTGCGACTGTAACGGACAACATTAACAATGCGGTTGATAATCGTTACTTTGTTGACCTTAACAATGGCGATTGCGTGTTTTATTTAACTCAGACGCTTGACCGTAACGGTTCAACTTATACCGATCCGAACGGCAGTCTGACGACCGGCAACAACTTTGTTTACTCGCCAGGCTTTGGTAGCGTGCGAGTCAATATTAATAATTAATTTGCAGTCCTTAGGGGATAACTAACTATGAAACAGCAACAAGGTTTTACACTGATTGAATTAGTCGTGGTCATTGTGATCCTAGGGATCTTGGCCGTCACCGCGGCGCCACGTTTTATTAACCTGCAAGGCGATGCGCGGGTGTCGTCTCTACAAGGACTCAAAGGTGCGATTGAAGGCGCCAATGCGTTGGTTTACAGCCGCGCAGCCATTGATGGGGTAGAAACTTTTGCTCATGATGACGCAGACAATGACTCAGACATTCTAGTGCAAGGGCAGACTGTTTCGCTTCAATATGGTTATGTACAAGCCACGGTCGCTGAACTTCAAAAAGCTATGGCTTTTGATGCTGATGAGTGGCAGTACACAGAAAGTGATGGTAGCGTTGAGTTTTGGCCGAAAGGCGTAGCTAAAACAACCGGTGAATGCAGCTTAACGTATACAGAGCCAGCGGGTGGTAGCAATTTGGTTTATACAATTGCTTATGGCCCATCAGATATTGATGCCGAGAACTGCGGCGGTTAATTAGCATGAGTCGCATAAAAAAGCAGCTTCGGCTGCTTTTTTTGTATTTGTTACTGAGTAAGTGAGGTAGAAAGCAACTTCCAACTCGGACACGTCGTAAATACTTCCATGTAGACTCTGCCGCAGCATCCCTGCTGCGGAAGGTCCTCGCCGGAAGTTCCTTCCTATCTCTCCAATCCGTGCCACGCAGCCAAACAGCCCTCGATCATTGAAGAGGTAGCGAGTCGCAGCTTAGTGGTGCTTCAACAAGCATGGATGCTTGTTGTAGAGCGCTCCATGGATGGACTTGAGCGTCACTACTTAGCTGTAATTTGCTGCTGATTACTTCCTCTGCAAGAGAGCTAGAAAGCAACTTGCAACTCGGACACGTCGTGAATACTTTGCTGACGGGCTCCTGCCCTTTGCAAAGTCCCGCTTCTGCTTCCTGCCTCCGCGACAAATTAATTTAATTTGTCCCATGTAGACTCTGCCGCAGCATCCCTGCTGCGGAAGGTCTTCGTCGGCAGTTCCTTCCTAGCTCTCCAAACTGTGCCACGTAGCCAAACAACCCTGAATGGATAACCGCATTACTGATGAAGTCGCCATTATTTAGCTTCTAATCCGCTTTTTCCTGCCATTTTTCATTCGGTTGGATACAATTAGCGCTAGTGTCTTTGAATTCATCTAGGTCCATTTGATGTCGCCAACGCTTCGCTACCCGCAAAACACTCAAGCCGGTTTTACCGTGATTGAGCTGGTGGTGGTGATCATCATTCTTGGAGTTATCTCGGTTGTTGCTGCTCCTCGCTTTATTGGCTCCCAAGGGTTTGATGAAATTGCTCTTCGTGATGAGGTCATGCAACGTTTGCGTGCGGTGCAGCTGAGCGCTATGAATGGGGTAGCCAGCGATTGTCATGCCTTGGTGATTGATAGCGGCGAGTTTGGTGTCTCGGTGATGGATGCCGATCCGTGTCCCGGTACGCTAGAACATGTGACTGATTACAGCGACACCGGCCTAACCATCAGTCAGGGGACTTTTGGTTTTGATCGCTTAGGGCGGCCGACCGCTAGTTGTGATGGCGGTTGCAACATTCAAATCAGTGGCGCCACCACTGAAATCATCACCATCGAATCGGAAGGCTTTATCCATGGTCTATAACGCTCATCGTGGTTTCACGCTAGTCGAAATCGTCATCAGTATCGTGGTGATGGGCATCGCATTGCTTATCGTCACCTCGGTGATGGCGCCGCAGGCGAGAAACTCCGTCGACCCAGTGATGGACGTTAAAGCCGCTGAGTTAGCACAAACCCTGTTGAATGAAGCCCTGGCTAAATCCTATGACCACAACTCCGATCATAACGGTAGCCGTTGGCGTTGCGGCGAGAGCATCGCAGGGCTGACCATTGCCAGCTGTACCACTCGTATCGGTCCCGATATGGTCGGTGGCAGTTTGGAAACACGAACTCAGTTTAATGATATCGATGATTTTGATACCGCCGGCGCCTTTCTAGCAGGCGATGACTTACTCAATTCTTCGGGTGATGCGATTGGACCGCTCTATCCTAATTTTTCCGCTGCCATCGCGGTATCGCATGATGCCGCAGCATTTGATGACAGTGGCACCGATGTCGCCAAACGGATAGACGTGACCATTCGAGGCCCCTCTGGGCGCGAATTAGTATTCTCTGCCTATCGAGGCAACTACTAATGATCACTTCTTCGCGCGCCGCTCGCTTGTCCACGTCTGCTGGCTTTACTCTGATGGAGCTGGTGGTGGTGATGGTGTTGTTGGGCATTGTGGTGATTGCCACCAGTAATTTTGTGATCACTGGTGTGGCAATTTTTACCCGCGGTGTAGACCGCCAGAATATGGCGTCAACGGGCCGTTTCGTGGTTGAGCGGCTATCGCGGGAAGTCCGAGACGCGGTTCCCGGCAGTGTCACTATTCGCGATGATTTGGGCGATTGTTTGGAGTTTCGCCCGATCGAAGCGACGTTCTTCTATCTCGAAGCGCCAGTGGCACCATTACCTGCGGCCAACACCGCGATTGTTGCCAGCAACACCAGTTATTCCTACGACAGCGCAGCAAGTAATTACGATGCCATTGTTTACCCTTTGGTCCGCGATCATGTGTTCAGCGGTGGCGGTAATTCTCGGGCGGTCGGCGTTGCTGCTAATGGTTTGTCCGACAACGGCGACAATTCGAGTACCTTGCAGTTTAGCAGTAGCTTCCAGTTTCCTGAGGGATCACCGGCCCAGCGGTTGTTCTTGACCCGCAGTGTCACTAGCTATTGTTTGGTTGCGGGTGAGTTGTATCGACATACCAGTAGCAACGGTAGTATTACGCCGGGCAATGGCGGGGTATTGATGGGGCGCTTATTTGCTAATGGTGTTGGTGAAGACATGTTTGCCATTAGTCAGTCGCAATACTCGGGCGTTTCTTTGGTGCAAGTGTTTCTCAGGCTCAATGCCCGCGATGAGGATGTGGTGCTGAATCATGAAATCCACCTACAGCAAGTCCCATAATCTTGCTTTTGGCACCAGCCAGCGCGGCGCTAGCTTAATGGTGGCGTTGTTCCTGTTAGTGATTCTGTCGGTGTTAGCGGCTCGTCTGATCAATGTTTTATCGGACAGTTCACGCAGTATCGCGGTGGAAGTGTATGGCACCAGAGCGTTAATGGCGGCGCAAAGTGGTGCCGATTTAGCCCTAGTCAAACTGTTCCCATTGGACAACGGAGTGGGCGCTGGTTGTGGCGCTGTGCCAACCAGTGATAGCGGTGAGTTTGCCGATAACGCCGGCCTATTGCGTTGTTCGGCAACCATTGGTTGTCAGCAGCAGGCCATTCCCGATGCGGTTGGCAGTGTGCTCTATACCATTACCGTCACTGGCTTTTGCGCTGGGGGCGGTGGCGAAGAGGCCATTCGAGCCGAGCGGATCATTGAGCTAGAAGCAAGAGGACTGTCGTTGTGAGCCAGCCGGTAGCGCTTTTTCGACTCATTGCCCTACTGATTCTAGTGGTTGGGGCCAATCCATTTGTGGTCGCCGCCACCTGTGATGATGTTTTGAAAGTGACGCTGCAGGGGGTGAGAGAAGCGGAAGGTAGCAACACCGGCTCTTACTTCAATCAGAACAGTAGTCAAGCCAAAATACGAAATGCCCAAGGGCAAGAGTTTGATTTTGTCCGCTTAATCAATAATCAGCCGGGAGGCTGCCCCGGCGTTCAAGGTGGGCGCTGTGTTATCAGCGGTAATCCGGGAGTGCGAGGCAATCTTGTCTACGATTTGTCACTCAATCCATCGGCACCTAACGTTAACGCTTACAACGGCTTGCGGGTTTATCTTGGCGTGCCTGATTGGCTTGACCCATATTTCAATAACAGCAATATCAGCTACACCGACGACACATACAACCGTGTTGATGTTGGTGGTGATGTTTATCTGTGGGGCGGTATTGACGCCAACGAGAACGATCGTGGCTATGTCGAATACACCATCGATAACCTGACCATTTATAACACCGGTGAAGTGTATAGTCCGCCCGGCGATCTGTTGATACCGCAAGGTTATGTCGCCCAAGGCCAGTTTTATACTCAAGGCAATTCTCGACCCGACGGTTGGGACGATTTTATTGATGACATCCCTGTGGGCGACGCCAGCGGCTTTTTCTCTCAACTAATAGCCGCTTTGTTTGGCGGTGATGAAGCTGTTACTCAGGTTGATCGGATTGATTTTGTCTTGGACGCTCTCGATAGAGGCTTGCAAGTACCTTCTTCTGAAGTTGGTAGCTACGTGGTATTTGTCTTTGCCGATGGCGAAATACCTAATTCATTGGTTGAGTTTTTATGGCCTCTGGACCACCCATCCGAAACCACCCGGGTTCGCCTCAATGGCCAGCTCTCGCTCAACAACTCGGCAGCAGGTATGAACGAGCCATCCAGCTCACCGATTAGTAATCTAGTTGTTCATACCAATAGCCGAGTCACCATGAGTGGCGGCGTGTTTCGAGGCGCGTTAATTCAAGATAATCGCACCAGCCAAGGGACGTCTGAAGTGCTTGAGATTAACAATCGAGATGTCGAATTTTATGGTGCGGCGTCAGTCGAAGGCGGTTTTGAATTTACCGGCGGAGACTTTTACTACGAAGCTCAAGCGCTGGATGCCGACTTTGATGATATTTGTGAATCAACCAGCACTGAAGTGGATCTGTTTATTGATGCCAAGAAAGATACCGCGCTGACATGCGAAGTGGTCGATGTGGAGTTGCGTGTCGAACGTGGCGGCAGCACGGTCACTGATTTTGAGGGAATCGTGAGTTTGACCACCAGTACCAGCCAGGGAAGTTGGGTCGGCGCTGGATACTCCTTTAATGGCTCATTAAACAATACCGGCAGCGGCAACGGTAGCTACGAGTTTGTTGCCAGTGACAATGGGCAGGTATTGGTCGGGTTCCGTCATCCAGCGATAGGCACGGTATCGATGGAAATGACCAAAGATACGACCACTTCGGATCCCGACTCAGTAACCTTTGTTCCTGATGGCTTGAGTGTTGAATTTAATCCCGAATACCCAACAGCTAACGATCCGTTTGAGTTACTCGTCAAAGCAGTGAAGCCGAGCGACTCTGATCCGAGTCAGTGCGTTTCTGATATTAACTACGAGGGTGCTAAAAACATCGCGTTTGCGATGCGTTATGCCGACTCAGGACAAACGGTGTTTGTGCCATTAACCCAAGATGGTGAAATCATTCCTGAGCAAGGCAACGGTACCATTATTCGCCAGCTCAATTTCTCTCAAGGCGTATCCGAGCCAGCGTTGCAAGATGTCAATTACCGTGATGTTGGCGGTATTGAAGTGGTGGTCAGTGACCAAGACTTTGCCGATGAGTTTCCCGACCAGCCGCCTCTTACCGGCGAGGGAGCAACCACTGTGATACCGGAATCGGTGAAAGTCTTAGATGTGCGAACGCAGTTAGCTGGCGCTCAGTGTGGTCAGCAGAACCTCGGTGGTAATGCAACCCAAGGTGCGGCATTTACCGCCGCAGGCGATCCGTTTGAGGCATTGGTTTCTGGTTTAGTGGCCAATTGTGAGCCAACAGGCAGTGTTTGTGACCCCACTGCCGTCGCTTGTGCGGCTCCCAACTTTAAGGCGCCAGTAGCCATTTCGGTTGAGCTTGATACGCCAGCCGCTGGTACAGAGGGGGCGCTAACTGGCGATCAGCCGGGCGAGAACGATTTTGCTAGCGGCAGTGCTGTGGCTGGCAATCTGCGCTACGACGAGGTCGGCAGCATTAAATTAAAATCCTTGGTCACAGATTATGCCGGAACGGGTGAAGATTTCGCTGATGAAGTAATCGTAGGGCGGTTTTACCCGGCTTACTTAGAGCGAACTGAGGACTCAGTGCGAGATCTCCCAGCAGCGCGACCAGGATGTTTGAACCTTGGCATTGGTGAAGATCATTTCTCCTACCTATCAGCACCAAACCAGCAGATTAGCTTTGAACTTGTTGCCCGAGAACGGGGAGGGGAGTTGACTGAGAATTATCAGCAAGACGATGATAATCCAGATAACCACTATGCTTTCACCGCTAATGACCCCAGTTATTTGCTATATGACGACAGCACTGAACTGACCGACCGCTTGCAAGGGCTACCGGATCCCTTGGTTTGGAGTGGCGGTAAAGTGCTAATCGACGATGAAGGCTTCAGTGTAGAACGCCTATACACTTCGCAAACACCACTGACTTCGATAGAAGACGGGCCTTTCACTTCGCCAGAAATTGGCTTGTCGCTCGAAGGTGGTGATGGCGAGACCTTCCAGCAACAAGAGCTGACTTACGACTGTGGAGGCAGTACCTGCCCACAACCAGCAATAGACTTGTTAGATGAACCGATTGCTGAGCTGCGCTATGGCCGTTTGCGGGCCGATGATGGCTATAGCCCAGATAGTCTGGATTTGCATGTGCCACTCGTTGTCGAGTATTGGAATGGCAGTAATTTTGTTGTCAATAGCTGGGACAGCTGCACTGAGTTGGGCTTTGCCTTGATGTCATTTGATCCCGAGAAGAGTAACGCCGATGCGGTTGACATCGGCACAGGTAGCTCGACCTTGGCGTTGACTCGCGACCGCAGCAATTATGTTGGTTCTGGCGCGACTGTGCTGACTCAGGATGGCAGAGTTTGGCTGCGCTACACGGCACCAAATGATTCTGGCTCGGCGACTCACTATGTTGGAGATGGCGGTGCCTCTAGCCCAGACACAGACTGGCCCGATTGGCTGAAATACAATTGGGATGGCGATCAAGGGTCAGACATAAGTCCCGGTGATGATGCCAGTGTTAGCGGCGTGGCGACATTTGGCCGCACCCGCGGTAGTGATCGGGTGATCTCGCGACGTGAGCTCTAGCCGCTATTCATCTCGGCAAAACTGACCCCAAACGGCAGGTACTAAACTGAGATAATCGCTCATTGCCATAATGATGGATTCGGTGGTGACACCGCAGTTAAAAGCAATTGTTTGATTGCTTTTCAAAGCTTCATCAAGGTACATGGGGACGTCAATCAAACCGCTGCCAAACGGCGGTAAAGCGCCTTTTTCAACGCCAGCAATTGCCATTAACTCTGCGCTTGAAGCAAAACGAAGTTTCTGACAGCCGAGAAAGCGTCGTACTTTTTGTGAGTCAACTTGCTGATCGGCAGGTACTACAATCATGGCAAAATCACCCTGATGAAACGAATTTGCCGTGTAACGGCTGCGAAACAACAAACTCTTACCCCCCAAGGCCATCGGTAATTGCCGTTGTTCGGCGCTTTGCTCACAGGTGCTGGCGGCGCTATGGCTTTGTTGTTGGTATTTGATTTGATGTTGCGCCAGCAAGGCGATGATTTGCGAGCCGATTGGTGTCATTTGGGGGTTAAAATTGCGTCAAAAAAGTCATCATCTGCCAACATCATGACAGATTTATGTGGTCTTGTTGTGGTTTTACCATTTAATGGCCGAATTAAGTGGTTGCTTGCTTGTCGAAGCCCGAGGGCATTGGTAAAGTTAGCCCGTTTAATTTGAATCATTAGCCAATCTAACCTTGGGCGCCTCATGTTTAAGAAATTTCGCGGAATCTTTTCCAACGATCTGTCTATCGATCTAGGGACAGCAAACACTCTCATTTACGTCCGGGAACAAGGCATCGTCCTTAATGAGCCTTCGGTTGTTGCTATTCGCCAAGAGCGTGCCGGTGGCCCCAAAAGTGTCGCCGCTGTCGGTCATGCCGCTAAGCAGATGCTGGGTAGAACACCGGGTAATATCCGAGCTATTCGACCAATGAAGGACGGCGTTATTGCTGACTTCTATGTCACAGAGAAAATGCTCCAGCACTTTATCAAACAAGTGCATTCCAATAACTTTTTCCGCCCGAGCCCACGAGTGCTGGTGTGTGTGCCATGCGGTGCGACTCAGGTTGAAAAGCGTGCCATTAAAGAGTCAGCGGCTGGAGCCGGTGCTCGTGAAGTGTATTTGATTGAAGAGCCAATGGCAGCAGCGATTGGTGCCGGCTTGCCAGTTTCGGAAGCAACCGGCTCGATGGTTGTCGATATCGGTGGTGGTACGACTGAGGTTGCAATTATTTCATTGAATGGCGTGGTGTATTCCTCTTCAGTACGAATTGGTGGTGACAAGTTTGATGAAGCCATCATCAACTATGTGCGTCGCAATTATGGCAGCCTGATTGGTGAAGCCACAGCCGAGCGCATCAAGCATGACATTGGTTCGGCCTATCCCGGTGAAGAAGTGCGCGAAGTTGAAGTTCGTGGCCGTAATCTTGCCGAAGGTGTGCCGCGTAGCTTTAATCTTAATAGCAATGAAATTTTAGAAGCGTTGCAAGAGCCGCTAACTGGCATCGTGTCAGCCGTTATGGTGGCGTTGGAGCAATCTCCGCCAGAACTGGCATCAGACATTTCTGAGCGCGGTATGGTGTTAACTGGTGGTGGCGCCTTGTTGAAGGAGCTTGATCGGTTGTTGATGGAAGAAACCGGCATTCCTGTTGTCATTGCTGATGATCCGCTGACCTGTGTTGCGCGCGGTGGTGGTAAAGCGCTGGAAATGATTGATATGCACGGTGGCGACGTCTTCGCGTACGATTAATCGTCGCGGGTATTCGCTGAATGAATCCTATTTTTGGTCGGGGCCCATCGCTCCAGCTTCGTTTGATACTGGCCGTGATCACGGCCATTCTGCTGGCGTACCTCGACCGAAATTTTGCCTACATTGCGCAAGTCCGCGGCTATTTAAGTACCGCAGTCAGTCCAATCTATTACGTTGCCAATCTGCCTGAGCAAGTACTCACTGAAGTTGGTGATGTTCTGAAAACTCGTTATACCCTGCGAAAAGAAAACACTCAGCTTCGCGAACAAGCACGATTGGATGCTGGCAAATTGCAAATGCTGGCGCAGTTGAAACGAGAGAACAACCGGCTTCGCGCCTTATTGGGGTCTCCGGTGCAGCAAGATGCCCGTAAAATGGTAACGGAAGTGATTGCCGTTGAAAGCGATCCTTATCGTTACCGAGTGTTGATTGATAAGGGCAGTAGAGATGGCACCTACATTGGCCAACCTGTATTGGACGACAACGGCGTGGTTGGGCAAATTGATGAAGTCGGATACAGCACCAGTCGAGTGCTACTGATTGCCGATTTAAGTCATGCGCTGCCGATTCGTATCAGTCGTAATGACACCCGTAGTATTGCCTTAGGCATTGGTGCGCTCGACAAGCTTGAACTGCAACACGTGCCTCACAGCGCCGACATCCGAGAAGGCGATCTGGCGATTACCTCGGGACTTGGTGGCCGTTTTCCTGAAGGCTATCCAGTTGCCAGAGTCATTACCGCCAACTTTGATGAAAGTCTGCCATTTGCTGAGATCACCGTGCAGCCAATTGCCGCGCTCGACCGGCTCCGCTACTTATTATTGGTTTGGCCTGCAGAGCAAGACCAGGTGCCCGTCACCAACCCTGAAGCTGTTGAACAGCTTGCGACAGAGGAAGGTAGTTGATGCGCGCTCGATTTTGGCTCGGCCTAACCTTGTTTGTTGCTTTGATTGCTGCTGTCATGCCAGTACCGGCATGGATTGAAGACTTCCGCCCTGATTGGCTGTTACTGGTGCTGGGTTATTGGGCTTTAGCCTTACCCAATCGTGTCAATGTCGGTACCGCCTGGAGTCTTGGCTTAGTGCTCGATATTTTGCAGGGCGCGGTACTTGGAGCCAATGCGTTGGCCCTCAGCGTGGTGATATACGTTCTGGCTCTGCACTTCCAAAAAATACGAAACTTCTCAGTCTGGCAGCAGGCAATAATCATTTCGCTACTGTCGATCATGGTCAAGTTATTGAGCTATTGGATGAGCTATTTGGCGTACGATATTGACTTTAATGACCAGCAGTTATGGGGCGCTCTGATTAACTTTTTGTTGTGGCCTTGGCTGTTTTATTTGATGCGGCGCTATCGTCGTCATTTCAGAATAAGCTAATCTACTGATTACGCTTTTGTGGATTAAGCCATGAAACTATCCTTGCCTTTGGTGTTAGCCTCCCAAAGCCCGAGACGGCGTGAGTTGCTGGGGCAATTGGTGACCCATTTCGAGCAGCGTAGCGCTGACATTGATGAAGTGCGTCAGCCTGACGAGTCTCCAGCATCGTATGTTGCTAGGCTCGCCCAAGAAAAAGCCCAAGCTGTTGCTCAACTGGAGCCCAATAAGTGGGTGTTGGGGGCAGACACCATTGTTGTTTTGGGCGCTCGAATTTTTGAAAAGCCGCAAGATGAAGCTGATTGCTTAGCAACATTGTCGTTGCTTTCAGGTCAAACCCATCAAGTGATGACGGCCGTTGCGTTGTGCAAAGGCAATCAGCTGCTACACCAAACGGTGAGCTCAAATGTGACATTTCGGCCGTTGTCGACGTCAGAAATGGTGGCTTACTGGCAAACTGGCGAGCCAGCGGATAAGGCTGGCGGCTATGGTATTCAGGGCTTAGGCGGATGTTTCGTTTCTCATTTATCGGGCAGCTACAGCGCAGTGGTCGGTTTGCCATTGTGTCAGACTCAGCAGTTGCTGCAGGCTGCAATTAAGGAATCCTGAATTATGTCGAATATGTCTGCGTTAGGGGTTGAATTGCTCATCAACGTCACTCCCAGTGAAACACGAGTTGCGTTGGTTGAAAATGGCGTGCTGCAAGAGGTACACATCGAGCGAGAAGCAAAACGAGGCATTGTTGGCAATATCTATAAAGGGGTTGTCAGTCGAGTCTTGCCCGGAATGCAAGCCGCGTTTGTCGATATTGGCTTAGGCAAAGCTGCTTTTCTGCATGCTTCCGATATTGTGCCTCACACCGAATGTGTCGCCGATGTTGAACAAGAACATTTTCAAGCCGGCAACATTGCCGAGTTAGTCCGTGAGGGCCAGCAAATCGTTGTTCAAGTGGTGAAGGACCCCCTTGGCACTAAGGGTGCGAGGCTGACCACTGATATCACCTTACCGTCGCGTTATTTGGTGTTTATGCCAGGAGCCTCTCATGTCGGGGTGTCACAGCGCATCGATTGCGAAGAAGCCAAGCAACGACTGAAAGATTTTGTTTCCAAGTACATCGATGAAAGCGGTGGCTATATCGTTCGCACTGCGGCAGAGCACTCCAATGAAATTGAACTGGAGCAAGATACTGCCTTTTTGCGCCGACTATGGGCAAAAATTCAGAAGCGCTGGCAAGGCGATCCGCCGCTAAGCATGATTTATGAAGATTTACGTTTAGCATTCCGGGTGCTGCGCGATTATGTCGGCACCGGTATCGACCGTATCCGGGTCGACTCGCGACAAACGTTTGAACAACTTGATTCGTTTTTGGAAGACTTTGTACCCGCTTTAAAAGGCGCATTGGAGTACTATCCGGGTGAGCGGCCAATCTTCGACTTATATGATGTAGAAACAGAGATTCAACGGGCGCTTGAGCGCAAAGTTGAGCTCAAGTCTGGCGGCTACTTGATCATTGATCAAACCGAAGCCATGACCACCATTGATATCAACACGGGCGGCTTTGTTGGCCACCGCAATCTTGAAGAAACTATTTTCAACACCAACCTTGAAGCCACGCAAGCCATTGCCCGGCAGTTGCGGCTGCGCAACCTCGGTGGAATCATCATTATCGATTTCATTGACATGGTGCAGGAAGATCATCAAGAGCGGGTGATGCAAAGTCTTGAATCGGCGTTGGCGCGCGACAATGCCAAAACCAAAATTAGTGGCTTTTCTGGTTTGGGCTTGGTCGAGATGACCCGCAAGCGCACCCGGGAGAGTTTGGAACATGTGCTGTGTGACTCTTGCCCTTCATGTGGTGGTCGCGGAACGGTGAAAACGGTCGAAACGGTGTGTTTTGAAATCCTCCGTGAAATCCTTCGGGTCAATCGTGCCTACGATGCCGATATGTTTGTGGTGTACGCCTCTCCGCCGGTCGCGGATGCACTGACCGGCGATGAATCGCACTCGATGGCTGAGCTTGAAGTGTTTATTGGTAAGCAGGTGAAGATTCAGCCCGAAATCATGTATGGCCAAGAAAAGTTTGACGTGGTGATGATGTAACCATGGCATTGCGGCGCATTTGCCAATCAACCATTTATTACCTCTGGTTATTACTGGCGGTTGTGGTGATCGTGGCCGCGCTGGCGGTCAGCTCGTTGCGGCTGCTGGTTCCTCATGCTGAACATTTCAAACAGCCGTTAGCCGAGTGGTTCCTCGATACCTACCAGCTGAAAATCGATTATCAACAACTTGATTTGAAGTGGAGTCGATTCGGTCTCTATATCTCATTGAGTGACGTCAATATTGACCCGATAGATGGCATTGATCGAGTCAAGGGCATTGATTTGATGAGCCTAAGAGTCGATCCTTTGGCTAGTTTGCTGGCTCGTGAAGCTCGCTTTGGCGACATTCGGTTGCACGGTGTTGAACTCGATCTATCGACCATTGAAACCTCTGCTGAAAGTAATGATCAGCAATCACCGGCACAGCTACTGATGGTTGAATTGGTCGGCAGTCGCTTTAAAGATTTCGAACTATCGGACTTCGTCATTCATTTGGGCGAAGATCAAGAAATACCTAGCATCAATATCCCGTATTTAACCTGGACCAACAGTGACACGTTGCACCAAGGTGAAGGACGGATTCAAATTGAATCAACCAGCGATGAAACCGTTAAGTTCATCCTCAAATTAACGGGCAATGAAAACCAGCAGAAAGATATCACCGGCCAACTCTATATTGAGGTGAGTAATCTCTCGCCCCACCCCTTTGTGCAGCAGTATTTAGGCGATGAGCTCACCATTACCGACAGCCTATTGAGTTTTGAAACTTGGGTGAATTTTGGTTGGGACAAGATTGATCAAGTGATGCTGCGATTGGAGAAAAATCGCTTGGCCTGGCGCTTGCCACTCGATGAGCAAGCTGATGAACACCAGCTGGTGGTCGAGGCTGGGTATTTGAACTACAACGCCGAACAGCACGGTTGGCATTTGTTTGGTAGCGAATTAGACGTTCATACCAATGGTGAACTGTGGCGCGACCTAAACCTCAAAGTTTGGCAGCGCGATGCTCAGATTAAGGCATCTGTGGAGTATGTCGATTTAAGTCTGATTGCGCCTTTGCTTGAGTGGATCCCCAAGCGCTGGGAACTACCAATTCCAAAACGAGTGCCGTTAAAGGGCGCGGTACGGGATTTGTTGGTCGAGTATGACAACCCCGAGCAGTGGCAGATCCAAGCAAATTTTGCCAATGTTGGCTGGCCAAAGATCGACAATATGCCGGGCGCAGCGCTGGTCAATGGCGATATCTACCTCAACCAAGACCTATTGCAACTCGATCTGTCTGCGCCACCGCAGTTGATCAGTACTGGCGAGTTGTTCTACCAAGATATTGAACTCGAGCGGCTCGATGCTTTTTTTCAAGCTTATCGGCATCCTTGGGGATGGCAGTTTGAACTGCCCAAGTTGTCATTGCGAGCCACTGATCTGAGCGCAGAATTAGTAGCACAAGGGCGAGTCGGCCCTGAATTGGCCAATGAACTGTATCTCTATGGCGAACTAGATTTAGCCGATGCTGGTCATGCAGACTACTATTTCCCGCTATCAGCTATGGGCAACAACTTGGCTGATTATCTCTCCGAATCATTGCAGTCGGGGCAGGTTGAAGCGGCACAAATACTATGGCATGGGCCGCTTGCACAATTCCCCTACGACGATGGTTCAGGTATTTTTCAAGCTTATGTACCGCTGCGTAATAGCCGCTTTAAATTCAGCCCAGACTGGCCTGCGTTAGAACCTCTGGATCTCGATCTTCAGTTTGAAAACAGCGACTTAAATATGTTTGCCCACAAAGCGCTGCTTTACGATGTCCATGTTGACGATCTGGTCGCCAGAATCCCCGGTTTAAAGGGCGATTCTGTGTTAACCATTGATGGCAATATTAGCGGTAGTAGTACCTCGGTCCGAGAAGTATTGGGCGACTCAATGCTGGCCAATTCACTGGGTGAAACCTTGGAATTAATGGATCTCAAAGGTCCGGTATGGGGGCCGTTGTCACTGCAAATTCCACTTGATAATGCCAATGATGTCAAAGTGTCGGGCTTTGCTCAGCTTGAGCAAGCCGAATTATTGGTGCCGGGAACCAGCTCTCACTACATTACCAATGCCAGCGGCCGAGTTGACTATGAGCAGCAAGGTTTCCGAATTGACGAACTAAAAGGACACTATTACCAGTTGCCAGTCACTATTACTGTGGCAGGCGATCAAAAAGGTGAGGACTATCAAGTTGACGGTACCATCGATGGCTCTTGGCAGGCAGAGCAATTAGCGCAATTACCAGGTTTTTGGGTGCCGGGACTCAGTGGCCAATTGGAGACTCATGCCAAAGTCACGGCAGTGATTGATGAGCAAGGGACACATACGGATATCAGCATTCGTTCTGATCTGTCGCCCATGGCTATCGATTTGCCGACCCCATTTGCCAAAGCCGCCGGTCAGCCTCAACAGTTACTCGGTCGCATCACCATTAGCCGACAACATCAATTTGATATGTCCTTTGAGCTTGCCGATTTTGGCCAAATGCGTTGGCTACAAGATCTGTCTTTGGTCGATAGTGAAGCGAAAATTTGGATTGGCGTGGGCGCCGAGCAACCTAACGAGCTAGAGCCGGGCCTGAGTCTCGACATCAAACAAGCACATATTGATGTCAATCAGTGGCTGCCTTTGCTCAGCCAGCGACAAGATGGCGAATCCAATAGCGCTTTGCCTTTTCAACGTGGACTGTGGCATTTCGACCAAATTGAAGCCGACGGCTGGCTGCTGGAGCAGGTCGATATCGAAATGTCTCAGACCCCGCTTGGCTGGCAGGCCCGCGTCAGCGGCCCCACGGCCCAAGGTGCTATTCGATTCGACAGTCTTGAGCAGCCGCTACTCGATATTAAATTGCAGCAGTTCGACCTGCGCCAAACTGCGACAGCAGCAGCCAGCGAGCAGAGTCAAACCAAACAGTTTGTTGCTGCCGGTGCCAATGAACTGGCCAATATCCCTGATTTAGATCTGCTCTGTAGCAACTGTGTGGTCATGGGGATCAATTTGGGTGAACTGCGGTTGAAGAGCTTCACGCAATCACAGCAGGGCGTTTGGCGAATTGAAGAAGCGTGGCTGAAGAATCCACAAGGCCAAATCACACTCGATCAGTTTGAATGGCAAGTTGGCACTGCTGACAATGACAGCTCAACCGAGTCCATGACTAGTTTGACTGGGCAGCTAACGGCTAGTGATTTTGGCAAGTATGCCGAAAGTTTTGTGCCATCGGCAGAAAACCCAATTAAAGGCAGTGAAGCGAAGGGTACACTGAATTTCAGTTGGCCCGGCGCGCCATATCAGTTTGATGCCAAGACCGCAGAGGGCGTGTTCAAGTGGGAGCTCGGGCCTGGCCATGTGTCGGAGTTGAGCGATAAAGGCGCACGTGTATTCACCTTGCTCAGTATTGATTCGCTGGTGCGTAAGATCCGCTTGGATTTTTCCGACGTATTCGACAAAGGGTTGCACTACAACAGTTTCGAAGGCGATTTTGTCCTTAAAGATGGTTTTATCAATTCTGAGCAACTCGAAATGGACGGTGTCGCTGGCGACATGTTCATTAACGGTCGGACCAACTTAATGACCCGCGAGCTTGATTATGATGTGGTATTTAACCCTAATATCACCGGTAGTTTGCCCTTGTTGTCAGCACTTACTTTCAACCCATTCACTGGTTTGGCGGTACTCGCTGTGTCGACCGTGATTCGACCCGCAGTGGAAGTTGTGACGCAAGTACGTTTCAAAGTTTCCGGCACTACTTCTGATCCGGTTGTTGAAGAGGTAGGGCGTAGCAGTAAAGAAGTCGAACTGCAGAAGCCGAAACCAGAGCCGCAGTTACTGGATGATGTACTGGAGCCGATAACCGACGGTCAACAACAGCCAGAGGCTGCTGTCGAGGAATCGTTGTTACCTGAAATCCCGGCAGATAAACCTATTACTGTTGGAGAGTCACCGCCAAATGAGTGAGTTGACTGTTGCTGCTGTCCAAATGTGCAGCACACCGGAACCCGCCGATAATATGCAATGGCTGGAATGGCTATTTGCGTCGCTTCCTGCAGCGCGGCCGTTGCTGGTCGTTCTACCTGAATGCTTTGCTGCATTTGGCAGTGAAGATGGCTCCCCATATGGTGAACAACTTGGCGATGGTAGGGTTCAAGACTGGCTCGGTAAGCAAGCCTTGGCGCATAACATCTGGTTATTGGCAGGCTCGCTGGGAATTCGTACTGACGCGGGCGACAAAATCACTGCATCTAGTTTGTTATTTGCCCCCAATGGACAGCGAACAACCCGCTACGATAAGCGTCATTTGTTTGATGTTGATGTTGCCGATAATGTCGGTAGTTATCGCGAATCGTCATATACCGAACCTGGCCAGCAAATTGTAGTTGTCGATATTGAAGGTTTTAACATCGGCCTGTCGATTTGCTATGACTTGCGATTCCCTGAACACTTTCGCGCGATGGCAGAACAGGGGCTTGATTTGATTGCGGTGCCAGCGGCTTTCACTGCGGTGACAGGCAAAGCCCATTGGCAGCCTTTATTACAAGCCCGGGCAATTGAAAATCAATGTTATGTGGTTGCCGCTGGCCAATGCGGCCAACATCCTAATGGTCGCGAAACTCATGGTCATTCAATGGTGATTGACCCTTGGGGGCAAGTGACTAGCGACAGCGGTAAACAACTTGGTATCATTGTCGATTCGATTTCTAGGCAGCGTCTTAACGATGTTCGCCAAGCAATTCCGGCGTTGAAACATCGCCGTTAGTTTGAGGAAGTGATTGAATGGCCACCGGCTCACCCGTCTTGAATCAAGTCAGCGAAGAAATGCTGGCACCTGCTGAATTGCAGCTCAATGACCTACAGCAATGTCTTGAAAGCATGTACAGCAATCAGCTCGATTATGCCGATATTTTCTTGCAGGGCTCTCATCATGAATCTTGGGTGCTTGAAGATGGCATTATCAAAGAAGGTAGCTTTAACATCGAGCAAGGCCTAGGCGTTCGAGCGATTACTGGTGAGAAGACCGGCTTTGCATACTCTGATGAGCTCACTGCAGACGCCCTGATTATGGCTGCTAATACCGCCAAAGGAATTGCTGATTGCGGGCAGGATGGCAAGTTACAGGTCGCTCAAGCCGTCGCTCAACCGCAAATCTATCAGCCGGTGAATCCACTGACTGCACTGGCTGAGGCCGAAAAAATTGCCTTGCTGCGCGAAGTCGATGAGCTTGCTCGCTCGTTGGATGAACGTGTTAGCCAAGTGATTGTCAGTATTAGTGGCGTTTTTGAGCGCATGATGGTGATGGGTTCAGATGGTACCTTGGCGGCTGATATTCGGCCTTTGGTACGAATGAATTGTACCGTATTGCTGCAAGACGGTTCTAAACGGGAGCGCGGCTCAGCAGGTGGCGGTGGCCGCCTTGATTACGGTTATTTCAGTGAGATCGATGGCAAAGGACACAAACGTGCTCTTGGCTATGCTCATGAAGCTGTGCGCCAAGCGCAGGTCAACCTTACTGCCGTTGATGCACCGGCGGGTACGATGCCCGTGGTGTTAGGCGCGGGTTGGCCGGGAGTGTTGTTGCACGAAGCGGTAGGTCACGGCCTAGAAGGTGACTTCAACCGCAAAGGCTCCTCCGCTTTTACCGGTCAAGTGGGCAAGCAAGTCAGCTCGCCGCTGTGCACGGTGATTGATGACGGCTCGATTGCTAATCGTCGTGGTTCGGTGAGTGTTGATGATGAAGGCACTCCGGGTCAGCACAATGTACTGATCGAAAATGGTGTGTTACGCGGCTACATGCAAGATAAGCTGAACGCCCGGCTGATGGGGGCTAAACTGACCGGCAATGGCCGTCGCGAATCTTATGCTCATCTGCCGATGCCACGAATGACCAATACCTATATGTTGGCAGGAGAAAGTGATCCTGCGGATATCATTAAGTCGGTGAAAAAGGGCCTGTTTGCGCCCAATTTCGCTGGTGGCCAGGTTGATATTACCTCGGGCAAGTTTGTGTTTTCGACCTCTGAAGCCTACTTGATTGAAAATGGCGAGCTCACTGTGCCCGTCAAAGGCGCAACGTTGATTGGTTCAGGCCCGGCGGCGATGAAACATATTTCCATGGTTGGCAACGATCTGCAGCTTGATGAAGGAGTCGGAGTCTGTGGTAAAGATGGTCAGAGCTTGCCTGTAGGTATCGGCCAGCCGACGCTAAAAGTCGATGAGCTGACCGTTGGTGGCACCAGCAGTTAAATGGTCTGCTCCAAAGAAAAAGCCAACGACTGACGTTGGCTTTTTTGTACCTAACTGAAAATGCTACTGTTCTGCTGATTCAGCGATTTCGCGCAAATACTTGAACAACTCCCGCGCCGATTTCGGCGGCTTGTTTTGCTTCTGCTCTCGCTGAGCACCCCGGCTCAGTTGGCGTAAACGTTGGCGATCTGCTTGCGGGTAGTCATCGATAAACTGCTGAATAGCGCTGTCGCCTTCGGCAATAATCGCATCGCGAGTCTCTTCAAGCTGATGAAAAGCTTGATTTGACTGCTGCTTCTTGGCCTCAATTAAAGCGATCGCTTTGACGATGTCTTCGCTATCACGCTGCCGCATTAACTTACCAATGTATTGGATTTGGCGACGGTATCCCTCGCGTTTGTTGCGAATGCGTTTAGCCAATTGAATGGCTTCCAACAAGTCGTCCTCAAGGGGCAGTTTCAGTAATAGCTGATCACCCATTTCAGTGAGCTGGCGCCCCAACTTCTGTAACGCTTCACTCTCTTGTTTGCGCTGGGTTTTAGAGACCCATTCCAACTCATCTTCGGGCTGTGTGTTTTGCTCTGACATGGCCTTTCACTAATCATGGTTTCAGATCCCTCGCAGGACTCGCACCGCGGGGGTAAATTGCAGTATCATGGCTGCTTTGTCGATTTTAACAGAAACTGGACCAAAGCTTCATGTCCCAACCGATTGCCGAAGAGCAAGCGCAACTGCAGCAAGTCATTGAAGACACGTTGAGTTACGCCAAGTCTAAAGGTGCCTCACAAGCAGAAGTGGCGATGAGCCGACAAACCGGTGTATGCGTTAGTACCCGGATGCAAGAGGTTGAAACACTTGAATTTAATCGTGATGGCGCACTAGGTATTACGGTTTATTTCGGGCACAAAAAAGGCAACGCATCGACCTCGGATTTGCGCCCTGAAGCGGTTCGCAGTGCGGTTGATGCAGCCTGCAACATTGCCCGCTTTACTTCAGAAGATCCATTCAGTGGCCCTGCCGAAGCATCGCAAATGCCTGAAGATGTGCCTGATTTGCAGCTTTACCACCCAGGTTCCCTATCACCAGAGCATGCCATTGAGTTGGCGCAGCGTTGTGAACAAGCAGCATTTGATGCCGATCCACGTGTTACCAATTCCGATGGCGCCACGTTTGCCAGCCATCAATCGGTCAGAGTTTACGGGAACAGCCATGGCTTTATTGCCGGTTACCCCAGTACTCGCCACAGTTTGAGTGCCGTAGTGATTGCCACTGATGGCGATGACATGCAACGCGATTATAGCTACTCAGTGAGTCGTCAGGCTGAACGCCTTTGGCTGCCCGAACGTGTTGGTAAACACGCTGCCGAGCGAACACTTAATCGATTAAATGCCCGTAAACTCGGTACTCGTAAGGTACCGGTGTTGTTTGCTTCTGATTTAGCGTCGGGTTTGTTTGCCCACTTAGTGAATGCCATCGCGGGCAGTAGTCTTTACCGCAATGCGTCGTTTTTGAAAGACAAACTCGGCCATCAGATCATGCCAGAGCATGTTTCTATCGTTGAGCGGCCTCGAATTCCTTGCGCCTTAGCCAGTGCACCATTCGACTCGGAAGGGGTTGAAACCCAAGATCGGATGATTGTTGAGCAAGGCACATTGAGCAGCTATCTGCTAACTGCCTACTCAGCACGCAAATTGGGTATGGAAAACACCGGCCATGCCGGCGGCATATACAACTGGCTGGTACGTCACAGTGGTCGTGATTTTGAGCAGTTGTTGGCGGAAATGGGCACAGGCCTATACGTCACTGAGCTGATGGGCCAAGGGGTTAATACTGTGACCGGCGACTATTCGCGCGGCGCGAGCGGTTTCTGGGTTGAAAATGGTCAGTTGGCTTTCCCGGTGCACGAAATCACCATCGCCAGTAATTTGAATGACATGTTCAATAATATTGTTCGAGTGGGCGCAGATTTAGATCGTCGGGGCCAAATTCAAACAGGTTCCGTGTTGATCTCTGAGATGCAAGTGGCGGGTCATTAATGGCTATTGAAATAAAGTTGGCTGATTATAGTAACCCAAGGCATGGGGCCGATTTGATTGCGGTGTTAAGGGCCTACGCCAATGATGTGATGGGTGGCGGTGAAGATCTCAGCGATTACGCCCAACAAAACCTCATTGCTTCTTTGGCTCAGCAACCGGGCGCATTCACTGTCCTAGCCTATGTTGATGGCAAACCCGCTGGATTAGCGAACTGTTTCACTGGTTTTTCGACATTTGCTTGTAAATCTTTGATCAATATTCATGATTTTGCTGTAGTGGCTGAATATCGTGGGCGTCAATTAAGTCAATTGTTGCTTGATAGAGTCGAGCAAATCGCCCGCGAGCGTGATTGTTGCAAGGTGACATTGGAAGTTCTGCAAGGCAATACCGTGGCTCAAAATGCTTATCGTAAGCATGGCTTTGAAGGCTATGAGCTACCAGGAGGGCAGGGCCATGCCTTGTTCTGGGAAAAGAAGCTGGCATAACCTTTTATTACTTCCCCCTAAGCGGCCTGCAAGTTCCTTTGCAGAGACGCTGTGAATACTTCCTTGTAAGCTTTACTGCCGCGTCCTGCGGCAGAAACTCCGCTCAGTAACTTCCAAGCCACTTTCTCAGATCGGCGCCAAACCTTACCTTGAGCGAACAAGTCTTAATGGAGCGATGCTTCAGGCGGCATGGATGCCGCATGTAGAGCGATACATGGAAGTACTTGAGCGTCAGAGCGAGTTATGGCTTGTTGGCGACTATGCACAACTGAGCGGCGCTTAGCTCAGCATTAAAGTGGCAGTCCCTAGGAAGGTAAACAGACCGATGATGTCGGTGAAGGTAGTGACCATCATGCTGCCTGCTAAGGCCGGATCAATCTTGAATTTCTTCAGCGTCAACGGTACCAACACGCCAGCAAGCGCCGCCATCAACATATTGACAAACATCGACACCGCGATGACCACACCAATATGCCAATCACCTTTCCAAACCGTCACCACAGACGCCAGAATCGTTGCCCAAATCAAACCATTAAAGACACCAACCAACGCTTCTTTGCCTAGCAGCCAGCGGGCATTTGAGTCGCCAACATGACCCAGAGCAATACCGCGGATCACCAAGGTTAGCGTTTGGTTGCCGGCAACTCCACCCATGCTTGGTACGATGGTCATGAGAATAGCGATGGTGGCTAATTGCGACAGGATATCTTCAAACATATTGGACACCGATGCCGCCAGCAGCGCCGCTCCAACATTGAGCCCGAGCCAGATCGAACGACGTTGGGTACTCTTCGCAGCAGGCGCAAAGGTATCTTCTTCATCTTCAAGACCGGCCATGCTCATCATCGAGTGCTCAGCATCTTCACGAATGATATCAACTACATCATCAACTGTGATACGGCCCAGCAGGCAGCCGTTGGCGTCAACCACTGGTGCTGATATTAACTCGTAACGTTCAAAGTGTTGGGCAACTTCCGAGTCGTGCTGCTCTGCTTTCAGCGGTGCTACTTCTGATTCGTGAATCTCGCGGATCATGGTGTCAGGCTGACAGGTGATCAGGTCACCTAAAGAGACTTCGCCAAGCAACTTGTCGTGACCATCAACGACGTAGAGCATGTCGGTGCGCTGTGGCAGTTCGCCGCGTAGCCTGAGGTAACGCAATACGACATCAACCGATACGTCAGGGCGCAATGTGATGACATCAGTGTTCATCATCGCACCGGCACTTTCTTCATCATACGACAGTGCTTGTTCAACGCGGTGCTTGTCTTGCTCACTCATTGAGCTAAGTACTTGTTGATAAACAGATTCTGGTAAGCTACCTAAGACATATGCCAAGTCATCACTGTCCATACCTTCAATGGCGGACGCAACGTGCTCAGGATCCATTTCCTGAATGATGGAGTCTTTAATGTCCTCGGATAACTCTTCTAGAATGTCACCGTGCTGATCGGGATCGATCAGTTGCCACAATACCGGTCGGGCAGAGGGAGTCGACGACTCTAGTAGCAGTGCAACGTCGAAAGAGGGCAACGAATGAAGCATTTGTCGGACATGAACATACATGCCGCTGGTCAGGGCGTCGTTGACTGCGCGTAAACGACTATGGGTCTGTTGTTGCTCGAGTGATTCCGGCATCGCCCACTACTCCTATCCCCTGACAAATCTTGGGGTGTATTCTATCCGAATAAATCGGATATTCCACTGATGGGTAAGAAGTATTTAGTTCTTGACGTGATTGAACTGAGTGCTACTCACCCTCATCAAAAAAGTTGTTAATCAAGGCTTCAACGGCATCGAGCGCTCGCCCTGCATCCGGGCCATCCGCAGAGACCTCAATGTGTTGACCTTGACAAGTTTCGAGCAGTAGCAATCCCATAACGCTGGCCGCTGATGCTTGTTTGTCACCGTGTTTGATCATCACGTTGGCATCAAAATCTTGTGCCAATGTAGCTAGTTTAGTAGCTGCTCTGGCATGTAAGCCGAGTTTATTCCTGATAAGCAGTGAGCGAATCTCTGTCATGCCTTAATGACTGTCCTTGAGGTTACGGTGACGCAGTTGCACTTCTCGTTGCGTGCGAAAGTGTTCTGCTAGCGAGTTGGCGATAAATACTGAGCGGTGGCAACCACCAGTGCAGCCAATGGCGACGGTGACATAACTACGGTCATTCTGCTGAAGTTGTGGTAACCACTTGATTAACATCGACTTGAGTTGCTCGATGAATTCACCAACTGTCGGTTGCTGATTGAAGAAGTCAATCACCGGTTGGTCATTACCACTGTATCCTCGCAGTTCTGGCTCCCAATACGGGTTGGGCAGAAAGCGCACGTCAAAGACGAAGTCAGCATCGTTGGGAATACCATGTTTAAAACCGAAGGACTCGAAGATCAGCACCATCGAGGAGCTAGGGCTGCCGGAAACACGTTCGCGCAGAGTGGCGCTGAACTGATAAATGGTCATTTCGCCGGTATCGAGAAACAAGTCTGCTTGCTCTCGAACCGGCGCTAGCAATTCAGTTTCGGCCGCAACAGCTTCGGCCAATGTGGCATGATCGCGAGTTAGTGGATGGCGCCGGCGGGTTTCGGAATAACGGCGCAGCAATGATGCATCGGCTGCATCGAGGAAAATAATCGTGGTTGGCACTGTACTGCGGATCAGGGTTAGCAATTGCTCAACTTCCTGCGAACTGTTCGGTAAGTTGCGCATGTCGAGGCTGACCGCAATTTGCTCGTGACGATTTTGCTGTTGCGTGAGCCACGGCGTGAGCAGCTCGACCGGTAAATTATCGACGCAGTAGTAACCGAGATCTTCAAGAACGCGCAGGGCGACTGACTTTCCTGAGCCAGAGCGGCCACTTACAACTGTGAGTTTCATCCTGTAAACCAATGCCAGCTAGCAAGCTTATGCGTTGATGATAACCTGATATAGGTCCTCAGAACTAGTGGCAGAGCGAAGCTGTTTGAGGGTTTCTTTGTCGGATAGTTTTTCTGCCACCATGGCCAGAGTTTTCAAGTGCAGGTTGCAGTCTTGTTCTGGTACCAGCAGACCAAACAAAATATCGATAGGACGTTTGTCGATGGCGTCAAATTCAATTGGTTTCTCCAACTGCATCAATACCGCCACTGCTTTGCTATCTGAAGGCAGTCGACCGTGGGGGATAGCGATGCCACCACCAATACCCGTTGAGCCGAGTTTCTCACGGTTTAACAAGCGCTCGAAGATGTCTTGTTCAGTCAATTCGGGTAGCTGTTTGGCTGCGACTTGACTAAAAATTTCGAGGGCGCGTTTTTTGCTGGTGCAGGGGACTGCACTTAATGTGCAGTCCGCGCTGAGGATGTTGCCAATATTCATTGTCAATAGAGTTGATTAGTGCTTCTGCAGCTTTTCCTTGTGCTTGATGACTTGCCGATCCAGCTTGTCGACCAAAGCATCAATAGCGGCATACATATTATCTTGCTCGGCGGTAGCGACTAAATCACCACCCGAGACGTGAACGGTTGCTTCTGCAATATGACGGAGCTTTTCTACTTTCAATACCACATGGGCATTAGTGATGTTATCGAATCGTCTTTCAAGTTTGCCTAGTTTATCAGTCACATAATCACGAAGGGCAGACGTTACTTCAACATGATGACCGGTTAAGTTTAATTGCATAGGCATAGTTCCTTCATCAGTGCGCTGTTTTACAACAGGCTTTTTCGTTGATTGGACGGTGGAATGTTGAGCGCTTCACGATATTTGGCAATCGTGCGGCGAGCGACATTAATTCCCTGGTCCGATAACAGCTCGGCCATCTTGCTATCGCTCAATGGCTTGGCCGGATTCTCTGCAGCAACCAGCTTTTTAATCAGAGCGCGAATGGCTGTCGATGAACACTCACCGCCGCCTTCAGTACTGACATGGCTGGAGAAAAAGTACTTCAATTCGAATATGCCACGCGGTGTATGCATGTATTTTTGCGTGGTCACACGGGAAATGGTTGATTCATGCATGCCAACTTCTTCGGCGACATCATTGAGCACCATGGGCTTCATGGCTTCGTCGCCAAGCTCAAAGAAGTCATATTGGCGCCGTAAAATACAGTTGGCCACTTTCATTAGGGTTTCATTGCGGCTTTCTAAGCTCTTAATGAACCACTTGGCTTCTTGCATGTGGGAGCGAATAAACTGGCTATCCGAGGTATTACGAGCACTGCGCGACATCGCGGCGTATTGCTGGTTTACCCGGATTTTGGGCACTGAGTCTGGGTTGAGCTCGACTTGCCAGACGCCATTTTTCTTATGCACTGAAACGTCTGGAATGACGTATTGGTCGTCTTCTTTAACAATGGCGCTGCCTGGGCGAGGATTGAGGCTTTGGATCAATCGCATCACTTCACGCAGCTGATCTTCCTTTAAGCGAGCGCGGCGCATCAACGTGCGATAGTCACGGTTGGCTAATAAGTCCATGTGGTTGGCAACCACAGTCAAGGCTTCTTTCAACCAAGGTGTGTCGGGTTCAAACTGCTTGAGCTGAATCGTCAGACATTCGGCAATAGAGCGAGAGCCTGCACCGATGGGATCAAACAATTGTACTCGTTTCAGTACCGCTTCAACTTCATCCAGCTCAAGCTCATCGTTTCCTTGGCTTTCGAGCACATCCTCGGCACTAAGGCTGAGATAACCGGCGTCATCAATACCATCGATAATTGTCATGGCAATGGCACGATCAACATCGCTCATCGGCGTCAAATCAAGTTGCCAGCGCAAATGGTCTTGCAACGAGTCGGTGGTTTCACCCTGAAAGCTAGTGTCATCATCATCGCGAGCTACGGCAGATGACACCGGGGCGGCAGAGACGACTTCATCCCAAGTGGTATCGATGGGCATGTCATCACTGATGGATTCTTGTTGCAGCGCTTCGGAGGTATCGACAGCACTGCTGTCCGCCTCAAGCTGGTTATCCGCTGCTTCGGCAGATTCATTACTGCTGTTATCTTCTTCGGCCTGCTCTAGCAATGGGTTGGCATCGAGCGCTTCTTGAATTTCTTGTTGTAAATCAAGCGTAGACAATTGCAATAGGCGGATTGCCTGTTGCAATTGTGGGGTCATGGTCAGCTGTTGGCCAAATTTGAGCTGAAGCGATGGCTTCATCTAATCTCCGACTGTGTTGCTGTTGGGGCAGGATGAAAAATAATCACCTCTGCCTGATTCTTGCATGTCATTACTATAGCTGGAATTGCTCGCCCAAGTACACATCTCGAACTTGCTGATTTGCGAGTACTTGATCTGGCGTCCCAGAAGCAATTAATTCTCCATGAGAAACAATATATGCGTGCTCACATACGGACAGTGTCTCACGGACGTTGTGGTCAGTAATCAATATGCCTAACCCTCTGGCTTTTAAGTGTTCAATGATTTTTTTAATATCAGACACTGAAATTGGGTCAACGCCAGCGAAGGGTTCATCAAGCAAAATAAACTTGGGTTCGGCGGCTAAAGCTCGGGCGATCTCTACGCGTCGACGCTCACCACCAGACAATGCCATACCTTTGCTTTTAGCGATATGGCCAATATTAAATTCTTCCAGTAAATCGTCGTGGATCTGGTCGCGTTCGGCACTGGTCAGCGTTTTGCGCGTCTCCAAGATCGCCATAATGTTATCGCTGACCGACAACTTGCGGAAAATCGATGACTCTTGCGGTAGGTAGCCAATGCCTTTGCGGGCTCGTTCGTGCATCGGCGCATGCGAGATGTCCTCGCCATTGAGCGAGATATTGCCGCCTTCGGATTGCACTAAACCAACCACCATGTAAAACGTGGTTGTTTTACCTGCACCGTTGGGCCCCAATAAACCAACAATCTGGCCAGGCTCAACGCGCAATGATACGTCTCGAACGACTTGCCGCCCTTTGTACGATTTTGCCAGTTGATTCGCTTCTAAAACATCCACGTCTCAGTTGCCTTCTTGTTCTGCTTTAACTGCTTTGGGTTTTTCATCAAGCTGTTGTTTGACTTGCTCTGGAATAAAGATAGTCGTTACCCGCTTGTTACCATCCGCGTTGCCATCGGCTTCAAGCAATTGCTTGTCGAGGTTGTAGCGAATGCGGTCACCTTTTACCAAGCTATCTTCTTGCATTACCTGAGCATTGCCAGTCAGCAGCAAAATGCGTGAGTTGAGCTCGTAGCGCATTTTATCAGCCTGAGCATCCATCACTTTGCCGTTGTCCAGTACTTGACTGTAGCGAACCGGAGCGCCATCGGCGACCAATACTTGTTGGCCCTCTTCATTGGCATTCAAAATAGTCAGGTTGTCGGCAAATATTTGCATGGTGCCCTGAGCCACCTTGACATCGCCGGTGTACTTCAACACGTTTGCTTTGATATCAAAGGCATTTTGTTCCGCTGAGATTTCAACTTTTTCGTCAAAGTCTCGTTGAATCGCCATGCTCGATTGGCAGCATAGCAGCATTAGCAAAGCGCTAATTCGCAGGGTTGTTTTCATAGACGGATTCCACTTGTTGCAGCACCTGGATGTATTCGGCATTCAAGTCTGCCTTCAGGCCAAGCCCTTTCATCAATAGCCCAGGGCCTGTTGCTGTCACACTTTCGTCAGTATGCATCTGATTGGATTCGATTTCGAGTACCAGAAACGGCGTTGTCATCGTTTGAATCTGGCTTGTCGGGTCTTTCGCGCGGATGGTGACACTGCCGCGCAATTGCAATTGTTGCTGGTTGGGGTAGTGACTGCCCTCTGAGGCCGAGACATGCCAGGTCGGTTGTTTCTCGGTGTTTTTGTCGAAAATGGTGACTTCCGGTTTGGCAAAAATAGTCATCGCCAGATCGGGATAGGATTCCATCGATTCAGCAAATACCGTACTTTCCAGCCGACCATTGCTGTCGTAGTTGCGATTGAACAGCTTATGAGCCACGTAGTCTGGTTCGTAGCTACCCCAAATATTACTTTGTTGCACTGGCTCCTCACCACTATCCATGACGGCATTGAACATCAATGCTGCCACCAGCAATAACACTGAGATAATGGTCAGTCGATTCATATACTGCGGCCCATGGTGGTATTGAAGCTACCTTGTACTTCCATAATGGTGTCGCAGACTTCTCTTACCGCCCCTGCGCCGCCAACAGTTTGTGTTACCCAACTGGCTTGTTGGCGCAGCCAAGGGTGGCCATCGGCGACCGATATGCCAACTAGGCAACGACTCATCACCGGCCAGTCAATCAAGTCATCGCCGACATAAGCACATTGCTCGGCGGTGAAGCCACTGCGCTGCAATATGTCTTCAAAAGCGGTGACTTTGTCATCGCAACCTTGGTAGAGCCATTCAATGCCCAAAGCCGTCATGCGCTGCTCAACAATGTTTGACTGGCGACCAGTGATAACCGCAAGGGCCACGCCTGTTGCTTGCAATGCCTTGACACCATAACCATCGCGAGTGTGAAAAGTTTTTAACTCTTCACCATCATTGCCCATGTAAATACGGCCATCTGAAAACACGCCATCAACGTCGCAAATGAGCAAGCGTATCTGCTTCAGCTGAGAAGCGAGTGTGTCAGAAATTGAGCCGTATAGCGTTTCAACAGGCATTACAAAACCCCTGCACGCAACAGGTCTTGCATGTTTAGTGCGCCAACCGGACGATTGTTGGGGTCGACAACAAATAGGCCATTGATGCGTTTATCTTCCATCAATTTCAATGCTTCGGCAGCCATCATGCCAGCTGATGCGGTGACGCCATTGACCGTCATAAACTCAGTGATCGGAGCTTGTACCTGAACATTGCCTTTATTCAACACGCGGCGTAAATCACCGTCGGTGAACAGGCCTGTCATGATGCCATCGCCATTAACAATGGCGGTCATGCCCAGTTGCTTGCGTGACATTTCCGCCAATGCGTCATTCAAACTAGCTTGCTCGGTAACGACCGGCAGAGCGTCGCCAGTGTGAATTAAGTCATCCAGTGTGAGTAGTAGACGGCGACCTAGGCTGCCGCCCGGATGCGAAAACGCAAAGTCCTCGGCACTAAAGCCCTTGGCCTTGAGTAGCGCGATAGCCAGTGCATCACCCAACACTAGGGTTGCAGTGGTGCTTGAGGTAGGAGCCAAGTTATGCGGGCAAGCTTCGCGTTCCACGACAACCTTTAAATGACAATCAGAAAACTGTGACAAGGTCGAATCGGAAGATTTCGACATGCCAATCATGCGCGCACCAATTCGTTTAATTAATGGCAGTAAATTCGTTAGCTCGTCGGTTTCTCCTGAGTAGGAAATAGCAATGATTACATCATTTGGCGTGATCATGCCGAGGTCACCATGACTCGCTTCGCCGGGGTGAACAAAAAATGCAGGCGTACCGGTCGATGCTAAAGTCGCAGCGATTTTATGGCCAATATGACCTGATTTGCCCATGCCGGTCACGACAACGCGACCCTTACATTGCAGCAGGATTTCGCAGGCTGCTTCGAATTGTTCATCTAGAGTATCAGCCAAACGGGCTACTGCCTCGGCTTCAATGGCAATCACTTGTTTTGCTGATTCAATATATTGCTGACGCATAGAGCCTCTTACTTGCTCACTTCGCTGATATACAACAGTACTTCATAGCCAACAAAGCAGGCTAACAGCAGTACGCCAAACCAGCGCGGAAGTTTACGGTGACGCTTAGCAGCATAGCTTACTGCTACTAATAAAAAGGTGATGGCGACCATGGCATACAAATCACGGCCTGCCGCAGCCTGGTCAAGCTCGGCTGGCGCAATGGTACCGGCGATGCCCAGAACCGCAAGGATATTAAACAAATTTGAGCCAACAACATTACCAATGACCATGTCATCCTCGCCTTTACGGACTGCGGCAATACTTGCGGCCAGTTCAGGTAAACTGGTACCAATGGCAAGAATGGTCAAGCCGATGACCAAATCGGAAACGCCAAATTGTTGAGCGATGTCTGAGGCTCCAGTCACCAGAATCTGCGCACTGACTGGCAATATGACTAAACCAACTATGGTCCACAATATTGCCTTTTTAGTGCTGACGTTGTCAGGTACCTCGGCAGCTTGCTCGGCAACCAAAGGATCTTCTTTGTTGGTGTCAGCCATCGCCATCCATAGCAAGCCGCCAAGTAATGCGAAGAAAGCCACCAGTAAAACAATACCCTCAAAACGCGACAATGAGCCGTTGTGAAGGACTAACCCAGCCAGCGCAGTAATGACAATCAGCAACGGGATTTCACGGCGCAATACGATCGAGCTAACCGATAGAGTCCGCAACAATAGCGTTGCGCCAAGTACTAAGCCGATGTTGGTGATATTGGAGCCCAATACATTGCCGACAGCGGTATTGGGTTGCCCCATATAGGATGCCGTTGCCGAAACCATCATTTCCGGAGCCGAAGATCCCATCGCAATAATTGTCATTCCGATGACCAGGGGCGAAATACCCACATTGCGAGCCAAGGAGGCTGAACCGAACACCAAACGGTCTGCTGACCAACCAAGTAGCGCAAGGCCAACAATCACCATGGCGGAGGCGATGAGCATAGTTAATACACCTGAGTATGAGAAAGGCGTAGATTTTGCTCGATTTATGGGGGAATTGAAAGTAGCAAAATAGTCCCCATTAAACTGTTCCGAAGGTTAGTGACGTTTAACAACGCGTTGATCCAATCAGTGGCTATCGAGAGCATCCAGTCGACATTCAGTATCGAACAGTTCGGTTGAACCGCTAAGTTTGGTTTACGATAATAAAACAGGCAG
Organism: Neiella marina; assembly: GCF_002165625.1. GTDB lineage: Bacteria > Pseudomonadota > Gammaproteobacteria > Enterobacterales > Neiellaceae > Neiella > Neiella marina. Next base: position 70,371 of record NZ_NGNS01000014.1, read on the forward strand.
TACAGTAGACACTTTTTGACACTTTTATACGTTTTAGAAACGGTCGCTGTGAAACAATCGCAACACTTCGAACAACAGTTTGTAACGTTTTTAACTAAATTGAACGATGAGTCCCCGACGGGCTTCTGGTATAGTCGGCAGCTTCCCGCCGCTGATGCAGCAAAGAGATGGAATGATCAATAAGGATTCTGACAATCTAGTCGTTGTTGACGGTTTGACCTTCAGTCATGGTGAACGACTGATCTATGACAATATCAGTCTGTCGATTCCGCGTGGCAAAATTACCGCAATTCTCGGCCCCAGTGGGATTGGTAAAACGACCTTGCTGCGCTTGATCGGTGGTCAGCTCGAACCTGACTGCGGCCATATTTGGTTTGATGGTAACGATGTTCCGCAACTCAGCCGCAAAGAATTATTCCAGCTCAGAACTCGGATGAGCATGCTATTCCAAAGCGGCGCTTTGTTTACTGAGCTGGACGTGTTTGACAATGTTGCTTTCCCGGTCAGAGAACACACTCGGTTACCGGAATCAGTCATCCAAACTTTGGTGATGATGAAGTTAGAGCAAGTTGGTTTGCGCGGTGCTCATCACTTGATGCCATCAGAATTATCCGGCGGTATGGCGCGTCGCGTCGCGTTGGCGCGAGCGACAGTGCTTGATCCAGAATTGATCATGTACGACGAGCCATTTACTGGCCAGGATCCGATTTCCATGGGCGTGCTAGTTAGTTTGATCCGTTCGGTCAATGAAACTCTGGGCTCGACATCCGTTATCGTCAGTCATGATGTGCATGAGGTGTTGAGTATTGCTGATTACGTCTATGTGATGGCTGATAAGCGCATTATTGCTCAAGGCTCGCCAGAACAGCTGAAACAAGACCAGTCCGAACAGATTGTCCAGTTTTTACAAGGAAAGCCCGACGGGCCAGTGCCATTTCATTATCCGGCTTCCGCGTTGGATGAGCAATTGCGAGGGTTAGCAGGCAAATGATTGCGCATGCATTGCAACAAATTGGGCGCCGAACGTTTGATGTGTTGGCGACCATGGGATTTGCCGTACTGACCTACATGAAGGTGGTTTTCGGCTTTTCCCGACTATCGGTATTTTTGCCGCTGCTAGTCCGCCAAATGTATGTTGTCGGTGTGCAGTCGTTATTAATTATCTTAGTGTCCGGTCTGTTTATTGGCATGGTCATCGCGCTCCAGGGCTATCAGGTTCTCGTGAGCTATGGTGCCGAGGGAAGCTTAGGGCCGATGGTGGCTCTGAGCTTGCTGCGTGAACTCGGGCCTGTGGTAACTGCGCTGTTGTTCGCTGGCCGAGCCGGCTCGGCGCTGACCGCCGAGATTGGTTTAATGAAAGCGACTGAGCAAATCGCAAGCTTGGAAATGATGGCTATTGACCCGTTACGCCGAGTCATTGCCCCTCGATTCTGGGCAGGCCTGATTTGTATGCCAATGCTGGCGACTATCTTTACCCTAGTAGCGATATACGGAGGTAAATTGGTCGGTGTTGATTGGCTTGGACTTGATACTGGTACCTATTGGTCGTTGATGCAGGCTGCGGTTGAGTGGAAACAAGACATTGGCAGTATGCTTATAAAAAGTGTGGTGTTTGCTAATGTTGTGACTTGGATTGCGGTTTTTCGAGGCTACCATGCTGTGCCAACGTCAGCCGGTATTAGTAAAGCCACTACAGAGACGGTGGTGCAGGCATCGCTGATGGTGCTCGGACTCGATTTTGTTCTGACCGCTTTAATGTTTGGGTAAGTTTTGTATGGATAGAAAAAAACAGCTGCAACAACGCCGTATTGAAATTGCAGTGGGTTTGTTTGTGGTGTTGGCCATTGTTTCAATCGCCATTTTGTCAGTTAAAGTGGCAACGTGGGGAATTACTGGTGGTCAGAGCACTTATACTGTGTATGCCCGTTTTGACAACATCGGCGGTCTCAAGGAACGTGCGCCAATCAAAATTGGTGGCGTGGTGATTGGTCGAGTCGCGTCTATTACTTTGGAATCTCAGTACTATACGCCAGTCGTTGAACTTCGTATTAACTCCATGTATGACGAAATTGCCGAGACCTCTTCGGCATCAATTCTCACCAGTGGCCTGCTGGGAGAGCAATACGTTGGCATTACTCCGGGCTTTGTGATTGAAGATATTGCTATGCTTAAAGACGGTGACTATATCAACGATACCAAGCCAGCCTTGGTGCTTGAGGATATGATTGGTCAGTTTTTATATAACCAGAGCGACGATTAATGACTGTGTTTGTAAGAGTTTTATTGATTAGCTTTAGCTTTTTAACGCTTTCAGCTTGGGCCTCGGTGGATACCTCTGACCCTCAAGTAATGCTGAGCCAAATAGCCAATGAAACGTCGCAAAAGCTAAAACAAACCACTGCAGAACAACATACCACTGAGTTTTTGCGCAATGTGGTTGAGCAAGATCTACTGCCTCACGTGGATTACCGCTTTGCCGCGTTAAAGGTTCTGGGTGTCGAAGTTCGCCAAACCAACAAAGAGCAGCGCGCGGCATTTTCTGAAGCCTTCAAAGACTACATGGTCGGCACTTTTACGCTCTTGTTTAAGCGCTATGATCCGCAGCGTCATGTCATTGAAGTTGATCCCGTCCGCATTCCAGGTCAAGTCCCTGCGCGTTTCGTCGAGCAAGGTAAGCCTGATATTAAAGTCATTTTTTATATGCGCCAAAACAGTAAAACCGGTGAATGGAAAGTTTGGGATTTGGCTGCAGAGGGCATTAGCCAGGTAGAAACTAAGAACAAGGAATTCCGGCCTTTGTTGCGTCAGCATGGGATTGATTTTGTCACCCAGCAATTGCGAACGAAAGTTGATGGTGGCCTGAATGAAGATGAATTGGCAGGATTCGGCTCTGGTGACTGAACTGACCAAACAAGGGAATCGTTGGCTGTTAGCTGGAGCCTTTGACCGCTTTAGCTTGATGTCGGTTTGGCCACAGTTAAAGGCCCTGCCGACTGGCTCAGACATTACCTTAGATTTACAAAAGCTAGGACGCGTAGACAGCGCAGGACTTGCTGGCTTGGTGCAATTACGAATTAAAGCCGAACAACAGCAGGTGGCGTTAAACTTTGAGAATGTGCCGCAGCAGCTATGCCACATGGCCCATTTGTTTAATGTAGATGTGTTACTGGCCTTGCCCCGCCAGAACACCAGTGAAGTTGAGAATAGTTAATGAACGCCGCTGAAGTTAAAGAGTTGCTGGAGCAGGCTATCAGCCTGCAAGAGTGTCACGTTGAAGCCGAAGGTACGCATTTTAAGGTCATTGCTGTTGGTGACCTGTTTGAAGGCATGTCGCGGGTCAAGGCCCAGCAAACCATTTACCAACCTCTCTCTGAGGTGATTGCTGATGGTTCTGTCCACGCCGTCACCATCAAGACGTTCACTCCCGAGAAGTGGCAGCGCGAGCGCAAGCTCATGATGCTGTAACTGAGGGGGCGTCATGCAAAAATTAGAAGTTTTAAGCTCTGGCCCATTGGCTGGAGACGTTCGCATTTCTGGTGCAAAAAATGCGGCGTTGCCCATTTTGTTTGCCAGCCTGCTATGCCCTGAGCCAGTTACCATTCGTAATGTTCCCCGATTACAAGACATTGCTACAACCATAAAGCTGCTCAATGGTTTTGGCGCTGATGTTGAGCATCATGATGATGTCGTCACCGTCAACTTGCCGACCATCGCCAGCCACGTTGCCCCCTACGAGCTAGTGCGAACCATGCGAGCCAGTATTCTGGCGTTGGGCCCGATGCTGGCGCGGCAGGGCGAAGCAAAAGTATCGCTGCCTGGTGGTTGTGCTATCGGAGCTCGGCCGGTCAATTTGCACTTGCACGGTCTTGAGCAAATGGGTGCCGACATCTCCGTCACCGAAGGGTATATCAATGCCAAAGTGGATGGTCGACTGAAGGGCACCACGATCGTCATGGATATGGTCAGCGTGACGGGCACTGAAAATTTGATGGCCGCGGCGGTTCTTGCTGAGGGCACCACAATTATCGAAAACGCAGCGCGTGAACCCGAAGTGGTTGATCTGGCATTATTCCTTAATGCTCTTGGTGCCAAAATTTCTGGTGCGGGCACCGATCATCTTGTCATTGAAGGCGTCGAGGCTTTACATGGCGGCGAATATCAGGTTCAGCCTGATCGCATTGAAACCGGCACGTTTTTGGTCGCTGCGGCGGTCACTGGTGGCAAGGTTCGCTGTACACATACCGATCCGCGGTTGTTAGAAGCTGTGCTAGCAAAGCTAAAAGAAGCCGGTGCCGCCATCGACTTTGGTGATGACTGGATTGAGATTGACCAGCGTGATCGGCCATTGACCTCGGTGGATATCACTACTGCGCCGTATCCAGCATTTCCAACCGACATGCAAGCCCAGTTTACCGTGCTGAATGCGGTTGCTGAGGGGGCTGCAACCATCACTGAGAATATCTTTGAAAATCGCTTCATGCATGTGCCTGAGCTGCAACGTATGGGTGCTAGCATTGAACTCAAGGGTAATACCGCCTTTTGTAAAGGCAGTGCCGAGTTGTCTGGTGCCACCGTGATGGCGACCGACCTGCGAGCTTCGGCTTGTTTAGTGATCGCCGGTCTCGTGGCAGCAGGCAAAACCAAAGTGGATCGGATCTATCACTTAGACCGTGGCTATGAGCACATTGAGGATAAACTTCAAGGCTTAGGGGCTACCGTTCGTCGCATCAATGAATCAATGTAATTGACCAATGCAATGCAGCCGAGTGATGAGATAGCCACCAAAATCAGTCAAATGACTACTTTGACTGAGTTGATGAGCTACTTTGATATCGGCTGTGATAGCCAGTTCCTCAATGACTACGGCGAGATACTCAAGAAACGGTTTTGGGGAAATGTCTTGATAGCCAAACCGGACAACTGGTTTGGCTACCGCCGAGCACTCAAATCTGCTTATTGTAAAATTCAGCGAAACCGCCAAAACAGTCGCTCTGAAACACGCCGGGCGTGCACTGGTTGCACGAGCTGCGAACGTCGGTAGAGCTGGATTTACTCTCAGAATCAGCCAATCAATTGGTTACCTAATCATTGCCAGTACGCTCGTAGCTCACGTTTAACGCCGCCCAATAGTAAAGTCCCCACCCGGTTTTTCCCTCCTCGAGTAGTCGGTACATTGTTGGCATGCAACTCCAAGTCCTTGTAATGGGCCGTGTTGCTGGTTGCATGAAGCTTAGTACAGGTTGCTATTCGCCGATCGTGATCATGGAACAATCTATCATGCAAGATACGTCATATGTTTATATTGATAATATGGATTGTGAGTGTTACTAATGACTGATTGATTTGCTCAGAGTATTCGTTATGTCCTTGTTCTATAAGCCTGCTCATCGGTTGTTAGCCGTTGGTCTCGGAGCGACAGTGTTGATCGCTTGTCAATCAACCTCATCGGATTCAGCGCATCTTGCTGAAATTCAGTTCTCTGAAGCGGGCACTGACATCATGCCACTCGAACAGCGTTCGAGACGCAAGTGGGACAACGCCTTGGTGGCAGACCTGGATCGTGATGGCAAGCTCGACATCATCACGACTGACCATGCGTATCGTGCCAATATATTCTGGAATGAAGGGGGCTACTTTTCTGGACCTCAGTTATTAATTGGCGGCGATACTCACGGTGTTGCTGCTGCTGATTATGACCTCGACGGCAAAGTTGAGATTGTGGTATCGCAGGGCGGCGGCGCAGGGACGAATCCAAGGTTCCCTGTTGGCTTTGAGGTAAACCCGGATCGAACCCTGAGTAAACGAGTGGTATTTGAGCATTTTGAGCGCAGTCGTGGCCGGGCAGTCAAGCTAGTCGACACAGATAATGACGGCATGCTGAATATGATCACCTCGGCATTTCCGTTGAAATCACAACCTGATGGCGCCAATTTTCATTATCGCCAGGAAAGCCTGCGTCAGTTTGAGTTCATTGAGCGGCTGCCATTTGCTCAGTGGTTGGGTTACAAAGTACTGGTCACTGATTACAACAATGATAATGACGCCGATGTGGTGTTCTATGGTGGTGCCGACATGGTTCTCATCCAAGGTGGTGAGGGCTCTGATTTTACTAACGTCAGCAAAGGTGTCTTGGGTGACCTTGCCAATACTCATGATGTCAGCAGTATCGCGGAAATTGATTTTGACAATGACGGTGATTTTGACTGGCTATTGACCCGCGCCAAACACCAGTTCAAAGGGCAAAGCTATTACGACAGCGAACATCAGCGCTTTGCTTTTTTCAGCCGCTTTAAGCCGTTAGTGCTCGATGACTTGCGCATTGAAGGCGATTTCAAGCTGGAGAATTTGCAGATGGCGTTTCCAACGTTTGAGGTATTTGTTGGCGCCAGCAAACAACCGCTCAGCTTTGATGTCGATCGCCATGGCCACAAGAATTTCTCCCTAACCCCAGAGCAGGCCGCTGGTTGGCCGACGGATACCGAACAAAAAGGCCTGTACATTGGTTACATCGGTGACGATGTTTGGCGCGTGTTTGCCAATACCAAGTCTCCAACAGCGGCGGTCATTCATCATGTCGTCTCCACTCCGAAAACCACAGATGAAGAACTTATTCCGGTGCGGTTGTTGGAAAATCGCGATGGTCAATTTGTCGATGTCACCGAAGCGATGGCAATTGATGTCGCTGAGCAGACTGCCAGTTCGGCGGTTGGTGATTTCGACAATGATGGTTGGAGCGACATTTTTATTGTGCGCTACGGCAACATGGCGACGGAAACCAAACAGATTATTTACCACAATCAACAGGGTAAAGGATTCAAACGCATTGAAGGGCATGGTGTGATATCGACAGAGCTTGGTGCCACCGGCAGCGGTGCGGAAGTGTTTGACTATGATGCCGATGGTGACTTGGATTTGTTTTATGCTAACGAACGAGGCCGCTGGCATTTGTTTACTAATAATGCCACCAGTAACGGCAATTCATATCTGATCGTTGAAGTAGCCAACGCGCCAAGTGGTAAAGCTGGGCCAATGGGCGCAGTGATGACTTTTGACGCCTGCGGTATGACTTACCGTCGCGTCGTCGGGCAAACCTCAGCGGCATTTTCCCACAACAACATCAATCAATTACATGTTGGTTTGGGTAGTTGCCAGGAATTTACCGATGGGCTGGTGACTTGGTCAAATGGCGAGAGTCAGTCATTTACCATCAATGGCGCCAATCAACGTTTAGTTGTTGGCAAGCGCTAACTGCTGACGGCTACAGTTAGAGACCCTGCAATCTTCGATCGCAGTCGACGAATTTGTTTGAAATTTGGAGGGGAAAAGAGGCTCTGAGGAGCTTGTTCCTGGAGCCTGTAAAGGGATGTTTCTGCGATGTCTTCGCAGAGGGCAAATTATTTGGCGCTAACTCTTTTGATCGAGAACTAAGTAGTTGTATCGCTCATTTGGCATGTTGCAGAAGCTATGTCGCTCCTCTTTTCTTACTCCTAAAGATTCAAAAGAAAAATCAATCGTGTCCATAGTGATGTTGTTCACTCCAGTTAATAGAGAGTAATCTTTAGACTCCACCAGATTACAGAGATCTATTATGAGGGCCTGACCCTCTCTCCTTTTTATTTCATTGATATCTGCGTTAAGAGCACTAACGTAGCTTAGCGATGAAGAATGTACATGAGCAGAATATAGTGGTAGCCACATTACGTTGAAGAACAAGTAAGCTCCAACACAAAGCCCAACAACAAAAACACTAAGACCAAAAACTGATAGTTTTATGTACTTCATGCTTCTTTTCCCCTAGTAGCTGACATAACATACTTTCCCAAGACTGACAGATTGCACCCCAGACGCTAATGTCGTCTTTATTCGTAAAGAAAACAACATTGAGATGCCCCGTGTCCACCAGAGTTATAGTCATGGTAAGTTCTGTTCTCACTATCCCCCTCTGAATACCGGACATTACTGGGGGTCTCATCCGCTTTCTTTTTTCATATACAAAGCCCCGCCAGCAAAGCCGGGCTTAGTTAAACGCTTAATCAGCCGTTGCCGTCGGATAGTCCGTATAACCTTCTGCCCCCCCGCCGTAAAAAGTGGCGTGAGCATCGTAATCGACAGGCGTTAAGGCGATGCCATGGCGGATCCGCTCAACCAAGTCTGGATTGGTAATAAACGGCTGCCCGAATGCAACAAGGTCCGCATAACCCTTGTTGATGACATCAGTCGCTGCCTGCTGAGTGTATTTACCCGCTACCATAATGGGTTGCGGATAAATGGCTCGTACTTGTTGGCGATAGCTATCAGGCATCTGAGTGTAATTCGAAATGTTCTCAGAAAAGTGCAAGTAAGCCAGCTTCATTGGCGCGAGTCGTTCGATCAGTTGCAGGGTCAAATCGGCGATTTGCGGATCGGCATCGGCCTGACCTTCAGTAACAAATGGTGATAAGCGGATGGCTACCTTATCGCCGCCAATGGCATCGACCACTGCTTGGGTTACTTGCAATGGAAAACGCAGGCGATTTTCAGCTGAACCGCCATATTCATCGGTCCGATGATTGCTAGTGGTTCGAAGGAACTGATCCAGTAAGTAGCCATGAGCACCATGAAGTTCCACGCCATCAAAACCCGCGGCAATTGAATTCTTCGCTGCTTGGACAAAATCAGCAATGGTGTCATCAATGTCTTGTTGGGTCATGGCTCGCGGCATGTCCGTTTCGATCATGCCAAAGCCGCCTTCTGGTAATGGTCCGAACACTTGATCTGGGTTTTTCACCGCCGATGGTGCCACTGGTGTTTGGCCCGCAATGGTCGAATGCGAGCGGCGGCCAACATGCCAAAGCTGAATGAATATCTTACCGCCTTTTGCATGTACCGCTTCGGTGACTCTTTTCCAGCCATCAATATGAGCTTGGGTGTAGATCCCCGGCGTCATTGAATAACCGCGGCCAACATCGGAAATCGGCGCTCCTTCGGTGATGATTAGACCGGCACCAGCACGTTGCTGATAGTATTCGGCCATTAGAGCATTCGGTACATCTCCCGGTTGATCGGTACGAGAGCGCGTCATCGGTGCCATGGCGATGCGGTTGGCCAGTTGTTCATCGCCAATACCAATGGCAGACAGCAATAGCTCAGCAGAGCCTTCAGTTGTGGCTTGTTGGTCGCATGCCGGGTAGTCGGTTAAGCCTGCGGCTCCGCCGCCAAATAAAGTTTCTGGATTGTGGGCGGCCCATGGCACACCGTGCTGAAGTCGGTACGGTAAATCGGGGTTGGCAACAAACGGGCGGCCGAAACCGATCATGTCAGCCCAACCAGATTCAATAGCTGCCACGGCGCGCTCAGCGGTGTACTTACCGGCGTAAATCAATACGCCAGAAAAAGCAGAGCGCAACTCTTGTTTGAATTGCTCTGACATTTCAGGGGCGTCATCCCAGTCGGCTTCGGCAATGTGTAGGTAAGCAATCTGATGCTTGTTGAGCAACTCGGCGGCGGCTGTGTATGTTTGTTGCGGTTTGGCATCAACAGTGCCATTGAGCGTGGTCAGGGGTGCTAATCTGACGCCAACGCGTTCAGCGCCAATAGCGGCAACCATGGCTGCGACGACTTCATCCAAGAAGCGCAAGCGATTCTCCAAACTACCGCCATATTGATCGGTTCTGGCATTTGATTCGGAGTCAATAAACTGATTGACCAAATAGCCATTTGCGCCATGCAGTTCAATGCCATCAAAGCCCGCCGCAACGGCGTTGCGGGCTGCTTGAGCATACTCTTCAATAATCGCGGCGATCTCATCAACAGTTAGCGCGCGAGGTTCAACAACATCGACAAAGCCAGGTTGGTCGCTGCCATTATCAACAAATACTCGGACATTCTCTGCTTTGATCGCAGAGGCAGATACTGGCTGTTTGCCGCCAATATTATCAGGGTGGGTGACACGACCAACATGCCACAATTGGGCGAAGATGGTGCCACCTTTGGCATGAACTTCATCAGTGACAAGTTTCCAGCCGACAATTTGTTGATCAGAGTAGATCCCCGGAGTCCACGCGTAACCTTGACCCATTGGCGATATTTGCGTGCCTTCGGCGACGATCAAGCCTGCGGAAGCGCGTTGGCCGTAATACTCCGCCATCAAAGCATTGGCGCAATTACCCGGTTGGCTGGCACGAGAACGCGTCATCGGTGGCATGACGATGCGATTGTTCAAGGTTATTGAACCAAGTTTGACTGGAGTAAACAGAGCATTATTCACAAGAATACCTCGTGCCGTATGGCAGTTATCAAAATCAGAGGCTTGAAGTATAGATATGGTTTTATTTGTGATTAACTATGGTTATAGAAAAACATTATTGCTATTTTTGCAAAAATGACAATTAAAACCAGATCGGACGATCTTCAGCTCTTGATTAGTGTTGTTGACTGCGGCGGCTTTTCCGCTGCGGCAGAACAGTTGGGAGTGCAAGTGGCGAAGATATCAAGAGCCGTGGCAAGGATTGAGCGCCAATTGCAAATGACGTTGCTGAACCGCACCACACGCCGATTGGAGCTCACCGAGGAAGGTGCAAGGTTTGTCGATTCGGTACGCCAAGGGTTATCGACACTGGCGCTGGCCGAAGAACAGTTACAAAGCCACAGTCAACAACCGTCAGGGCGAATTCGCCTTGATGCAGCCAGCCCATTTGCGTTGCATCAACTGGTGCCGCTTATGAGTGAATTTCGGCGCTTGTATCCTGCGATAGAGCTAGAGCTTACCGCTAATGAGGGGATTATCGACCTGTTACGCCACCAGGTGGATGTAGCGATTCGTATTGGTCGACTGCAAGACTCCAACTTGCATGCGAGATTACTCGGTCACAGTCCTTTATTGCTGGTGGCTTCGCCGATTTACCTTGCGGAACATGGCACGCCGAGTTCTGTTGACGAGCTACAACAGCATCAGTTGTTAGGCTTTGTGGGCAGCAGAAACCTGAATCGCTGGCCATTACAACCGCCATTGGAAATCAAACCTCAGCTAAGTGCATCCAACGGCGAAGTGGTGCGACAACTGGCAATGAGCGGAAACGGCATCGCATGTCTTTCTCGTTTCATGGTGGCAAAAGACATAGCGGCCGGACGACTACAGTCGGTGCTGTCATCACATGTGGTATCTGGCAGTGAACGCGAGCAAGTTCATGCGGTGTATTACCGCAGTAGCAAATTGGCGCCTCGGGTGTCGGTGCTGCTTGATTTCTTACAGCAGCACTTAAATCTTTGATGCTGTGTTAGCGTCGAGCCATTGTTGTGGGTAAGGGCGGCTCCGAGACGATCACCGCGATGGTAATCAACTGCCCTTGGCGAAGAATCGTCAACTCAACACTTTCACCGGGTTTGGTTTCGGCGATGGAATCCATCGCGACATTAACTTCACTTATGTCTTTGCCATTGATTTTGAGAATGATGTCGTTGGCTATTATGCCCGCATTGGCTGCTGGACCGGTCGGCTCCATGGAAGTGACAATAACACCACTGCGGTCAGCAAGTCTCAGTTGTTGCGCCATGGTTGGACTGATCGATTCGCCGGTGATCCCCAGGTAGCCACGAATCACCCGGCCATGCTTAATAATGCTTTCAAGTACTTTACGCGCTAGTCCGTAGGGCACTGCGAAGCTAATACCATAGATATCGATTTCTTGACCGGCTTGGAATGCTGCGGTGTTAATGCCAACCAATACGCCATCACTGTTGACCAGTGCGCCCCCTGAGTTGCCTCGATTGATTGCGGCATCGGTTTGTAAGAATTCTTGATAGTTGGTGGCAGCCATACCACTTCGGCCAGCGGCACTGATGATGCCTTGAGTTATGGTTTGGCCCAAGTTATACGGGTTACCAATGGCTAATACCAGTTCACCAACTTCTGGGGTGTAATCGGCGAGTTGAGGGATTACCGGTAAGTCTTCATCTTCAATGTGCAACACGGCAAGATCGGTAAAGATATCTTTACCAATCAATTTGGCGGTGTAAATCCGGCCGTCTTGCAATGCCACTAAGATTTGATCTGCATTTTCAACCACATGAGAGTTGGTCAGGATGTGGCCCTTTTCGGTCATGATGACACCTGAGCCTAAGCCTTTGGTGCGCAATTCGGCTTTATTGCTCCACAGACCGCCCGCGCGTTGCAAGCTTCGTGAGTAGACGTTAACCACTGCTGGTGAGGCTTTTCGGACCGCGTCTGTTAGCGACATTGGGCCATTGGCAGAGTTGGCCGTCGGTAACCAGGAATCAAACAAAGTATTGCTGCCGCGCAGACCGGGAAACAGGATAAGCAACAACGCGGCAAGTAACAGGCCAGCCAGCGAAGCTTTGAAAACATAGGTAAGAAAGCGCACGGATTTTGGTTAACAGCAGGTTAATGAGCCATATTCGGAGAATAACAGCTAACAAAAAAATGGGCGAGCCATGCGCTCACCCATTTTTTCATTACCGGTTAAATTAGCGCATAAACAAGTAAATTTGAGTGCCATCTCGCACTAGATTGAGCGCGATTGTGCCCTTGGCATCGTCGAGGATATCTTGCAGGTCGCTGATGGTTTTCACTCGCTGCTTATTGATGCCAATAATGACATCGTCTTTTTTCAAGCCAACGCGAGCAGCAGGAGAGCCGGGCTCCAATTCGACAATCGCGATACCGCCTTTGTATTCCTTGGTGGTTTCCAACTTGGCTCCCAGCAAACGCTTGTCAATGTCCTGAGCACTAGCCGTCTGCTCATCGGAGCCGCCTAGAGTAACAGTGACTGTTTTCTTGCTGCCATCACGCAGTAAGCCTAATTTGACCTTCGAGCCAGCACCCATGGTGCCGATTTGGGCACGAAGCTGACCAAACGAATTGACTGGTTTGCCGTTAATCTCGGTGATCACGTCGCCAGCTTCAATGCCTGCGTCGGCTGCGGCGGTATCGGCAAACACCTGATTAACGAATGCACCTTTCTGAACATCCAGATCCATCGCTTTGGCGACCTCTGAATTCAAATCGCGACCGGTAATACCGAGCACGCCACGTTGCACTTTGCCGTGTTCTAGCAGTTGGTCGATGATGTTATTGGCCATGTTAATCGGGATGGCAAAACCGATTCCGACGTTGCCGCCATTGGGGCCATAAATGGCGGTGTTGATGCCGATAAGACGGCCGTTAAGATTGACCAAAGCGCCGCCAGAGTTACCACTATTAATGGCAGCGTCGGTTTGGATGAAGTTTTCGTAATTCTCAATATTCAGACTAGAGCGTGCCAACGCACCGATGATGCCTGAGGTAACTGTTTGGCCAAGACCGAAGGGGTTACCAATGGCGACGGCGAAGTCACCAACTCGTAGGTCGTCAGAATTGCCCAGTTTGATAGCCGTTAGGTCATCAGCTTCGATCTGCAGCAATGCAACGTCGGTACCCTCATCTGAACCAATTTTTTTGGCATCGAAACTACGGCCATCGGTCAGCGTGACGGTGATTTCATCGGCGTTGTTAATGACGTGATGATTGGTGATCACATAGCCTTTGTCGGCATCAATAATGACTCCGGAGCCAAGGCCTTTGAATGGGCGTTCCCTGACTGATTCCGAGGGGGCGCCAAAGTGGCGAAATATTTCTGGAATACGTTGACGCTGGGTGTGGGTACCCGCGACTGAAATGTTAACCACTGCAGGGGTCACTTTTTCCAACATAGGAGCAAGTGAAGGAAGTGGTTTGCCATCCACGCTAGATGGCAAAGCTGCGACTGCTGAAATTGGCGCGGTTAGTGTCACGCCAACAATTAATGCGCTGAAAATATGGCGAAATTTCATAGCCAGAAAATCCTCTACTTCTGTTTTATCCGTTAAGCCAATAGACGTTTACATTAAGGTTAAGTTCAGCAATTTTTTTATTGAGATGTTTCTTTTTGTTTCAAAAGACCATGACTGGTGTTGGCGTAATCGCGTGGAGGTAATTCTCCGGCGCTTTTCACGCGAACAGGCTGTTCTTTGTCTTGCGTCTCGTCATCCGTTAACAGCTGTCGGGTCTTCAACAGTTGCTCGGTCAATTGCTCATAGTTCTCTTGAGCAGCATGCATCAAGTCAGAAGTGGATTGGAGGTGCTCTGTGACTTCTGATTTATAGCGTTCAAACTCGGCTTTGGTGTTATGCAATTCAATGTCGAGTGTTGATGTTTCGGCTGATTTTTGAGCCCAAAAACGGCCAATGAGAATACCAGCAACAAGGCCAGCAAATACGCAAACAAATGGGATCCAACTCATCCGACTCTCCTTAATGAGTAAACGACTATTTTGTTCTGGAAGCTGGCAAGCCAGCCCTTCAATTAATGGGTACGGCGCTAAAGTAAATCAAGCTCAACCAAGTAAAAGCTGAACGTGCATCGCGAAAATAGCTAATTAGCTGACCATACCAATCTGCCGCTCGATTGGTATAAGATGCGGGCCATTGTAACAACGAGGATGTTCCATAGTGGCCCGCTCACCTTTGCAACAGTATCAATATGATTTGACTCATCGCGGCTTCAGTCAAGACTCTGCCCAAGCCAATGCTGTGAACGAATTAGAATCGTTGTTTCAGCAGTTGAACAAGCCTAGCCCGAAGTCCAGCTTCTGGCAGCGGCTGCAGCGAAAAAAAACTCAGCATTCGACCAAGGGATTGTATTTTTGGGGCGGTGTTGGGCGCGGCAAAACTTACTTAGTTGACACCTTTTTCGAATCGTTGCCGTTTGAAAACAAGCTGCGATTACATTTCCACCGATTGATGCAGCAAGTTCATGCTGAATTAAAAACTGCTGCAGGGCAGGCAAACCCTATGGAGTTGGTCGCGGCTAGCTTTGCTGAGCGCGCTAGGGTTATTTGCGTTGATGAGTTTTTTGTTTCTGATATCACCGACGCAATGCTAATGGCTGAGCTACTCAAAGGCCTGTTCGACCGAGGCGTGGTTTTAATAGCCACCTCGAACATTGTGCCCAATGAGTTGTATCGCAACGGTTTGCAACGAAGTCGATTTTTACCGGCCATCGCGTTGCTTGAACAGCATTGCAAAGTGGTGAATGTTGATGCAGGTGTCGATTATCGACTGCGTTTACTGACTGCTGCACCATGCAGCTATATTCCCAACGATCCCGCAGCAGACCAAGCGCTGACTGAGCGATTCCATCAATTGGCGCCTGAACCAGGTCGAGAGGGCGGAACGATCGATATTTTGGGTCGGGCGATTGATGTTCGCTGGCATGCCGATGATGTGCTGATGATCGATTTCACCTCGCTATGCCAAACCGCAAGAAGTCAGCTCGATTACATCGAAGTGGCCACTTACTTTCATACGGTGCTGCTAACCAACATCATTGCCATGAATGACAGTCAAAATGATGCTGCACGTCGATTTATCTCATTGATTGATGAGCTGTACGATCGCCGCGTGAAGTTATTACTCTCCGCTGAGCAGCCGTTGGCAAACTTGTATTCAGGCCGCGGTTTGGAGTTTGAGTACAAGCGTTGCCTGTCTCGTTTGCAGGAAATGCAGAGTGAGGAATACTTGGCGCTACCTCATCGGCCTTGAGTGTAGACTCAAGCCCGAACCTCTCGTGAATTATTCAGTTCGAGCAGCGACATAGGCTATCAGTTCCCGACTCAGACACGCTGTAAACACATCCGTGTGCGCTCTACCGCAGCTTCCCTGCTGCGGAAGGTCTTCGCCAGCAACAGATAACCTACGCCGATGAAGTAGTGAGCGCATGGCATAACAGAGAGACAGCGAATAACTCACTGGGGTGCTTCAGGCGGCATGGATGCCGCATGCAGAGCGCTCCAAGGATGGGCTTGAGCGTCATCGAAGGGAGTTGTTCGTGACCGAATCAACACTCGATAACCAGCGAACAAAAAATAATCATAATTAGCGCGTGATCTCGGTTACACCTTTCTGTATAATCCGCCAGCCCTTATTTGCATGCTCCCACTTTTACCATTTTGCGGACAATGCGCTCGAAGGGGCGAAAAACCGCATCGGGGCTTCCTTGGAAGCTAGGTATGTAACTGATTTTATTGGGTTAAGATAAATGACAACTTTTACTGCTAAGCCAGAATCTGTCAAACGCGACTGGTATGTCGTGGATGCGGAAGGCAAAACTCTGGGCCGTTTGGCAACTGAGATTGCTTTGCGTCTGCGCGGCAAGCACAAGCCTGAATACACTCCACACGTTGATACTGGCGATTACATCGTTGTTATCAACTGTGAAAAAGTAGCTGTTACCGGCCGTAAAGCCGAAAACAAGATGTACTACCGTCACACCGGTTTCCCTGGTGGTATTCGTGAAATCAACTTCGAGAAGCTGATTGCACGCAAACCAGAAATGGTAATCGAGAAAGCTGTGAAAGGTATGTTGCCAAAAGGTCCTTTGGGCCGTGCAATGTTCCGCAAGCTGAAAGTGTACGCGGGTGCTGAGCATCAACACGCTGCTCAACAACCTAAAGTACTGGACATCTAAGGTAGAGGAACAGGCAAATGGCTGATAATCAATATTATGGTACTGGTCGTCGCAAGAGCTCTACTGCTCGCGTATTCGTTAAACCAGGTACTGGCAACATCACAGTAAACAAGCGTACTTTGGAAGAGTACTTTGGTCGTGAAACGGCTCGCATGGTTGTTAAACAACCTCTTGAGCTGACTGAACTGACTGAAAAATTGGATCTGTACATCACCGTAGTTGGTGGTGGTATCAGCGGTCAAGCTGGTGCAATCCGTCACGGTATCACTCGCGCTCTGATGGAGTACGATGAAACCTTGCGTCCTGCACTGCGCGCAGCTGGCTACGTGACTCGTGACGCTCGTCGCGTTGAACGTAAGAAAGTTGGTCTGCACAAAGCACGTAAGAAGCCACAATTCTCAAAACGTTAAGTTTTGCTGCATTTTGGTTCGAAAAAACCCAGCAATTGCTGGGTTTTTTTTTGCCTTCTGTGGCAAGACCAGTTTGTGTTTCGCGCCTCGATTTTTTATCATTGGCGCGGTTTTATACATTAGTGTTGATCAAGGTCTGGTTTTATCCTGCCATTATCTGTTTTGACACTGCATAACAATAATTCAATTACGGAGCCCTGACGGGAGACCCTTGCATGAGCAATGCGCCTGTTGATTCTGGCCGCCGTCGATTTTTGACTGCGACCACGGCTGTGGTTGGAGGTGCTGGCTGTGCTTTCGCCGCTGTGCCTTTCATCGCATCCTGGAACCCAAGTGCGAAAGCCAAAGCGGCTGGTGCACCGGTGGAAGTTGATATTAGTAAACTCGAACCTGGCCAATTAATTCGTGTCGATTGGCGCGGCCAGCCGGTTTGGGTTGTTAATCGTACTCAAGCGGCATTAGACGAGTTGAAAGCTGTTGAAAATCAGCTCAAAGATCCTGCGTCTGATGAGCCTCAGCAACCTGAGTTTGCAAAAAACCAATACCGCTCGCTGAAGCCAGAGATTCTGGTCGCGGTTGGTTTGTGTACTCACCTCGGTTGTTCACCAACTTATCTGCCTGATACTTTCGGTGAGCAGGTCTCTGGCGTTAAGTCAGGGTTCTTCTGCCCTTGTCATGGCTCGAAATTCGATATGGCCGGACGCGTGTTCCAAAACGTTCCAGCTGGCCTAAACCTGGTGATCCCACCGTATACCTTTGTTGATGACACCACTATTTTGGTCGGTGTTGAAGAAGGAGCCGCGTGATGAAAGGTTTGATGGACTGGATTGAAGCTCGTCTTCCATTTATGGAAGCGATGAACAAGCACGTTATCCAATACCCAGCACCGAAGAACTTCAACTTTTGGTATTTCTTTGGCTCATTAGCCATGTTGGTGTTGGTCAATCAGATCGTCACTGGTATCTGGCTGACCATGAACTACGTTCCTTCTGGTGAAGGTGCGTTCGCCTCGATCGAATACATCATGCGTGATGTCGATTACGGCTGGCTACTGCGCTATATGCACTCGACGGGGGCTTCGGCATTCTTCGTTGTGGTTTACCTGCATATGTTCCGCGGCATGATGTACGGCTCGTATCAAAAGCCTCGCGAATTGCTGTGGTTGTTCGGCATGCTGATCTTCTTGGTACTAATGGCAGAAGCCTTCATGGGCTACCTGTTGCCTTGGGGCCAGATGTCGTTCTGGGGTGCTCAGGTCATTATCTCGCTGTTCGGTGCCATTCCTTGGATTGGTGACGACTTGACCCTGTGGATCCGTGGTGACTACGTGATCTCAGGCGCGACCCTGAACCGCTTCTTTGCTTTGCACGTGATTGCGTTACCACTGGTACTCGTGGTGTTGGTGTTCCTGCACATTTTGGCACTGCATGAAGTGGGCTCAAACAACCCAGAAGGTATCGATATTAAGAAGCCAAAAGGCTCGGTACCAGAAGGTGAAAAGAGCAAATTTAAATTCCACGCTCGCTATGACAAATACGACATCGTTGATGCCGTACCTTTCCATCCGTATTACACGGTGAAAGACATCATGGGCGTCGCTGGTTTCTTGATCCTATTCTGCTATGTGATTTTCTTTGCGCCAGAAATGGGCGGTTACTTCTTGGAGAAGCCAAACTTCGAAGCGGCTAATCCGCTGAAGACGCCTGAGCACATTGCGCCAGTTTGGTACTTCACTTCGTTCTATGCGATTTTGCGAGCAATCCCTCACAAGCTGATGGGTGTTGTTGGCATGGGCGCGGCAATCGTGGTGTTGTTCCTGCTGCCTTGGCTCGACCGCTGTAAAGTGAAGTCGGTTAAATACCGCAGCATCTGGCACAAGCTGAACCTGACTCAATTTGTTATTTGCTTCATCATTCTTGGTATTTTGGGTGCGATCCCTGCGACTCCGGGCCGCACTTTGTTGGCTCAGATCACTACCTTTGGTTACTTCGCATTCTTCGCACTGCTGTGGTTCTACAGTAAAAACGAGAAATGTAAGCCTGTACCTGAGAGGATCAGCAAATGAAAACATGGTTGTTAATTTTGTCACTGCTGGTTCCTTCTGCTGCTTTCGCAGCTGGTGGTAGCAGTGTGCCGTTGGATGACGCCAACATTGACCTGACTGACAATGCGTCACTGCAACGCGGTGCCAAATTGTTTATGAACTACTGCTTTGGTTGTCACAGCACGCAATATCAGCGTTACGAGCGTGTTGCTACTGACATCGGTATCCCGTTGGATCTGATGCAAGAAAACCTGATCTTCACCGGTGCCAAAATCGGTGAATTGATGGAAAATTCAGTGGATGACGAACAAGCTGCGAAATGGTTTGGTGCAACTCCGCCAGACCTAACGTTGGTGGCCCGTGTTCGTGGTGTGGATTGGATCTATACCTACCTACGCACCTTCTACGTGGATGAAACGCGTCCGTTTGGGGTTAACAATGTTGTGTTCCCAAGCGTCGGTATGCCTCACGTTCTGGAAGAACTGCAAGGCATTCCAACCAAGAAATATGAAACCCGCCTAGTCGATGGTGAAGAGAAGCTGGTGTTCACTGGTGAAATCGAAGTCGACGGTTCGGGTGAAATGAGTACTGATGAGTACGATCAAGCGGTTCGTGATATCACTAACTTCTTGGCCTATTCAGCAGAGCCAATTGCGCTGGAGCGTCAGCGTTTAGGCTACTGGGTACTTGGTTTCTTGTTCATCTTGCTAATCCTTTCTTACTTCTTGAAGAAGGAATTCTGGCGAGACGTGCATTAATCCCAATGCACTAATTTTTGCTAGCAAGGGGCCAGCGGCCCCTTTGCTGTTTTCAGTTTTCGTTTAATGACTTGGAGGAACGCATGGCTGTAGCTGCCAATAAACGTTCTGTTATGACCCTGTTCTCTGCGATGGATGACTTGTATAGCCATCAGGTTCGCATTGTTCTGGCGGAAAAAGGCGTGACCTTTGAAGCCACTTATGTTGATGCTGAGCACCCGTCTGAGGAGCTTGCTGAGGTCAACCCATATGGTAGCGTTCCAACTCTGGTCGACCGTGACTTAGTGCTTTACCGTGCACAAATCATTACCGAATACCTCGATGAGCGTTTTCCTCATCCGCCATTGATGCCGGTTTATCCGGTGGCTCGTGGTCGTAGCCGCTTGATGATGTATCGCATTGAAAAAGACTGGTACGGATTGGTTGAAAAGATTTTCAACAATGATGATGCTGAAAATGCTCGTCGCGAGTTGCGTGAAGGGTTATTGGCTATTGCGCCGATCTTTACTGAAACGCCTTACTTCATGAGTGAAGAGTTCAGCCTCACTGATTGCTTCTTGGCACCATTGCTGTGGCGTTTGCCTGTGCTTGGTATTGAGTTGAGCGGCCGTGGTAGCAAAGAGCTAAAAGCCTATATGAACCGTTTGTTTGAACGCGATTCATTCAAAGCTTCATTGACTGAAGTTGAGCGCGAAATTCACGCTTTCTAAGCGCGTCGTTCGCTAGCAGGAGTTACTATGACCCCGAGTCGTCCTTACTTGCTCAGAGCCTTCTATGAATGGCTGGTTGACAATGATCTGACCCCGCACTTAGTGGTAGATGCAGAGCAGCCAGATGTTGAAGTGCCACGGCAATTTGTTCAGAACGGGCAGATCGTGTTGAATATTGCACCAGCGGCAGTATCTCAGCTGCAGATGACCAATGACGTGGTGTCATGCTCGGCTCGCTTTGGTGGTAAGCCGGAACTTCTTTACGTGCCAATGTGGGCTGTGAAAGCGATTTATGCCAGAGAAAACGGCGCTGGAACAGTGTTTGAGGCAGAGCAAGGTTATCGAGAAATGTTAAATCAGCTCGATAGTGACGATGCATCATCACAACCTGCCGCTGAGCGGGATCTGCAAAACGACAATGGCGACGACGACAAACCGACGCCGCCAACTGGTTCCAGACCAACGCTGCGAGTGGTTAAATAAGGTTTCAGTCAGGCAATAAAAAACCGAGCGATATGCTCGGTTTTTTTATGTAAATTGGCCGACTATTGGCTCGCTGATTCTTCTGGCACAAACTCAAAAACCCGCACGACTTCAGTTACGCCACTAACGTTGCGAACTATCTCGGTGGCGATGTTGGCCTCCGAGCGGGTTACCACGCCCATCATAAATACTTTGCCATCCTCGGTGATGATCTTCAGCCGAGAAAACTCAGTGTTCTCATCTGCCAATAGTGCACTTCTGACTTTGGTAGATAGCCAGCTATCGCTCGAACGAGTGGCCAATGATATCGGTTCTCTAATCTCAAGCTCATTGTGTAGTTTGCCTGAGTCGACCTGATTGGCACTGATCCGTTTGACTTCATCCATTAAGTGGCTACTGGGTACTTGACCTACCAGTAACACCGTGCCGTTGACAGCGAACACGCGGATCCGCGATTGCTTATCCAGGCCACTGCTCTCAGTGAAGGCGCTAGAGAGTTCAAACTCGAGCTTGGTATCTTCCACTTGAGTGGTTACTGGGCGCCGATCATGGAGCATGGTGGCGGTGCCAGCAGCTCCCGCAACAATGACGCCAGCACAGCCTTGCGTCAACGCAAGGCTGGCAATTGCTGCCAAACCTAAATACCAGCGAGTCACAGGCTAGTCCTCGATATTGGGGAACAGGGTGTTGTCGATTAGATCACACAGGCAGTGAATGACGAGCAAGTGCACCTCCTGAATTCGTGCGGTGCGGTCCGATGGCACACGAACTTCAACGTCGTTTTGGCTCAACAATCCGGCCATTTCACCGCCGTCTTTTCCGGTCAACGCGACAATCTTCATGTCTCTGCTTACTGCCGCTTCCATTGCTTTGATGACATTGCGGGAATTACCGCTGGTGCTGATTGCCAGCAGGATATCGCCCGGTTGACCCAGAGCGCGGACTTGTTTTGAAAACACTTCATCGTAGCTGTAGTCATTGGCAATGGAAGTGACCGTCGAGCTGTCCGTGGTCAACGCCATCGCCGGTAAGCCTGGGCGCTCTTTTTCAAATCGATTGAGTAGTTCAGAAGAAAAGTGCTGTGCGTCGCCAGCAGAACCACCGTTGCCGCAGGATAGAATTTTGTTACCGTTGAGCAGTGCTTGGCTCATGTTGAATGCCGCCGCCTGAATTGCATCTGGCAACGCTTCTGCTGCTGCTATTTTGGTTTGGATGCTTTCAGTAAAACTGGCTTTGATTCGGTCTAACATGGGTTCCTCTCGAACTAAAATGCGTTTTTCAGCCAGGAAATTTGTTGTTCATTGCCCTGACCATCAACAGCGAGCAGGTCAAACCGGCACGCTGTTTGGTGTTCTTTCAATTGCTGTGTTTGCAAAAAATATTGAGCGGTACGTCGTAGGCGGCTGATTTGAGCTTGGCTCAGGGCATACTCGGCGCCGCCATAGCCCTTCTGGCTGCGATATTTTACTTCGACAAACACTAGAGTGTCTTGTTCCCTCATGATCAGGTCTATTTCCCAGTGGCCTTTGCGAAAATGTTGGGTGACAAGTGATAGCCCCTGCCGTCGCAAATAGTCGAGGGCCAGCTGTTCATAGTGATCGCCGGTTTTCTTCAAGCTAGCTGCTCACCGGGATCAGACGCTGATCTTGGTATCGGCTCCATGGCAGGCTGACCCCCACTTCGCCTTTCTCTGAGACACTTAGGTCACCGGTCCAGCCAGAGACAGTAAAGCCAGGTAGTTGCCGCAATGCTTCGAGCTGGGGAATGAGTGACAAGGCATCGTGACCCATAGCAAATAGGCGAATATCACTGTATTGCCATTCCGGTGCAAGTGTCTGAACTGCGGTTTTTTGCTGCTGAAGTGCTTGGTCAGTCAGTAGCGGGATGTCAGCAATATAAATACCACCAAACTCGCTACTTTGACCGTTATGAGAACGTGGCCCGGCATAGACTTTCACCGGATCGGCGAAAGGGCTGATAGTGACATCGACAAACGACTTCAATAAACGTGCTTGTTGGGAGCTCGCAACCACATAAATCGCATCGATATCAGCGCGGCTGCGAGGCTCTGACTCCAATTTCAGGCCGAGCGCTTGAGCCAGTTGAGCGGCGCGTGCTTTGGAATCTGTGATGCCCATGATCTGTTGCACTTGCTTCTGCATGTTCTTGGCATCTTGAATCGGTACTAAGGCAATCGAATTTGGGTTCTCTTGTTGTTGCCAAGCTTGCTCAAAAGAGCGGGTAATGCGCTGATAACTGCTGCCATTTGCTTGCAGCACCAGTGGATGTTCGATGCCTTGGTCAATGAAGAAGGTGGCGGTATTACTACCCTCAAGTTCTGGCGATAATGCAAATGAGCTCACTGCGGCCGATTGTTGGTCGTCATCGACTTGATTGAGCGCCAATACTTGCATTGACTCATCGGCAATCTCCAATAATGTTCTGACATTTGGCTTTAATAGCGGCCCGACAATGATGGAGTGGCCGTCTTGCTGAATTTGCTGATAGAGGTCAGCAATAGTATTGCGGCCGCTATCATAAAAATGGAGCTGGGTAGGGCTCTCCAGATCGTCGAGGACAGCTTGCAGCATGCCGTTGCGAAGGGCATGGCCTTGCGACTTGTACTTGCCACTAAGCGGCAGAATGACGGCGACATCTGCTGGCTTCTGGCCGGTAGCGGTCATTGCTTCGTTGAGGTTTGCCGGCAGTGTCGCTGATGCTGGATGGTCTTTATAAGCTTGCTGCCACTGCTGCAACTGCGCCAACAC
This sequence comes from Neiella marina, assembly GCF_002165625.1. Taxonomy (GTDB): domain Bacteria; phylum Pseudomonadota; class Gammaproteobacteria; order Enterobacterales; family Neiellaceae; genus Neiella; species Neiella marina. The sequence goes on from NZ_NGNS01000014.1 coordinate 94,024, forward strand.
TTGTTGCAGTTGGCCTTTATTATTCAGAATCTTATACAACGACAACCAACCATCAAAAGCTGGATCGACACTTTGGTTGGCTAACTGTGATGGCTGATTTTTTTCGACTTCAGCCAGCAAGCTCCAGATTTGCTGCTCGACTTTGGCTTGACGCTCCACATCGACATAGGGGTAGCGTTTTACTGCTTGCTGAGCGGCTCCCCAATAATCCTCATGGTACTGGTGGATTGCTGTCGCAATGGCATAGCGCACGTCATTGAGCTGCTTATTGAGCAATGGTTGCTCGATAGCGCTGTCATAGGACTGCTCGGCGCCAACCATGTCACCCTGAGCCATTTTTAACTGTGCGTCGAGTAGTAGCCAATGTTGTTGATTGGCTAGGTCGGTGGGTTTTGTGCCAGTTAATGTCGATGATGCTAAATCGAGCCTGCCTGAGCGCAAATAAAGCCGCGTTGCGTTCAAGCGATATTCGCTGCGCTCGGGCTCTTTAGCTTGTAGCGCCAAATCTAACCACTGTTGCGGAGACGCAATGTTGTTAAGGTCGGCCTGTGACGGCTTGTCGTTGCTGGCACAACTGAGGATGCCGAAAGCCATCATAACGACGATCAGCCAGCGTGAGATGAATGCGAAGCGACGTTGTTGTGAATAGCGCACAAGATCTCCTTAAATGTGGGGGAGCACGGTTTAGTGATGTATATTAACCGCTGATTCTGAACAAACAAAACCAATTCCATGAGCGGCACTCTTTACATTGTACCTACCCCAATCGGCAACCTCGGAGATATTAGCGCAAGAGCTCTCGAGGTGTTAGCAGCAGTTGACGTTATTGCTGCCGAAGACACACGTCATACCCGAAAGTTGTTGAATCATTTTGGTATCGACACCAAAGCGGTTTCTTTGCACGCTCACAATGAAAATCAGCGCTCTGCGCAAATGCTTAACTACCTTGAAGACGGCCAGTCATTGGCATTGGTGTCGGATGCCGGCACTCCACTTATTTCAGATCCTGGCTATCCCTTGGTGACTGCGGTGCGTCAGGCAGGTTATGAAGTGGTGGCGTTGCCCGGCCCTTGTGCGGCTATCACTGCATTATCCGCGGCGGGGCTTGCCACTGATCGATTTTGCTTCGAAGGCTTTTTGCCTGCCAAAAATGCCGGTCGCATTGACGTGCTGCAAGGACTCGCGGCCGAATCTCGGACGATGGTGTTCTATGAATCACCGAGGCGGATAATTGATACCCTTACTGCAGTTGCTGAGGTCTTCGGTGAGTCACGCCAACTGGTGGTAGCAAAAGAGCTGACCAAACGCTTTGAAACTTTTATTAGCGGTACTCCGGTTGAAGTTATCGATTGGTTTCAAGACGCTGAAGAGCGACAACAAGGCGAAATGGTGGTGATGGTCGAAGGGGCGCCCAAAGAGCAGGACCAAGATTTCGAACAAGCAGTTCATTTGGCTAAGAAGTTGCAGCCATTGATGCCTCCGAAACAGGCTGCTGGTATTGCCGCAGAGACGTTTGGCGGCAAAAAAAACGCCATTTATAAAGCCATGATGGCAGAGGAAAAGTAAACACAACTAGTAGCTTGTTAGTACTTTGCTTTGGTTGTCACACATGTACTGATGAGCTTGCTGAAATGGCATTGCTTTAGCGTAAAGCCAACCCTGTGCCTCATCGACATCTGTAGTGCGCAAGAAATCCAACTGTTGCTGAGTTTCAACCCCTTCAGCGACGATGTGAAAACCAAGCTGTTTGCACAACACGACTAGTTGCTCATAGAGGCGCAAGCCTTTCTGTTCATCAGTGATCTCAAGCAACGATTTATCAAGTTTAATGGTTTGAATATTGGTCCGAGCTAGCATGGCGATATTGGAATAACCCGTGCCAAAATCATCCATGGCCGTGGATATATTGCTTTGCACTAAACGCTCGATCATTTTGTCCATGGCGACTTGGTTGCTGATATAACTGCTCTCGATGATTTCCACTTCAACTTGCTTAGGAAATTGCTGCATGGCTTTTTCCAACTGCTCGACCGTTTGCTCGTGCAAATCTATTGGATCGATGTTGAGGCTAACTTTAGGGTGGTAGCCGGCAGCAGCCCATTTATCGAGATCCTCGCTGACCCTATTGATTACCCACCAGTCGATAATATTGATTAGGTTATGCTCTCTCAGAGTGGGCAAAAAATAGGGCCCAGCGATATCGCCAGTTGGATGGCGTAACCTGACCAGCGCCTCGAAGCCTGAAACCAACCCAGTAGCTAGACTAATTTTCGGTTGGTAATGCAACTCGAGTTCGCCATGTTCCAAATCTTGCAGTACCTGATTGAGTTCAGATTGGCGCATTTGGTTTTGCTGCTGTACTTCAATAAAACGATCTTCGAGGCTTTCATCGAGTTTGGTGTTCACTGACAGGCTTGCGCGGAGTCGTTCGAGCTGGTGATAGGTTGCATTGTGGCGAATGCTCAAGCGCACAAACGGATAGTAGATAGCGGTACTAATGACAATTAACACCATTTGAAAGAACACTGTACGACCGCTTTGCGACATGAACCAAGCATCGAGTAGCACCGGTGTGACCCATGAGCGCTCGGTTTCGGTAAAAGGTAACCATCCGGTTTGCAACACATGGTAAGCAATAAACGCATTGACCATTGGTGCGAAAACAAAAGGCACCAAGAAATAAACATTGAAGACAATTGGAATGCCATAAATCAGCGTTTCATTGACGTTAAATACCGCCAGCGGCACTGATAATTTAGCGACATTTTTTTCGTGAAACTGCTCGCGACACACCAAGCAAGCCAAAATCAACCCCCAAGTTGAACCGGAACCGCCGAGGTGAACAAAGGTCGACATGAAGGTGTGCATCGGCATGCCAGCAATCATTAGATTATTGCCGAGCTCCATGCCATCGATCATATTGACTATGTGTTCGCCATGAACCCCGGTCATCCACGTCAATTGGCTAACAAAGATCCGCGTCAGGATCCGTGGAAACATCGATAGTTCTTCATATTGCGCAACGAGCAAGTAGCCTAGCATGCTGAATAGCTCAGCAATGTAGGGCATGATTGAACTGACCAGAATAAAAACCACAGCGAAAGGTAACACTAAGTTAATGTGTTTCTTGAGAAAATGGCTAATTCCGGCACCTTTCACCAAGTGCAACCATTGCAGCCGGGAAGTGAAGGCAAGTAGGTAACTGGATAGTGTTGGAATCAATATTGCGTAGCCAGAAAAGCCTTCTGACTAAAATGCCAATGCATCGAGCTCGGCAGAACGTTGGGTGGCGTCAAAGACAAAGCAACACAATGCCAATATTGGTGACGCAACCGTATTTAAGCCAAGGTTTTTGGCTAAATAAAAGCTCATTGATCCGACTAGAGCTAATGAAAACAAACCAAACAGAACGGCGTTGCAAGAACTGATTGCGGCGACTATCTGTGGCGATTGGGAAAACCAGTCAAAGCGATGGGTGTATTCAGACAGCACCGCAGATGATGCCATCAAAATGACAAACGGCACTAGGGCGATGCAAGCTTCTCGAAGCGATAGAAAGAACGACAGCTGGGCAATGCTTTTATGGCTGTTTGGTAACATGGAGCCCCATATTTTTGCTCTTAGGCGTTTCTGTAGCTGAGCTTCATTGATGCTCGCAGTTTAGTACAGGCTTGAACTTGGCTTTATTCTCAGCTGCAGAGTTGCGAGCTGACTCAAAACTATCGCAGCCAACAAAATCCAGTCAACTATATAGCCATGTTAGTACTTGGGTTCGCGTTGCAATCGGTGTACACTGCGCGCCGGAGTCGGCCAGGCAATCGCTGCTCTGCTTTGCAGAGGGGAGGAAAGTCCGGGCTCCATAGGGCAGGGTGCCAGGTAACGCCTGGGGAGCGTAAGCTCACGACAAGTGCAACAGAGAGTAAACCGCCGATGGCTCGTAAGAGCTCAGGTAAGGGTGAAAGGGTGCGGTAAGAGCGCACCGCGCGGCTGGCAACAGTTCGTGGCACGGTAAACTCCACCCGGAGCAAGGCCAAATAGGCCCCTACGGATGCGGCCCGCATTTGGGGGCGGGTAGGCTGCTTGAGCCAGCGGGCGACTGCTGGCCTAGACGAATGATTGTCCACGACAGAACCCGGCTTATGGCCGACTCCCACTTCTTTGAGTTCAGTAACTTGCAGCTATGCGAGGTTACTGTGATACAAAGTGTGCAACAAAATGAGTAACGGAAGCTTAAACATACTTACCAGCGTAATGGCATTTACTACCTCTGCCTGCGCGTTCCTTCAGTCGTTAGAAACTATACAAAGCTACCCGAATTCATTCGCTTTAGCCTGCGTACACGCTCACCTAAGCAAGCACAAAGACGCTCTTGAGGTTGTGGGTTGCTTAGGTTTTCAAATGCAATAAATTGAGAGCATGATATTTGTTGCGTTAACAGTTGCCTATCATCGCTTCTCGCTTGCAACTTGCTTTGCTTTATCCACGGTAAGCTTGTTTCTTATGCTATTCAATTCTTCGAGGGTTTCGGGGCAGCTGGTATCGTTAATGAACTTATCTAGCAGTTCAACTTTATCTTGGTAGTCCCGTTTGTGCTCAATCATTCGAAGGCGGTAGCGGACTCGAGCCAGAACCAATGTGGCGACACATGAGATAAGCCCTGATAGGAACGCTATTGTGGGCTCTTTAAGGTATGGAGCTAAAGGCGATGTCTCTGGTAGGTTTTTTGACCATGTAAGTAGAATAAAAGTCGTTACGCTGGTGAGAGTTGCGCTGCTCAAGACATCTGTTTTGCTGATAGTCTTCTGTTTTGAATTCATCCCCTCAGACACTTTTACTCCTTTTATGGTGCTCGATTGCCTTCCATAAAGGGTCGTCAGGGTATAGGTATACAATTGATGTGCTTGGTGCGCCCCCTGCATCAACAACAATTTTTACTTTGCGAGTCTTTAAGCGTTGAACAATTAGAGGCATGAGGTACGCGACTGCAATCGATACAATCACAACAAGCAATAGCGCTACATGAGCTTCCACTGTTTATCCTCTACCGGAATATGCTGAATCACCTTAGTAATAGTGTAATTGGTAATTGTTTTCCCTGTTAGCTTTGTTTTTTCTTTGTACCAAACCCCATCGACCTCTAGTAAGTCATCTTTGGAAAATTTCTCTTGATTATCAGATACTCTCTTTAGAAATACAGGGTCAACAATTAGAGCGGTTAGGCTTCTAGCTGGATTATCTCTGTCAATGAGCTTCCATTTCGCCTTGGGGTTGTAGCTCAGATTTTCCACATAAAAAAAGCCAAAAATCTTGCCTTCGTCCACAACGTGCTTGTGATTTCGTCTGATGACAAGTTTCTCTTTGTCTTCTTTGGTTACTGTTATTAGGGGATGTTCTTTTGCTCCTTGATTGATTGTCAGGGAGTCTATCCCCTCTTCTGTCAACGGAGTAGATATGTCGCTGATGGCTGCTCTAATCTTAGGGTTGGTTAGTATTGCGCACTCAAGCTCATTAAGTTCAACTCGGTCTCCATCAATATCAATCGAGTAGCCCTGCTTACCTTGCTTTATTACTATTTCTGTGGTCGATAAATCCATGTTCTTCAGCAGTTCAATTGTTTTATTCAAAGCGGCGCAAATGGCACCATAAATTGAACTGGTTTCGAAAGACTGCTGAGATTCTGATTCCTTGGTGAATAGTTTTATTAGCCACCACAGGGAGCCATCTCTGAAACCTCCTGATAGGAGTGCTTCAGTAGATATGTGTGAGCTATATATGCGGTTAGCTTCTTTGAAGGCCTCTAGGTAAATTGTTTCAAGGCCAGACATGCTGCTAGTGACAAGAGACACCTTCATTTGGTGTTGTTTGATTTTGTCTCCACTACCATTGTAGTGAATCTTTATTGATTGCTCGTGTTCGTCCATAAACTGCGGCTTTATCGTGTATTCCCATCATGTAAATATGTCACTTTTCAAGCTGTAATAGAATGTTTAAGCTCAAAAATGACTTACTAATTTGATGTTGACTTGGTTCGTGCTGGCTACCGTATTAAATAAGCCTAACTGCTGTTGCTATGAGTGTTGTTTTTTATTGCTATCTACAGGTGTTATTTTTAACCAATTGATATTTATATATTAATATTGGTTTCTTGTCCTTGGGCCTGTTGTAGTGATGCAAAAGGCCGTGGCAAACCTCAACGAAGATGAAATTCAAGCGCTAAAAAATCGTTGGTTAGGGGTGACACTAAAGCAGCAGTTTGACTATCTGTTGTTGTGGAAAATTGCTGGAGTGGTGGCAATCATCGTGGTCTTAGGATTCCTCCGTTATCGCGAGCTAAGCACTCTCAATAGAAAAATATCTGAATCGAATCAACAGCTCATGACAGCCAAACGTGAGCTTGAATTACTCAGCACGACTGACCATTTGACCGGAATTGCCAACCGTAAAAAACTCGATGAGCAATTGATTCGGGAAATATATCGAACCAAGCGATATCAGCACCCGTTAGGGGTGATGCTCGTCGATTTCGATCGATTCAAACAAGTGAATGATACATTTGGCCACGCCATGGGAGATCGATTACTGTCGCAAGCCGCTACGATTTTTTCAGCCAATATCCGTCAATCAGATTTTGTCGGTCGTTGGGGCGGCGAAGAATTCATGTTGATCTGCCCAGAGACTCCGTTGGCATCGTTGGAAATTCTGGCAAATAACCTACGACAAACGATTGCCAATTCATCGTTTGAAACGGCTCAAGTGCAAACCGCAAGTTTTGGTATAGCCAGCTACCAACCAGGCGAGACCATGGAAGCTTTTTGGCAGCGAGCAGATAAGGCTTTGTATCGAGCTAAAAAAGGTGGTCGTAATCGTGTCGAGGTTGCTTCATGACCCTCTGTAGCCTCACAATTTTGGTGACAATCTGACCATGTGGTCAGAAAAATTATCACATCTTTCACATTCGTAAAATGTTTTTCAAGGAGGAGCCCATTTCATTGCAATAATGGTGTCCCGTTTCTAGCTGCAAGTTGGCGACGCCTTACTCCGCCTCACATGTGTTATTGGAGGCAGTTGAAATCTTTCCGAAGTCTGGATTTATGCGTAGTAGTCATCATATCGTTTTTACCGCAACAGAAAGGAAGTCCCTTTTCAGATATGTCAGCTTGAGCTTTGTTCTCAGTGTAATGGTTGTAACTGTCGTTGCTTTCTTCGATATCAGAGATGAGCTATCGGAAGATGCATCGGAACTAGTTGAGCGGCTTGAGGCGATTCACTTTGAAGGGGCTGACATTGCTGCCAAGCTTCAACAGATAGATGTCAAAGATTGTTCGGTTAGCCACCTTCAAAAGCTCCAAGCCATATTTAATCAACAGGTATTTATTCAAGCCATTAAGTATCGTTTGGAAAGTGGAGAACAATGCCAAGTAGGAAGCTATACCCCCTTTGTTAAAAGCGAGCGTATTCGGAGCCCTAGAGGCAATGAGATTATTGTTAATTACAGAAGCCCTGTTGATGTGGTCAGTTTTATGGCTCAGCATGGTGATTATCAATTTGTTTATCCCGCGCTTATTTCGCCAGCATTTCTTTTGGTCGACACCAACTTTGAGATTGTACTCTCCTCCGAAGCGCTTAATGCTGATGAGTACCAATATTTGATTGGAGAGTTCGGATTAAGAAGAGTATATGCGAAAGGTCAAAATGCTTGGTGGCCTGATTATGTTGTGATGACTGAATCCTGTGGAGAGCATTCTGATTATTGTGCCATTTTGGGGTTCTCTCCTCGTCAATTTGCTGTCGTTTTCCTTGATTGGCTGGGGATCATTGTTGCTGCTAGTGTCGCATTCGCATATTTCACTTATCGTAGTCTGAAGCGCAAGTATATTCGCCGTCGCTCGAGTCGATCGAGAATCCTCAGAGGATTAAAAAAGTCATTCTTTTTCTGTCACTATCAACCCATCGTTGACTTGGCCAGCAGGCGTATTGTTGGGTGTGAAGTACTGGCTCGGTTCGAAGATGACTATGGCACAATGTCTCCGCTTGAGTTCATTCCGTTGATTGCAGAGGCCAAGTTAACGTTGCCTTTTACGCAACTGATTATTGATAAAGCGATGGCTGAGCTTGCTGAATTGATCGATGAAACCAACAGCCTTAAAGTCAACTTCAATGTTTTTCCAGAGGATTTTGTCACTGACTCATTATGGCGCTATGTTGAGGGAGTATCGGCAAAATATCCGCTTTGCAAACTGGTTGTCGAAATCACTGAAGATCAACCGCTTGATGTGGGACAAGCGATCACGCATACCGACAGTGCGCAATCGAATGGCGTATTGATTGCGATGGATGATTTTGGCACTGGTTATTCAAATCTTGCTAGTTTACAAACGCTCAACTACGACATTCTAAAAATCGACAGGAGCTTCATTAAGGGGCTTGAGTTCGATGCCATTGTCGCAAGTTTGCTACCTAATATTGTCGAGATAGCGAACAAATATGAGATGGTTGTCGTGGCAGAAGGCATCGAAACCGAAGAGCAGCTCAAAAGTCTATTGGAGCTTGGGGTTCAACAGGGGCAAGGGTGGCTTTTTGCTAAACCGATGCCTATTCAAATGTTGAGTGACCATCTCTTACTGAACAGCTGAGTATTGGCTCATATTCACGGTCTCGCAAAGTTATTTAAACTGCAGGCCGCAGAACGTGTGCTTAGGCAAGTTGTTTAAGCTGTTCAATGGCGCCGTCAAATTCGTAGTCATCAAGTAGATTTGAAGCTTTTTTCAACCGGCGCTGTTGTTCTCTGCTCAGTTCAAACTGGTGTAGCTCTTCGATCAATTGTTTCGCGTCTGGGTCGCCATCATCGCAAGTTTCAATCAGTACCGCGATACGCTCACTTAACTGCGCTGATGTGATTGGCTGTTTGGCTTGCTCAGCAACATCGTCAAACTCAATTGTTGCTAGTTGTGCGAGTAACTTATCTAAGCTTGTCTGGACTGCGATTCTGTACTCTTCTATTTGCCCCTTGTTGCTCACTTCACAGGTTTTTTCGAGCTGCTCAGATATCGCTAGAACGAACAGCAGATAAATGCCATAACCGCCAACTAATCAATGGATAATGTGCATTTCTGGAGGGACAAAAAAACGGTGCACCAGGCACCGTTTACAACCGAGAATCATTGCAATTAGTGGTGTTTGGCTTTTGGCAAGATCAAGTTCAACACGATAGCTGTTATTGCTGCCAGAGCGATGCCACGGAGAGTAAAGTCGCCAAACTCGAAGAACATGCCGCCTAAACCAAATACCAGCGTCAACGAGACAATAGTCATATTGCGAGGCAAGCTGATATCTTCTCCGGCCTTGACCAATGTATTCAAACCAATTGCTGCAATAGCACCGAACAACAAGGTCATGATACCGCCCATCACAGGAACCGGAATCGAATTCAGTAAGGCACCACTTTTGCCGCAGAATGATAGCAAAATGGCGAATACTGCTGCCCAAATCATGATCACTGGGTTGAATGCTCGGGTCAGCGCAACAGCACCGGTTACTTCTGAATAGGTCGTGTTGGGTGGGCCGCCAAACATTGCCGCGGCTGAGGTAGCGACGCCGTCGCCCAAGAGAGTGCGTTTTAGACCCGGCTTTTTCAGGAAGTCTTTCCCGGCGACGTTGGAAATGGCAACCATATCGCCAATGTGTTCTACCGCTGGGGCAATAGCAATTGGCACGATAAATAAAATTGCTTCCCAGTGAAATTCAGGCGCAGTAAAGTTTGGGATTGCAACCCAAGGTGCCGCAGCAACGCCGTCGAAACTGACCATACCCAACAATACCGCAATGACATAACCGACAATCAGTCCTGACAAAATAGGAACTAAACGCAGTAAACCTTTGCCTAAGATCGATACTAGAACAGTAACGATGAGCGCTGGCATCGACACCAACAAGGCCTGATCGATACTAAACAACTCAATGGCGCCATCGCCGGTGCGTCCCAATGCCATATGAACAGCAACGGGCGCTAAATTGAGGCCAATGACCATGATCACTGGGCCTACTACAATGGGGGGTAGAATACGGTGAATGATCTCATTGCCACGCAATGCCACTAGGCCACTAAGTAGCATGTAAAAGACACCTGCTGCCATCAAGCCAGACATGGTTGCCGCGATGCCCCAAGTAGCGACACCGTGTGATATCGCCGGTATGAAAGCAAACGAAGAAGCCAGGAAGATTGGTACAGAGCGCTTGGTAATGAAGTGAAACAGTAAGGTACCAATACCGGCGGTGAACAATGCTACGTTTGGATCTAAGCCGGTCAAAATTGGTACTAGCACCAAGGCGCCAAAGGCGACAAATAGCATTTGGGCGCCAATCAATGCGGTGCGAACAGAGAAGGTTTGCATAGGTTTGTTGAGTCCTGCAGTGTGTTTTTTATTTAAAATTATCGGGTGCCAAAAATCTTGTCGCCGGCATCACCAAGGCCAGGGATGATGTAACCTTTGTCGTTTAAGTGATCGTCGACAGAGGCAACATAAATATCGATATCTGGATGAGCCGCCTCTAGTTTGGCAATGCCTTCTGGTGCTGCGACCAAGAACAACCCTTGAATGTGTGTGCAACCTTTCTGCTTAAGCAAATCAACAGTGGCAATCAGTGTGCCGCCTGTCGCTAACATTGGATCAACGATGAGTGCGGTGCGCTCTTCAACGTCGCGAACTACTTTGTCGAAATAGGCCACTGGTTCTAATGTTTCTTCATCACGATAGAGGCCAACCACACTGATCTTGGCGTTTGGCAAAAGGGTTTGAACACCGTCTAGCATGCCCAACCCTGCTCGTAAAATCGGCACCAAAGTGATTTTTTTACCTTTGATGTTTTCAACCGCCAGTGGCGAACCTTGCCATCCTTCGATTTCAACCGTTTCGGTTTCGAGGTTGCGAGTGGCTTCATAGGTAAGCAAGGCACCAATTTCACTACAGAGTTCGCGGAATTGTTTGGTGCTGAGGCCTGCTTTACGCATAAGCCCAAGTTTGTGTTGCACCAGCGGGTGCTTGATTTCAAAAACGGCCATGATGGAGTCCTGACGTGATGGGGTAAAAATTGCGCGTAACAAATAGCATAGCGACTATTTGCTATTGTTGATGCTTGACAAGTCTCAGGCAGGTGGTCGACTTCTGCACCGCCTTTGGCTGTCAACAAAACGAAACAGTCAATCAATGAAACATGAAAAAGCCAGTCCAATAGACCTGTCTCTTGATCACATCTTAGAGTTCAAGAGACTTGGCTAGCTCGTACCCTTCAAGGATGGCTTGTAATTTGAGCCATCCTTGCCACAGCACTTTAACTGAAGCT